>CADBXM010000011.1 GCA_902798745.1 uncultured Eubacteriales bacterium
CCTTTTGGCCTAGCCATAAAATCACCTCCTTAAGCAAATCCTAGCATAAGAAAAGTAGACATGCTTTTTTAACATGTCTACTTTCATCTTACTAGTTCAGTTTTACGCGGGGATGGTTTTTTGTTGGTATTTTTCTAAGCTGAAAGCCCCGCTTTGGATGCGGGGCTTCGTTGGTTGTTTTATCAAACAGCTGAGACTACCACTGTGCTCTCATTTCCTTTATGACTTCATCGAGATCAATACCGCCCTTTGCAAGATCAGCAGAGGTGTTATACTTCTTGATCAACGCGATCGCGTCATCCAGTCCGACATTGTCATGCTTAGCGGCAGCGACATAGAGCTTTGCCAGTTCCGTTTCATACTGTGTTGCTCCGCCGCTTATCTGATCAAGAAGATCTGCGGAAAGCTGCTCGATGTGTTCATGATGCTGTGACATTTCGTTTCCCTCCTTGACATTAAAGTAGAATTACAATTCATAATACCATATTCCACTTTGCTAATATATAGCTTCGATAATAATTTTAGATGGCCAATGAACACATTAAGACTTTCGTAATAAAGCGGGAATCACTTTACGATTATCTCCTTAACGCTGAAGGTCTTGCCGGAAAGCACCGTCTTGTTGAAGCTGCCGCAGTTAGGGCAGTAACCCTTGTGCTCCACGACGTTGAAGATCTCATCGCAGTCATCGCACTCCGCGAGTCCCGGGACTGAATTCAGTGTGAGCTTTGCGTTCTGAAGTATGGTGCCCTTGATGACCATCGGGTAGGTCTTCTCGAGATACTCGGGTATCACAAGAGACAGTTCCCCGTTGTCGCAAACGACTTCGGTGATCTCAGTTGCGCCGTTTTCCGCGGCGTATTTCTCGACTGTTCGGAGTATCTGCCTGGCTATGCCTATCTCATGCATTTCCGCCTCCGCGTCTTCCCAGCTGCTTCTTCACCATTCCCGCGCCGATGCTCGGTACGTGAGTGACGATCTTGCCGAGCGTGCCGAAGTACTTGCCGTTGCCCGCGTCGTATACCTTCTCGAGCTGGATGGCGTCGAACTTGCAGTGAGTAGTGCAGATGCCGCAGCCTACGCACATGAACTGATCAACGACAGCAGTACCGCATCCGAGACATCTGCCGCATTCTTTCTGAACTTGCTCTTCAGTGAATGTGCTGCGGAGATCGTCGAAAGTGGTCTTCGCTTTCTCACCGCCAGGGCCGGCAGGTTTCTGGCGAGGCGCGTTGTCGAATCCGATCGGATCGATCTGAGCTGTTGCTGTGTCGAACGAGCTGTAGTCTCTGTGGTCACGGCCGAGCTCCTGAGTCTGGCCTTCGTGAACGAAACGATGGATCGAGACGGCGGCCTCTTTTCCGGCCGCAATGGCGTCGATGGCGAACTTCGGTCCGGTCACCAGGTCTCCGCCGGCAAATACATCATCGACGGAAGTCTGGCCGGAAATGCTGTCCGCTCTGACAGTTCCGTTCGCGTTCACGGACAGCAGACCCGCAGGGTCGATGCCGCCGAGTTCTATCTTCTGACCGGTCGCGCTAATAACGCATGTCACAGGCACCTCGAAGAACTCTCCGGTGCCTACAGGTTTGCGGCGGCCGCTCGCGTCTTTTTCACCGAGCTGCATCTTTTCGAGCTTGAGCGTCTCGGCTTTTCCGTTTCCGCATACCTCAACAGGGGCAGCCAGATAAACGAATTCGATGCCTTCCGAAATGGCCTCTTCGACTTCCTCTCTGTCGGCAGGCATCTCCTCTTCGCTTCTGCGGTAATACACCTTTACATCAGCGCCGAGACGTACAGCCGATCTGGCCACATCGAGAGCCACATTGCCGCCGCCGAGTACCGCGACAGCGCTCCCTACCTCAGGCTTTATATCCTGGTTGATATCCCTGAGGAAATCTATACCGGAAAGAACACCCGGAAGATCTTCGCCCTTGATACCCAGCTCAGCTCCCTTCGAGGCGCCGATCGCCAGATAGAACGCCTTATAGCCTTCCTGTCTCAAGCCGTCCAGCGTCACGTCCTTACCGAGCTCCACGCCGGTCCTGAACTCAACGCCGAGCTTGTTCAGTATATCGATCTCGGCGTTGATGACGCTCTTATCGAGCCTGAACGAAGGAATGCCGAGCGTCAGCATGCCTCCGAGAACTTTTTCCTTTTCAAAGACCGTAACAGGGTAGCCCTTTATAGCCAGATAGTACGCACAGCTGAGGCCTGCAGGACCGGCGCCTATAACGGCGATCTTCTCCGTGTAAGGCACGCCCCTCTGGTTCAGCATTTCAGGAACGAAACGGTCCTTCGCGCCGAGCTCGTGGTCGGCGATGAACTTCTTGATCTCGTCGATCGCGACCGGAGTATCGACATCCCCGCGCGTGCATGCTTCCTCGCACTTCTTGTTACAGATGCGTCCGCAGACAGCAGGGAACGGAATCTCTTTCATGATGAGTTCAAGCGCCTCATCGTAGCGGCCTTCAGACGCCAGTTTGATGTAGCCCTGTACCGGCACGTGAGCAGGGCAGGCCGACTTGCACGGCGCTGTGCCCTCAGGCATCACATCGGTACGGTTTATACGGAAGTCAGGATTATATCTCTTGCTGGTCCAAAGCGTGTTGCGTGCTGTCTCTTCAGGCCTCGGCTCGTTCGCCGGACGATCACAGAGCTTCTGCCCCAGCTTCACCGCGTTGAGCTGGCAGTTCTCCACGCATTGTCCGCACGCCACGCATTTATCCTTGTCGACCTTGGCGACATAGTTGGTACGAATGGCATCCGGTGTCCTGAAGTACGAAGCGATACGGAGCGCGAAGCATGAGCATCCGCAGCAGTTGCATATAGCGTTCGCCTCGTCATAGCCGTCCGTCACGTTCAGCTCGTGCACAAGACCATTGGCCTCGGCCCTCTTGAGTATCTCGTACGCCTCTTCTTTGTCGATCTGGCGGTGAGCGCCCGTCTCGATAAAGTTGAGAGCGTTGTCGTTGAGGTACATACACATGTCGTCCTCAAGATGTCCGCAGCCTTCGCCCATGAGCCTGCGCGAACGTCTGCAGGAGCACGGACCTACCGATATGGTGTGTGCCTTCTCGACCAGACTCGCCACTTCGTCATAGCTCGCCTTGTGCGAGTTGTTCTCGATAGCGCTCTGCACCGGGATGACACGCATCAGGTTCATGCCAGCGTCCATGAACGGAGCCAGCATCGAGACCCTCTTTCTGGTGTACTCCTCAAAACACTCGGCCAGCACCGGATGAGCGTCGCATTGCTCTCTGTTCGAGAGAATGCCCTCCATGATGCCCGGCACCCAAATAGGATAGTAATAGCCTCTTTTTCCATCCTGCATACGCGCGCGCACCACGCCTGCCTTCTGGAGTTTATCCAGCTGCTTCTGCGTGAAGTCGACGTCCTTCTTCGCCCTGCGCGCGATCTCCTCCGGAGTCCTGTTTACATTGAGTCGCATGTGCAGCATGATCTCGCACATATCGTCATCAACTATAGGCTCCAGGATCTTGTACTCAGGGTCGTTGTAAGTGATGCCGGTGTAAGTCAGACTCTCAAGACTGATCTTAGTAGCCAGCTTCAAAATATTAGCTCTGTGTGCCATAGTATCACCCTCTCTCAAACTCTCAATCTCTCAAACTTTCAAACTTTCAAAATCTCTAAATCCTTCGCTCTTGGATCCTCCGATCCATCGCGATCCGCCTCTCAATTGCATTCTACCACAGCAGCAATACAGGTAGATGCATTGATAGAAATCTGTCGCAATATCGCACTGCGCGTCACTGCGGCATCATGCTGTGGTATCATAAAGACAGACAAAGCACACGGAAGAGAGGTCCATCATGGCTGAGCGAAAAGGAGATAACCAAAAGCTGAAGATGCTGTATCTGGCGCAGATCTTTATGAAGGAGTCGGACGACGACCACTATCTCACGATGGCTGAGATCATACACAAACTGGCGGAGTGCGGCGTCAACGCGGACCGCAAAACGATCTACCAGGACATCGCGGAGCTGAAGAAGTTCGGTATGGACATCCTGACATCGCAGGACGGTCGCAACTATTACTATTACCTCGGCAGCCGTGACTTCGAACTTGCGGAGCTGAAACTTCTCGTCGATTCCGTACAGTCTTCGAAGTTCATCAGCGAGCACAAGTCGCGCGACCTGATCAAGAAGATCGAGTCACTCGCGAGCAACCACGACGCGTCGCAGCTCCACAGGCAGGTGCTGATCGCGGGCCGCGTAAAGACGATGAACGAGAGCATATACTACAACGTAGACAAGATCCACTCGGCCATCAACTCCGACAGGCAGATCAGGTTCAGATACTACGACTGGGACCTCGAGAAGAAGATGCAGCCGCGCTACGATGGCAAGTGGTACCAGCTGAGTCCGTGGGCGCTGATGTGGGACGACGAGATGTACTACCTGGTCGTCTATGACGCGAAGCACGATACAGTTACGCACTACCGCGTGGACAAGATGAAGGAGATCGACGTCATCGATGAAGCGAGGGAGGGCAAGGAGGCTTTCGCCGGTTTCAACCTCGCCGACTACACCAAGTCGCTCTTCGGGATGTACGTCGGGGAGGAAACGAAAGTCACGCTCGAGTGCAAGAATTACATGGTGGGCGTCCTGATCGACCGATTCGGCAAGGACATAATCATTGCTCCGGTGGACGAAGACCACTTCCGCACAACAGTCACAGTCGCGGTGAGCACGCATTTCCTCGGCTGGATCATCTCGCTCGGCGGAGACGTCAGGATAGTCGCGCCGGAAAGCGTGGTCGAACAGATGAAAGAGCTGATCGGGCAACTTAGCGAAGACTACAGGTAACGAACGAGTAACAGACGCCGAATATATCGATCAAGCAAGGGCGTTTTTTGACACTTGCAAAGCGAACGACCCCCAAGCCTTAGCGCGGGGGCGTTTTTTTGTACAGCTAGTGGAATAGACTATAGGCGTCAAAGGACCACTCCTTGACGACACACCTACAAAACACACTATAAAAAAGAAAGGGGGGTGCGGAGATGAAAACGGATAACACAAATAATATGGTCTATTTCACGATCACAGGAACAAGCTTCTACCACGGCAAGGACTTCTTCGAGAAGGACATGACAGTAAAACTCGTAAAGGAGCCCGACAATGACTACGACAAGGAAGCGATCAAAGTGGAGGTCGACG
The DNA here is from genome assembly GCA_902798745.1 of uncultured Eubacteriales bacterium. Taxonomy (GTDB): domain Bacteria; phylum Bacillota; class Clostridia; order Peptostreptococcales; family Anaerovoracaceae; genus Crickella. The sequence goes on from CADBXM010000011.1 coordinate 5,181, forward strand.
GGCTCGGACACGTGGGTTATGTAGCAAACAGCCCATACACCGTAATCGGTGAGAGCTGCAGTGCGGGAAGGCTTTACGACAAGATCGGCGACACTGCCGAGGGCAAAGTGCTCTACAATGTCGACGATGGAGTCCTCTGCAGCATCGATGTTTGCTTGTAACAGGCGCCGGATGTCCCCCGCCTTTTACGGCGGCGGACATCTTCGAACAGACAAACACACTGCAAAATAAAGGCGAAAGCCGGAAGGAGGGTGCACAATGAAGGAGCGTAATATCATGAACACTACAGGCATAGGAAAACACGTTATCGCGATTTTGGCGATTTTCTCGGTGATCTTCTTTTTCTCAGGCTGTGGTTCGACACCTTCGCCAACAGAGACAACTGACACTTTCCTGCAAGCATTGAAGACGCAGGATGTTGAAACCCTGGCAAGCGTTTATGCCGAAGCTGAACTGGATCTTCTGGACGCGGCAGCCGAATCAGTAGAGTCGGAAGAAGCTGAAGATGCAGAAGAGGCAGCTGAGGACACAGGTCTGACTAAAGTCTACGAAGAGCAGATGCTGCCTAAAATGTTGGACTTTGATTATGAGCTCAGCAATGAACAGATAAACGGAGACAAAGCAACAGTAGACGCGAAGATCACCACATACAGGATCGGTGATGCATGTACAGCATTCTTCAGCGAATACATTTCACAGGCGTTCATGCTGGCATTCAGCGATGTATCTGAAGAAGAGCTGGACTCGCTCGCGACAACGCTCCTGTCAGGCAAGCTTGCAGATCTCACTGAGAAAAACTATGAAAAGACCGTCACGATCGCACTGACTAAAGTCGATGGCAAATGGGTGGTCGACACTATCCAGCCCGGCAATGACGCAATAGATGCGATCACCGGCGGACTCGTAACAGCATTCAGCAACATGGAGGATGCGTTCGCCGCTTGGGACGAGGAAGAATAAGTGAAAAAGAATAGACAAAGCAATGCTTGCCGAAAAAAGTCGCTTGGCAAGCGACCTCTGCGGACAAAGAATAGAGTAGAATGTCATTGTAAGATAAAGACGAAGCAAATGATAGGAGGGCAACATTTATGTACGGAGCAATTTTAGGAGATATGATAGGCAGCCCTTACGAGTTCGACAGGGGCAAGAAGACAAAAGACTTCCCTTTCTTCGACAGGGAAGCAACATTCACAGACGACAGCGTCATGTCGATAGCGGTGGCAGAAGCGCTGATGAGCGCAATAGGTTCCGGCGTCATCGATGACGAAGCGGCCACAAAGGATCTCATCATAGACATGATGCACAAATGGGGCCACAGATATCCTAACGCCGGTTATGGCGGGAGATTCTACCACTGGCTCGCGGACAGCGACAGAGAACCTTACAACAGTTGGGGTAACGGTTCCGCGATGAGAGTCTCATCGGCTGGCTGGCTCTTCGATGACCTCGAGACCACTCGCAAAGTCGCGAGATGGACTGCCGATGTGACCCACAACCATCCTGAAGGCGTCAAGGGCGCCGAAGCGACAGCTGCCGCGATATGGATGGCAAGGAACGGACACAGTAAGGACGAGATCAGAGACTTCATCGTAAGCGAGATCGGATACGACCTCAGCAGGATTTGCGACGAGATCCGCCCGGAATACCACCACGTTGAGTCGTGCCAGGAGACCGTGCCCGAAGCGATAACAGCCTTTCTCGAAGGGATCGACTTCGAGGACGTTATCAGGACAGCGGTATCTCTCGGCGGGGACTGCGACACACTCACATGCATCGCCGGCTCGATCGCGGAGGCATTCTACGGAGTTCCTGACGATCTGAAAGCCGAGTGCGAGAAGCGTCTTCCGGCAGACCTGAAAGAAGTCCTGCTGAAACTGCACAGCAACATAAAAGAATAATAAACACAATCAAATAAGCAATAACGAATTAGTTCTTATTTTCTAAACTCCTTTCAAGATGCGGAGCCCAAGAGATAACCCTCAAAAGATACCTCTTGGGCTCCCACTTTTTTTGCCCATCATAGTATAATAACCGAGTAAAGACTAGAGGATCGATATTTGAGCGCACTAGACAGGAGGCAAATCATGGGCAAGGTAAATGATTTTCTGACAGAAGCAGGTGTTTTCTATCTGGCAACAGTCGATGGCGATCAGCCGAAAGTGAGGCCGCTCGGAGCTCACTTGGAAATGGACGGCAAGGTGCTGTTCGGAGTCGGAGATTTCAAGGAAGTGTATAAGCAGCTTCTCGCGAATCCGAAAGTCGAGATCGCGTGCGCTAAGCCCGACGGCCACTGGTTGCGCTACACAGGAAAAGTGGTATTTGAGACAGACCCAAAATACGCAGAGGCCAGCCTTGAAGCACTCCCTCAGCTAAGGGGCATATATAACGAAGAGACCGGCCACAAACTGATGATGTTCCATCTCGAGGACGCGACAGCTTTCGACATACCGATGATGGGGCCGGGAGAGGATCTGCTGAAATGAAAAGGACAAAATACCCTATAAGCAGGGAGTTCCTGCCGCTTAGCCTGTACACGCCGAGGATGACAAAAAAGAGCATCGCGCGCACCAACAGGCTGTATCGCGTTCCGAAGTCGTTGTTCAAAGATCCGGAGCTGAACGTGAGGACGTTTATGATCCCTTCGTTCAGAGGCGCGAAGATCGAGCTGATGCTGATCGAGCCCGTTGGGATAAAGAAGCCTGCGCCGTGCTTTTACAACATTCACGGAGGCGGATTTGTGTACGAGGGCACTTCTGCGCATTACAGGCATTCGGTCAACTACGCAAAGGGCGCAGGCTGCATCGTAGCCTACGTGAAATACAGGCTGGGGCCTGAGTATCCGTTCCCTTATCCGCAGGAGGACTGCTACGCCGCGCTCGTGTGGCTGCATGAGCATGCCGGCGAGATCGGCATCGACCCTGACAGGATAGGGATCGGCGGGGACAGTGCCGGAGGCACGCTGGCTGTCACGTCGTGTCTTATGGCTCGTGACAGACAGAGCGGCATAAAGCCGCTGTTCCAGCTGCTCGTATATCCATTCCTCGATGCCAGGAGCCAGAGCGAGTCCTTCCGCAAATACACCGACACACCGGTCTGGAACTCGACTCTGTCCAAGAAGGTGACGCCGTTCATCAATCCACGTCCCGAAGACACGCCACTCGCGTACAGATCGCCTGTCGAAGCGGAAAGTCTGGAGGGTATGCCACAGGCTTACATTGAAGTCGCGGAGTTTGACGCCTTGCGAGACGACGGGATCCTCTACAGCAAGCTCCTCAAGGAGACCGGCATAGATGTGGAATTCCACGACACGCATGGCACCATGCACGGATTCGACTACAACGCCAAGGCACCGACAACGATAAAGATGGAGGCGCTGAGGATCGACTATATTAAGGGGAAATTCAGAGAAAGGTAAGGAGACTAAAGAGAACAAATGGCAACAGAAGAATTATTTGAAGGTAATATGGCAGTAGCGGAAGCTCCAGCCGAAGATGCGTTGACCGAAGCTGCAACAGCTGAAGCATTGGCTGAAGAGTCGCTTCCAGAAATGAAAGTGACACCGACCGCACCATCGCATGCCGCCGAGGAGCCACTTCCCGAAATGAAGGCATCTCCGACCGCGCAAGCTGAGCCGCTTCCTGAAATGAAAGCAACTCCAACTGCACCATCGCATGCCACCGAGGAACCGCTTCCCGAAATGAGAGCGACTCCAACTGCAACCGCAACAGCGCAAGCCGAGCCACTCCCGGAAATGAGTCCGACTCCAACCGCAAAAGCCGAAGAGCCGCTTCCTGAAATGAAAGGAACGCCTACCGAGGCGCCGGAATTCGAAGCGCCCTCTGAGCCACAACCGGAATACGCCGAAGCCGGCATCGAGATGGAATGGGAGGTCGAAACAATTCCCAGAGAAAAGGAGCCGGTCGAGGAACCCATAATAACAGAGACGATCGTCGAAGAGTACACCGGACCAAGCTACGACTCGGATGACGAAGGGGAATATGACCATGGCTATGACCGAGGCTTCGACCAAGACTTCGATGATGATCGTCAAACCTTCGATCAAGGTTGGAATGGGGGTTACGTGCGACGCGGCGTGGCGGCCAGAAGAATGAACAAGCATATTTTCACCTGGGTGTTCTCGTTCTTCCTCGGTATCTACGGCGTGGATAGATTCTTCCGCGGGCAAACATTCCTCGGCTTGATGAAGCTGCTCACTTTTGGCGGGCTCGGACTCTGGTATTGCATAGACGTCATAGTGGCGTTAATTAATTCATATGCTGGCCCATACAAGTATGAGGAAGACGTGAAGTTTGACCGCTACGGGCGGTACGTAATGTGACATGACAACATCAAAACTATGATGTGACAACAAACGCATTATGATGTGACAACATACGAATTTTGATATGACACCACTACTTATGAAGGCTGTTATAGCCATTACATTAGCACTGATATTCTATACGATAGGCGTGTGGTCGGAGCACAGGGCAAAAGTGCTGAAGCCATTGCACCTCGCGTTCTTTTGGCTAGGACTCTGCGCCGATACCACAGGAACGATGATGATGTCCAGGCTCGCGGATGGAACCGCCGGCGGGCTTAGCGGTGCGCACGGGATCACTGGAATGATCGCTATAATACTGATGGCGATCCACGCGATTTGGGCAACTGTCGTACTGGCTCGCAAGGACGACAATGCTATGCATATGTTCCACAAATTCAGCGTGGCAGTGTGGCTCATTTGGCTCGTGCCATTTGTCCTTGGCATGATAATGGGAATGCGCTGATCGAGCCCGCGACTAACTCACTAACTCGACCAAAAAATGATCGCCGCCTAGTTATGTGAACTGGCGGCTTTTTAAGTTTTCTTTAACCCGCATAGTCCGTCGACTAAGCATTATGATAACTCGAACCATCTACGGTCTGCTCCGAGAGGCCCAGCGCTGACCGGCGGGACTACTAAACCCGCACGGACAGCTGTAGAGCGGGACGATCGGCAAAGCAGACCCCGCGAGTCAGAGGAGACGAGCGGAAAATCAACATACAGAGCAATAAGGCTACCATCTACCTTAGGCGTATGAGATGTGAGTAACGATAATTCTAAGCGTCAGGTAATGACAATGCGCATTTGAGCGCGCACGAGATATTGCGATGCGTAGTGTGCGGAGCTCTCGTGCGTGCTATCGAATTTTTCGACTGATTAGATTTCAAATCGCTCTTCGAAAAAGGAGTTTTTGCAAAAATTATACATTTGAAAAAAATTTTTGCGAAAAATGTATAATGATTCTGCTATATGCAGCAGATATCATCAAAAGAGGCTGAAACTTACTTGACGATAATCCCGATATATCCAATTATCGTCAAGCGGATTTCCCTGAAGTTGAGACGAGCGGAGCGAGGTGGTAAAATGATTATACATTTTCGGGCAAAATTTTTTTGAAATGTATAACAAATCAAAAAAGTCCTCTTGAAAGACGCGAAATGCGACACAAGTTTATGTCGAAGCGAGGAAAGGGTATGATTCACAGAAAAGAACTAGAGAGAATTCGAAATGTTCTGATTGATCGTAAGAACGACCTTGAAAATGAACTTACTACTTTACCGGAAGGATCGCTTTATTGCGCTAAAATAAAAGGGTGCTGGTATTATTACCAACTGCTTCCAAAGCAGGGAAACCGGAAGAAAGAGAAGCGCCTTGGCATCTCCAATGACACGGATAAGATATTTGCGCTTGTTAGGAAGCAGTATATAAACAAGGCGCTGGCGTTAGTCGAAAAGGATATAAAAGTCTTGGAGATGGCGATCAAGCACTACGTCGACATCGATGAGGAAAGCGTCATGGAGAAGTTCCTCGAGAAGCATCCGGAGCTGAGCGCAGGCATCATGCATGGTCATCAGAGAGATGAGGAATGGGCTGAAGCTTACGACAGACAGGAAGACTTCTTTGCTGAGGAAAGAAAGCATACGTCTTTGAGGGGCGAAGCGATGCTGTCTAAGAATGAACTGTACATCGCTTCGAGACTCGACCATTACGGAATACCTTACAGATATGAGTGCGATATCCCACATCCGGACACTGATCGCGTCCCGGATTTCACTATCAGACGCCCACGTGATGGCAAAATCATCTACTGGGAACATCTGGGACTGACTGGCGATGACAGCTACATGAAGGGGAATGAGCTTAAATTCGTTGAGTACGCAGACATCGAAATAGTGCCTTGGGATAACCTGATAGTCACTTATGACACGCCGGATGGCGGCATAGACGGAAAGATCATAGAAGCGATGATTCAAGGATGGCTGCTGTGAGCGTGGCGGCGTGAAGTCGGCATAGATGACGCGGGCGTAAAGCCACTGGAAGTTCGGTGCGATAATGAAAATGAAAAAGAGGAGATGAAAAGGGGTACTATGGAATACAGAAAACTCGGAAACACAGGCCTTGAAGTGAGCGTGATCGCGCTCGGCTGCGAGGCGTTCGTAGAAGATAACGCCAATGCGAAGACCTTCCTTGACATGGCTGAGGAGGCCGGAGTCAATTACTTCGATCTGTATCAGCCCGATCCTGCGGCGAGGTCCGCGCTCGGCGAAGCCCTCAAGGGCAGGAGAGAGAAGTTCATAATACAGTCGCATCTCTCATCGGTCTGGAAGAACGGCCAGTATGAGAGGAGCCGCGACCTTGCAGAGGTGAAGGCGGCGTTCGAGGACTCGCTTGAGAGGCTCGGCACCGACTACATAGACGTGGGTATGATCCATTACTGCGACGCGGACAGCGACTGGCAGGCCATTAAGGACAACGGCATCGTAGAGTACGCGAAGCAGCTGAAGGCCGAAGGCAAGATCCGCCATATCGGGCTTTCATCGCACAATCCGAAAGTAGCCATCAAAGCGATAGAGGAAGGCGACATCGAAGTGCTGATGTTCAGCATCAACCCGGTCTATGACATGCTGCCGGGAACAGAGGATGTCGAGGATCTCTGGGCGGACGAGGTGTACGAAGGCGGCTTCACCAACATGGACCCGGAACGTCAGAAGCTGTACGAGCTCTGTGAGAGCAAGGGGATCGGCATCACGGTCATGAAAGCGTTCGCGGGGGGAGACCTGCTTAACGCGGATATGTCGCCAGCCGGAGCAGCGCTGACACCTGTGCAGTGCATCAGCTATTGCCTATCGAGACCGGCAGTCGCGACGGTTTGCTCGGGCGCGAGAAACGCAGAACAGCTGGCAGAGAGTATAGCGTACTGCGATGCATCTGAGAGCGAGCGCGACTACGCCGAGGCCTTCGCCAACTTCCCTAAAGTCAGCTGGAGCGGGCACTGCATGTACTGCAATCACTGCCACCCTTGCCCGGCCGAGATCGATATAGCTTTCGTCACAAAACTGCTCAATCTCGTGGTCGCGCACAACGAGTCGAACGGTATAAAGGAAGGGACCAAAGAGTTCCGCGTGCCTGACACCGAGAGGATGCACTATCAGGTGCTTGAGAAGCATGCGAGCGACTGCATCCAGTGCGGCATGTGCGAGACAAGGTGCCCATTCGATGTGAATATACGCGAAAACATGAAACACGCGGAAGAAGTATTCGGATATTGATATAAAAAAGGAGCAAAGAAAACATGAAAACATTAACAGCATATTTCTCGGCGAGCGGATACACCGCATCGCTGGCAAAGAGAGTAGCAACGGCAGCCGAAAGCGATCTGTTCGAGATCAAGCCGGTAGAGCCGTATACAGATGCCGATCTCAGATGGACAAATCCTCTGGCAAGATGCAACAAAGAGAAGATCGGCAAGAAGAGCGTGCCTATCGCAAACCGAGTCGAAGACTTCGACTCCTACGACATGATACTGATCGGCTTCCCGATCTGGTACTACGCCGCGCCGAATATCATCGAGACATTCGTGAAGAGCTATGACTTCAGTGGCAAGAAAGTTGCGCTGTTCGCGACATCGGGCGGCAGTGACATAACAAAGGCGCCTGGCAAGTTGCAGCCGCTCATGAAGGGCGAGATCGTTGGCGCAAAGCTGTTCAGGGCAGATGCTAACAGCCCTGAAATCAGGACATGGCTCAGCAGTTTGAAATGAGACTATTCATTGCAATAAATCTTAATGAAGAAATGAAGGACGCCCTCCTGGACATACAGGACACAATGAGGACATACGGCGTCCGCGGCAAAGAGACAACGCCCGAGAACATGCATCTGACTCTGGCATTCATAGGCGAGTATGATGACCCGGACTACGTGAAGGATGTCGTGGAAAGCATGGAAGTGAGACCATTTCAGATAAGCCTGAAAGGCATCGGCGCGTTTGGGAATCTATGGTGGGCCGGGCTTGAGAAAAGTCCTCCACTTGACGCGGTCGCAAGAAGACTCAGAAGGGCACTCGCGGAGGCTGGTATCCCATTCGATAAAAAGAGATTCTCGCCACATATCACGTTGATCCGCCGAGCAGACGGCAAGCTCGGTGACGTGCCGGCGGAAGAGCTTGCCGCGCACAACGGAGTGACTATGACTGTTGATCATATATCGCTGATGCGCTCGGATCGCGGCAAATACGGAATGATATACACAGAATTGTGATGATATCCAGAAGAATGAAAAATGCATTGCGGGTTCCACATGCATTGCATATAATTGGGTCAGGAAGAGCATCGTTCGTCAACGACTAACTCAACCTTGTTTTGGTTGCCGCCTAGTTACGTGAACTGGCGGCTTTTTTGATGCTTACTGTTACCCGCAAAGTCCGTCGACTAAGCGTTAAAGAAAAAGGCTCTGCCGAAGCAGAGCCCATCATTAATAATTGTGAATTCATGTAATAAGCAGTTGCTACTTGACCGTGAAAGAAACGGCTTTTCTCACGCCGTTGACAGCGATCACATAGACTTTGCATTTTCCTTTGCCCTTGACTGTGATCTTGCCGGTCTTGCTGACCGTCACGACCTTCTTGTTGCTGCTTACATAGCGCAGCTTTGGAGCATGCCATGAAGGCATCAGCGTCTTGCTTTCATCCAGCTTATTCACGCTCGCTTTGATCTTATAAGTCTTTCCTTTTTTGAGTGAAACTTTCTTGTTCTTTACGGTAACGCTCTTTGCGTTTGTATAGTTCTTATTTCCGCCGGAAGTATATGCGTGGATCGTTGGACTTGTCTTCACATAAGCCTTCTTGCCATCCTTCATTACATAGGCTTTGACGTATGCTTTGTATGCTTTTCCTTTACTGAGTCTGGACTTGGTCCACTTGAAGGTATCATTGCCCTTGATAGTCTTCACCTTCTTGCAAGAAGTCTCCTTGCCGCTGTTGTTGCAGCGCGAGAAGAATACATCATAGCCATCCACGCCGTCTATCTTGTTCCACTTTAGCACCAGACTGCGTTTTCCCTTGGCTGTCATCTTGCTCAGGAGCGTGCCGCTGATCTTCGCAGGCGTTGGCGTTGGAGTCGGCTGTGGCTCAGGCTTCTGACCTTTGATCGCGAGCTTACCAGGGACGTAAGTGACATCGTAATTATCTATCGCGTCTGCGTCATCGTTGATCAAGGCACCGGAAGGCATAAGTTCATAGGTGCCAATCTCTTGACCTTGACCATCCACCTGGATACCCGTTAACTCGTCGTTGCCCTGAAGCCCTTTGACCGTGACCACTTCAGCAATCTCAGCAGGATCTGCGTACGCCTTGTCGCCAGGTCCCTGCATCTCACCGTTATATTCGAAGTTCTGGTCTTTTGCCGTGATCGTCAGCTTTGCCTGCCCGATCGTGAGCACTCCATCGGTGACGGTGATTTCTCCTTGCTTGTATCGACCCCAATCGATATCGAAATACTCAGCCGTCAATCCCATATTATAGGATCCGGCATTTGTACGTTTGATCTCTGCAGTATAACCCTCCTTTAGCGCTACTGAAACACCATCCGGAGTTTTCTCTGTCCATTCGTCATCGCCGAAATCAAATTTCACAGTATAGCCGGAAACAGACTGTTCTTTCCCATTGTATGTCACTGAATCGCTGTTTCCCGTGATGCTGATATTCAGCACAGGCTCAAAAACTAATTTTTTGTATTCAAGCCTAGTGCCATCCTTATTGATCGGAATTGCTTCTTCATTGCCGGTCCCTTCTGTATTGTCCCAGCCCTGGCCCGGGACGTAGTTCTTCACAGTGCCATAAATCGCCTGATCATTGCTGACTACCTCAACTCTGGTGATATCTCCTCCGATAGTGGTATTCCCAAAGATTCCGGAGGAATTAGTTCCACTGCCTGATGAAGCTACTAATTCTCCGCCATAGATTACGACTCCATTAGAACAACAGAGTCCGTAACTGTCGGAGGGTGCATCATGACCGCGGGCTGTCACTGCACCTCCGTTGATCGTGATATTTCCCGCCTGAATACCGTAGCTATAGCTTCTACCGTTTGATCCTTCTGCGGTTATGTTGCCACTTTCAATCTGAATACCGTTAGCGCAGAATATTCCTACACTAGAGACTCCGCTGGCGCCGCCTATAGTTGTGAGGCTACCTGTCTCTTCTCCTTTTATGACAAGCTTCGGGTAGCTAAGGATGCCGTTGACCACTGTAGAACCATCCGCAGGTTTGAGAATGTTCGCACCCTTTAGTTGGATCGTTAATTGCGCACTTCCTTTATAATGAATCACGGACCAATATGGAGAATAATCATCACCTGTACAGCTCTCACACTTATAATTGTCCAACGTGAGAACCGGGTTACCGTCGCCGTCATAAGAAAGTGTGGCCGTTCCCTGACCGTTGTCTCCTGCAACGGTTCCGCCCGCCGTGACAATATCCTGCCCGCCGACATACAGCACGCCTTCACCTAAACCGGCCGCATACGCCATCCCCATAGTCATAGGCATCATGGCAAAAGCCATCAGCACGGTCACAACTATCGATAGTATTTTCTTCTTCATAACAGACCCCTCCTTGCAAACTATCCTGCCGGAATCCCCCATGTTTGCTTAACGGTATTTTAGCATGAACGCGCAGTATAAGATATGATTTTGTTTTAATAATTATACAATTTGCAGAAGTAGTATCAGATCGAGAACATGCCGGAAATCCTCAAGGGGAGGATGCTATGATGATTCAGTAATGAAATACTTTCAAGTTATCTATATAATAAAGTGCAAAGGGAGAATCATATTATGTCGATAACCGAGAACGAACTGAAGGAGAATTTGGATAAATACCTGGCACTTGCCGCGCGAGAGGATATTTATATTACTCAAAATGGAAAGATAGTTGCAAAGCTTTCAAGCGCATATCCTGAGAGAGTTGTTCTTGCGAAATCGCTAGCCGGTGTCATCCCTGCGGATATAACGCTTGAGGAAGCGCGGGAGGAAAGAATGAATAATAGGTTCTGAAGATTACTATGTGTTTCTTAAATGACCGGGCCGCGAGGCCCTTTTTTTGTACACATAAAACACTATTATTTAGGTGTAGCAAAGTGTCGCCTGACGTGCGACCACACGGGAACATATAATCGCTAAACTGTCATTGTAAGTAATGGAGCGCAACTGAAGTGCGGCCGCAAAAGCGCGACGGGCATTAGAGCTGGCGCGACAAAGCATCGGAATCTGAAAGGAGGTGCGTCATGAAAGAGCGTACTATCAGAGTAACAGGCAAAGGCAAGATATCCGTAAAGCCGGACACCATAAGGATCAACATCAACGCTTCGAAAGTATTTAAGGAGTATGAACAGGCGGTCGAAGGTTCCGCCGAAGAGACAGGGCTGCTCCGTGAGGCCATAGCGCGCGCGGGACTCGATCCGAAGAGTCTCAAGACCACACATTTCGGAATAGATACGGAGTATGAGAGCTATCGCGATAAGAAGGATAGATATCGCAGTAGATTTGTCGGGTACAGATATAACCACAGCCTTTACTTCCAGTTCGAGAACGACAACAAGCTTCTGGGAAGAGTGCTGTATGAACTGGCGCACTGCAGTGTGGATGTCAAATTCTCATTGATGCACACGGTTAAGGATGAAGAAGCCGTCAAGAACGAGCTCCTTGCCAAAGCGGTCGAAGACTCGAGGGCGAAGGCCGAAGCTCTGACACGCGCAGCGGGCGTATCACTTGGCGAGATCCAGCTGATCGACTATTCCTGGGGAGAGCTGCAGATCTACTCCGAGCCGATGCGTTACATGGATATGGAGTGCGCAAAGATTGGCTGCGCGGGTTCGATCGATATCGACATTGAGGCGGATGATATCGATGTTCAGGATACAGTTACAGTCGTATGGGAGATCGCATGAGCGAAACTGGTTCGCGAAAATTACAGCCCCTATATAGGAAGAGCAAGTCCCCTCCGCAGGGGCGCGCATAGCATTCGAGGACGTCTCCGGCGGGAGGCGTCTTTTTTATGCTTTATCGAAGGCATGTCGGGGTATACGGATGGCAGCAAAACAGCTCATAGACGACCCCGGATTCGCAAAAATTACAGCCCCTATTATAAGAAGCTTTTTCTTATGACGAGGGGCATTGACCTCGTCGTTACAACGAGATGTATAGTTGGAAAGAGAGGTTTGCGATGTCACTGAATACGATCCGGGAAGTAACTGAAATCACAGGAATTACAGTGAATGCATTGAGATACTACGACAGGAAAGGCGTGCTGCATCCCACGGTACGCAGTTCGGATGGAAGAAAAGAATGGCTGTATGATGACGAGGCAATAAGAAAAGCCAAGAAGGTGTTGTTGCTGAGGAAGATAGGTTTGCCGGTCGAAAGCATAGCGCCTGTGATAGAGGAAGTGGGCGAAATGGATGAGAAAGTACTGAGATCACGGCTAGAGGAACTGAAGGAGGAACGCGAGATCCTTGATGAGCAGATCTCTGTCGCAAGCATATTGCTTATGATGGACGAGCTCTCATCGGATGAGGAAGTCAAAGAAGAATTGCTGGACAAGCTGTTTGATAAGATATGTCGCTAAACGCATAGAGAAAGGAACGATGTTATGAAGAAAAAGAGAATACTTGTTATCCTGCTGATAATAGTAGGTGTGATACTGGCGCTGAAAGCGTGTGGCGGAGGTTCGGATTCTGACAAAGCGACAGTGGATAACACGGCAGAAACTACGGAAGATTATGAAGTCGCAGAAGACGAAGATCAGAGCTCATCCGATACTTCCGATACTGCATATACTGATGTAGATTCGAATGCTGATACGGATGCTGATGACTCGATCATCTCGCCGGATTTCAAGAAGACGATGGATAATTATGAAGAATGGTTCGATCACTATTGTGAAGTGATGAAGAAGTACCAGGATGATCCATCAGATATGGCACTTTTGGCGGAGACGACTGAACTGCTGGCCGAAGAAGCAAAGATCTTTGATGAAATGGAAAACATGGATGAGTCTGAAATGAATTCCGCAGAACTGGCCTACTATATAGAGGTGACCGCCAGAATAGAGAAAAAGCTCCTTGAAGTATCAAACTATTAGGGATATTTCAGAGATCTGCGTAAGCCCTACGACGACCGCAAGCAGCATTGCGGGAGTTGTAGGGCTTTTGTAAGTACATAGGACTAGATGCAAAGCATTTGAAGTTTCATAAATAGAAAGTGCGTAGTTGCTTGATATACAAAGGATTGCAGACAGTTAATGATAAGGAAGAGTTGGCTGCAATGTATGCTATAATTGACTTGAACATGTTGCGGATAAGCACAAAAGGAGCAAAACAATGGCTGAAAAAAAGAGCATTTTACAGGCTGCAAAAGAAAAGGCGAAGGAAGCTGCCGGTAGCCTTGAAAACATTAAGGTTGTTGATAAAGATGGCGAGACGTTATTTGACATGTCATCAGTTACAGACAAAGCTGCTCAGGCGGGTGAATTCCTGTCGAGTAGAGCTGCTACGGTGAAGGATGCTGCACTCGAAACTAAAGAAGACATCGATGCCAAACTATATGAACTTGATCGCATGCTTGCGCAGTCGATTACTGATTATAACGATGCATATACGCTGATGAACGATAAGGGCATACAGCTTTATGTGGAAAGATGTAAAGCGGTGGACGCGATCACAAATGTTGAAGATCTCGTCAATAGCATTGCGAATCGCCCAAAGTCATTTGAATCAGAGTTTGAGGAAATCAAGGTCAACAAGAGCCATTTTACTGATAACTGCGAGTTTGCAGACAGAGAATTGCAGGCCGCAAGGGAAGCTGCGGGAGGCGCAGGCGCAGGCCTTGCAGCTGGTGCGTCAGTAGCATTTATGGGACCGACAGCTGCTATGTGGGTCGCAACGACATTTGGAACAGCTTCCACAGGGACAGCGATTTCCACTCTATCTGGTGCAGCTGCTACGAATGCAGCTTTGGCTTGGCTTGGTGGCGGTGCTGTAGCTGCGGGAGGCGGAGGCACGGCTGCGGGAACAGCCCTCCTTGCAATGGCAGGACCTATCGGCTGGACGATAGCTGGGGCAACACTCCTATCATCTATATTGCTGTTTGCGAAGAAGAGAACCAAACTGAACAAAGAGAAAAACGCAGAGATAGAATCCGTAAAGCAGAACACAGAACTAGTTAAAGAAATAGATGGAAAGATTGGACAGATATTGGATGAGACAAAGGGCATAATGTCTGGGCTCAAGGAGTCGTATACCGGATGCCTTAATATGTTCAGTGGCGACTACAGTTCGTTTTCCGAAGAGCAGAAGCTTAAACTTGGAACACTTGTAAATAATACAAAGGCGCTGTCAGCAATGTTTGACAAGACGCTTGATCAATAAAGGGTGAAGCTATGGACGATATCGATTTAAAAGAAATGACGATAGAGTTCCTTAAAGAGTCTTCTATTGGCGAAGAACTCAAAAAGGCATACTCGGTGTTTGAAAAAGCACAGCAAGCAGCCTTGGCATTAAGCAATATCGGCAGCCCTGAAGATCTTACGCTTACTAAAATCGGAACTGTGTTGAGCTTGAATTTGTTTGGCATTCTTCTTGGCGGAAAGAAACCTGCTGAACTGACCGATGAGGACTGGGAAAATATCGCGAAAGAAGTTTTAGACAAAGCAGTTCTTACAGAGGAGCGAGATTATAGCGTTTATGTGTTTGACCTTTATGCTGACTATATCGATGTTTCGGTCAAAGCATTAAAAGCAAAAGCAAAAGTTGACAAGCTTCCGGACAATTTAAAAGCGATACAAGCTTTGGCCAAGGACCTGCGGAAGAAAAAGGAGCAATTACTTAAGGAACGAATTACTGAAACTGAGTATATTGAAAGTTGCCTGTGGATATCACTTGATGCAATGATTAAGTGCATGGCCGCATATATCAGTTGCTATACAGGCGAGGAGCTTGGAAAACTGATACAAGGGGCGTCAGCTTTTGCATTTGAATACGCAAGGCTTAAGCTGTATCAGAAAGAGCAGGCACTGCTTGAAGAATATTTACAGGATCAGTACTTGCTTGATGATCAGCTCCAGATGAAGATTGATGCATATAAGAAAGAACTGGAGGAAGAGGCTGCGCAATTCAACTTATTATTGGATAAGGCATTCGATGCAGACTTTAGAGAGGCGCTTGTGGGCTCCGTAGAACTGGCAAGAGCATCCGGCGTGAAAGAAGAAGAGATTCTGCATACGGCAGATGAAGTCGATGCATTCTTTCTTGACTAATCATCACACCGTCTTGCTTTTGGTCGGAATATGTCGTTGCCTTTGAAAGCAAAATAATTTGAATAATAACCTTGCGGTCTAATTAACCTATGCATATAATTGAGTCAGGAAGAGCGCCGTTCGTCAACGGCTAACTCGACCGATGTTGGGTCGCCGCCTAGTTACGTGAACTGGCGGCTTTTTTAATGCTGATCGTTACACGGACAGTCTGCCGACTGACCGATATGGTAACGCGTAACATCTCCGGTCCCTCCCTTCATAAATCTCTACCATGGCCATCACCTCCTTCAGCGGTAGGAGAGTGGTAAAAACTACTAGGGTCGAACCAGCCGCGAGTCACTGCTTTCCTGACTTGCATCTATTCTAACTGTTCTTCGAATCGTGTCAACCCATTGGAAATTCAAAGGAACAGCCAAGTTGCATCATCCATGAAAATATTGTCGGATATCATGAAAAAAATGTTGGAATGAGGGAATATTTTGTAAGTGCTCTTTTTAAGATACAACGTTTTCTTCGTACAAAACCGTAGAAGAATATGTTCTTCCGCGGTCTCCTCTGATTCGCTATATCGCCTCCAATATAGTTGACAATCATTAACGAGAGGAATTTCTGTGGTATCATTAACATATACATAATACGAAATGAATTACATCGTACTTGACCTTGAATGGAATCAGCCTCTGTCTCCGCAGCGTATGATCCGGGAGCCGTTCAACCTCGGCGGTGAGATCATACAGTTCGGAGCGGTGAAGATCGACAGCCTGGAGAAACTGAATATCACTGATAGATATTCAGAGATCGTCAGGCCGGTTTTCTATACGAAGATGAACAAGAACGTGACAGAGGTCACCGATCTGACCGACGAGGACATCGCTCAGGGCAGGCCGTTTGAAGATGTGTGCAGGGAGTTCCTCGAATGGTGCGGCGATGATAGTGCCTTCATCACCTGGAGCAACAACGATATATACATGCTCGAGGACAACATGAGTATTCATAAGATGGATGTCGAGGGTCTGCCTGAATGCTACGATGTGCAACTGCTGTTCGATGACCAGATCACACAGGAGGACAGAAATTTTGCTCTAGCGTACGCAATGTGGAAGTTTGACATCAAGCCCGAGAGGACGCATGATGCACTGAATGACGCAATCAACACTGTGGCTGTAATGAGAAAGTTGGACTTCTCTGAAGGCTTGGAAGGATACGAGATATAACAATAAGGGTCGCGAGGCCCTTTTTTCGTACTCGCGATATAGTATTATTTAAGTGCGAAACTTTATAGGAAAGGGTGCTGGACTAAGTAATTAGAAAAAGGGTGTTCGACTAATGAAAGTCATACTTGGAATAATATTGTTCATCATAATTGGTTCTTTTGTAGTGTTCCTGCTGCCGTTGGCGATAGGCGGTGTCGTTGCGTGGGTTATGTTTTCTGATGGCAACATTGTCGGTGGGATCATTGCGTTCGTTGTTGGACTCTTATGCACGATCTTCTACTGTTGGTACATGTTTTCAGATGACTACGGTGGTTACAGTGGCGGGGGTTCTGGCGGATACGACGATGAAGAATGCCCATACTGTGGAAGCGGAGATACCGACGGCAACCATTGCTACACCTGCGATGATGATTTTTGATTATATGACGAGGTGGGGAGCCGCCAAATGACAAAGAACAATATAAAGGAGAATAATCATGGATACAGGGATAATTACAGATAAGAGAGGCCACTTTATAGATGTGGAAAAAGAGGTGCGCAAAACTGACAGAGCCAGTTATCGCGGGTACTTTCACAAGTATGCCGAGGCTGATCTGATCGCAAAAGAGAAAGACGCAGGAAGACTTCATGCGTTAGCAAACAGACATAAGTACACTTCGGGTGAAAGAGATTTCTGAAACCACTGAAAAAGGCACGGTAATTCAGGCTTGAAACATCGGCATTCTCTCGCTAAACTTGCAATAGTTATTAATCGTTCGGGTAGTTCGGAGGGTCTCAACTAAATGGCTGGAGAAAAAATGGCTAGAGTAAAAAAGGCTAGAGAGCACAAGTTTTTAGATCAACATACCGTGCTGGGAGTGATCCTGTTGATGTATTTCAACTTTGTGCTCATAGAATTCGTTATAGGCGCTGCTTCGGCTGTGATCAGCGAGCACGCAGGCATAGATCATACAGCCGGATTGGCCACCGGGTCTATTATCGGAAGCATATTGGCGCTGATCTTATGGTTCTGCTTCTTCTCGCCTGAGTACAAGTGGAAGCCGGTAAGCGGCAGCTGGGGCAAATCCTTCAAACTGCTCATCCCGCTCTACATATACTGGGTGGTCCTGTTCGGCGTGTTTGGCTACTGCGCTAAAGGCTTTCCATTCGGAGCGCTCAGCATCCCAACATTCCTTACCGCTATAATGGCGGGAGCCGCCGAGGAAGTCGCTTTCCGCGAAGTCGGCCTCTCGTACTTGGCGAGACAGTGGAAAGACGAGAGCAAGATTATCCTGATGGCGATAATCCCCGGAGTGGCATTTGGGCTGACCCACGTGACGAATCTTGTTGAGAGCAGGGACATTTCGACCACACTGCTCCAGACTCTGCTGACTTTATTCATGGGAGTGTTCCTCTCGGCCGTTTATTTAAGGACCGGAAATATCTGGCCGCTCATACTGTGCCACTCGCTGCATGACGTTATGACATTCAGCGGAGGCGCAAAGTTGGATGCTCTGGGAATACAGTTCCCGGATTGGATCACCGCGTTCCTCTGTGTAACAGAAGCAGGATTGTTCATCTGCGGTCTCTACATGCTGCGTAAATCCAAGAGAGCTGAGATAATCGAACTCTGGAATAAGCGGTGGAGCCGCGATACCGAATCAAGCGACGCCAGCGATACCGGTGTGACCGATACCGGCGTAAGCGAAGAAGCGCCAGAAGTAGCATCGGTAGAAGCATAAACAACACCCTGAGACAAAAAACTGACCCCCAAAAGTTAGATCAAGAATCTAGCTTGAGGAGGTCAGTTTTGTTATGCCAAAGTATAGTGTTTATCGTATTATTTAACCTTGATTTTGAACGTCACGGTCTTCAAATCGGATGGATTGTAGTTTGCGTTGCCTGCCGCCTTGGCTTTGACCTTCACCTTGTAGATGCCTTTTTTCAGACCTTTCTTAACCGTGATCTTGCCGGTCGTCTTGTTGATCTTGAAGTACTTCTTGAAGCTTTTCTTGCCCTTCTTCGCCGATGACAGGGTATAGGTCTTCTTGTCATTCAGCTGCTTCGTGAAATTGATCACTTTGGTGACAGCCAGCGACTGAGCCTTTTTCTTCAGCTTGTTGAATTTGACCGTTGCGGTCTTCGGCTTCATGGTCAGAGGATTTGCAGCCTTGTTGATCTTCCATTTGATATCCTTATCCGCTGTAGTTCCATCTGCCCATGCATAGTTTGCTTTGTTCTTCAAAGTGAGCGTCGCAATATAGGAACCGGCTTTCGTACCGGTGTTACCACTGATCGTATAGTATTTCTCATTTGGACTCACTCCAGTTTGCGCTTTTCCGTTATATGTCATTATCTTCGGGGATGGAACAGTAACTTTTACCGGTATGATATTGAAGGTAACTTCCGCGGTCCCGGAATAATTATTAATACCTGTAATCTTCACTTTTGCAGTACCTATACCTGTATTGTTCTCGTAGGAAACATTGTAATCCGTATCCTTAACGAGAACTTTGCTGCCAATTTTGACTTTAATGGCAGGCTCGATCGCATTACCCGTGTAAGCCTGATCTGAAATGTTGCTGATATCGCACAAACTCAGATCATAAGTATACGGTTCCCAGGTAATGTTGCCCCCGTAATTCTGTAAGACAGAACCACCCCACGTTTCATCGCCTTTTGGATAGTAGGCGGTGGTAGTTAAGTTTTTGAAGGCAGCTCCATTTATTCTAGGCGCATTGCCGATGAATTTGAGTGACTTTAAATTGCTGCATCCGTCAAATGCATAATAGCTGATTTCTGTTACGCCTGAAGGAATTATTATCGACTGCAGAGACTCGCAACCGTAGAATAAATAATATTCGATACTCTCAACACCTTCCGGGAGTGTTATATTCACAAGATTTTTGCATCCATTGAACGAATGAGCCCCGATCCATTCCACGTCATCGGGGATTGAAACAGTTTCCAGATTTTGACAACCCTGGAACACGGAGAATCCCATCCGGGTCAATGAGTCAGGAAGCACTGCGTTTGTAAGAGCCGAACAACCATAGAACAACTCATCTTTCAGTTCTGTAAGCCCGGAAGGCAACTCTACTTCCTGCAGCCCCGTGCAATCTCGAAAAGCGTAGCTCCCTATTTCTTCTATACTATCCGCAAAAGTCAGGTTTTGCAGTTTGCTGCACCCCATAAAGGCACCATATCCAACACTCGTAACAGTAGACGGAATCGCATAACTGTCTTTTGTATCCGGGCAAGCCACAAGCCGCGTTTTATCCTTGCTGAATAAAACGCCGTCTTGAACTGTGAATGACTGATTCCCTGAGGCTACTGTAATATTAGTCAGGCTTGGGCAATAAGAAAACGGATTGTTTCCGATACTCTCCACAGTGGATGGGATCGATACATTCTTCAGTTTCGGGCAATCCTTGCACATGTCATAACCGATATTTTTCATACCCTCTGAAAACCTGACCGTTTCCAAATTACTGCAATAAGGAAACAGATTATTGCCAATATTGACCAAGCTTCCGGGAAACGTTACTTCTTTCAACGCACTGCAATTGTTGAACACTGTGCTTCCTATGCTCGTCAAACTATTCGGGAAACTGATAGTTTCAAGCGCCGTGCAGCAGGCAAATGCATTATCCCCGATGTTAGTCAAACCATTCTGAAGTGGTATTTCAGACAAGCTACTGCAGTAATAAAAAGCGTTATTGCCAATTCTCGTCACACTGGAGGGAATCGAGATGCTAGTCATCCTGTTGCAAAAATTAAACGATTGATTACCTATACTGGTCACGCCATTTTCAATCACGACTGAAGTGATGTAGTATCGATAATCCGCAAGCCATGGAGCTGCTTCTCCATTGGGGAAATCGGTCATTGCTCCGCTTCCTGAGATAGTCAGAGTACCGTCTGAATACGTCCATGTGACATTATTGCCACAAGACCCGCTGCTGTCCGCATATGCCATTTGTGTCCCGGCCACCGGTACGAATAACACGATCATTGCAGCTGCCAACATTATTGCAGCCAGCTTCCTTTCTATCTTTGACATACGATTCATCACCTTTCTTCAAAAAGGCACAGCATTACACTGTGTCTGGAATATTGTTCACTTGACAACTATTTTAAATGTCACTGTCTTCAAGTCGGATGGCTTGTAATTGTTATTGCCTGCCGCCTTGACTTTGACCTTCACCTTGTATGTGCCTTTCTTTAGACCCTTCTTGACCGTGACCTTGCCGGTCTTCTTATTGATCTTGAAATACTTCTTGAAGCTCTTCTTGCCCTTCTTCGCCGACGAGAGGGTGTAGGTCTTCTTATCCTTCAGCTGCTTCGTGAACTTGATCACTTTGGTGACAGCTAGCGGCTGAGCTTTTTTCTTCAGCTTTTTGTATTTGACCGTCGCTGTCTTCGGCTTCATGGTCAGCGGATTTGCAGCCTTTGTTATATTGAAGGTCAGATTTTTGCTTCCTTCATAGTAGTCACCTTTAAATGTAACGGTTGCTGTCGCTGTTCCTGCGTTGATGTTGTTTTTATATGTAACAGTGTAATTCGATGGATCGATAACATTGCCGTCAGCATCTTTCACAGTGACAGAAGGATTATTCTTGGCTCCGCTGTACGCATAAGATGTTTTGGACATCAGGAAATCCTTAGGTGCCGGTATAGTTTCTGAATAATCGTTACCGCATTTTTCGCAGGTGCAGTTGATTGAGCCGTTTATGCCAGGGGCCGCTTTCACGATCGTTTCAGATGCAGGTACATGAGATGCTTTCACCTTCGCAACTACGACCACCTGTGTGTCACTGTCATTCGAAACATATACAGGCTTCTGACCATTGACTTTGATCACATCGTAACGGTCGCTTCCAAAGCGGTATCCATTAACTGCATCAAGCTCAAAACGTGCGTAGTATTCCTTTTCGCCCTCCATAGTTCCTGTGAAATAGCCACTCGCTGTTTCCCAACCGATATTTCCTTCTGCATCAGTGGTCCATACCCCGGTCACTTCACTGCCGCCATGATAAGGATCGTAAAATAATTTCGCTTCATCGGATGAGACTGTAACGGCAGGCCAAGGATTTGTATGAGGCGATCTTCCGCCGTACTGGCCGTCTCCATCTGCGTACTCCACTAGTTCAACTTTTGTTCCGCATTCAGGAGCTTCTATACTTATATTTACATTCTTGATTTTAACAGCCCACTGCGCTGTCACCGTCAGGTCTGATGTGATATAGTGATAGTCCTTATCCCAACCGACGAATACGAAGCCGGCCCTTGGAGGAACATCAGGAGCTGTAGCATCCTCCCCTTTTTTGACTACCTCGGTCTTGAGCGTTTTGCCCTGTCCATCCAGGAATGTGACGGTAAAAGCACCGTAATTCACAGCAACCTCTGTCGGTTTGCCTTCTCCGGTTATAGCTTCCCACTGAGCCTTCGTACCACCAAAATTGACTGTGGTGAGCGGGACATCCTCGAAAGCGTCTTTACCAATACTCGTTACACTTGCCGGAATTGTGATGGTCGTAATCTTATTGCAATTTCTTAACCCGGCAGCCCCGATGGTTGTCAGCTTTTCCGGAAGCGTGATCGATTCCAGACTGTTGAGTCCGTTAAGTGCCCGCTCTTCGATGATCGTTACACTTGCCGGGATCGTGATGGATTTCATATTTTTGCATCCCGAAAACAATCCATAAGAGAATGTTGTAATTGCACTTCCGTCTTCGAACTCAACTGTAGTCAGATCGGATATACTGTCAAAAGCGCTCGCTCCGATGCTTGTTACACTTGCCGGGATCGTGATGGATTCCAAACCGCTATACGCAAATGCCATCTTTCCGATGCTTGTTAAATTATCCGGAAGTGTAACAGACTTAACCGTGCTCCACCGGAACGCATTTGATTCGATGCTTTCTATACTATCCGGAAGCGTAAAAGAATCAGCTGTGCAGTTCATAAACGCACCCGATCCTATGCTTGTAACATTATATGATTGCCCGTTATGCGTAATTGATTGGAGAATCGTGACTCTTGATGGCAGAACGTTACTAACATAGCCTGTCACAGCCGCTGTCGTTTCAGCTTCATTCAGTGTATATTTCACGCCGCCAAGCTCTGTGGTAACCGGATCATCTGCATACGCAGGCTGCATGCTGAGAGGCATCATGGCAAACACCATCAGCATGGCTATAAGTATCGGGAACACTCTCTTTTTCATAGCAAGACCTCCTAATCAAGGTAACTATTCAACTGTAGTTATCGATATTTTATCATAACGTTGTGAGGACGAAAACAAGCATCCTTCAATTCAGGTAGCAGGATCGCCCGTCAAGGGCGTTTTTTAGTACATGTATGCTCGTATAATATATAGGGGGAAGACATAAATGGTATATTTCGCATTATTCCAGATCCTGATAATAGTGTGGCTCATTGAGCTTGGCGAGAAGGCATGGTCCGGCTCCGGCTCAAAGGACAAAAATCAGAAGCAAAGCCACGAGCCCTCATCAGGCTTGCCCGATGAGGGCGAGGTGATGTTTGTGTTGAACGGGACCAAAATGAAAAGGGTCGAATCGTCTTCGGTGTTGGCCGCAGGGTACAACAATCATACCAGCACACTATACGTCAAGTTCACAAGTGGCGCTGTCTACGAGTACGAAGAAGTCCCTCGCCTCGAGTACTTGGATTTCATCTATTCGGACTCCCCGGGAAAGTACGTGCAGGACGTTCTGACACTGAAATACAAAGCGATATAGCAGAGCGCCCTTCGGGGCATTTTTCAGCGCGACGCCGCCTCAAGTTCAGCTTGAATCTGCCATTGTAAGTTCAACTTCCGCTCGCTACAATTAAGGCAGGAAGCCTCCTAAAATAATCATGTAAGGAGGTGACTGAAATGAGTGAGAAAAAGATCAAATACTACTATGTCGAGGATCTGCGTTTGCTCGGTAAGAGCGAGGGCGATACGTACTATGTGTTCATAGACGCGGAATGGGTCCCGGATGAATGGCACTACATCATGGACAGGCTGATCGGCTATGATCCTTATGAGGACGATGATTCTCCTTATAAGATTGGCAACACCGAGGTCATGGACGAGATAGAAGAGATCAGCGAGAAAGAGGCGAAGCATATCGAAGCTTACGCGATAGTGGAACACCTCGTGATCAAGTGGATCGATGACTTCAAGGAGAAAAAGGAAGAGTGGGATAAACATCCACTGTGGCCGGCAAAACGGGTCTACACCACATTCTATCTCAATGGCGTTCAGTTCAAACTGATACCGGAAAGCCTCGGCCTTACAAACGATTGCATGGATCAGGGCTTCATGGAGCACGTGCAGGGCGACATGAAAAAGGACCTCGAAAAGTATGGCGCAAAACTGATTTCCAACCATGGAGAGCTTGACTAGGAAGGAGGAACGGATGAGCATAGGAGAAAACATCAAAAAGCTGAGGGGAAATATGAAAGACGGCACGAAGATGACGCAGGAGGAGCTTGCAGAGAAGGTGGGCGTGTCATTCCAGGCAGTGTCAGCCTGGGAGCGAGATGAGTACAAGCCTGAGACAGAGAAAATCCCGGAACTCATGAAAGCCCTGGACGCCTCGGCGGACGCGATCTTTGACGACAAGAAGTGGGAGTTTGAGACAAAGAAAGACATCTACAACTGGGAGCACATGAAGACCTTCGTAAAGACTACGGCCAGGAACGCAAGTATGGTCGATACTCTGAAGGCGGTCGACTTTGCCGTCGAGGCACATAAAGGTAAGAAAAGAAAGAGGTCCGAAACCCCGTATATCTATCATCCGCTCAACATGGCGTGCCATGCTCTGGCAATGGGGATCAAAGACGATGAGATCATTGCGGGAATACTGCTTCATGATGTGATCGAAGACTGCAAGAAAGAAGACGAAAGCAAGTATGTGCCTGAAGATTTGCCGGTCGGCGATGAGGCAAGAGAGATAGTCAGGCTGATGACGCACGAAAAGACCACAGACGAGAACAGGGATGAAGTGATGGAAGCCTACTACAGCGCGCTGGCAACGAATCCGAAGGCTGCTCTGGTAAAATGCATAGACCGTTGCAACAACATGACGACGATGTCATGGGGGTTGCGCCGCGAGAGGATATACCGTCAGATCACCGAGACCGACAAGTATTATCCGGTGCTGCTCAAAGTCGTGAAGGACACGCCTGAGTACAACAACGCGGCATGGCTGCTGCAGTACCAGATCGAGAGCATGCTGGACATCTATAAGAGGCTGATATAGAAGATATACTTGAAGAAGACATAGGGGACACATAGAAGACGCCCGCCAGGGCGTTTTTTATTGCGCTTCGCACGCGTTTTTAGTTTATGTGCTGCTCTGCTTCTCTGCGGAAGGCGGTGTATTTCTTCTCGGGGATGGGCAGGGTGACACCGTTGGTGAGAGTCAGCTCGAAGCGCCTGATGTTGCGAATGTAGTGCGGGTTGACAAGAAAACTTTGGTGGCAGCGCAGGTACAGGTGAGGGTATTCCCTTGCGAGGGATGAGACTGACGAGAGCACCTCGGCGTCACCGGACACCATGTGCAGGGTGCTGTGCTTGCCTCCGTTGCAGGCTTCGATCCAGATGATGCTATCGGACAGGAAGTAGTACTCGGAGCGATCAGTCCCGTGGAAGTGGATGCGCTCACCGCGCTGCGGAGCCGTATCCGTGCCGGCGTATACCTGATGGTAGGTCTTGGGATATATGACATCGTCCTCATGCTTGGCGTGGGGGTTGGAGATATGGCACACGAGGATGCGAGGCTCCTTCTTTCTTCTGCCGCTTTCGTCCGTGACCGTGCGTTCGCCCCAGCAGAGCAGGAGCCGCTGAAAAACGGATGTGTCGAGCCCACCCGGATAGTGCGTGACCACCGGATATCTCAGCATCACGTTGCATGACGAAGGATGGGCAGAGATCTCCTCCGTCCGAATGTCTCCCACGGTGAAGGTGAGCAGATGCTCATCCGCTTCCCATGCCTTGAGCATGGCTTCGCGTCCCTTGATGAACTGCCCCTCGGCCGGGCCGTACCACAGCGCGTCATCATCCATGCTCATAAGGAACGGCATAGGGTCGTTATCGTAATACTTCATTATTATCTCTGCGGATCTTTCCGCCATCTCACGCTGGTTCATGACCTACCTCCCTGAATGATCGTCTTTTATATGATGATTTTAAAATCAGCGAAGGCAGAAAACAAGTCAAATACGCTATAAAACAAGTCGTTTTCGCAGGCTTATTGCATGTTGCCGGAATTTTTCGTATCATCGGGGCGTAGACAGAAAACCCCAAAAACAAGCGATATCAAGGCAAATAGCATCCGCGCCGCAATGACACGGAGGAAATAATGAAGAATAACGCAGCAAGAGCAAACAGAAGAAAAAGCAGAAGGAAAAACAGCATCCTGACGATCCTCGTGACCATCACGTTAATGCTGACCATGACGCTCGCCGGCACGTTCTCGGCCTTTGCAGAAGATGGAGGCGGAGGCGCGAGCGATCCGCTTAGTCAGTTCGGAGATGCCGGAGGCAATATGTATCCGTTTCTTCCGGGGCATAGCGGAAGCACTAACTCTCCGGATGATCAGGACATAATCCAGGGCGACGATGATCTTGACGGTCAGACTGCCGGCCCGGAATCAAATAACGGGCAGGACTTGAACGCGGTTGAGAATCCGAAGGCTGCGACTTCGAAGGCTGAGGTCCGGAAGACTCCTGCGGCAAAGCTTGCAGCTGTAAAGATCTCCAAGCCGAAGGCCGTTAAGAAGGGCTTCACTGTCAGGTGGAAAAAGATCAAAAAGAGTAATCGCAAGTATGTCAAAAGGATCGAGATCCAGTACAGCAAGGACAAAAACTTCAAGTCGGGTGTAAAGACGGTATATGCAGGGGCCAAGAATGCATCCAAAAAGATCAAAGGCGTGAAAAAGGGCAAGTACTATGTACGCGTAAGGGCCTGCGCAAAGCCCGGCGTCAAAGTGAAAACATCCGAGTGGTCCATCGCCAGACCTATAAGGGTCAAGTAAGAGGGGCCAGAAAAATCATCAATAAATGTCAGGACAGACTTCCGTATCAAAGCTTGGTTTTGGCCATTTGGTACGGAAGTTTAGGAGGCCGCAAGGCCCTTTTTTTGTACATGTGCGTTTGTATACTATAAGACAGAGACGCTGTCGACAACAGTTTCAAGGGAAGGCTTGAAGTTGTTGATGCAGATGAGTCGAAGGAGGAGCGTCATGACAATATGGGATTTGCAAGAAATATAGGGAATGATCCAACAGATGTAGTATCATTAATTCAGACTACAGAACAAGGACGGACTATTTAATGGACATACTGAAAACGATCGCGGAAGAATCGGG
Organism: uncultured Eubacteriales bacterium; assembly: GCA_902798745.1. Lineage (GTDB taxonomy): Bacteria > Bacillota > Clostridia > Peptostreptococcales > Anaerovoracaceae > Crickella. Next base: position 32,391 of record CADBXM010000011.1, read on the forward strand.
AATCAAACTGTGGCAGGCCGAGGCAGTGACCGAGCTGATAGACAGCGGCTGCACCATACCGTTCATAGCGCGCTACCGCAAAGAAGCGACAGGAGCCATGGACGACGAAGCGCTGAGGAACTTCGACGAGCGCCTCAAATATCTGCGCAACCTCGAGGAGCGCAAGCAGACCATACTGGCCACCATAGAAGAACAGGGCAAGCTGACAGACGAGCTGAAAGCGAAGATAGAGGAAGCGGGTACGGCAGTCGCGCTTGAAGACCTCTACAGGCCATACAAGCCAAAGAGGAAGACCCGTGCCGACATCGCCAGAGAGAAAGGTCTGCAGGGCCTCGCCGACTACATACTGTCGAAGGGCGCAGGCGACCCGCTGAAAGAAGCCGAGAAGTACATCTCGGAGGAGAATGAAGTCCCTGATGCGGCCACGGCGATACAGCTGGCGCAGGACATTATAGCCGGCGATCTGTCAGACAACGCCGACTACAGAGAGTGGATCAGAAACAAGACCTTCAGCAGAGGCTTCATCGAGTGTGGCCTCGGCGCCGAGGGCAAGAAGATAACGGAGGCAGGCGAGCGCTCCGTATATGAAAACTATTACGAATACCGCGAGGCAGTCTCGAAGATACCGGGCCACAGAGTCCTGGCCATCAACCGCGGCGAGAAGGAGAAAGTGCTCTCGGTGTCGGTCGAAGCTCCGGCGGACGACATACTTGACTATCTGGAGCGCAAGACACTTCGCAAGGTATCCGACGCATGCAGACCTTATGCCCAGGCGGCGGTAGAGGACGGATACAAAAGGCTGATCGCCCCGTCGATAGAGACCGAAATCAGGAGCAGCCTCACAGCAAACGCCGAGGAAGGCGCGATAAAAGTCTTCGGCTCCAATCTGGAGCAGCTGCTGATGCAGCCACCGGTCAAGGGCAAGACGGTGCTGGGCTGGGACCCGGCCTTCAGGACAGGCTGCAAGCTGGCGGTATGCGATCCGACCGGCAAGATACTGAGGACAGCCGTGATATACCCGACAGCCCCTCAGAACAAAGTCGCCGAGGCGGCTAAGACGCTCGAAGAGCTCTGCGACAGATACGGCGTGGATATCATATCGGTAGGCAACGGCACGGCTTCTAGGGAGTCCGAAAGGGTGATAGCGGACTTTATCCGCGGATATGAGAAGAGCAGGCGCGGCAGAAAGCTGCATTACGCGATAGTCAATGAAGCCGGGGCCTCGGTGTACTCAGCCAGTAAGCTCGCGACAGAGGAGTACCCCGATCTCAATGTGGGCGAGAGGAGTTCGGCCTCGATAGCGAGGCGTCTTCAGGACCCGCTGTCCGAACTGGTCAAGATCGACCCTAAGGCGATAGGCGTGGGGCAGTATCAGCACGACATGAACCAGAAGCGCCTGGGAGAAGCTCTGGCTGCGGTGGTCGAGAAGTGCGTCAACATGGTGGGCGTGGACGTGAACACAGCGTCGCCGTCGCTGCTCGCGTACGTATCGGGCATCAGCAAACAGATAGCCGCGAACATAGTTGCGTACAGAGACGAGAACGGCCGTTTCGACTCGCGAAGAGAGCTGCTCAAGGTGCCGAAACTGGGGCCAAAGGCGTATGAACAGTGTGCGGGGTTCCTGAGAATCACAGACGGCAAGGAGCCGCTCGACGCGACAGCGGTGCACCCTGAGAGCTATGACGCCGCGAGGTCTATCCTGAAGGAATGCGGATATGATGTCACAGACATACTCGGAGGCAAAGTAAAAGGGCTGGCGGCCAGAAGCGACATCGCGAAGAAGCTGGGCATAGGAAGCTATACTTTCGCCGACATAGCAGCCGAGCTCGAGAAGCCGGGCAGAGACCCGAGAGACGAGGTGGAGGCGCCGGTGCTGAGAAGCGATGTGCTCGAGATGTCAGACCTCGTGCCGGGAATGGAGCTGAAAGGGACCGTGAGGAACATCGTCGATTTCGGCGCGTTCGTGGACATAGGCGTGCATCAGGATGGCCTGGTGCATATCTCGCAGATGTCTGACAAGTTCGTGAAGCACCCGCTCGATGTGGTGAAAGTGGGCGACATAGTGAACGTGAAAGTGCTGTCGGTCGACGAGAAGCGCGGCAAGATATCGCTGACGATGAGAGTGTGAAAGGCGAGAACGATGTCCAGTACCGATAACTACAATCTGATGGTTACAAATTGAAAGTCAAAGGAGGATACAAATAGCGTTGGAAGCCATAGCTGTAAGCGTATTAACAAGTTTGATTGTAAGCCTAGTAACTTTTATCTTTGGGTTTAAATATGGAAAGAATCAGGCAGATAGAGAAAAGCTGCAGGAGTTATATAGGAAACTTTATGTGAGCTTCCTTGACCTGAAGGAATGTCTGGATCTCAACAAGCCGAGAAGGTGGGAGGACTATGAGACGAGAACTATCGGAAACATTACTCAATTTATGCCCACGGCCAGAAAAATGACGGTTGATGGTACCTCTGCTTATATAAAAGAAAAAATCATTGAAAAAGCTATCGATTTAGAAAAAAGAATGCTAAGGTATGGAGCGGATTTCTATCAATTTGAAGAAACCATTTTCTCTATATTCAAACAACATAGTGAATTATTAGTTGAAGGCTGGCAGTATCAACAAAACGAGCACTCGAATAAAGGTACAGAGAATATCGATTCTGTTAATCGGGATTCAATTAATAAATGTGCAGTTATTCCATTCAGGTATTTGCTTGATGATGAGCAAATACCAACTATAGTTGAATTGTTAAAAAAGCCAGATGCAGGATTGCGATTTGAATTAATTAAGGGGAGCAGAATTGTTAAAACCATTTCGATTTATCCTGGTGGAGTAAATACAACGCCGGAAGAATACATTAATGCAATCGTAAAAAGCATGCACACTGGTAGGGAATCTATAAACGAGGAGAAAGGTAAGCTGTTATCAGAATCAGCCACTTTTATATCAGTACTAAAAAAACGCACACAAGATCCGTACACATTTCAAGAAACAATAGTTGGTGCAATATTGGATATATTTAAATAGCAACAAAGAGAATAATAATCATAAGATGTATAACACGAAAGCGGAGATAACGAATGAGCTCACATGTAAAGAAGCATAATCATCAAATAGATCAGGAAACAAGAAGTATTATATCAAAACGTTATCAAAGGATAACAAAGGCTATCAACTTGGAGTTTTGGGATTCAAACTCCGAAACTGCACATAGCAGATATGTGGGATCATATGGTAGAGGCACGGCAATCGATATGATAGAGGAGATAAGGTCTTCTGCTGATGAAAAAACAGTAGCAGTTCTTAATGAAGTGGAGAATGAACTGACTCGGAAAAAATACGGACTCATCTGGGAAGAACATTCCGAAGAAGTAGAAGATGAAATGGTGAATAAAATCCCTGTATTTACAGAAGACAAATCGAGAGAAATAGCAATGATAGATGACGGATTCAATTTCCTGCTGGAAGGAGATAATCTTCACAGCTTGATTTTGCTTAGAAAGACTCACAAGCATAAGATTGACGTTATTTATATTGATCCACCATATAATACGGGGGCGAAAAACTGGAAGTATAATAATAATTACGTAGACTCGAACGATTTTTTTCGTCATAGCAAATGGATTGCCATGATGGAACGCAGGTTGACTATTGCTCGTGAATTATTAAAAGATACCGGTGTACTAATATGTGCTATAGATGAAAATGAAATAGCAGCATTAAAACTCTTGCTGGAAGATGTTTTCGGCTTCAGCTATGCCGTAGATGTCATTACGATTATTCAAAATCCGAGAGGGATACAGGGTGATAATTTCTCATATACGAATGAATATGCATTATTTGTTTATAGAAAAGGATATAAAGTAATCGGAGAAAAAGAGGTTGAGGAAGAAGAAATAGACTGGAGCCCATTGCGTAACTGGGGTTCAGAATCTGAACGTTTAGATGCAAAGAACTGTTTTTATGGTATACGGACGAATGGAGAGATAATAACAGGATTTGATGATGTTTTGGATAACGACATACATCCTAGTAAGAATGAAGTGAACGCTGAAGGTGAAATAGTTGTATATCCGATTGATAATGAAGGCGTAGAAAGGAAATGGCGCTATGCACGGCAGTCAGTTGATGCTATTCTTCCGATTTTGCGGGTGAAGGAATCAAAAGGTGTATTTGATATAGAGATAGGTAAACCATTTGCACCTTATAAGACGGTGTGGACAGATAAGAAATATGATGCCAATGAATATGGAACACAGCTTATAAATAGCATGGTTCCAGGTAATGATTTCGATTTTCCTAAATCCATATGGAATGTATATGAATGCTTGTATGCCACAACAAAGGATAATCCTAATGCTGTAATACTGGACTTTTTTGCTGGCTCAGGGACTACAGGGCATGCTACAGAGTTACTTAACAATATGGTGGGCGGTAACAGGAAATATATACTTGCTACAAATAATGCATTGGGAGAAAAAAAGGAGAAAGAGTTTAAAAAGAAATACGGTAGCGCAGCAGACTAATCGAAGGAATATTCTGTTTTTATAAACGAATATAAGCAGAAGTACGAAACAATACATAAACAGCGCGAAATCGCTTCAAAGCAAGCGGTTCTTAGCTTCGAAGCCAGCAATCTTAAACCTAATTCTATGCAGGTTTCGTTTATATCGAGCCTCAAAAGGAATATTCAGGACGGTAGGGATCGTGCACTTCTCATTTCTGCAACCGGAACAGGAAAGACTTATGCATCTGCATTTGGCGTAAGGGATGCTATAGCACCGAAGGGAAAAGTGCTGTTTATTGTTCACAGAAAGCAGATATTGAAACAAGCCAAAGACTCATACAAGCATGTGTTTGGTCTAAATAGGAAAATGGCGCTGCTTACCGGAGAAGATAAAAACTTTGAAGCTATAACAGAAGCTGACTTTGTCTTTGCCATGATAACAATGATTTCTAAAGATGAAATTATTCGTAAATTTGACAAACACTACTTTAGCACAATAGTTATAGATGAAGTGCACCATGCTTCGGCATCAAGTTATCAGAAAGTAATGGAATATTTTGAACCTGACTTCTGGCTTGGTATGACAGCTACACCTGATAGAACTGACGGCGGCAACATATACGAATTATTTGATCATAATATCGCATATGAAATCCGGTTACAGCAGGCTCTAGAAAATGATCTACTGTGTCCGTTTCATTATTTCGGAATCAAAGATATTGCATTTGGGCAAAATGATAACGCGGACGAATTGATCAAGAGGTTGGAGAAAGGGGATCTCGCGATATTCAATTTGTTAACTCGTGAAGAACGTGTCGATTATGTAATGGAACAAGCTGCGTATTATGGATGTTCCGGTGGAAGAGTTAAAGGATTGATATTTTGCTCTTCTGTCGCAGAAGCGAAGGCGTTATCTACAAAGTTTAATGCTAAAGGACTTAGGACATTGGCTCTATCAGGGGATAATTCGGATGCGGAAAGATCAGATGCGATTGAGAGACTTGTCAGTGATGATCGCATAGATTATCTTGATTACATCCTAACTGTAAATATTTTCAACGAGGGCGTCGATTTACCTGAGATCAATCAGGTAATAATGTTAAGGCCGACACAGAGTTCCATTGTTTTCATTCAGCAGCTTGGGAGAGGGTTAAGAAAGAGAGAAGGCAAGGAGTATGTTGTCATTCTAGATTTCATTGGAAACTATTCTAACAACTTCCTTATCCCGATAGCTCTTTCTGGTGACCGAACGTATAACAAAGACAATATGCGAAAGTATTTGATGGAGGGTTCTAGCGTTATACCTGGGTGTTCTTCAATACATTTTGATGAGATATCGAAGCAGTCTATATTCAAAGCTATTGATAAAGCAACTACTCCACTCACGTTTCTTAAAGAAAAGTATAACAGTCTCCGTGATAGGCTTGGCAGAATGCCGACTGCTACTGAGTTTTATCTGTATGGGGACATAGATCCAATTCTGTTTACAGAATATAGCAATGAGTCTTATTACAGCTTTGCCCATAAATATGATGATAAATGCGGACTTGAAGTGTTCACAGATAAACAGTATAAGACTTTGGACTTTATTTCTACACAGGTAATTAACGGTAAACGACCACACGAACTTATTATTTTGCAAGAGTTGATAGATAATGGCAAGGTGGATAGCGAAAGGGTAAGCCAGAGACTTGCACAATTTGATATGAAGCTTCGAGAAGCTGATTATGAATCAGCGTTGCGGGTTCTGGACAAGTCATTTCTTAATACACAGTCTGACAAAGCTAAATATGAGCAGGTAGCCTTGTTTGAGATGACAGGCAGATCCAAAGAAAAGCAAATCCGAAGATGTTCTGCCTATCTCAATGTAATTAAAGTTTCTGGCAAACGAGATAAACAATTCATAGATGCATTTAAGGACCTGATTGATTATGGTCTAATGCGAAACAGAGAGTGGTTCAGTGACGTCGATGAGGACGGACTTGTTTTGTATCAGAAATATTCGAGAAGAGATATTTGCCGAATCTTGGATTGGGAAAGAGATGATAGTTCTACGGTCTATGGATATAGAATTAAATATGATACATGTCCGATCTTTGTAACTTATGAGAAAAAAGATGATATTTCAGAGACGACAAAGTATGAGGATCGATTTATAGATCCACAGGTGTTTAGTTGGATGACAAGAAGCAGAGTTTCTGAAGATAGTACCGAGAGTCAACAGATCATCAATAATTATAATAACGGACTAAGAATGTATCTTTTTGTAAAAAAGAGTGACGGAGAAGGCACAGATTTTTACTATATGGGTAGAGTCAAGCCAATTAATCATGAAGAAACTACAATATCAGATAAAAACGGCAAAGAATTGCCAATAATGAACTTCAAACTTAAATTGGAGCATTCTGTTAGAAGTGATGTATATGATTATTTAACACATTGACAATAGTCAGCCATATCAGGAAATAGTTTTTATGAAAAACTCAAAAAACACAAAGCGGATACAAGTAGTTGCAGCAATTATAGTATCAGAAGAAGAGAATGGTTCTCCAAAATACTTTGCTACACAAAGAGGATACGGACAGTATAAAGACTGGTGGGAATTTCCAGGCGGGAAAATAGAGATTGGAGAAACGGCTGAAGAAGCTTTAGTTCGGGAAATCAAGGAAGAACTGGATGCAGAAATCAAAGTTGAAGGTTTTCTCACAAGAGTTGAGTATGATTATCCAACGTTCCATCTTTCAATGGACTGTTTTACATGCAAATTAATTAGCGAGCACCTTGCTCTCTTAGAGCACGAAGCTGCAAAGTGGTTAAGTATTGAGGATATTGATACAGTTAACTGGCTTCCTGCAGATGTAGAGATCGTCGCTTTATTAAAAAGCATGTAATTGAAAGGATGGCGGTCAAATTGCTGAATTTGTAGGATAAGCAAATGCAGATTCCATACTCGGAAAAACTGAATACAAAGAAATTAGCCAGAATTTTTGACAACAAGAGCGAGAGTTACAAACTCTTCTGGTTCAAGGCTATCCTTCACGAGGTCGCTTTAGGACGGAGTGAGATTTCTTTTCGTGAGTTGATTGAGAGAATGATTATTGACGCTTGGTACATGGTAAGCGAATTCAAGCTCAATCTGGGGCCTGCTGATACTCTTGAGAAGACTGTTTTACATATTGGAGAAAACGAGAACTTCCTACCTGTTGAGAAGGAGGAAGTTCTTCTCGCTTATCTTCGAAGCAGTGATGATAGGGAACTAAGGAGCAATATGAGAGTATTATCGCAGAACGTTCCGTACAGACTGCAGGCACCACTAATAGAGACTCCTGACTCAAAGATGTGGTACAAAACCACTGTGATCACTGACTACATTAATTCTCAGGATGGTGTGATGTATCTCATAGAGCATAACGGTGCGCTCGACAACAGGATCATCATTGGTGAGGACTGGATGGAGTACCTTCAGAACAATCTCGGTATTCTTATCGGATGGACGGATTTCAATCTGATCACATATCTTCAACGAAGGAATCCGACAGTACCGGGGATTTCAAACAAAATATATCCTCCTCAGGAAAGAAAGCTCACTGCCGCTACCAATTACTGGAAACACATCATCCGCCAGGGTGGAGTAGTGGACATATACAGTGGCGACAAACTTACGACAAGTAGTCTATCTATTGACCATTTCGTTCCATGGTCATATGTTGCGAGTGATGAATTGTGGAATCTCATTCCTACCGAGAAGAGCATCAACAGCAGCAAGAGCAATAATCTCCCCGATTGGGACACTTATTTTGGTAGGCTTGCAAGAGCTGAGTACGGTGCCTATCTCGTTGTAGAGAGCGATGATAGAGCTCGTCAGCTGTTTGATAAGTGTGCGAAGGAGAATCTTAATAACGAAGAAGTTAGATATAAACTGTACCGGTCCGGACAGACAGAGTTGTACTTTACAAATCAGCTTGAGGAGTTAATGTTGCCTGTATATGAGTCAGCAAAGAATATGGGGTTTCGCAAATGGACCTACACGAAAAGAGCAGCACGATAGACTACTATAACAACAACGCGGATCTTTATTATCGGTCAACGATAGGCGCAGACCTTTGCGAAGCCAGAAGGAGATTCACAGCATATCTTCCGGATAAATCCACAATTATTGATATGGGATGCGGAAGTGGCAGAGATGTGCTTGCGTTCCAAAATATGGGATTTGATGTGATTGGAATTGATGCATCGGAAGAACTGGCAAAGCTCGCAAAAAAGAGTCTCGGAATACCTGTGATTAAGGCGGAAATGTCCACATGGGTTTCAGACAAGCCTTTTGATGGTATTTGGTGCTGCGCGTCGCTCATGCATCTTAGCGAGTCGGAATGCAAGAGATTTTTTTTCAATCTGGAATACAATCTCAAGCAAGGAGGCGCCCTTTACATTTCAGTCAAGTCGGGGATAGAGACAGGCTTGGATGACGCTGGTCGCTATATGCGAAATTTCCAAAAAGAAGATATACAGGAGCTATCTGACATGGCTGAAGGGCTCAGAATTGTCGAGCTTTGGTACACAGAGGATTCATTATCCAGAAAAGACTTTAAGTGGCTCAATGTGATTATTGTTAAAGGTTGAATAAATGATTTGTATAGAAGACTTTGTCATTTGAGGGGCAGTATTATGGACAAATTAAAACAATTGTTTCGTGTGTTTAATGAGGAACGTGACTGGGATCAGTTCCACACTCCTGAGAATCTGGCTAAGTCAATAAGCATAGAAGCCGGGGAACTATTGGAATGTTTCCAGTGGGACAATAACTACGACAAGGAGCATCTTTGCGAGGAGTTAGCAGATGTTCTGAGTTACTGTATCATGCTGGCGGATAAGCTCGAAGTAAGCATAGAAGAAATCGTTTTGGACAAACTGGAAAAGACGAAGAAGAAATACCCAATCGAGAAAGCAAAGGGAATCAGTACCAAGTACGATAAACTATAAACATGGCATATATAAAAAACATCACTTCTTTCAATGCACAAACTTCTGAAGCATTGAGACATCAAGAATATGGTGCGGATTGGCCTGTTGTATATATTATCAACAATGACAAGGAGGCCTATGTTGGGGAAACTGTAAATGCTGCCATAAGAGCAGGACAGCATTTTAATAATCCACAGAGAAGGAGGCTGACGCAAATCAGCCTTATTAGTGATGATGCTTTCAATAAGTCTGTAATACTAGATCTCGAAAATTATCTGATTAACTATATGTCAGGTGATGGTCAATTCAAGTTGCAGAACAGCAATATGGGGATGCATCCTCATAGTTATTTTCAAAAAGATGAATATGAGCAAGAGTTCCAAAAAATCTGGGAAGAACTCAGGAATGCGCAGCTCGCAAAGAATACAATCAAGGAAATTGAAAACCTTGATACATTTAAGTATTCCCCTTACAAGTCGCTTAGTCTCGATCAGTACAAGATAGTAGATGCAATAGTTCAGAAGTTGGTCGATTATCAGAACAGCGGAAAAGGGCAGACTATTCTTGTCAATGGCGGGGCAGGTACCGGCAAAACAGTTCTGGCGATATACCTCATGAAGCTTCTCGCTGAAGCAGGTACTGGGAAGATTGAGAATGACATAGAGATGGACCCAGGATATCAGTATATTGCGGAAAATCTTCGTAAACTCAAAAAGATGAAGATTGCTTTCGTGGTTCCGATGCAATCGCTTAGAACTACGATCAAGAGAGTGTTCGGAGGAGTTCATTCACTCAAAGTTGGTATGGTTCTGAGCCCAACACAGGTACCTAAGGATACTTATGACCTATTGATAGTAGATGAGGCTCACCGATTGAGGCAGAGAAAAGCTCTGGCGCAGTACCCGTCGTTTGATAATAACAACAGTAAATTCGGGCTTGGAAAAGAAGGTACTGAACTCGACTGGATACTGAAAAGCAGCAAGAATCAGGTCCTGTTCTACGACAGTATGCAAACAGTAAAGCCTTCGGATGTTGACATGGAAAGATTTACAACTTTGCAGAAGCAGATAGGCAATAAGAACATTTATGAATTAAAATCACAATTTAGGTGTCAGGGTGGAGCGGACTATATACAGTATGTAAAATCTATCCTCAGTGATAATCCAACTGAAGAAAAGATATCTTTTTCCAACACATATGATTTCAGATTATATGATGATCCTGATGTAATGATTGAGAAGATTCAGGAGAAGGATTCAAAGTATGGACTATGCAGAGTAGTGGCAGGCTATGCATGGCCATGGTTATCAAAAGAGAATCCTGATGCAATGGATATTACAATTGGCAACAAAAGCTATCAGTGGAATACAGTCAATAAAGACTGGGTTAATTCAGAAAATGCAATAAATGAAATAGGATGCATACACACTATTCAGGGATATGATCTTAACTATGCCGGTGTGATACTCGGCAATGAAATAAAGTACGATAAAAAGAATAAGTGCATTGTTGTTGATAAACGAGAATACCACGACTTACAGGGCAAGACTGCTTTGAAAGATACGAAAGAACTGAAGGAGTATATAACGAACATTTATGCCACACTCATGACACGCGGCATACGAGGTACATATGTATATGCGTGTGATCCGGCTCTCAGAGAATATATGTCGAAGTATATAGATAAAGCGTAGTTGAGAAAAGGGGTATCCAAAGGCAGAGATATGAAGACAAATAGACTTAAGGCGATTATCCTTATCACAGTAATGACGCTAATTTGTGCGGTCTTTTCTTCATGTGGCACTAATCTTGCTGCAAGTGCAAGTGGCATTAAAACAGACGACACTGAAGAAGTATCGACAGATATAGACGAGTACGAAACCGAGTATTCGGAAGAAGCCGAAGAGGACATTGATGCCGAGACAGATGATGTCGAAGATACCGAAATTGGGTCCGATGATTCTGAAGAAACTTATGCGGTAATTTTAAACAGTAATCCGAGTAGAATGAGATATCACATGCCTTCTTGCAGAGGCGTTGATGAAATCAGTGACGAGCATTACCAAGAATATGAGCTAACGATAGAAGAAATCAAAGATATGCAAGATAATCATGGATGGATAGCATGCGGATGGTGTCATCCGGATAAGAAATTGGGTATAGAGTAGAAAGCGTGAATGATGACTAAAACATCCATCGGCTCCCGCGCCTGCTACATATACGAATACGGTGCCCTTCAAGCCATCCTCATACAGCCTGTGGACGATCATGATCTGGAGGTCCTCGACAGCGAGGTAGATCATATCGCGAGGCTGGCAGAGGGCAAGGGCTTCATTCTTGTTGCGTTCAAGATAGACGACTGGAACAGCGAGCTCGCACCGTGGGCTGCTCCTGCAGTGTTCGGCGACGAAAGCTTCGGCAGCGGAGCGAGAGAGACTCTGGATTATGTTACCAAGACGCTACTGCCTGAGGTATCGCATGGGCATGATCTCCCGGTATATATCGGCGGATACTCACTCGCGGGATTCTTCTCGCTGTGGGCAGCTTATCAGACGGATGTGTTCGCGGGAGTAGCTGCGGCATCTCCATCAGTCTGGTTCCCTGGCTGGATAGACTACGCCGGGGAGAATAGCATCAAGGCAGAGAAGGTCTATCTGAGCCTCGGAGACAAAGAAGAGAAGACAAGAAACCCTGTCATGAGGACAGTGGGAGATAATATAAGAAAGCAGATCGAGATACTTGAGCGCGACCCGTCTTGCAGAGACTGCGTGCTCGAGATGAATCAGGGCAATCACTTCAAAGAGCCCGATCTAAGGACAGCTAAAGGTTTCGTCTGGCTGCTCAGAGACATGTCCTCTTTGCTTGAGGAATTCTGCACAGTAAAAGATGAAGATGCGTCAGATAGGAAAGGAGCATTTTAAAATAAATGAGTATATTAGGAAACATACTTTGGTTGATTCTTGGAGGATTGCTTAGTGGTTTGTCCTGGATCATATCAGGCATACTATGGTGTATCACCATTATAGGAATTCCGTACGGGAAACAGTGTTTTAAATTCGCTAGCTTGTCGTTCTGTCCGTTTGGAAAGGAAGTAGTTTATGGAGGAGGGGCAGTATCGACGATAGCTAACATTATATGGCTTATCTTATTTGGATTATGGATGGCTCTTGGCCATTTGGCAGTAGGCTGTCTTTTGTATATTACTATAATAGGCATTCCATTCGGAAAGCAGTATTTCAAATTGGCGAAGCTATCGCTGACGCCATTCGGCGCGCAAATCATTAATAAGTAGATTGTAGAGGCAAACAAAGAAAGTGTGGAAAGCGGATTATGAAACAATACATAGTTGACGCGTTTACAGATAAACCTTTTTCCGGTAATCCGGCGGCTGTTTGCGTGATGGACAGCTGGCCTGCGGAAGAATCCATGATGAAGCTCGCGATGGAGAACAATCTGTCGGAGACCGCTTTCATCGTCAAAGAGGACGAGGGCTACCATCTCAGATGGTTCACCCCGGGCACCGAAGTGGAACTCTGCGGGCACGCGACACTTGCTTCCGCGTACGTAGTGCTCAATCATTACGAACCTGGGAGCGAAGAGGTCAGCTTCAACACGCTCAGTGGGGCGCTTACGGTCACGAAAAAAGGCGATCTCTACGAGATGGACTTCCCTACATACGATCTTAAGGAAATACCGGTGACCGACGATATGGAGAAGGCGTTCGGCGTCCGCCCGGTGAAGGCTGTCCTTGGGATCGACCTTATATGCGTCTTTGAGACCGAGGAGCAGGTGAGGGAAATGCAGCCAGACCAGGCGATGCTCGAGAAGATCGAGGGGCGTATCCAGAATGCCACGGCAAGGGGCAAGGACGCGGACTGCGTGTCCAGAAGCTTCGCTCCAAAACTAGCAATCGCTGAGGATCCTGTGTGCGGATCTGCGCACTGCCAGATAGCCGATTACTGGTCGAGGGCGCTCGGCAAGGATAAGATACATGCTTATCAGGCATCGAAGCGCGGGGGACATCTGTACTGCGAAATGAAGGGTAATGGCAGAGTGTCTATCAGCGGAGAGGCGGCGCTTGTCGCTGTATCCGAGATCGTAGCGGAGTTATAGACCGCTTCAAATAAAACGGAGGTGCATGGCATGCCTGATTTATATGAAGTAGTGATGGGACGCAAGAGCGTAAGGACTTATGACGGAAGAAATCTTACGCCTGAAGACCTGCAGTCCATCAAGGACTATGCCGCGGGCATCACGAATCCGTGGGATATCAAGGTGGACTGGGTGTTCATGGACGCGGAGGAGTACGGCCTCTCGAGCCCTGTCCTCGCGGGCGAGAAGATGTATGTCACGGGGCTTGTCGACAAAGTGCCGTATGCCGACGTCGCGTTCGGCTATGCATTTGAGCAATTGGTGCTGTACGCATGGTCGCTTGGCATAGGGACTGTTTGGATCGGCGGAACTATGAAGAGGGATCATTTCGAGAGGTCAGCAGGCCTCACTGCCGGCAGACGCATGCCTTGCGTAAGTCCGCTTGGCTATCCGGCCGCCAAGAAGTCGGTCAAGGAAGTGATGATGAGGAAGGGCGTAAAGGCAGATGTGCGTAAGCCACTCAGCGAGATCTTCTTTGACGGCGATATGTCCACACCGCTCGAAGAGTCGGGCAGCATCGCGAAAGTGATGGAACTTGTGAGGTGGGCTCCTTCGGCTGTCAACAAGCAGCCTTGGAGGATCATTCGCAAGGATGGCCGCTACCACTTCTATGAGAAACATGACAAAGGCTATATCAGCGACGCGGTCGGGGACATGCAGAAGATCGATATAGGGATCGCGCTTTACCACTTCGTCAGAGGCCTCGAGGAAGAGGGCATGGCGCCTGCGGTCAGCACGGAAGACCCTGCGATCGATGTGCCTAAAGATATGGAATATATCGCGACGGTAAGCATCTGAAAGTGAAGGAAAAACATGGCGGTAACAAGGATACTGAGTCCTTCGAAAAGGACAGTAAAGATAAATGAGCACAGCGCATTCAGCCTCTTCAGAGGAAATGACGGCGTCGCTGAGATGCTCGCGAGCGGCGGGATCGGCACCAGCCAGGAACTGGTGAAGTTCGTGCTGAGCCATTTCGCTCTGGGGTACAAGGACGTCGAGGCTCCGGCTCACTTCGATATGAGACCGGGCTGCACGGCGGTGCAGGTGAAGAGAAGCGACGGGCGCGGATATCTGTTCGGCCGCAATTACGACTTCGAGCCTCACACGATGCTGATCCTCAAGAACGAGCCGCATGACGGCTACAAGTCGGTATCGACTGTCGACACTTCGTTCATCACCGGCAATTTCGGAAAGGCGGGCAAGTTCCTGCCTGCTTCCGTGATCAAAGCTCTCGCGCTGTATCTGCCGGTCGATGGCATGAACGAGAAGGGAGTTTGCCTGTCCGTCAACATGATCAGTGATGAAGACGCGCTTATCACTCAGGACAGAGGTCTGCCGAAACAGATCGTGGTAACTGCTGTCAGGACCATCCTCGACAGGGCGGCTGATGTTGAGCAGGCGATCGAGATCCTCGAGAACTGCGACATGCGCTCGTGGAAGGGCTTCTTCTGTCACGTCGCGATCGCGGATGCTAAGGGCAGATGTGTTGCGGCGGAGTACATAGACGACAAGCTGGTCATCAATGAGAGCCCGGTGGTCACCAATTTCTACCTCGAAAAGGGACCTAAATACGGCATCGGGACAGAGCAGTCGCACATACGCTACGAAAAAGTGATGGCTCATCTGGCGGAGCGCTCCGAGATGTCGGCTGATGAGCTGAGAGACGAGCTTGCCGGCGTGGCCAAGAGCAATTTCCCCGACGACTTCCACACGACTGAGTGGAGCATCGTATACGACCAGAAGAGCCTCACGGCTACTTACTACAGACGCGAAGACTATGATCACCCGTGGATGGTATTCATCTAGAAGGAGGTGCCACTATGATCGGAAGACAGGTTATCAAATCCGGAAGGAAATGGGAAAGCAAAGAGCAGCTTCTTGAATTCATGGAAGCCAACTGGAACAAAGAGGAGTACGGCGATTTCTTTATGGGAAGGCCTACCATGGGGTCGATTGCGGAGTACATATGCTTGCCTGCGACCAACAGATTCATGGTGATCGTCTATCCTAAGAAGGAGAAAGTCGTGCTGACGGTGTGCGATTCGCCTCAGGGCTTGCAGAGCAGACTGATCCAGTCGATCCCGCATCAGGGCAGGATCTTTACGTCGATCCTGACTATGGCCGAGCTCGGAACATACGAACAGGAGAGAAGAGGCCCGGCGGAGCAGGTGCTGCAGGCATACACGGCGCACATGAAAGAGATACTGGGAGTGAAGTAGTGGGTAGCCCAATAATTACGATCGATCTCCACGGCCTGTTTCAGGACGAAGCGATTAAGGTGATCGACAAAGCATTGAAGAACGCTGACGACAGCACATACCAGATCAAGCTGATCCACGGATACAACCGCGGCACCAGCCTGAAGGATATGATACACGATACTGGTTTTGAGAGAGCTATGACACATTTTTCATGCAGACTCTGCGAAACAGTGTATGCAATGTTCGCTGTCCGTTCGGCCTCCCCTGGCCTCACGGGGTCTGCATGCCAGCCGACGCACGCTCTACAGCTGTCGTCAGGCTTAGTAGACCCTGCCGCCAGCGCGGGTCGTCTGGTGCAGACCGAATCGATCTTTTACAGGATGAGCAATTTACACACAATTTCGGACTTGACCTGATCTCGTGACGCTAAATGGACTATAAAAATTCTTTTGGCTTCATCGAAGCATATCATTCCGGGTGATTGGCGTAAATCTGAGGAAATCAGTGAATTTACGCCAACAATCAGACGAAACAAGACGAGTCTGAGACCGATCGCAAGTGACGATTGGCGTAAATCGGAGGAAAACAGTAAATTTACGCCAACAATCAGACGAAACAAGACGAGTCTGAGACCGATCGCAAGTGGCGATTGGCGTAAATCGGAGGTAAACAGCGGATTTACGCCAATATAGTAACTCGAGAAAAACAGATGGGCTTTGTGCGATCGATTATCGCTCCGGCATCAGAACGGGGCGTTTTTTTGTGATTGGATATTTACAAAAAGCAATCATCAACGTCATAATTATTGTGTACGTAAGTGGTCAGCACAGAAGACCCTGCGATCGATCTTCACGGCTTGTTCCAGGACGAAGCGATAAAGGTGATCGACAAAGCATTGAAGAACGCTGACGACAGCACATACCAGATCAAGCTGATCCACGGATACAACCGCGGCACCAGCCTGAAGGATATGATAGTGGTTCGCGTGCAGCCGGGCGACAACCTGGGGACGACGATACTGGTTTTGAGAGAGCTATAAGTCGATGGGTATGAATACTAGAATAAAGCAATTAAAAAATATTGTTGTTACTTGCCTGCTGGCATTGATTGTTATGTGCTTGTCTTTCGACAGCAGTTTTGCTGCAGTTAATACTTCCAGCTCTTTAAAACTGAGTGATGCGGAACGAAATGCAACATTCGATCATTATTCCATGGGGGATTGGTTCGATACAACGAATGACAATTACTGCGCAATTCCGGGACTAGTCAACACTCATCTTCGTGTTCCTGAAAAATCCGGCGGGGTAGAGACAGGCAGGCTCACAGATGGACAAACGGATAAGATGATCCCACAGGGGCTCTGTCTTACCGATGAGTTCATTCTAATAACTGCATATTGCGAAGATACTACACTCCCTTCAGTTATTTATGTAATGGACAGGAGCGGTAATTATAAGACTACTATCAGTTTGTACAAATACAGTAATAATGGAGAGTTCAGTGAAGCTGAAGGAGATGATCTTAATACCTCGATCTGCTCTTCACATGTAGGTGGCATAGCATTTGATGGCTCTAGAGTATGGGTCGCTCAGAGTAAAACGGGAAGGATCGATGCAATATCGATCGACAGACTTAGGACAGCTGTTAATGCTGGAGAGGATGCTGTCGGTCTTTCATTCGATACCACATATAACTGCGGATACACCGTATCATTCCTCACATGGTATAGAGATAGACTGTGGGTTGGAACTGATAATACTGCTACGAACAGCGTAATACACGGATTCAAGGTTATATTTGAAAACGACAAGGCCACTCTCGCGGGTAGTGATGCATTTTCAGTTCCTGTGAATGCCAATGGGGCAGCTTTTACAAATGTTGACGGCAGAGACTGGCTCGTGGTAAATGAGTCAAAAGGTAGAAAAAAACCAAGTGCAATGCACATTTTTGAAGTTGGTATTGGTGATTCGACGGTCAATACTATCGTCAAAAAAGGAAATATAACTCTTCCTCCAATGGCGGAGGAAATCGAAATTTGCAACGATAGAATATATACACTTTTTGAGTCTGCTGCAAAAAAGTACTACGAGGGAACGGATGGCAAAGGTGCTTGCCAGTATCCTATGGATATAATCTGTGAAGGTAATTCCACAAATCTTATCAATATTTTCGGGCAGCTCAATAATGATACTCCGGATACTGCAGGAACATTTAACGGGAGTGCTGTTATTGACTATTCATACAAAAATGATAAGGCCGAGCAGATAGAGGATTATAAAGACATTTCGGCATATTACGATGGTACTGTCGCAAAAAGTTCATTAGACAATTACATCACCTACAAAGACAGCTTGCTTCTCAGAAGTTCTAATATGTCTGATCCCGATCCAGAACTCGCAAAGATAGGCGCAGGGCTGGCTGCGAGCGCATATAACCAAAGCAACATAGAGACAGCGTTTAGGCAGATGGGGATGTCTAAAATCAATTCATATAACTACTCGAGAGTATCGGACTTCCAGGACAATGATTATGTTGGCTTTATGATTGGAAAGAAGGAAGTGTGCTTTGATGGTAAGAGCACAGTTCTGTATTTTGTTGCGGTTAGGGGAACACCGTCAAGCGCGGAATGGTACAGCGATTTTAATGTGGGATTAGGTGATGACCATGAAGGCTTTAGACTTGCCGCAAATGATATTACAACAGCCCTTGAAGATCATTTCTTCGCCAAAGATGGTCATGACCCTTCTACTCGAAAGGTCTTTTTATGCGGGCATAGTCGTGGCGCTGCTGTTGCGAATCTGGTGGCAGGAGACCTGAGTGATTCAAGTTATAGCTATATAGACAGATCAGGGGTTTTTGCATACACATTCGCATGCCCAAGGGTAAAAATTGATGCAGCTGCCTATAATAATATTTTCAATTTCAACTATTCCGGTGATTTGATCACACAGGTACCGCTTGAATCATGGGGATTCGGAAGATATGGAAAAGATATTGTACTTGGCAGTAATAACAATACTGATTCCAGATTTAAGACTGTAACATTGAAAGACTTCGGAGGAGTGGATGATATCACTCAATATGTCAGGGTACTTGATACTATTCATAGCCCTGCAGATCTTAAAAACATGAAACTTGTCACGGATATCATTGCGTGGGGGCTGGGAAAACGCCCGGTGTCAGAGATGCAGTCGATACTGGTTTCAGATGGAATAGAAGAGCCCGAATCTTTATTTAAGACTCTAAGCACAATAGATACAAATGAAGGATTGATAAAATACTTTATAAACAAAGCGGAAGATATTAGCTCTTATCAGGAAACTTTAAGGGGACTCATGCGTGTAAAAGCGGAAGTTACAGATGAAAGTTTTACAGAAGAGGACTGGATGCGCTGGAAGAGAGACAATGAAGCATACATTGAGCAGATAAGAAAAGAGACATATGTAACAATTTGGGATAAGAGTGATATAGATGAGGCTATCGAATTTGTCAGCAATGAGATATTGATTTCCAGCGAAATAGGCGATACGGGCATGGAGTTGCTCAAATTATATTTTTCATCGGATGGAAATGTAACAGATATGGTCTTCCATGGACATACCTGCGAGAATTATATAACTAAAATCAATGAAAAATATTTTGGCTATCGAGGCTGGGAGAACACTATTACAAAGAAAGTGTCAATACCTGAAGGCGTCAGAACGATAGGAGATGGTTGTTTTGAAAATAACGGAGGAATAACTGAGCTTTCGCTCCCTAAAACACTTGAAGTGATACCCGAGAAAGCGTTTTTCGGATGTCATGAATTGTCATATAACTGGGAGGATCTGCCCGAAGGCCTGACAAGTATAGGCGCTGAAGCGTTTGCTTTCTGCAGTGGAATAACTGGAACACTAACGATTCCGGAAGGAGTCACAATTATCGGTGATCGAACTTTCTTGGATTGTAGTGGAATCACCAAACTGGAGATAGGAGATCAGGTTAAAAGCGCAGGAAGCAAAGCGTTCTATATTTGCAACGGTATAAAAGAACTGAAACTTCCAATTACTCTTTCTTACGAACATGCTTTGGAAAACGGTACATTTTCTGGGTGTGGAGAAATCACATCGATAGAGTTCACACTGGGAGACGGTGACGTATCCAGATATGATAGTTCGTATTCCCCTTTGTATTGCGCGCATGATTCATTGACTGATCTTGTCCTGCCAGAAGGGTTGAAAGAGATACCTGATGGCATAGCTTCAGATTGTACTAATCTGACGAGTGTGAACATACCTGACAGCGTCATAACTATAGGGGACGATGCTTTTAATAATTGCTCATCATGGATCGGAAATGAGCCACTGCCGGCTGGACTTGTTGAAATTGGATATCAGGCATTCCTAAATTGCAAAGGACTCAAATTCAACTGGGAGGATCTGCCTAAAGGCCTAACAAGCATAGGTTATTCTGCATTCAAAGATTGCAGTGGCATAACCGGAACGTTGACGATACCAGAAGGGATCACGGTAATCGAAGGAAGATCGTTTCTTAACTGCAGTGGGATCAGCAAACTGGTAATAGGAGATCAGGTAAAAAGCGTAGGATTAAATGCATTTTCCTATTGCAGTGGCATAAGAGAACTGAAACTACCGATAAGTCTTACATATGAGATCGGTTATTATTATATTAACGCTTTTGAAGGCTGTAATGATATTACAGCGATAGAATACACACTCGGAGACGGCGATGTGTCCGGTTATCATAAATCTCTATCACCAACATATGCTAGTAAAGATAGTTTGACGACGCTTATTCTGCCAGAGGGACTGGAGGAGATACCTGCAGAAATAGCTTCAGATTGCACTAATCTGACGAGTGTGAACATACCTGACAGTGTCAAAAAAATAGACGACAGCGCTTTCATTAATTGCTCATCATGGATCAGAAATGAGCCACTGCCGGCTTGCCTTGTTGAAATTGGGGACTCGGCTTTTAGCGGCTGCACTTCATGGAAACTTGACGATGTTGTATTTCCTGAGACCATGACATCCATTGGATCATTAGCTTTCAATAATGTAAACATTAAAAGAGTGTTGATCCCTGCAAGCGTAAATGAAATCGGCTCAGATGCTTTTTCCAAGAGCATTTCACTCAAAATCTATGGAGAGAGAGATACCGCTGCGAATACTTATTCTGTGAATAACGGTCATGAGTTTGTGCCGATCAATGAGATCAAAATCAGTGGTGCCCCAAAAAAAGCAAAGCCTGGTAGCACCTATAATCTCACAGCAAGAATGCTGACCGGAATTGATGAGTATACTAAGTCGTTTGACTGGTCGGTAAGCTCCGACAAAACAAGCATCTCGGAAACCGGGCTCCTTACAATAAGCGATGAAGAGGATGCAGACACGATCACAGTTACTGCAAAACACGGTAAATATACTGCTGATGTCCAGATCGAAATCATAAGAGAAACGGACGAGACAGATATTGAAAATGCAGTATTTGATGAAATACCTGATGTCGAGTACACAGGAGAGGTGATAGAACCAGAGGCAAGAATAACTATCAATGGAGTGGTTCTTGAAGCAGGAACTGATTATACTGTTGAATTTAGAGATAATGTTGATGCCGGGCAGGCAACGGTCTTCTGCGTAGGTACAGGCAAATACTATGGCATTTGCGAGCACACTTTCAATATTCTGAAAGCTGAGAATGCATGGACAAAGGAGCTAGCCTGTGATGATGTCAATACCGGAAGCGTTCCAATGCCAATCGCAGCAGCGAAATTTGGTGAGCCAATTTACACATATAGCGATTCAGTCGATGGTGAGTTCAGCGAAACTGCACCTACAGAAGCGGGCGAATACTATGTCAAGGCAACTGTTGAAGAATGCGACAACTATACCGGGATAGAATCATCCGTTGTAAAGTTTAGGATAGTTGAAAACACGTGCGTTGATGGCAGTCATGATTTGATAAAAACAGATGCTGTAGATGCAACAGAAACAGAAGCGGGTAATATCGAATACTGGACATGTTCAAAATGTGGGAAGATCTTTAGCGATGCCAACGGAGTATACGAGATTAGCGAATCCGATATTATTATTCCTAAACTTGAAGAGCAGCCTGAAGGGCAGAAACCGACGAATCCAGCACCAACCATCGATAAGACGAAGGAGATGGGCGCTGACGGAACGGCTTTCGGCAAAGGAGCTTCTGCTGAAGCCGCCGAAAAAGCGATAACGAGTCGGAAGAACGACAGCGACCCTAAGGGATCCGTTTTCGCTCCACTGATGTTGCAGTCGACAAAGCAGGGGAAAACAAATATCTTCCTGACATGGAAGAAGGTTACGGGAGCTAAGACTTATGTCATCTACGGTAATACCTGTGGCAAGTCAGCGAAGTTCGTGAAGGTAGCCTCGACAACGAAACAAACATACAATGTCAGGAAAATCAATAATAAGGTTCTGAAGAAAGGCAAATACCACAAGTTTATTGTGGTAGCACTCGACAGAAATAACAAGGTAGCTTCGACATCAAAGGTGATACACGTAGCCACAAAAGGTAAGACAAACCCTACAAAGGTTGTGGTCAGCTCAAAGGTGAAGAAAAACAAGTTGACCCTGAAGAAAGGCAAGACTTTCAAACTCGCTGGAAAAGCCATAGGCAAGAAAGTTACCACTCACAAGGGTATTCGCTACGAGTCATCGAATCCAAAGATCGCAACGGTCAGCAAGAGCGGCGCAGTCAAGGGAATCAAGAAGGGCAAATGTAAAATCTACGCATATGCGCAGAATGGTGTCTGTAAAACTATTTCTTTGAGGGTGAACTAAGAGTGAGACAGTTGACTGATTCATTAAATCTAATTGAACATCATGAGAGGCTTTTGCCCAAAGTAACTGATGCATAGTTGAAGACAAATGGGTGATGAATGATGAATAAAGAAAGACAGGAAAGATACATAGAGACTTTCCGCAAGCTCATTCGGATGGAGACTGTATCCGATCCTAGCTGCGGCAACAGTCCTGAAGACTTTGAGAACTTCCGCAAGCTTACCTGGGAACTGTTCCCGAATATACGCAAGGCATGCGAATACCGGGAGTTCGACGGCGCGATGGTCCTCAAATGGAAGGGCGCTGATCAGTCAAAGGAACCGGTGCTTTTCATGAACCACTACGATGTGGTGCCTGCGAAGGCAGAAGACTGGAAGTATCCTCCGTTCTCTGCGGAGCTCGTTGACGGAAAGATATGGGGCCGCGGCTCACTCGATGACAAGAGCGGATTCTGGGCCATGCTCCAGGCTGCTGACGAGATGGCTGCTGAAGGCTTCATACCTGCGCGCGACATCTGGTTCGAGATGAACTGTAACGAAGAGACCCACGGCGAAAGCGCTGGCAAAGTGGCCGACTGGATGTACGATCAGGGCATGCGCTTTGAGATGGTATTCGATGAGGGCGGCGACATAGTCCGCGACCCGATAGGCGGAACAAAGGGCGTTTTCGCCATGATAGGAGTAGGCGAGAAGAGCATAGTCAACCTCAAGTTCATCGCGAGATCGACCGGAGGCCACTCTTCGGTCCCTGAGAAGAACACTCCGTTGGCAAGGCTCGGCAAGTTCATGGCATACGTCGACGACCATCAGGTGTTTGATGTTGAGATGCCTCCGGCTGTAGCGGAGATGCTGAGGATCATGGCTCCGTACAGCGGGACGACAGGCAAATTGACCGATAAGGCTGACAAGTTGAGAAAACCGCTTGGTTTGCTGATGCCTTTCCTTGGAGCCACCACCGGCGCTATGGTAGCGACCACGTTAGCCTTCACCATGGCGGGAGGCGGCGAGGCAGTCAACGTGATCCCGGGAGAAGTCTGGGCAGTAGGCGACATGAGATGTTCGCATCATCAAGGCAGCGAGGGATCGATCGAGGCAATAAAGAAGGTAGCAAAGAAGTATGACATTGAAGTCGAGGTGATCTCCAAAGAACCTGAGTCCGGTCTTGTTGACTTCAGAGGCAAAGCGTTCAGACTGGCGGCCGAAGCTGTAAAGGCGACCGTACCGGGCGTTGACGAATGCGCGCCGTACATAATGACAGGCGCTTCGGATTCGAGATTTTTCGGAAAGCTTTCCGACCAGTGCATCAGATTCCTGCCGTACACCATCGATGCTGAGCAGTTGGATTCGATCCACGGCGTAAATGAATACGTCGATATCGATACTCTCGTGCCTGCGGTCGATTATTACAGATACATGTATCAGCACGTTTGATCTTGAAAGGAGCTGACAGATGGCAGGCAAGGGCAAGAGAGACAACAGCGACGGCATCAACATAGGCGCGAGGTCGTTCCTTATAGCCATCGGGATAATCTTCATCCTGATGGTGGCTACTTATGTGCTTACTTTAGTGATCCCGGGCGGCGAATACGCCAGGGTCGTAGACGAGTCGGGGCACTCGGTCATAGACACGGACGCGGGCTTCCATTATGTGGAAGGGGGCATCCCGTTCTGGAAGTGGCTGCTTTCACCGTTCCTGGTGCTTGGAGCGGAAGGCTCGGGCACCATAATTGCCGTGCTCATATTCCTGGTCGTAATAGGCGGAGTATTCAACTCGCTCACGGCATGCGGCATGATGAACTACATGCTGGGCAAGATAGTCGACAGATTCGGAGACGTCAAGTACAAGCTGATGGCCGTCCTGATCTTTTTCTTCATGGCGCTCGGCTCTCTGGTCGGGTCGTTTGAGGAAGTCATCCCGATGGCGCCTATAGTCGTGGCGCTCGCATTGGCTCTCGGATGGGACTCGGTGACCGGCGTAGGCATGTCGCTTCTGGCGACGGGCTGTGGTTTTGCCGCGGGCATCGCCAATCCGTTCACCATCGGAGTAGCGCAGAGCCTTGCGGGACTTCCAATGTTCAGCGGCATGTGGCTCAGAGCGCTTTCATTCGTTCTGATATACGCGCTGCTTTTGTGGTTTGTCAGACGACACGCTCTCAGGATAGAGAAGCCTGCCGGAGAGGTCGCTGCCGGCATAGATTACACTCAGGACGAGCGCATGGACAAGGGGCTCAAAGTCTTTGCCGTCATACTCGGCATAGGCATCGCCATAGTGCTGAGCTCGGGCTTCATCAAGGCGCTCCAGGACTACACCATGATAATAGTGGCGCTGATGTTCCTTTCAGCGGGGATCGCGTCTGTTCTCATATCCGGCACCGGCCTTAAGGAACTCGGCAGGACATTCCTGAACGGCATGATCGCCATAGCCCCATCCATACTCATGATACTCATGGCTTCTTCGATCAAGTACACCATGGTAGAGGGCAAGATACTCGATACTCTGCTGTTCAGAGCGGCGGGAATGGCGGGAAGCATGTCGAAGGCTGAAGTCGTGCTCTTCATATACGCGATATGTCTGGTGATGAACTTCTTCATATCGTCGGGCTCGGCCAAGGCATTCCTGCTCATACCGATAATCGCGCCGCTTGCTCAGTTATTTGGCATCAACATGCAGCTTGCCATAGTCGCATTCGCGTTCGGCGATGGTTTCAGCAATGTGATATATCCTACGAACGCTGGGCTCCTCATCACGCTCGGGCTGACTGACGTGAGCTATGGTAAATGGTTCAAATATTCCTGGAAGTTCCAGGCGCTGAACCTCGTCCTTACCTCGGCTATATTGATGTTCGGCCTTGCTGTTGGGTATTAAAAGTTACACCTGTGAGGTCAGACCCCAAAAGAAGTTAAAGGGCCAGTAATCACCACATCTCAAGGTGGTGATTTTTTTGTTAGTAGAAAGAGGCTATTGCATTTGAATTTAGTGCAACAGCCTCTTACTGTATTATAGCCTTGTCAGTTCAGCGATCAGTCATCGTAGACGCTGTCTGTGTCACGATCGACGATCTCTCCTGTCTGGGCGTCAATGTCATATTCGTATTTCGTCTCACCCTGTACGAATTCGACCTCATAGATCTTCAATCCGTCATCTATATCCTGCTGAGCCTTTGTGAACTCGACATCCCCGGCGGCAAAGCCGGCGTCAGAAAGAGCGATCTCTTTGGCCATATCGACACCGATATCTTCCTGGACTTCCTCAGCCTGTTCCGCGGCTTTTTCAGTTTGCTCTTCCACGGCCTTTTCGACCTGCTCTTCGACCTGCTCTTCCACAGCCTCAGTCGCTTCCTCAGGGGCCGGAGCTTCTTCCTGATTTCCGCCGCATCCGGCAAAAGCAAACATCATCAAAACAGCAACAAACAGTGCAAAAAACTTTTTCATCTGAATTCCTCCTTTTTCACTCCACAATTGTATACTGCAGGAATTCGCTTTTCAAGGCTGTTCCCTCATTGATACCTTCTGACGACCTGATCAAGGAAAAGGAACAGCTGGAAGGCGAGATGAATGTAGTCGTTCAGATGACACATGACATCATCGCAGAGAATGCTCGGATCGCACAGGACCAGACAGTGTACCAGAAACGCTACAGCGGGGTGTTTTCATTGAGCGAAAACAGATAATCTGCTATATTGAAAATGCAAAATAAGCAGGGGGGTGCACTTTCAAACGGTATTTGATTGTTCAATGCGTTTGTATCATTAAGAGTATTATGGCTGATGGCAAATGGGTGATGACTGAAGATGACGCCCGGCGAGTCGATCTCAGTTTCAGCGGTTCCGCTAACAGGAACATGAGAGACTTGCCAAACTACGGCGAACGCAGGCGCGTGGACAACCGCGGTGGCGGTGCTGAATTGGTATGCGCCTTTTGTGGTTCTGCTGATCTCGGCACGGGCTTTGGCGGATATGGCGAAGGATTTGGATATAAGTCGTATAAGTGCGGCAAATGCGGCGGCACAACGGACTTTGTATATAAAGACGACGAAGGAAAACTGCTGTGAATAGCAGCCGGAGAGAAGCTGTTGTGAAAAACAGCCGGAGGTAGTAATGAGAAAGATACTTGTTGTAGTAGATATGCAGAATGATTTTATTGACGGCGCGCTCGGAACTCCCGAGGCTGTGGCGATCGTCGAGAACGTCAAAGACAAGATCCGCTCCTATGATAACAAAGACATATTCGTCACCATGGACACTCATGAGACGGACTATCTGAATACGCAGGAGGGCAGGAACCTGCCTGTCGAGCACTGCATCAGAGGAACTGAGGGCTGGCAGATAAGGGATGACATCGCCGAGCTGCTCGATGGTGCGGCAGTTTATGAAAAGCCGACTTTCGGAAGTGTGACGCTGGCGGACGACATCGCTGAGATCGCTTCGCGCAGGGACATCGAGATCGAGGTAATCGGTCTTTGCACGGATATCTGTGTTGTGTCGAACGCGCTGCTGCTGAAGGCGAAGATGCCTGAGGTGAAGATCTCGGTCGACCCAGCGTGTTGCGCGGGCGTGACAACGGAATCCCACGAAGCTGCGCTCAAGACTATGCAGATGTGCCAGATATGTGCCAGATAATGGAGGTGAGCAAATGAGCACTTTAGACATCAGACAGATCGGGATCACAGACCTCGATACGGATTGCATCGTGAACGCGGCCAACAGCAGACTTGCCGAGGGCTCGGGCGTTTGCGGAGCTATCTTCGCGCACGCCGGCCGGAAGAAACTGGCCGAAGCATGTAGCAAGATCGGTGAATGCCCTACAGGCGGCGCGGTCATCACACCGGGCTTCGACCTGAAGGCGAAATACATTGTTCATACGGTAGGCCCGGTGTGGCACGGTGGCAAAGCGGGCGAGCCCGAGACTCTTTACAGCTGCTACCAAGAGTCTCTTGACCGCGCCAAAGAAAAAGGCTGCAAGTCGATAGGCTTCCCGCTCATCTCGGCCGGCATCTTCGGCTACCCAAAAGACAAGGCCTGGCAAGTTGCTGTCAAATCCTGCAACGACTGGATGAAGGCCCATGCCGACTACGATATAGACATAGTCTTCGCGGTCCTCGACAAGAAGATCCTCGAACTCGGCAAAAGCATCGCTGGTTTAAAAGCTACAGGTTGGTAGAAAGAGGTATATAATTATATTGTAAGTTATTTCTGTTTAAGGATCGGTATCGTTGATTGTAAGAAGATGCAGATCCGGAAAAAGGGCTAGAGAGGGGGTCAAAGGCAATGCTCATCGGCCTTATAGGATTTGGTGCGTTTTTGCCGAAATATTTATGAAAGTGAAAGATTTTTTCAGAAGCAGGTTGTTTTCACTGTTTGTCAGTACTTTGCTCGTGTTTACGTTCGTAGTAACGCCATGTGAGGTATCTGCTGCGTCCGGGGGAAAGAAGACGGTTTATGTTGTATCTTCAGTCAAAGTTTCTATTTCAGAAGGGAAATATTATTATTCCGCCGATAGTTTTACAGGTAAACTGAAATACAATAAAAACGGACTCTTGACTAGTTATAAAAGCAACGCATCGGTAATAACAAAGCGCCGTAATGAGTGTTACCTTAATTGCTCTTTCACCTACAAGGGCAAAAAACTGATAAAGGAGCGTTACAATTCGGTAAAGAAGTTGCGTGATATAACAGGTTACACTAAGCAATACAATTACAAAAAAGGAACTCTGAAGGGGGTTAAGGAAATATACTCAAAAGAGGCAGGTGATTTTAATAAATTTAAGTGTAAGCTTAATAAAAATGGAAGAATCAAAAAAGTGACCAATAAGTATGGGGAGCATGAAATATATAAGTATGATTCAAACGGATATCTGATTCAGTGGTATGATGATGTATTCCCGGATTATACTACATCTTACACGTACGATACCCACGGAAATCTGATAGAAATAACAAATATAAATCAGGCTTCTCCGGTAGACAGCACTGTAGTGACAGACAAAACTTCTGCTGTAAACACATACAACAACGGAAGATTGACAAAAACTGTAATCACAGAACCTGGTGGCTCCATAATCACTGTGACTGTTAAATACGCTAAGAAAAAGGTGCCTAAAAAGTATTATAAGTCTGTCAAAATCCAGCAGCATGACGTAATAGCGCGTTACGTGCATGGAGTGATCGACGAGATTCCTCTGGGAGCATTCAAATAATCAAAAGAGACGCTTTTGCAATTATTTGGGAAAAAATAGGGGTGCTCAATGAACTGACCCCCAAAAGTTAGACCAGGCAATCTAACTTGAGGAGGTCAGTTTTATTATGCCAAAGTATACGTATTCATCTTTTACGCTTGGTGCTTCGGCTGCCATTTTGCTACTTGAAGTACCAAATAATTGGAATCTCAAGTCATAAATACCGGATCGAAGTTCCAATCCTGTTCATGGAAAACTGTTGCCGTTGTTGTATATGAAGTGAATTTATAGATATTCCGCGAAATGACATGAAATAAAAAACTCAGTTATGAATAACTATGCAAGAATTCACCTTTACGTTGTTATACTGCGGCTAAATGCATAAAGGCGGACCGAGGGGCTTGGTGCTTCAGACCGTCTTTTGCTGCTTGAAGTACCAAACAATTGGAATCTCAAGTCACAAATAGCGGAACGAAGTTCCAAAGAAAAACCCCAGCAATTTCTTGCTGGAGCAAAAGTCTAACTTTTTGGGGTCCGCTCGATCCTCCGTGCTTTGTGACCTTTGGTATCGTGGCAGCCAAAGGAAGACATCTGTCGCCGGCCGCGCTGAAATTCCGCGAATATGCCATACGCATTTTGACAGAGGCGGATACTTCCGCTGATTTCTGAAAGCGCTGATTCAAAGCTCTGATTCGTTGACCATGATAAAGCCATCGGATAAAATGAAGCATGAGCAAAAAACATAACACAAGCAAATACGCGGTACTGATCCCACGGGTTAAAACAGCTGACGGCGAGTCGCTGCTTCTCGAAGTCAGATCAGGCAAAGTGAAGCAACCCGGCGAGATCTGCTTCCCGGGCGGGAGAGTAGAACTCGGCGAGACTATCACTGAGGCCGCGGTACGCGAAACATGTGAGGAGCTTGGCATAACGCCCGATAAGATCGAGGTCATATCGGAACTCGATCCGGTCGATACGACCGACGGCTTAACGATATATACTGTTGCCGGCTTGCTGTACATTGAAGGCACTGATGAGCTTGCTCTGTCCGAGGATGAAGTGCGGGAAGTGTTTCTGCTGCCGCTGGCGTGGCTTGCTGATCGCGCGCCGGTACATTTCGATCTGAAGACTACCGCGGATGAAGATATGCCGGACAAGCTGCTCGATTACTTGTCGTATTACGGCGACTACCGCTACACGGGCGAGACTGATTGTTTCGAATACGATGGGTACTGCATATGGGGTCTCACGGCGCGGATCATCATGATGCTGCAGAGGCATTTGAGCATATAGATGATACAGAAACACATGACACATAAAAGTATATAAGTGTATAAGCATATAAAGGAGAACAAATGGAATTCAAAGAAGTGATCAAGAATCGTTATTCATGCAAGAGCTTCAAGGCCGACGCTGTTGCGCCTGAGAAGATCGAGGCTGTTCTGGCTGCGGGACGCCTCGCACCAACCGCGAAGAATCTCCAGGAGCAGCACATCTACGTGGTGCAGTCCGAGGAGATGCTCGCGAAGATCGACACACTAACACCATGCCGCTACAAAGCTCCTACCGTGCTTGTCGTGGCATTCGATAAAAACAATGTCTTCACCTATCCGGGAGGCAAGAGAGATTCCGGAGTCGAGGACGCTACCATAGTCGCGACCCACATGATACTTGCCGCGGCCGACGAAGGCGTAGACAGCTGCTGGATCAATTTCTTCGATCCTGACAAAGCCGCTGAGGCGCTGGGGCTTCCAGAGAATGAAGAGGTGCTGATGCTGCTCGATCTTGGATACGCTGCCGAGGGAGCAGGTCCGCTCGCGAACCACGATTCAAGAAAGCCGCTGACCGAGACAGTCACTTATCTCTAGGCCAGGACTGTTACCTACCTCTAGATCAAGACCGGGGCGACGACAGTGAAACGCGAGCTCGAGCATTTCGTTATAGGCAGTTCGTACGGGGGCAATCAGGACTGGTTCCGTACTTTCATGATGCGTATAGGTGGCTGTGGGGCTGAGACTGCCTGCGACAGCAGTTTATACTTCGCGTTGCGAAGAGGCGTCGACGGCATTTACCCCTTTGATCTTAAGGACCTGTCGAAGCACGACTATATCGAATTCGCCCATCTGATGGAAAAGTACCTGTGGCCGCGGATGACCGGGATAGACAGGCTGGACATCTATGTGAAAGGCTATGCCAAATACCTGAGCGACAGGGGCGTCACTTGCATCAGCATGGACACCCTGGACGGTAGCGAGCCTTATGAGAAGGCAGCTCAGGCCATCGTCAGGCAGATCGACGCCGGCTGTCCGATCCCGACTCTTACTCTTAATCACAGGGACCGTTCGATGAGAGACTACGTGTGGCACTGGTATCTGATAAACGGATACGATGAAACGCCCGGCGCTCTGATGGTAAAGACCGTCACGTACAGCGGTTTCAGATGGCTTGATCTCAGAAAACTCTGGGATACGGGGTATGATAATAAAGGCGGGCTTGTGCTTTATAGCTTGGCAGATAAGCCGTCCGAAATGGGGCAGAGACCGAGGGAGTAATCACTAAACAAATGAGCAACAAACGACACATCACATTCAATTCACCTGTCGTGCTGAGCTTCGTTATCCTGAGCTTCGGCGTGATGGTGATCAATTATCTGACCGCGGGCCTGAGCAACCAGATGCTGTTCATGACCTACCACTCATCGCTGGCTTCGCCGCTGACCTACGTCAGGTTCTTTACCCACGTACTGGGGCATGCCGGCTGGAGCCATTACATCGGCAACATGATGTACCTGCTGCTGCTCGGGCCTATGCTCGAGGAGAAGTACGGGTCGAGGGCCATCATCGAGGTGATCCTTATTACCGGACTTGTAACAGGCCTCGTTACGTGGTTTCTCATGCCAAGCATCGCACTTTGCGGCGCGAGCGGCGTGGTGTTCGCGTTCATCATGATGACATCGTTCACAAGCTTCAAGGAAGGCGAGATCCCGCTGACCGTGATACTGGTCGCGATCATATTCATCGGCCAGCAGGTGTATGAAGGCATCCTGGTTCAGGACGATATCTCGAACATGGCGCACATCCTCGGCGGCATCGTCGGAGCTGTCGCGGGGTACCTGCTCAACAAGAAAGAAAAATAGCTGATGCTTACAAAGGGGTTTAATGGGCTATGAAAAAATACAGTAAAAAAGCACGTATCGCTGTTATCCTGGGGGTCATCCTGGCGCTTATCATGTCGAGCATGAGTGCTTCGTATGCCGCTTCAGGAAAAACGAAGAAGGCGACTGTTTACGATGAGGTAATAGTAAAAGGCAACTATGCGTATTGTTCCGCAAGCGAGGGGATATACAGGGTCAATCTGGAAACGGGCGCTAAGAAGAGGCTCGTTGAGCATTCAAACGCCGGGATCGTGGGGCAGCCAAAGGGCCTGAAGATATATAAGGGCTATCTTTACTACAGTCTTTTTGGTGAAGCTAACGATCCTTTGTATAGAGTGAAACTCAATGGTAAAAACAAGAAGCTGGTCGGCAACGTCGGCGCATACGCATTCAGCAAAGGAAAGATTTACTACACGTATAATATCTACAAGAAGAAACATACCGTAAAGAAGCGGGTAATGGATCTTAACGGGAAAAACAAGAAAAAGAGTAAGTATAAAGTAAAGAATACTTACAAGAAAACAAATAAAGCGAAGTACAGGGTCAAGCGAGTGCTGGAAAGGACCGAGGAAGAAGAGATCGACGGTGAGATCAATGTGACCGAGTACTTTACGGATTACTTTACCGGTCCGGACGGGATGTCTGTTGAGCTCTGCACATTCACCGAAGACTACATAAAGTAAAGGGAAAACACAGCCCTGCCAATTTGGATACACTTGGAGACACTTTGGATACATATGAATAAAACATCGAAGAAAATCCGGATCGCTGTTGTTCTCGGGGTCGTCATGGCGCTTATCATATCGAGCATGGGTGTCTCGTATGCTTCTTCCGGAACAAAGACGATGACCGTCTACTGTGAGGTGATAGTAAAAGGTGGCTATGCGTATTGTGCCGCGAACCGGGGGATATACAGAGTCAACCTGAAAACGGGCGATAAGAAGAGGATCGTAAAAGAAACCGGCGATCCGTTTGAGCCCGGGCCCGGAGCTATGAAAATCCATAAAGGCTATCTTTACTATTCCAATATTTATCCTGACCGCGCATTTCTATACAGGGTGAAACTAAACGGAACGAACAATAAACGCCTTGCGGAGATAGATTTCAAATACGCGATCAGCAAAGGGAAGATCTATTATGAATGCCTTTCCAAGGATAGAGTCAAGACTTTAAAGAAAGTCATGAAGCTGAATGGGAAAAGCAAGAAAAAGAGCAGCTATAAAGTAAAGCAGATAAACAGGAGATCCAATAAATCAAACTACAAGATCAAGACCGTCTTCGTGCAGGATGAAACGGTATATGATGAGCATTACGATGACTACATCGTTTTGAAGCGCTATGCGGAGTATCTGACCACTCCCGACGGAAGGTCCATCAAGCTCTGCACCTACGCCTATAACTAACGGAAATGTGAACAGCTTAAAGAGGAACGATTATGGGAAAATTTGACGAGTATTTGGAAAGAGCCAGGAAGCTGGCGGACGAAGTCGGCGATCTGGCAAAGAATGTCACAGGCGATACTGTGAACAGGGCAAAGGAAATAATGGAAGATGGCAGCAAAGCCAGAGAGCTTATGCAGAGCGCCAAGGAGCAGTCGGCTGCTATCTCTCTTAATGCTAGAGAGAAAGTGCAGGGTATGCTGCAGGACATCAAAGCGGTCAAGGAGATCAGCCTGGGCATCGCTGAGATCGAAGCTCTGCCGGAATTCGAGGGCTCCATAGTGTACAAGATGGAACGCGAGACCGTGCTCAATTCACTGGACACTCTTGTCCTCACGATCCGGGACAGCCGTATGGACGATGAATCTGTAGCGGAAGAAATCAGGAAGGTGATGGACAGGATACAGCCTGCCGCCGCTGCTGAGCTTCAGACAGAGGGCGCTGAGTCTCAGACAGAGGGCGCTGAGTCTCAGACAGAGGGCGCCGAGCAGGCACAGATCGAAGTGCAGGAAATGACCGACGAGCAGAAAGCCATCGAACACGTGAAGAAGATCGCTTACGTTGCTTGCGGCAGAGCACTGGCGACAGTCGCATAGCCGTATAGCCGCGCAGAGCCTGTGAGAATGATCAAGAAGAATGAGATCATGAGACCGTGTTCCCAAAGGAGTGCGAAAAGGCGTTCAAGATGGGTGAAAAGCTGGCAAAATAGCCTGTCAAGATGCTGTGTTCAAACACTTGAAACTATCACGATACCGTGATATAATCATCCGAAAGGGAAAGGGGATTATGGATGCCGGTTATATCACGGTTTTACGGAATTATTATTCGTATGTATTTTCAGCAAGCGGAACACAACCCGCCTCATATCCATGCGATTTATGGTGAAGATGTAGCTGTTATTTCTATACATACTTGTGAAGTTTTGGAGGGCTATTTGCCTCCGAAGGCTTCAGCTATGGTAAAGGAATGGGTCATAAGCAACAAGAGCGAGTTGCTTAAAATGTGGGAGACGCAGCAGTTCAGGAAGTTGTCTCCGCTAGAGTAGAAGGGTGTTAATAAATGTTTCACAAAATAAAATCGATCAATATACTTCCTGATTTTTGCCTGACTGTTCACTTCTCTGAAGGCGTAACTAAGGAATACGATATGAATGTACTGATTGAGAGGATTCCGGAATTTAAAAGGCTGAAAAAGCAACCGGGTCTTTTTGGTGAGGCCAGGGTTGATGTAGGTGGCTATGGCATTGTTTGGGACGATGAGATGGATATCTCTTGTGACGAGCTGTTTGCGAATGGAGTGGAAATCAAGACGCCTTTTGATGGATTGATCGCTTTTTCAGATGCAACAGAGATATGGGGATTGAACGAGAGCACGCTTCGCAAAGCAATTTCGTATGGGAAACTGATCAACGGAGTAGATGTCTGTAAATACGGTAAACAGTGGGTCATCTCTAGTGAAGCTATGAGGCGTGAATATGGCGAACCTGGCAACAAAGAGCATGTGAAAAGCATATAGAGGAGCAACTATGGGAAAAATTGACGAGTGTTTGGAAAGAGCCCTGACGCGGATTGGTCAGTTGCTCCTGACGCGTGATGGGCGAAGTGAAAAAAGAATATGCATGAATATGCATGCAGTATAGTGGTGAAAACCAGCTGAAATGATAAGTTCGCATAAAAAAATTGGCGAAGATTTGCTAAATTGGCAGAATCTTCGTCAATTTTCTCTTTTAAGATTGGCGGTCCGGCAAGCAAACTGCTGTCAAACGGCATGAATAATGAGTTTTCAGCTAATTATTACAAGTCGCGCTGAATGTTTATACATTTCAGTGGCTTTCAGGCAGTTTTGCCTGCGAGGCATTGGCGAGAAACAGAGCTTTTTGTTGGTTTTGCGCCAACCCGCAACTGAGCACCGATCCCAGATTGGCGAAAAACAGAGGTTTTTGCTGGTTTTACGCCAATCCTGTGCCAACCCGCAACTGACGCAACTATTGTTACTTCCTATTTGGTATTTCGATCTCGACGTCCGAGAGCGCAAAGCTCGCGCACGGATGGATGTAGCCATAGCGTTTGTCGGCTCCGCGTCTTCCGTCTGTCAGTTCAGGGATGAATACGTCTCCGCTCACCAGTCTGCTCCTGCACCATCCGCAGACTCCGCCTCTGCACCTGTTCGGCCCGGCGATGCCGGCCCTCTCGAGCGCGACAAGCATGTTCTCGTTGGCGTTGCAAGGAATGTCGTATTCCGAATTGCACATCTTCACTTTCAGCTTGAAGACTTTGTCCTTCGCCTCCGCAGGGTATCCAGGCAGCGTCCAAGGCTCCTTGATGGATCCGAAGATCTCTTTCCTGTAGTGCTTGAGGTCGAGATTAAGCTTGTCGGCCTCTTTGTCGAGGAACTCATACATTGCCTGAGGCCCCGATGCGAAGAGTGAGAACTTTTCATCGCCCGCGTACTTCTTCACGAGCTCGGCGGATATGAATCCGTGCTCGCAGTCGTCAGCTTCTTCGTCAGACAGCACGTTGACCAGTTTCACCTTGTCGGTAGCCTTCAGCACTTCAGCAAACTCTTCGGCGAAGAGGATGTCTGCCTTTGTCCTCGAGCCGTACAATATCGTCAGTTTGAAGTCTTCGTCCCCGCTCGCGATGGCTCTTGCCATGGACAGTATCGGTGTGATGCCGCTGCCGCCCGAGCATGCGATCACGTGTTTCTCGTCGCGGAAACCTTCATAATAGAACAGTCCCTGCGGGCCGGAAGTCCTCACCACGTCGCCGACTTTCCAGTTCTCGATGATGTATTTCGAGAGGAAGCCGTTCTCGACCATCTTCACGGTGAGCTCAAGCTTGCCCTCGAGAGTGTCGACCGGGCCCGAGCTTATCGATACAGGCCTCGCGATCAGCTTGCCGTCTATCTCCTGACGGATCACCACGTACTGCCCGGCGCGGAAAAATGCCGCCTCCGTCCCGTCCTGTTTCTTCATCTGGTAAGACTTGACGCCTTTGCCTCTGTCGATGATGTTCTCGATCACGAAATACTGCTCATCCGGATGTCGCTGCGCCGCTTTCTCATTGCACTTGAATGTTGCCGCGGTCTTGGCGGAAGAGGCGCTCTGGATCTTGTTTTCACGTTCCTTCGGCTTGTTCGTGAAGTACATGATGTCTTTAAGACCGTATTTTTTCAGTTTGACCTTTGACATGTCCTAGCCCTCCATTTCTTCCAGAATGATCTTGCCTATATCATTGCCGTTGGTATAGGTCATGTTGTAACCGTCTCCTCTGGCGCCGGCCGCGCCGCAGGTCTTGAAGCCCTTGATCGGCTGGTCCTTTCTGATGGCCATCAGCCTCGACAGCATGGTATCCCAGTTGTCGACCATGTAGCCATACGACGTGCCCTCAGGGGTATTGAGGAAGTGCGCGAAGGTCCATGGTGTGGCCAGCTCTATCTCTTCGATGCAGTCGTGGATTATGATGCCGGTGTCCTTCTCGAAGTTGTCCATGACTTTCTGGAAGAGCTCCTGCTTTTTGTGCACGTACTCTCTCTGCGTGAAGTCGCCCCAGACGTCTTCGGTGTAGCAGATCGTGAAGGTCATGACTGTAGTGCCCTTTGGCGAAGCATCCGGGTTCACCACGTTGTAGATGACGACTACGGAGTGTGTGTTGTCCTCGTAGGACTTCGAGTCCTTGATGTTCTTCGCGTTGTCGAACGAGCCCGGCATAAAGATGGTGTAGTCCTCGATGCCGAGTTCCTCTATGCTCTTGTTGCAGGCGACGTACGCGTTGAAGAACCTGATACCGTGCTTCTCGGCGTTGACGCGCTTGTATTCTCTCTCAGGGACTTTGATGTTCTCGTCGAGCAGTTTGTTGTACGCGATCTCAGGATTGACGTTGGCGATGACGTAGTTGGTCTCCACCATACCCACGTCGGTCATGACGCCGATGATGTTGCCGTCTTTGTCGCCGCACACCTTGTGAGCTTTCGTGTTGAGCCAGAGCTCGCCGCCCAGCTCTCTGAAGCGTTCCATGCAGGCCATCGTCATGCCGTGAGCGTTGTCGCGGGTTATCGTTGGCTCCACGTTAGCGTACTGGTAGAACATCCACGCCTGATGCACAAAGCTCATCTTCGAGTAGTCCGCGCCGATGTATGTCCAGTAGACGTCGAGTATATCGATGGCATCTTCAGGCATACCTATGTTCCTCATGACTTCGTTGAACGGACGCTCAGCGACTTTGAGGAAGTTGGAAAAGTTCTTCATGTAATAGAGACTGTCGGTCTTAAGGAAGCCGTCCTTCTTGACCGTAGACATGTTGGCCGAGAAATAGTCGTTGGCCTCTACGCACTCTCTGGCGAGGTCCATGAACACTTTCATCGGCTCTTTGCTGCCCGGGACTATCTCTTCCATCGCGTTGATGACGTTGTCGACTCCGGTCGGCAGCTTGACATCGAAATGCTTGCCGCTTCTTGTGGTTCCGATGCATCTGTACATCTCGGGGATCCATATCCAGTCGATGCCCAGCTTGTGTTCTTCCATCATGATGCGGCCCGGGAGTTCCCACCTTCCCGGCTTGCCGAGTCCGCAGAACTCATGCAGCGACGCGTCGAACTCGATACGCCCTCTCACGAACGATGACGCGCAGCCGCCGGGCAGATTGTGCTGGTCGAGTAGCAGGACTTTCTTGCCCGCGTTTGCCACAGTGATCGCGGCTGACATTCCCGCGATACCGGCGCCGATCACCACGCAATCAAATCTACTGTTGCCCATACGCTTCTCCTTTCTGCAAATGATAATGTTACTAACAAAATTTTAGTTAATGGGGGCGACGAATGCAATTGGAATCGCGGTCGAAACTGAAACTGGCAACAAAGAATGAAGAAGTTTTTGGATAACAGAACAGAAATATACCTTTCGTGTAATAAGCCGTGCTAAAATACGGATAAACAGACATGTGAGATAACGGCCGGAAGTAGAAAGGAGCTGACATGAAAGGGAAAATACTGACAATATTGATGTCCCTGGCTCTGGTATTCACCATGATGCCTATGATGGCGGATCAAGCTTATGCAGGCGGCACGAAGGTCAATCAGCACGATCCTTATGAACACGCCAACAACAGCCGCATAACACAGGAATACGGTTCGAATACTGTCTACATCCAGTGCGATTGGGAAAATGACGGTGCGGACGGCAAGCATGTTTGTCGATTCAGTGAGTGGCCTCTGATCATCCTTGACAGGCCGGACTCATATTATGACGGCAAGCCAAAGGAAGCCGGATTCGTGGTTGAGAAATTGAAGAACTATCCCGGCGGCCATGCAGAGGGGTTTCCATACGATTACGCCGAATGGGATGGAAAGTTCATTTATACGGGAGTAAACGGAACGGTAGAATACGGGCCAACGGATAAAGCTCCGATCGGAGAAGGAACGTATTATGTCTACGCGAAGGTGAAGATCCCGAGCGCCAAGACACTTACGAGTGATGGGACCTTTATTTTGGGCAAGCAATTCACCATCGAACCAAGCAGCTACAATGTGACCTTCGATGCTAACCCACCTAAGAACGCATCAACAACACCTACAGGCGCGATGCCGGAATTGCATTTTAATTCGCGTGTGGAAAAGCGCGACCTCCCACCGAACCAGTTTGTTTTGCCCGGATACACTTTCGACGGCTGGAACACGAAACCCGATGGCACAGGAACAGGATATGTGAACAATGCGATAGTATCAGGATTATCGAAAAACAACAAAGACATAACGCTCTACGCTCAGTGGAACCCGAAGACGTATACGATCACCTATAAAGCGGGAGAAGTGGACGATGATGATGTTACGGAAGAGGTAGTATTTGACCAGCCGGGCAAGCTGAAGCCGATCGGAGAAATAGGATGGGGCTATAGATACCATGGCTTCCTTGGATGGTCAACTGATGGTTTCGGTATAATCCTTGGAGACAAAGCGAATTACGTCAACCTCGGCGGCCCACCTAGTGGTTATTATAATGACCCTCAGCCTGTTGAATTAACAGCTCAATGGGTAGGGCAAGGACAGATCGTCGTTTCCGTGACTAAGGATGGAGTACCACAGGAAGAACTTGGTGACGGCTTTTCTTTGATATCGGAAAACGGAACGGTCTTCACGATGCGAACGGATTATTTGGATGGTATGTACACTTTAGATACAAGCAAGGCGCAACAACCCGGAAGGCAACCCGCAGCGCTTCCTCCTGATGACTACGAGCTCGTTTTTGAGAGTAACGGCTATGAAAAGACATCACAGCATATCGAGTATGACGGCAGTAAGCCTGTAAGTGCCGTATTCGACTACTACACTGTCAGCACCGAGAAAGACCCGGCATATTCAGATAAGATAACAAGCCTTGTTCTTGAAGACTCAGAAGGAACTATACAGCCGGTTTCTGATAACACCTTTGTCGTTCCGGAAGGTCGCAAGATGAAGCTGCAGGCGCAGGTCGCCCCAGGCTACCACTTTGGCGGATACGATGCTGTCGGAATTACCCCTGAATGGGAAGGCTACTACAATATGAATGCGGATCAGACCATCGAGGTGCAGGGCCAGGCGGCGATCATGGCGCACGTAGAGGCCAATACATACAAAGTGCATTTTGATGCTAATACGAACGCTGCCGTCATCGGCAAGATGGAAGATCAGGACATGGTCTATGACGAGGAACAAAAGCTGTTCGCAAATAAGTTCATGTGCAGCGGAGCCGAATTCACGGGATGGAACACGAAGAAGGACGGCAGCGGACAGCAATTTGCAGATAAAGAGAGCGTCAAAAACCTGACTGATGCAGACGGCGGTACTGTTACGCTTTACGCCCAGTGGAATAATACGTCGGAAAAAACAGCGATCCTCAAATTCGATCTCAATGGCGGTACGCTGGAAGGTAAAAAGGGCATTATCACCGTAAAGGAGACCGTGGGGAAAACAATAACGATGCCGGCAGCTCCAACGCGCAAAGGATACACCTTCAAGTATTGGAAGGGCTCGAATTATAAACCTGGCAGCAAGTACAAGGTGACGGGCGACCACAAGTTTACTGCGGTCTGGAGTAATGGGCCCAAGGCAAGCGGCGTGCTTCTTGCGAAGATGACATCCAAGGGCAGCAAATCACTCGTGCTCACGTGGAACAAGATCGACGGCGCGGCAGGCTATGACGTCTTCTTCGTAAGATGTGGCGATAATAATTCGCTTAAGAAGGTCAAGACCATAAAAGGCAACAAAACCTTAAAGTGGACAAAGAAAAACCTGCGAAAGAAAACCTCGTACAAGGCTGTCGTGAAAGCCTGGGTAAAGAAGAACGGTAAAAAGACCTATGTCAGTACAAGTCCTGCCGTCCATGCCTATACTTCGGGTGGAAAGAAGTACTTTACAAATCCTGAGAAAGTTACGGTGAAGAAGGTCAGTGTTTCGCTGAAGAAAGGAAAGAAATATAAAATCAAGGCGAGCGTGGCAAATCTACAGAAGGGCAAGGCTTTGATCCCTGACTGTCATGAGCCGGAACTGCGCTATATCAGCAGCAACAAGAAGATCGCGACAGTCAGCAAGTCCGGCAAGATCACAGCCAAGGGCAAGGGCAAATGCAAGGTCTATGTGCTAGCGATCAACGGCGTGAGAAAAGCAATCAAAGTCACCGTGAAATAGGCCACCACATGGTTTATTCATCGGTATGCATGGAGCGAAATGCCTAAAATGGGCTGAAATAAAGCAAATCCGTCACAAAAGTGACGGATTTTTGCTATTTTGGCTAGTTTTTCGCCAACTTTCAATTGGCAGATTGGTGATTAGGCAGGTGCTTTGATCTAAAGTGGCGTGAATAACGGTTTTTTGCTAATAAATACAAACCGTGCTGAATAGTTATTCAATTTAGGGGTTGAAATGAGATTTTTCTTGCAAGCTGTTGGCGAAAAACAGCCCATATTGTTGCTTTTTCGTCAATAGGGTGTCGTTGCGGGTGTTTTTTGAAATAGTTGACGATATTCTGTATTATTAAAGTGACAAACACATTACAGGAATCTGGCCACGGGGGACAGCATGGCAAAAGAACCAAAAGAAGCAAAAGAAGCAAAAGAACCAAACGAACCAGCAAGAAAAGAAGAAAAGAAACATCACCTGCCATCGCCGCGTGAGGCGCTCGCGTCGTACACACCCGACCTTCCTGTGGTGGGCGTGGCAAAGATCTCAAGGGCGCTCATGAGGTTTCTTATACTCGGGTATCCCGCGGTGATCCACCATGATTTCGACAAGCGCGAGATGAAAGGCAAACAGGTCCTTATACTGGCTCAGCACGCGTCCCGGGACGACCCGTATTACGTGAACAAGGGCTATCCTTTTATCCAGCCTAATGCGGTCATGAGCATCCACAACGTACTCATACCTGTGATGTTCAGGCTGCTGCTTAAAGACGGAGTCATCCTGAAAGCTCTTTATGAGCCTGACTTAGGCGCGATGCGTCATCTGATGCGTCTTCACAGAAAAGGCGCTTCCATACTGCTGTTCCCTGAGGGCATAGAGGCCACAGACGGGACCACGCAGCCTATCCATCCGGCCACTGCGCGTCTCATTAAAAAGCTTGATATGGACACCGTGCTGTGCACGAGCCATGGCGCGTTCCTCAGCACTCCGCGCTTCGATACGATCAAGCGCAAAGGCAGGATCGAGTACAACTTCGAGATGCTGTTCCGCAAAGAGGAGCTGAAGGAGATGCCCGAGGATGAGCTCTACACGCGTCTGCTAGAGAAGTTCAGATACAACGACTTTAAATGGAACAGCGAAAAGCAATACAGCTATAAAGGAAAGGTGCCGCTTGCCCACGGTCTCGACAACATATTGTTTATCTGCCCGCGTTGCAAGAAGCAGTACACCATGCGTGTCGAAGGCGAAAAGCTGGTCTGCGATTGCGGTAGCGTTGTGACCATCGACGATAAATACAATCTGATACCTAACGAACCTAACGAAATGGACGACCGCAACAATGCAACCGCATTCCCGTTTAAAAGGATCGACCAGTGGTACAGCTGGCAGCAGGACATCATCGCCGAGGAAGTAAAGCACGAGGATTTCGCGATGCGCGAAGACGTTACATACCTCAAGCTGAACCTGGATGATCTCAAAAAGGGTCGCTACATTTACGCCGGGGAAGGGCGGATCGAGGTCGACCGCGAACATTTCCGGTACATCGGGACTAAAGACGGCGAAGATGTGGAACTTGAATTCGATATCTCTCGTATGCCGAGCGCTACCATCTCCAAGGACCAGACGAACCAGTTCTACTATGACGGCGAGTACTACCGCTTTGTTAATAAGGTAGACCGCAGGCGGTCAGTGAAGATAATGCTGGCGGTAGAGACCCTGCACGAGATGGGTGATCCCGAGAGGCGCAAGGCTCGCGAAGATGTTCGCGAAAATCCACACATAGACATTTGATTAGGCGCTCTCGAGGGCGATCCTGAAAGCGACCGCGAATCCGAAATATATATAAAAAGCCGTTACCAAATTTACGTGGGAAAAGAGAGTATAACAATGGAATTATTGGACAAACTGAATTCACCTACCTTGTACATAATATGCGGCAGCATCATCGCTTTCATTGCCGTGGTATGTGTGGTGTTCCTGGTGAGGGCTTACCGGGCCGGCATCAGCATCGGCATGGATCGCGCAAAGCTGAGAAGAGTGATCATTTCCAGCGCCACTTTTTCGGTGCTGCCCGCTGTTGCGATACTGATCGGAGTCATTGCTTTGTCGGGAAGCCTCGGCGTACCGTGGCCATGGCTGCGTCTGTCGGTCATTGGTGCGCTGCACTACGAGACACAGGTTGCTTCGGCTGCCGCTGAGGCGATGGGCATGAGCAGTCTTTCCGCTGCGGAAATGACTGCCGGAAGCTTCACCACCATATGCCTGCTGATGAGCATCTGCATCATGTGGGGCCCGCTGCTCTGCGTGATCTTGGGAAAGCGCTACTCCAGCCGGCTGAACGCGACTGACGAAAAGGGAAAGCGCAAGGGCAACATCTTCACCGGAGGCTTCGGCGATCTGGCGATCACATCCATGTTCGTTGGCCTTGTCTGCGCATATATCGGAAGCTATATCGGAGGCATCGTCTCCGGGAACGGGCTTTTCACCTTCAGCGGGAACTGGCTGCCTCTCGCGGTTGCTGTTGTGGCCGCGCTGACTATGGCGGTATTCGTGTGGATCAAAGAAAAGAAGGATGCCGCGTGGATCGAGAGCTTTTCGATTTGCGGGAGCATGATAGTTGCAATGGCCGCCGCGATCTTCCTGGCGCCGTTGGTATAAGAAGGCAATTGGAATAGACTTTTACCGGAGCAGAAGGTCCTCAGAATAGACAGCTGCTAGAAAAAAACCGTTGGAATAGAAGACCACTAGTATAGAAGGTGAAAATAATGACTGAAACTGAAAAAAACAAAATGTTCGAAAGCTATAGCGCCCGCACGCATTTGACGGGCAAGATCTGCAGCTCAATCACGCTGGTCCTCCTGATCGGAGCGCCGTTTGTGATCGGAGCATACCTCGGTGCCATGCCGAGCCTTTCGGCGACGGCGAGAGCGTTCCTTGCCGTGGGTCTCATCTGGATGGTGAGCGGAGTCGTGGAATTCCTGGTGTATACACCGATGCTCGGCGCCGGCGGCAGTTACCTTGCCTTCATCACGGGCAATCTGGTCAACCTCAAGATACCGTGCGCCGTCACTTCGAGAGACATCGCCGGCACGAAGACCGGCACGCCTGAAAATGAGATCATCTCGACCCTGTCCATAGCGACTTCATCACTCGTGACTATCCTTGTGATCGCTGTCGGCGTGGCACTTTTGATCCCGCTTCAGCCTGTGCTGAGATCGCCGGCTCTGCAGCCTGCATTTGAGCAGGTGGTTCCGGCGCTGTTCGGCGCGCTGGCATATAAGTACTTCCGCGGCAATCTGGGTATAGCGCTGCCGCCGCTCATCATGATCAGCGTGCTGTTCTGCCTGGTGCCGTCGCTTAGCTCAGCAACGAGCTTCATGATACTGCCTTGCGGCGCGCTCGCGATCGTCATCGCATGGAGGAAATTCCGCAAGACTTTGGCGGCGCAGGAAGCGACACAGGACGCGACGCAGGAATAGATTCGCCCTCTTGATGTCAATGAGCAGTTAATGGCTGTGGATATTTCCGCAGCCTTTTTTATGGTATAATTTCCCCAAATATTACATGATAATTTACCTCAATAATTTATCTCAGCGTGCTAGATCCTTTTTGCTCATCG
The DNA here is from genome assembly GCA_902798745.1 of uncultured Eubacteriales bacterium. Classification (GTDB taxonomy): domain Bacteria; phylum Bacillota; class Clostridia; order Peptostreptococcales; family Anaerovoracaceae; genus Crickella. The sequence continues at coordinate 77,069 of CADBXM010000011.1, forward strand.
ATTCGCACCCAGCCGGGTAGGGAGAAAGGCCATGAAAAAAGATAGAAGAAAGTCCGGAAAGAGAAAGAGCGAAAACAACAGGATTCGTGGGTTTGCAAAGCGCCTGATGAGCATCATGCCGGCGCTGATACTTATTGCCATGATCTTGATGGGCGGTACCGACCCGGTGTACGCCAACTGGCATGATGTCACGTTGTCTCCGGGTCAGACTTATGATTGTGCGAAGGCCAGCAAGAACACATCGGTCAATATAACCAAGCCGGGCGATTACTACCTAAAGGGAAAGAGCAGATATGTGCGCGTGGATGTCAAGAGCAGCGGTGTGAACCTGCATCTTATGGATGGGTTGCATCTCAACTGCGGCATGTACTCCTATATCGGCTCACGTACATCCCCGATCACGATCGGTGAGAAGGGCGGCACGGTGAAGCTCATCTCCCAGAAGAACGCGGATATCTATCTTGAAGGATACATGGCACCTGGCATACGCAAGGACGGTACGAAGACTGAGCTGGTATTTGAGACTGAGGATCCACATGAACCGGGTACTATAGAGGCAAAGGGCGGCAATTACGGAGCCGGCATCGGATCGGTGCTGCACATTGGCTCGGAAGCCAATCCTCCGTGCGGCCATATCACTATCAACAGCGGAATAATAAAGGCCACGGGCACCAACGATGCGGCGGGCATAGGCGGAGGGCCAATGACTCGCGCAGAAAATATAAGGATAAACGGTGGCGAAGTATACGCTGAGGGCTCAAAACATGGCGCCGGCATCGGAGCGGGCTATTACGCCTCGGCCTCCAACATATTCATAACCGGAGGAATAGTCGAAGCCCAGACACAGAACTACAGCTTGCAGGGAGCTGCGGCTATAGGCGGTGGCGGTGGATCCGAAGGCGGCGACGCGCCCATGACAGGAAACAATATCTATATAAGCGGCGGAGATGTGACCGCGATCTCCTATGGCGGTGGAACAGCCATAGGAGGCGGCTCGGAATCGGCAGGAAAGAATATTGTTATATCCGGCGGCAGAGTCCATGCCGAGGTAAGGAAAGCATCATCGGGTAAGCAGCCGGGCAATACAGCTGCTATAGGCGCCGGCGGAGGCAATAATGTCGCGAGCTGTTCAGTGAAGATCACCGGAGGAGAGGTTTACGCTAAAGGCGGATATGCCTCTCCGGGGATTGGTTCAAAAGGCACAAATAAGGACCATGCCCATGTGAATGTGACCATCACGGGCGGTACGGTGGTAGCAGAGCACGGACCGCATGAGAGCATATTCCCTGATTATGACATAGGTGGACTCGACAGTGATCACATAAATATCCGCATCACAGGTGGTTCGGTCTTTGCGGAAAAAATATGCAGACCTAAAGATGATGATGGCAGGACGGTCCACAGAGCCGACATTAGTCTCGATGGGCTCAGCGAGGACGGTGTCAGAGTCACAGACGCGGTATTCACTAATGACGCGTCATATGGCATGGATGATGTGTTCACCAGAAACGGCGGAAAGATCTATCCTTGGCTGCCAGGCGAAGTGGATGCGAGTATCACACGCGCAAAGGCAGGTGAGGAGCATTACGCCGGAAACATCCTGTTCAGCAACTCCAGGGGAACTCTTTACAGGGCGACACATATCAAACTTACTCCGCTTCCAGACGGATACAGGAGCGAAGAAGGCTATGCTTACGCGCTGATCGGGGATGACAGCCTTACGATCACAGATCCTCCATTACCGCAGAAAGGCTATAAACTGCGCAACTTTACGCTGTCCGGCAATGATGGTACCGAGGTCGCCGACAAGGACGGAAAGCTCAAGCCGGGCGCCGGCGATTTGACTGATGCGGATGGAAAGTGGAAGAGCACGAGCAGGGACGTAGAGATTCTCGCGCGTTGCGAGGCCATAAAATACAAAGTGCACTTCGACTCCAACAAACCTAGAAACGCAAGCACGCAGGTGAACGGGTCAATGGATGATCAGCAATTTGTTTTCGATGAAAGTAAACAGCTTTCACTGAACAGCTTCGATCTGCCTGGATACACCTTTGATGGATGGAACACAAAAATAGACGGTAGCGGCGATACATATGCGAATGGGGCGAATGTCAAGAACCTTACGACGGAAGACGGCGGAACTGTCACGTTGTTCGCGCAATGGAAGCCTCTCACATATAAGATCACGTTCTCAGACGGACTCAGCAGCGACGGTTCTCAATGCCCTGTCCACGAGCAGATGGCGACATTCGACAAAACTTGCACGCTGGATAAATACAGCGACGATGATTTCGGCTGGACCGGGCGAAGTAATATAAACACTCAGGTGTTGTATGGATGGAGCGGCGCAGGCTTTGGTTCGTTCTATCGGGATGGTAGTAGTGTTTATAATTTCGTGGAAAAAGACGAAAACGGGAATCTTAAGTTCGATGAAAATGGCAATCTTAAGGGCCGCACGCTCACAGCGGTCTGGGTCGACGAAGGAAAGATCGTGGCGTCGGTAATCAAAGACGGCGAACCGCAGATCTCTTCGGGCGGAAAGATCGCAAGCGGAGACTTTTTCCTGAAGAAAAAAGACGGTGATCAGTGGAATGACATACTGCTGCCTGCTCCGACTGTCAGTGGCAACACATTTGTGTTCGATCCTGCAGATTTCGTTATCGGCACTACGCCGGGACAGCTGCCTCCGGGAGAGTACAAATTGTTCTTTGACCCTGATGCCAATGCCGGAACTCAGGTCACTGATGAGTACACCGAAACCGAATACTCCTTCGTATACGAAACGGGCGATACCGTGAGTGCGGTGTTCGAATACTATACTGTCAGTGCCGAAAAAGACCCGGGACAAACGAGTCAGATAACAAGCTTTGTTCTTGCAGATGCCGGAGGCACCATCCAGCCGGCTTCCGATGGCACGTTGTTTGTTCCGGACGGTCGCAGGCTGAACCTGCAGACACAGATCGCTCCAGGCTATCACTTTGACGGTTATTCTGTACTTGGGATCACGCCGGGTGATAAGGATGACAGCGACGATTTCGATCCGTCTGCTACGATTCAGACGATTACGGCCCGCGGAAAAGCGGATATCATGGCTCATGCAGCACCAAACGTGTATACTGTCGTCTTTAACAAGAACGGCGGCAAGATCGTGACCGGCGAGATGGAAGATCAGGATATGGTCTATGATGAGCCGCAACATCTTTTCGCAAACCGCTTCGAGTGCGTAGGCGGCACCTTCACGGGCTGGAATACAGAACCGGACGGCAGTGGCGATTCGTTTGCTGACGGAATGAACTTTGACTCAGACGTGTGGGAATCCCTGGGTTTTCCTGACGACGGGGCAGAGATCACACTTTTCGCCCAGTGGGATATGGAAGTTTACGACATAGAATACGACCTCGACGGTGGCGAGCTTCCAGGTGGCATGCATAACCCTGACACGTATACTGCCGCTGATCCTGACTTCATGCTGATCGAACCAGAGAAAGTAGATCACGACTTCATGGGATGGATCGGGACTGACTGCCCTGTTCCTACTAAGGAAGTGATAATCGAGCAAGGCTCGATAGGTGACCGCAACTACACGGCTTGTTGGAGGATGAAGAGCTTCCTGGTGACTTTCGAACTTAATGGAGGTGTCGGCGAGACCGAGGATCAGGTACTGATACATCATAAGCTGACGAAGCCTGAGGATCCGAAGCGCGAGCACTTCTCGTTCGGCGGCTGGTATATCGACAAAGAACTCACGACGGAGTTCGATTTCGAGACGAAGATAGAAAAGGATATCACCCTCTACGCGAAGTGGAACAGTATCCCTCATAAGATCACATACGACCTCAACGGCGGAACGCTGGACGGACAGACTGGCAAGATAGTAGTTGACGCAAATGAAGGCGATGTCATCAAGATACTAAAAGCTCCAACAAGAAAGGGCTACAAGTTCAAATACTGGAAGGGATCTAAGTACTATCCAGGTGACAGCTATACTGTTGAAGAGGATCACACCCTTACAGCTGTCTGGAAGAAGGACAACGGCAACAAAAATGAAAAACATCACAAAAAGAGACACGGCGTGGACACCGGTGACGACAGCAGCCTGCCGCTTTGGATCATCCTGATGGGCTCCGCGGCAGCAGCTCTTGCGGGCATGATCTACCGCAGAACCAGATTCCGCGGCAGGTCCTAGACGGTCCGCATAGTTTCGCGGGTGTGTTTTGCGCAAGTAAGAGAACCAGCAAGGAAACAAGAGGAAAAATGAACGATAATAAAGATTTTATAAAAGACGGAAACAGGTTCTATATGACTGACGACTCTGGGAACATGATCGCTGAGATCACTTTCCCGGAGACCGCGCCGGGAGTGTTTACCATCGACCACACTTTTGTGGATGAGAGTCTGAGAGGACAGGGCATAGCGTCGAAACTGGTCCAGGCCGCCGTGGATGAAATCGAGTCCAGGGGCGGCGCGGTCGAGGCGACTTGTTCGTATGCTGTGAGATGGCTGGAAAAAAGATGATTCTATGCTGAATCATGATCGCTTTGGAGCGAGTTAGTCCCTTTCCGTATAAAATGGACTCAATGGACTAACTATGTTGGTACATTTAATCGAAAACAGGGCGAAAAGGACTAACTTTTTGGAACTTCAAAGGCGTTTTAATCGTTAAAAGCACCAAGTTTTGCTCATATCGTCTGAGAAACAGGACGATTTTGGGCCAAAACATGCGGATTATAGAGGATAATTAGTACAAATTACTCAAAAATAGACTCAATGGACTAACTATGTTGGTACATTTGATCGAAATCAGGGCAAAAAGGACTATCATTTTGGAACGTCAAGGGCTTTTTACTGATAGAAGTACCAAAGCGGAATCAGCATGATCGCAGGAACCGGGCATGATCACTGGCTCAAAAGTTGAATCGGCATGATCGCAAGAACCAAACAAGAACCGGCATAATCTGAAGCTCCAAAAGCGTAATCAATATGAATGAATGAAGAAAGACGTGTCGCCTATCAAAGCAACACGTCTTTTTTATGTGGATCATTTCACATAGCGTTTAGAAAGTATGTTTTCGCGGCAGGCGCTGACGGGATACCAATTGCAGTCCCCGCAAATCCTGCAAAGCCTATCGGCGCCATCAAAAGCCGTTTCATCGCCATCGCCTGCTATGAGAAATGTATCCAGGCGATCTATGAGTTCGTGATATGAATAGATTCCTTCTTTGAGATCGAGGATCTCACGGACGCAGGTGTCGTAATGAAGCACCTTATCATCGTCGCGGCAGAGTCCTTCGCCGTATTTTGAAGGGCATGCTTCGCAGATGCTGTCAGTGGAGAAAGTGATTTCCACCAGGGCGTCCGCGTTCTCCCGAAGCTGTTTCGTTACCCGATCCATGCCGGCCACAAAGTCATCACTGTAGCCTTTTCCGCTATAGCCCTGGGTGCAGAGCAGATGATGGGGCCTCAGTCGGACCACATCGATCGAACCTTCGCGGGCGCCATCTGCGCGGTCGTCAACTGCACGGTCGTTATTATTGAGGGTGCCATCTACAAAGACTTCGCCTGCGAAGTCGTTATTTGCGACGCTTGTTTCTATGCTATTCCCGGTAGCATTAACATTTGCAGGCATCTGTGCGTTCTTTCCTTTGGCTGTACCCTTCAGGCTGCAGAACGTTGGCCTTCATCAGAGTGTTGCGCAGCATCGTTCCGAAGAATCCCGTAAGGACGATCTTTATTATGGCGGTCGGAATGAACGGGATCACGCAAGCGGCCAGAGCTCCGGCCAGATCGAGCCCCGCGGCGAACATACACCATACGGTGCCGACCGCATAGTTGACGAGTGCACCGAGGATGAGCCACATCCAGAGAGCCGGGCTCTTCACACTTTTAGTCGATGCGTATCCCGCAAAAAGAGCCATAATAGGGAATGATATGATGAATCCGCCGGTGACGCCAAGGACGATACCGAGTCCGCCTGTGAAATTGGCGAAGACAGGGATACCGATGGCACCGAGCAGAACATACAGCAGCGCCGAGATGGTTCCGCGTTTTGGCCCAAGCACGATTCCGGCGAGAGGAACAGCAAAAGTCTGCAGGGTCAGTGGTACGCCACCCGGAAGTGGAATGCTGATCTGGGCCAGCACCGCGATGAGCGCTGTGAACAGCGATATATAACAAAGATCCGCAACGGATAGTGAAGAATTACGATTCTGCATTATATGCCTCCAAAAATGATTTCATGGTTAGTGTAGCTATTCAGGGACTAATTGTCAATATGAAATTAAATACAGGTTGACAATCGACGTTTTCAAAAGAACAATAAAACTAATTTTACATTATGTAAAATATATTTGACATAATGTTATGTATGTGCTACTATACTGACGACACAGAATACAGAAACGAATCGGAAAAAGATTTATTTAAAAAATATATAGAAGAAAGGAAGGCATATAGAGGTGAACATTTACGGATTCTTGGGCTTCGTCTGCGGAGTTGCGGTATCAGTGCTGCTGGTGTGGGTTCTCCTGCGCAGATTCAATACAGATGGCAAAACAAAGACAGAATATGATGAGCGTCAAAAGGTGACGAGAGGCGTCGGCTTCATGTACGCGTTCTATGTGCTCGCGGCGTGGGTCGTGGTCCTGATAGCGATCGATATGATGGAAGTGAAACTTCCGGTCACCGATACGGTGCTGTACTTCACCGGCATCGTGGTCTCGGGATTGTTCCTCTCGTGGTACTGCATCATGCATGACGCGTACTGGGGCATGAACAGCAATGTGAAGTTTTACACCAGATTCCTTATCGCGATCGGCGCGCTCAACATCATCGCGGGCATCGGCGAGATCGTCAGCGGAGATATGGTCGTCGACGGTGTTCTGTCGAATCTCTTCATAAACTTCGAGGCGGGCATACTGATCCTCGGGATCGGGGTGTTCCTGCTGATCAAGAAGCACAGAGATGGTAAAGACAGTGCCGAAGACGATGATGAAGTAACTGAGAGCGGAATTTAGAAAAGGCGGGATAGACTCATGAAAAATCTGCGAATGAAGGCCGCGAGGGTCTCTAAGGATCTTTCACAGGACCAACTCGCCAAGGCGATCGGTGTCTCGAGGCAGACGATCAACGCGATAGAGAAGGGCGACTACAACCCAACGATCAATCTGTGCATCGCGATATGCAAGGCGCTGGACAAAACGCTCGATGAGCTGTTCTGGGAGGAGCAGGAATAGATGGCGTGGCTTCTCATCGGATATATCATCATAATCAACATAGTCGCGTTCTGTCTGTTTGGCATCGACAAGTCGGCGGCGAAAGCCGGGCGTGAGCGCATCCCAAACAAGGTGCTTCTGGGACTTGCGGTAGCAGGCGGCTCGGCCGGAGCGCTGTTGGGCATGATCGTATTCAGGCATAAGACGCGCAAGTGGTACTACGCTAAAGTGGTGCCACTGCTTTTGCTTGTGCAGATCGCCATCGCCGTGTTCGGGCTGAGCGCATTTGTGGCAGCGACTGCTTCGAGAGATATCGCGGGGATGGACACCGGCAGTGTAGTGGATGGTGGAAGCGGGATCGACGCGGCGTGCATCGACGAGTGCAAAAGCATAGATCCGCAGTGCATTCTGGTGCTTGGCTGCGCGGTTTGGGCAGACAACCAGCCTTCGCCAATGCTGAAGGACAGACTGGATACCGCGATCGAGCTTTACAATGCGGGAGTGGCGCCGAAGTTGCTTCTCAGCGGTGACAACAGCATAGTGGAGTACAGCGAGCCGGACTGCATGTTGCAATACGCTTTGGCGCAGGGTGTTCCTGCCGAGGACATATTCCTGGACTACGCGGGCTTCTCCACATATGAGTCCTGCTACAGGGCCGAGGCTGTCTTCAAGGCCGAGCGTGTGATCGTGGTCACGCAGAAGTATCATCTGTTCAGAGCTCTGCACATATGCGAGGCTCTGGGGATCGAGGCGAAAGGCTTCGCTTCGAACCAGCGTAAATACGCCGGTAGATACGTAAGGGAAGCGAGGGAAGTCCTCGCGCGAGACAAAGACTACGTGAAGTCGGCAGTTAAAGCGAAGCCGACTTTCCTCGGTGATGAAATACCGATCGATGGGGATGGCACCGTGACTCATATCAATTGAGTACGGTCGGCAAAAGCCGTTCGGACGGCGGTTTATTTGCGGACGCGGAATCAGTATAATCATAGATGATTTCAAACAACGTATAAGCGATTGTTGCGAATAAGGAGAATATAACATGAGCAAGAAATTCGAAACTCTAGTAGCGATCCTGAGCATAGTGGCGATTTGCCTGGCGCTGTGCGCGATCGTACAGGTGAATGTAGGCGCGAATAAGAGCGCGCAGGGTGAAGTCCAGGCGGGACAGAGCGTCGCGGAAGACCAGAGCGCGCCTGACGTTCAGTACGTCCTGTACCTCGGAACAAATGACAAGGACACAAATGAGCCAGTGTTCCCGCCTGACGAAGCGAAGAAAGAAGCTGAAAAGATCCTGCTGAAGCACTTCGGCGGATACACGATACAGCAGGCTGACGGCGGCTGGGTCGACGGCGATACGGTATATACCGAGTACACGCTGGTCATCTATCTGAGCGATACCGACATAGAGAGCGTCCACGCCGCGGCGAGCGAGATGATCAAGACGTTCAACCAGAGTTCGGTGCTGATCCAGCAGAACCAGACCACGACCGAGTTCTACGCGGGAGAATAACAAATGAAACTGGTAAAAACTGACAGACTGGCAGCGAGCAGCTGCGGCGCGGATGTAAAGCTTTCCGTCGAGGGAGCGTTCCGCATAGTTGAAGATATGGTCACGGAACTGATGGGCGACCAGCACATCGACGGTGTAACATGTATGCGCGAATACGGCGGCATGTGGGTCTTCGTGCGCAACAGGATCGAGATGCCACAGTGTCTCGAGTGGATGGAAGAGTTCACGGTCACCAGCTACATCAGCTCATTTTCGAAGATCAGGCTCTACATCGACACCGTGATACATAAGAAGGATTGCAGCGTTGCGCTGAAGTCCAGGCTCGAGCTTTGCGCGGTCGACCTTGAGACCGGCAAGATAAGGAAGTCCGAGAGCGTCGGCGTGGGCGAGAAGACTCCTGCCGAGGAGCCTATGTTCGAGATCGCGTATTCGAAGGAGAAGCCGGCGCGCGCAGATAAGATCGACGAGATCACAGTGCGTTCGGCAGACATCGATTACTGCCACCACACCAACAACATATCATATGTACATTACTTCATGAACCAGATCGGGGTCGATGATCTGATCGAGCGCCCGGTCAAGGCGATCGAGGTGCAGTACGCGGCACAGACGCATGAGGGCGACAAGCTCGATGTCTATCGCTGCAGTTCGGGTAGCGCGGAAACCGGCACAGGCGGGGCGACCGAGACGAATAAGACGAACGAGGCGTATGTGATCGAGATGGACGGAATAAAAGTTGTCAGCTGCATCATAACGCGCTAGTCGAATTGGTATTACCGAGGAAAACTGATGCACGATATCTGGAACCCGTGGCACGGATGTGTCAAATGCAGCGAAGGTTGCGAGAATTGCTATATGTACTTCCTCGATGACATGAGGGACAAGAAAGGCTCTGAGATCTACCTGACTTCGAGCTTCAATTATCCTTTGTCCAAAGACCGAAAGGGAAGATACAAGATCCAGAGCGGCGAGAAGATCAGCGTCTGCATGACGTCGGATTTTTTCCTCGAGGAGGCGGATGAGTGGCGCGGCAGAGCGTGGGATATCATGCGGACGAGAAGCGACGTGATATTCATTCTCGTAACGAAAAGGCCTGAGCGCGTTGCTGAAAGTCTTCCTGCGGACTGGGGAGACGGATGGGAAAACATCTTCCTGAACGTGACGACCGAGAACCAGAAGCGTGCTGATGGGCGCATGCCGATCCTGCTGGAGCTGCCGTTCAAGCACAAAGGCATCTACGTTGCGCCTATACTGGGGCCGGTGAAACTCGGCAGGTATCTCGACAGCGGACAGATCGAACAGGTGGTGTGCGGCGGAGAGAACTACGGCGGACAGCGGCCTTGCGACTTCGACTGGGTGAAGTCGCTGCGCGAGGAATGCGAGGCGCGCGATATTACGTTCTGCTTCATGGAGACCGGTACGGTTTTCATAAAGGACGGCAAGAAGTATACGCTTAGTGGAAAACGCCTGCAGACGAGCCAGGCGCTGAAGTCAGGGATGAATTATCAGGGCAAGCCGATGGAGTTCGAGCTGGTCGACAGCTGGGGGCTGCCGGTGCCCGAGGACATGCTGTACGTGAAGCATTACTGCGACAACTGCAGGGAGTGCGCGATGAAACTGATCTGCAACGGATGCAGCGATTGCGGTAAATGCAAAAGCAAAGACGGAGGTGCGAGATGATAAGCAAAGACTTTTTCAAAGACTGGAACTACAAAAAACATGCCAAATTCTGTACGGCGGTCTATCTCGGCCTGTACGCATTTGATATGTCGATCTCATATTTCATTATAAAGAAGCTGCTGAAGAAATACGATTAGAGCACATGGCATTGCTCGGTTGTAACGGTAAAGAAACTATGAGGTGGCAGGATCTATAAACCTGTAGCCCGCGCCTATCGTGATCCATAGGAGTGGGCTTATTACTATAGAGGAGTCATTGAAAAAGAGCCCGACTGCATACGCGGTCATTATAAGGGCGATAAGCATGCATTCCGGCGAGCCATGTTTTCCTGCTCTTGCGGATCTGTGGATAAGTACCGCGAACAGGACTATGATCGCAAGCATCGCAAGGATGCCATTCTCAACGCCATACAACAAGAACGTGTTGTGTGGCTTTTCGATTATCGTAAGTGGACTCTCACAGTACTGAGCCTTCCCCACAAAGTCGTTTTGAGGGAAAGCCAGATAGAAATTGTCCGAACCATATCCGGTGATGAGGCTCAGGCCCGTCATCAGCGGAAGTGTCCTCGACCATATGTAGCCTCTGCCCGAGGCTGCAGATTCCAGGCCGTGCATGTCGACATATGGAATGTCCTCTGTCTCTTCGTAGTATCCGTTGCCCGAATATATCAGGTAGCCGTAGCCATCGAAATAGGCGAAACGAAACTCGGCGTCGCTTTCCTTGATAATGATCTCAGGGACTTCGTCTGGGACTCCGGAGACTTCTGATGTGATGAGCAGATCCTCAAGGCCCGCCACCGCTTTACGATCGTTGTCGACTATCATCCCCGTGCCCGGATCGTATTTACCGTAATCACTGCCATCCCTGACGGAGCTGACTTTCAGCTGATCCGCATTCGAAACATCCTTGAATGCCACCGTGACAGATATATCCGAAAGTTCGATGTTTACGGAGTCCTGACCCGTTTCAAGACCTGTGACTCTGCAGTTGACGCGATCCTGCCCCAAAGTCGTGAGTGACTCTCCAAGTCTGTCCCATGCGCCAAGTCCCATGATCGCATCGGTTGCCACGCCCACCAGAAGTATGGCCGCGACAAACGCGCATCCGGCCAGCATCTTTTTTTTGTCAGCAAGAATGGCGCCAATGTTCAGTATGATCCACAATATCGCCGCTGTCGTGAGCATGACGATGCCGATCCTAGATCTGGTCGCCACCAGCTCTGCGAAGCAAAGCGCGTCCAATACCGCAAGGCCGATCTGCCATCTGCGGCGTTTTACGGCGCCGATCGAATAAGTGATTAGAATGATCATCACCGCGAGATATATGGCGGCGTAATTCGGATTCGCCAAGGTGAGATAGACCCTGTTGTCACCGAGAATGTTAGAGATCTCGGAGCCGCGATATTCGGCCGGAAGAATGATACTCTGTATGACCGGTGACGCAAAAGGATCGTGGCCCGTCATCTGCGCAAGCCCCACAAGGCACTCTATCGCTGCGGTAGCGATAGCGCCTTTCCAAACGATCCGTCGGACTTCGCGTGAGCCGATCACGTTGTATGTATACAGGGCCAGGACCAGATAGAAAAGCTTGGTTATCACTCCTTCAAACCTCTGATATCCCCCGAGAAACGCGAGATGAGAATTCAGCGCAAAGATGCCGGATACCAGAAGAGAGAACGCCAGTACGGAAAAGCATACAGTCAAAACAAAGCAGGGACGTGTCATGCGTCCCTGCTTCATATCGTAAACGATACGGCACAGCATATATGTGCCGACTGTTCCGAATACCAGCGACTTACTGTAGCTGAAAAAATCGAAGAACGGAATATCCGCGATAAATGTGCCGAAGCTGTCCCCGCTGTACTCATAGATGTGTCCGTATACCACGAATGGCAACAGGCATACCACGATCAGCAGCGGAGCGGCATTATGAAAATGTTTCTTCTTGTCAGGATCCATCAAATGCTTAGAGCTTGACCTTCAGATTTACAGGCTCGCCTTTCGAGGTAGACATTCCTCTGAAGTAATACACTGTACCTTTCTTCGTTGACTTCTTTGGTTTGTAAATCTTCTTTTTACTGGAGCTGACAGTCAAATACTTGGAACCTTTTTTCAGCTTTCCATCAAGGCGTATTCCATATTGTTCAGAGTCGAGTATCACGACGTACCCATACTTCTTGGCCAGCTGTGCTTCCGCTGCTGTTACTTTGTGCTGAAGCTTGAACTTGACAGACAATTTGTCTTTTGTGTTCTTGACCTTCGTGACTTTGAGCACTTCTACAGAAACGCCAAAACGACCAGGATCACTTCCCTTGTTTACTGCTTTTTGGTACAGCTTTTCTTTCTTCTTGTTTTTAGCCGAGAAAGCCTTCGACTTGATGGTGAAGTCTCTTTCACCAACCGTCGTTGTTACGTTATTCAAGGTTTGCTTGATCGTGACAGTGACCTTGCCACTCTTCTTGGCATAAAAGAAAAACCTAACACCTTCACCTGGATATTCATTGCCGTTAACGAGTTGCGCCACTTTTTTATCGGAAACGGTGGCAGTATATTTTGCGCCATCTACAGGATCCGCTACATCTGCGTAGAAACTAGTTCCCGGCTTTTTTCTTACCACGGTCTTTGAGCTAAAGGATACAGTCGGGCCGTTGGTATCGCCATAGGATAGGCTAGGGAACATAAATACTGTTGTCATAAACAGCATGCATATCAGGGCGATAAGCTTCTTGCTACTCTTCATAAGACATCCTTTCTACTTATACAATTACAATCGCTCTAACCATAATGTAGTTAACACTATAATCCCAACCATCATAATAATGTTACCATTCACCCCTTTACTTTTCAATTGCTCCTGAGTCGTTCGCCATGACAGGTGACTTCTCAATGCTTTTAGCAGGAGGCTGAACGTTATGTTGATGCGCTCGTGGAACCGTAGTGTTATAATATGTAACACGATGTTGCGGTGAAACAGGAAGATACACATGAGAAGCAAGATCTACGACATCATTGAAATAGGTGATGAATATCCGGGGCTGAACACGGCATATTCTGTTTTCATGCTTATATGCATAGCTCTTAGCCTGATACCTCTCGGATACAAAGAATCGACGGCGACACTGGTAGCGTTTGACAGGATCACTGTTACTATCTTTATCGTTGACTATATCCTCAGGCTCTTTACTGCGGATTGCAAGTTTGGACAGGGCGCGACTTCATACGTCAAATATCCGTTTTCGCCTATGGCGATCATAGACTTGCTTTCGATACTGCCTTCACTGACTGTTGTCAACAACGCGTTAAAAGTTTTAAGACTCTTCAGATTCTTCAGATTGACTCGGTTCCTCCGCATTTCAAAAACTGTCAGAGTATTAAAAGTCGGCCGCTATTCAAAGTCCATCAACATTCTCGGGTCGGTAATAAGAAAATCGAAGGACTCACTTCTTTTGATCACCGGGCTCGCGATAGGGTACATAATTGCGACAGCGCTTATCATATTCAATGTTGAGCCTGAAACGTTCAACACATTCTTTGACGCTCTCTATTGGGCGACGGTATCTCTTACAACTGTAGGATATGGAGATATATACGCAGTTTCGATAGTCGGAAGAGCTATTGCGATGCTGTCATCATTCGTCGGCATAGCGATAGTTGCGCTCCCTTCGGGCGTAATTACCGCCGGATTTGTAGAGGAACTGGAATCCAGAAAAGCGCAAGGCGATTCCGATGAATGATCAAGGAATATATACTATAGCAGTTTTGCGGAAAGCCTCTGCGATGCGCAGACAGGCTGAATAGAACAGACCCGCGGCATAGACATAAGCCAACACCATAGGGTCACGGAAACAAAGGCTACAGGAAAGAGCCAATAGAATATTGGCGATGCCAAATGCGAGATTCAAACGCCAGTGGCCTTTCATTTTTTTTGCCTCTCTGGCGCGCATTATATCCACGATACCGGCGAAAAGATGGATGATCAACAGATACAACAGGATATATATTGTTGGGATCTCTTGCAGCGAGAACGCGAACATACCCAGGTCAAGCGCTTCTGATCCCATCCTGATCCAGCGCCGTAAACAGCACCGTTTTGATAACACTCCATATGCCAAAAATGATCACGCCAAGTCCGACCACGGCAAGAATGTCGCAGTTCTTCCGCAGACTTAAGTGCAGCCCATCGTTGTTGATCATGTTTGAATTTTTGTTGTCCATCAAGGCCTCGCCATGTTTGCGTTTCCTTCGATCATCCTTAGTGATTATAGCACACGGTGGAATTTGATTGTCCGCGGTATACACCTAAAGGAAAAACACTATGTCGATTACCAGCAAGCTGTTATGCAGGATGTTCGCGCGGAGCGACAAAAAAAGAGACGCGGGTCTGACAACTCCCGGTGACGTAATAAGATATGATGATATCGTGTACGGAGAGGACGCGAAAAAATGCAATGACGAAGAATGCGAGTTCTTCAGGAAGTGGATATAAGCCCTTCTAAGGTTTCAAATAACACGTCAGGCTCTACCGGCTTGCTCAGGTGAGCATTCAAGCCGGCCTGCATACTGCGCTGAACATCCTCATCGAATGCGTTCGCGGTCAACGCTATGATAGGGATGTTTTTTGCGTCGGCTCTGTCCATGGATCTGATCTTGCGAGTCGCTTCAAGTCCGTCCATTTCAGGCATACGCATATCCATCAGGATGGCATCATAATACCCTTCTTTGTGTTCTTCAAACATTTCAACGGCGATCCGCCCGTTCTCCGCGTGATCGGCTTGTATCTCACGCATGGAGAGAACCATCAGCAAGATCTCGGCATTGACTGAGACGTCTTCGGCAAGCAATACTCTCCGGCCTTTGAGATCCACCGTTTCTTGCGCAAGTGTTGCATTCTTCATTTTGAAGACTTCCCTGAACTCATCGAGCACCTTCCCGGCGAAGAGAGGCTTTGCAACGAATGTGTCCACACCTGCCGCTCTTGCTTCATCTTCGATGTCGTCCCAGTTATATGAGGTGAGTATGATCACCGGCGTTTCGTTGCCCACTTCAGCCCTGATTTGACGGGTCGTTTCCAAGCCGTCTATATCGGGCATACGCCAGTCCACTAGGATCAGGTTGTAAGGTTCCCGTCTGGCATGGCGAAGCTTCGCCATCTCAAGACCTTCTGCTCCTGATAGCGCCTTCTCACAGTTCACCCCCACCTGTCCGAGCACAAGCTGAGCATGTTCGCATGCGATCGGATCATCATCGATCACCAGCACACACATCTCATGAGGCTGCAGTTCAGCTTCCTCCTCACCGGCATATTTGCGATCGGAGTCGATCAGTGTGACCGTGACGGTAAACGTAGTTCCTTTTTGCTTTTCACTCTCAACTGAGATCGTTCCGTTCATCAGTTCGATGAAGCTCTTGGTTATGGCCATGCCGAGGCCGGTGCTTCCATAGCGGCTTGTGCTGGATGAATCCTCCTGACTGAAAGCTTCGAACAATTTAGGAAGAAAATCCTGGCTCATTCCAATGCCGGTATCGCTGATAGTAAAACGAAGCGTGGTTTTTCCGTCGAATCGTGCTGTCGTTTCCACAATGAACGTGACGCTGCCACCCGGCGGTGTAAACTTTACAGCGTTCCCGAGGATATTGATCATGACCTGCCGTAGCTTCATCTCGTCGCCGATATAATAATCATCGACCGATCCCTTTACGCGGCACTCGTAATCAACGCCCTTTTCCTGGCACTGACCGCTTATGATCGTGTTGACCTGAGACAAGGCTTTTGCGAAAGAAAACTCTTCATTCTTCACGGTCATGCGCCCGGATTCAATACGGCTCATGTCAAGTATGTCATTGATTATGCTGAGAAGATGCTGGGCCGAAAGCCCTATCTGTTCAAGGTGCTCACGTGTCGCCTCAGATATTCCGGGATCGTTCAGCGCTATCCTGTCCAGCCCGATGATCGCATTCATAGGAGTGCGGATCTCATGGCTCATATTAGACAGGAAAACAGTCTTTGCTTTGTTGGCCTGATTGGCTTCTTCCAGCGCGATGCTCAGTGATTCCCGCTGCTGCGCCAGTTCCTGCATCATTTTCTTTTGCTCGGTGATGTCCATGAAAACACCGATATATGATATAGGCGAACCATCAGGGCGACGTGTCGGTTTGCCGACCGCCTTGTACCAGCGATACCCTCTGTTTTTTGTCAGCAGGCGATAATCTACATCATAGGTCTTCTGACCTGTGTAGTCTGAGATCGTCTCATTGAATTCCTTCAGAACCCGCTCTTTGTCATCGGGATGCAACAGGTCTGACCATGACTCCAGCACATCCGGAAAGTCGTCCGTGCTGTTATACCCGATCATCCTGCGGAATTCATCACTCCACTTGACTTGTGTCATCACACCTGCTTCGTCAAAGTCCATAGTCCATCTGCCGGACCCGAGCATCTCGTGAATGGTATCGAGAGCCGCGGCTTCGCTTTGCAGCTCGGCATACAGAGCGTCGATCTCTTTCGCCGTTTCCTTTCCGACTGTCTGCATATCTATTCGTCTGTCCATTTGTCCGTCTGTTTGCATGTCTGTTTGCGTATCTAGCGGAGATACATCCTTCATCCAAAATGATTCTTTCCTTATATATGGATATTACCATGAAAGTATAGGTTATGACGGACAGATTCATCGATTTGTAATATATGCACGGCTGATGAATTAATATTCGCTTCAAATTTCTCTTCGCTGATGCTGTGCGTGCTATAATAACAGCAACATAGGAAGGTGTTTTTTCGCATTGAAAAAAATAGGTAAAACATGAAGATACATGTGCTTCATTGCGGATACATAAGAATAGCAAAAGAACTGCAGGACAACGGCGGGCGGTTTTCGACAGATATTACAAAATCGATGCTGACTCCTGACAAAGAAAGAGTCACGCTGCCGGTCTGCGCTTATCTGATAGAACATCGTACCGGCATCTTTCTTGTGGATACCGGTTTGAGCAGAGATATAAGCCCGGAAGGAGTTTATGACTCCAAAGCTGCCTGCAGGGTGTTGCCGAGACACTTGGCGTCGCTATACCATCCGTACGTCCCGAAAGGGGCGACAGTCAGAGAACAGCTGGATGCGAGAGGGATAAAGCCTGAGGACATAAAGGCTATCCTGATCACTCACTTTGACGCGGATCATGTCGCCGGGCTCAGATCGCTGAGCGATGCTCAGAGAATTATTGTTCCTGAAGACGAAGCGTATTGGTCTGTGCGCACTAGATACAGGATGCGTCAGGCAAGAGAGTTGTGGGAAGCTGTAGGATATGAGCGCATGTTTTTCAGGGGCTATCCACTCGGCCCGATGCACAAAGCCATAGACGTTACGGGCGATGGAAGCATCATGATGGTCAGTCTTCCGGGACATACGGATGGCCAGGTCGGTGTGATCGTAAAAGAAGGCGGAAAGTATGTGCTTATTGCCGCCGATTCTGCCATTTCTTCTCATAACTGGGAGACTATGCGCCCGGCAGGGCTGGGCATAGACAAGGCGCTGCAAGAGAAAACCTTACGGTGGATAAAAGAGACATCATCCGACCCGGATTGCATCAGAGTGCTTTGCAGTCATGATCCGCAGGTACAGCCGCAAACGATAGAGTTGCTTGGGAAATAAAGATCAAAGAATGACAAAACAAAGGTGCCTGAAGAATAGCAGAATAATCACATTGCTGATGGTGGCGATCACTGCGGTCGCACTCGTGTTTGTGATGCGCGATGCTGCTTTTGCAGATAGTGTTCCGTTGGAACCTCAGAACGGGATACCACTTGTTCTTGTTTACGTCGACGAGAGCGCTGAAGCGATCAAAGGCGCGGAAGCAGCTTCAGGGGACGATTATGGAACGATCGCCGAGATGAACAGCAGCGAGAATCATTCCGTAAAATGCACCGGGACTGTTGAGATCAAAGTTCCTGCAGGATACAGCGGAGAGTATGGTTCCATTGAGGTTCCCGATGGAGAGATCGCTCTGGAGTACATACGAGGCAGAGGCAACTCAACATGGGAAACCAGCGGACCCAGCAAGAAGCCATATAAAATAAAATACAAGGAAAAGCAGGATCTGTTTGGCATGGGCAATAATAAGGAGTGGGCCCTGATGGCAAACGCCAATGATGATACACTGCTTAAGAACAGGATCGTATCATGGCTGGGAGAAAGAATGGGCTTTGTCTTTACTCCGCAGATGATCCCGGTAGACGTTGTCATGATAGGAAGCGAATCCGGGGAGGAAGAGCTTGGAAGTTACTGCCTCAGTGAACTCGTAAGCGTTGGAAAAAGCAGACTCAATATCGAAAATGCAAATCTCCTCGCGATTTACAATGCGGTCCAAAATGAAGGGGACCCGTTCTTTAAGACCGACTCCGGAGTCGCGATCAAATATGAGGACCCTAAAGAAGAAAATCAGCAGGTTGTAGATTTCATGAATGATCTCGATAGGCGCATCATGGGGCCTGAGCAGATCGGGGAAGAAGAGCACAACGCCATTGCAAACAAAATGGACCTTGAATCTGCAGCAAAATATTGGTGGATACAAGAATTCGTATGTAATAATGACGCCTTCGGCACCTCAAGTACTTATATGTATATAGACCCGAGCACATCGGATGTTGGAGACATTACCGGGGGGAAACTGTTCTGGGGGCCGCTGTGGGATTTCGACCTCACGTTTCTCAAAAACGGAGAAGGCGAAGAAGATGGCACAAAATACGGATTCAACAATACCGATATGATATGGTTTGACCATCTCAGAGACAGTGATCATATGTTCGATGAAATACTGGTGCAGCAATGGCATGAACTGGAGCCGCTTCTGACCGACCTTACACGCAAAGGTGGAAAACTGGATCAGATGGAAGCGGAGATCAGCGACTCATGGGCGCGCGACCGCGAGGTCTGGAAGGACTATTATTATCCTTGGGGCGATGATGAAACCAGCCTCCATGCCGAGGTAGAGAAAGTCAGAACATGGATCGTTAGGCGTCAGGCGTGGATCAATAGCAACATTGATTTTGTCGGTACGGTATACCATACGGTCACTTACACGGCAGACGGGAATGTGATCGGCACGGAGATAGTACGTGAGGGAGCTGCGGCGGACGCAGATGTCGAAGCGCCGGATAAAAACGGCTATCTGTTCACCCATTGGGAGGACGAAGAAAGCGGAGCCGATTTAAGCAAGATCGAAATTGATAAGGATCTGACTGTTGATGCGGTATACATCAAGCAGGAAGACGCTGTGAAGCCTGAGAAGCTTTTCTTTTCTCGTTATGAGGATTGGGTGGCTTTAGAAGACGAAAAGTATCTGGGCGTATATATGGAGGTGTACCCTAAAAACGCAGAAGTATCTAAGGTGAAGTGGACGTCTTCTGATGAGTCAGTGGCTATAGTCAACAAGCGCGGAGAAGCGGAACTCTTGTCTGAAGGCGACGTAACGATCAAAGCAACTCTGTATAACGGTGTATCTGCATCACTCGTTCTGCACATATACGATCAGGATAAGATCAGCCCACAACTGCCTGAGGGTATTTCTGCCGGAGCGCTGAATATGAAAGTCGGTCAGACAGATCAGATCAGATATGCCTTACTGCCGAAGGGCGGAATATATCCTGACTGCTTGGTAATGTATGAGTTCGAAGGATCCGATCTCATTGAATTTGACGAAAACATGGGGATTGTTACCGCATTGAAGCCAGGGAAGGCCGTCGTTACCGTCCGTCTGTATACCAGCGATCAGAGTGTCGAATATACAGATCAGTGTGTGATCACCATTGCGGAAGACAAGAAAAGCATTGCCGGGGCCAAAGTGGTCCTCTCAAAGAAAGCATTCAGGTATAACGGCAAAGTCCGTAAGCCTTCCATTAAGACCATCGGCGGCAAGAGCCTGAAGGCGGGGACTGATTACACGGTCAAATGGTCGAATGCCAAATCGAAGAATGTCGGATCTTATACGCTCACGATCATAGGCAAGGGCAAGTATAGTGGAACTGCCAAGGCGACATATAAGATCAATCCAAAGGGAACGACCTTAAAGAAGCCGAAGAGGAGCAAAAGGGCTGTTACTGTCAGTTGGGCCAGACAGGCGACCAAGATGTCGAAATCTCGGATCACTGGCTATCAGATCCAGCTCGCAACCAACAAGAAGTTCACCAAGAACAAGAGGACCAAGACGATAAAGGGATACAAGAATACTTCAAAGAAGGTAAGCGATCTGAAAGCAAAAAAGAAATACTATATCCGCATAAGGACATACAAGAAGATCGGCAAAAAGAAATACTGGTCGACTTGGTCAAAACCGAAAGCCATCACAACGAAATGATAACAGGAGGCTATATGAAGGAATTATTCCTCGATTTGATGATATTTGCCGGCAGCGCGCTGATGGCTTACAACATATACGGTTACGTGTGCTTCTCCAGAGATGTCAGGAAACACGGAAACTGGGATCGGGAGCAAAGGCTGTTTAATATTCCTATTTTGCTTCTGATACTATTTTTCATTGGATATCTGGTCGTCGGCATTTTCGGTAAGCCTGATCTCGTTATGGCGGGCATCCTTTTTGGCGGAAGCATTTTCGTATTTATCATGCTTCTCCTCATCCGTCGAACATTTGAAAGGATACAGGAGAATGAGCAGCTTGAGGCGAGGCTGTATGCCGCTGAAGAAGCCAGTAAAGCGAAAACATTTTTCCTGTCAAATATGTCCCATGACATCCGCACGCCATTGAACGCCATCATCGGATATACCACGCTGGCAAACCGAGAAGGTGTTACATTCGACGAAAAAAGCGGGTATGTCGACAAGATCGAAATGGCAAGCCGCCAGCTTCTGGATATCGTGAATGATGTGCTTGATATGAGCCGCATCGAAAACGGGAAGTTCAGTCTCGAACCGACCCGTGTGGATCTGGAAAACTGTGTGCATGAGGCTTGCGACCTCGTAAGGACACAGCTGGAATCCAAGAAGATCAACTTGTCTTTAGACTGCGATGTTTCGCATAAATGGGTGATGTGCGACAAGGTAATGCTTGACCGTGCGCTGATGAATCTGCTGTGCAATGCCGGAAAGTTTACGGAAGAAAACGGCAGTGTGTCGCTGCAGCTGAAGGAGCTTGCCGCCGGCGACGAAACGGGCAGCTATGAGATCCGGATAAAGGATACGGGGATCGGCATGAGTGAAGAGTTTGCGGAGCGCTTGTTTATTCCTTTTGAACGTGAACGCACCTCGACGGTCAGCAAGATCCAGGGAACGGGGCTCGGACTTGCGATCACAAAAAGCATCGTGGATATGATGGGCGGCGATATAAATGTCCGGACTGAGAAAGGCAAAGGAACCGAGTTTACCATTACAGTCGATTTTCCACTGGTGGAACCTGAAGAGGAGATACGTTCCGGTGAAGCGGATGATTTCTCATTTGAAGGTAAGCGCGCTCTTTTGGTCGAAGATAATATGATAAACATGGAAATCGCGCAGATGCTGCTCGAACAGTCGGGGTTCCTGATCGAAACTGCGGAGAACGGAGAGATCGCCGTGGAAATGACGGAGGCGTCCGAGCACGGATACTATGATGTGATCCTGATGGATGTACAGATGCCGGTCATGGATGGATACGCTGCAACGAAGGCGATCCGCGATCTTTCGGACCCGGAGCTCGCCGGTATACCGATCATCGCTATGACGGCTAACGCTTTTCAGGAGGATATAAAGAAGGCCGAGGAAGTCGGAATGAACGGACATATCGCAAAGCCGATCGATATCCCGAGCATGAAGGCCACTCTGCAGCAAGTGCTGAAAAACAGATGAATTCTATGAAAGGAAGAGGCCGACCCATGAAAAACAAGTTCAAACTATTGTCTCTTGTTCTTATCTTTGCTGTCTCGGCTATGTTTCTCCCGGCTTGCGGCTCAGGCTCAAGCGCGGATATCAGCAAGCCTGCACTAGTCAGTAAGGTGACACGCTACGACATAGACTACAGCAATGACAACGGAGATTGGATAGAGACGAGTTCATATGAATATGAGTACAAGAACGCCTATCCGGTATCGCAAAAAACTACAGAATATGAAGAAGTCAGCACCGACGAGTTCAAATATGAATTCAAAGATGGCAAACCGGTCAAAATGACCCACGGCAACCCGGACGATAGAACGGTCAAGGTCAGCTATACGAAAAAGGGGCTTGTAAACAGGATCAGGAATTTCGATACGACCGGCCGCAAGTTCGGTGAGCAGGTATTCCAGTACGGCAACAGAGATGAGTATTTTACGCTGGTGCTTCATGAAAATATAATCTCTCCTCCGGAAGAGCCGGTCGTTGATCACATGGAAGAGGTCGATTCGGTGAAAGTCGCTACCGAGAACGGCCTGCTCCGGAAGACAGTGAACGATGGCTTGTTTGCGAATTACAATGACGAAGAGGAGAAAGTGTGGACACGATTCGATGGGTCATACACCGCAAATTATGATGCTAACGGCATCCTGGAAAATACGACCGCGATATTCAGTACATTCCCGGGATCGGGTAATCAGTATAAGTTTGACCTCACGATAGAAGACGGCCGAGTGACAGAAGCCGTCAGAAGCTCCTGGGAACAAGTAGATACATCAAATGACGCGGCGAATGACGCGGCGAATGAAGAGAGCAACGCCACTGATGAAAGCAACGCTACTGATGAAAGCGAAGGCGTGTGGACGCCGGAAGCAAGGTTCGTGTTTGAATATACTGACACAGAGATCAGCCGGGAAAGATACGCCTCAATGATCAACTACTTCCTACTTGAGGGCGGCGGCAATTACTACATCTTTAACTGGTATTGATGACAGTTCCCTTTCGGGTCTCATTTCCAGACCGCTTCCAGCCTCACTTCGGGTAGTGTCATCAACAACTTCAAAGCTTTTAGACGATAATATTAGACAATAATAAGGGATATGCGATTTGATGAAATTGCATATCCTTTTTTGCGGATGATACATTATTTGTGGATGATATAGTGGCTATTGCAGATACAAGGTCGGTTTTTCATAAGGTACCCCTGGTACCCCTATTGCATAATTATGCGCCCCTTCGGTCACGCTTATTTACGATTTTTTCTGAATAGACGTGACTTTTGTCACGTCTCAGCTTCTTATTTCGATATTCAAGCGTGACTTCAAAGAAGGCCGTTGTTTTGAGAGAACCACTAAAACCGAAGATTCTGTTCTACTTTTGATCATTTTTAAATAATTCTGGAACGATTCCCGTGTTATATCGAAAAAAGCTCTGAAATAATATCCACTCCCATGAATAAAGCCTTAATTCAGCTGTTTTTAAGCTCTCATCACAAGTCTTTGTCACGCATATTGTACGTTTTTATTAGCCCAGACGTGACAAAAGTCACGCTTCTTCCTCGAAATCGGACGCCCAGGCGTGACAAAAGCTTGAGATTTGCCACCCAGACGTGACAAAAGCGCATTTTTTGTTTTCTTATATACCTCCATCCCTCAAACTGAAAACTCCGGAGCGTTTTATATACAACGAATATGGTATAACGAATATGGTATTATGAGGGAAATACAAGAACCGGGCAAACCGGTATCCCGAGGAGCTGTAATATGAGGAAGTACGCTTTACCAATAGTTTTACTGTTATTATTCGAATCGATTGCGATCACACTTTGGCTGGCAAAGGACAATTTGTTTTATCTTTTTAATTTCAGCTATATCGGACTATCAATATCGCTGGGCGTGTTCCTGTACATAAAACAACATAAGCATGCCAGACGAGTGGTCCAACTCCTGGTCGGCCTGTATATGCTGGTTTATCTTGGCATCATCTGCAGAGAGAACATGCAGATAGAGGGATTCTGGTATTATCTTTTTACCGGTGTTTTCGAAGCCGCAACGATTCATTACGCAGTTGCAAAGATATTCGGACCATTGGTTTTTGGTAGAGGTTGGTGCGGATATGCATGTTGGACAGCGATGGTGCTTGACTTTCTGCCGTATAAAACTCCGTCTGATTCCAGAAAAAAGATCGGGTGGATCAGATATATCATGTTTGCTGTTTCGTTTGTATTTGTTGCAGCACTGTTCCTTGCTCATGTAGGCAATATTGAACAGATAATGTTCTGGGCATTTATCGTCGGTAATATTATCTATTACGTGGTTGGTATAGCCCTTGCATATGCATTCAAGGATAATCGCGCTTTTTGTAAATACATCTGTCCGATCACCGTGTTTTTGAAGCCGATGAGCTACTACTCACTATTACGAGTGAAGTGTGATGTGGAGAAGTGTGTTTCGTGCGGGAAGTGCAAACAGGTATGCCCAATGGATGTAGATGTTACTGATAATTCCAGGAGGCGTCTGAACGGAACAGAATGCATTCTATGTATGGAGTGTGTAAAGAACTGTCCTAAAAACGCGCTTTAAGGAGATGAGTGTTATGAGTGCATATGACTTCATTGCAGCAGACAGGAAAATAAAACCACTCGAAATCGGAGTGGAGGATAAAGGTCACATGATCATCATAGAAAATGAAAATCATGTACTTGGTATATATGATGATGAGCCAAGCTGCTACACAGAGCCTTTTACCGACCTTCCGATAATTATGAGTGTTCAGATCGGAAACTTTGAAAATATAAGGGAAGAATTGTTCTCTTATGTGAAAGATGCCATCAAAGAAAATGACATAATTGAGGTTTGGTCCACATGGATGGGAGAGACTGATGGCATCGAGAAGAAAACAGTACATGAGAATGATCTAACGGCAGATGATCTTCAATGGGTTTACGGCCTTAAGGACAGAAGTCATCCCAGATGCCTAAAGATCTACAAATGGATCAGAGGAAAGAAATAAGCAGATCCTGGTTTGCCGGCAACGATTTATGAGATGGACGAGCAATACTTCAGAATGGGGTACGGAAGAGCGAATTTCCCTGATGCTTTGGCTAAGTTTGAAGAGTTCCTCTATGAGGAAGGTTTTGCGGAGGGCGGTTATGCGAATAGATAACATTGCAGAAGAAAAGACACTACCGGAACAAAAGAAATCGATCTTGATCAAGGATACTACGCGTGAAGAACGGGAACAGATCGTTCACGAGTCTCTGTGGGGCTTCTGCGGCGTGGATTGTGAATTCTGTTCCGGCTGTGACAATCGCGGCGGTGGAGTTGTCGAATCCATTTATCAGCCATACATAGATGGACTAAAGGAGATCAGCGAGATCAATGCGGAATACCGCGCGCCATTTGTCCGTTAGAAGATATATTATTTTGATTATTGGATCCATTCGTCTTCGGTAAGACCGCAGTTCAGACATTTGCGCACCAATTGTGGCTTAAACAGGGGCGGTTTGCTCACTTGAACAAGAGTGGTATTTGTGCTCCCGCAGTGGAGACATATGACCTTGAGCTCGCCTTTGCCTCCTGCCACCTGATCCATACTGTCTTTTTCCAGGACTTTGACTTCCTCTTCCTTGTCTTTGATTTTCCGATCACCCATTTTTCGGTCTCCTTTCAAATCCTGTTAGCTGGAGTATCTTTGCTTTCTAAATTCAGTTACGTCATTATACTATACCCTTCTGCAATGCGGGTATATCGTTTCAATATGAAAAATAAGGACTCAATAAGATTACTCTAATAATATGCTATTATAAAAGACGTACAAGAACCGGCCAAATCAGAGTTTGATAAATACATGATCCGGTCGGAAATCTAATTGAAGTGGGGATGCCGTTATAACAATGAAAAAGGATTTACAAGAGACTAGAGCACCGCGCAGACATACACTTGTCGATAAGGCACCGGTGATCGCTGCAATAATCATCGCGGTAATAGGATGGGTCGCGTCGCTTATCATTGCGTCCTTTGTGAACAGAGCCATTACGTCGGCAGTTCCTTCATATCCACCTGAAGGTTTTGCCGGGTACATCATAGGTGCGGTAGTGATAATGCTTCTGTATAAATGGTGGTTCAGACCTGAATTTCAGGGGCAGATCATCGGTGGTAAACCGGGCAAGGGGTAGAGAATGGCTGTTTTAATAAGAACCAATAGGCTTGAAATGTATGAAGCGTCGGATCAGGATGTGGACATGATCATCGAGATCGAATCCCATCCTGAGAACCGTGATTTTGTGTGGATCGGAACCCCGGAGCAACATCGTGCTGAGATCCACGATCCCAATCACCTGCTTCTGTTGTTTAGGGACAATGAAACAGAAACTGACTGGGATCCCGCTGACAATGGTTATCCCAACGTGCCCGTGAACATCAAAGGCTATGCCCTGATCGGACTGAACTTCAAATCCAATATTTTTGAGATAAGAAGGATCGTCATAACTGAAAAGGGCAAAGGCTATGGCAGAGAAGCCATGGAAGGGCTCATTAAATATGCGTTTGAAGAGACTGATACCAACTGAACCGCTACCCGTCAAGAGGACAGTGAAAAATCAAAAGATTTTGGCAACCAGTAACAGAAATGTTGCTGGTTGTTTTTTGTGGAAAGCAGACACTGT
>CADBXM010000012.1 GCA_902798745.1 uncultured Eubacteriales bacterium
AGGGTCGATTTCAAGGGCTTCCCAGATTTTTTTCTCTTTCTTGTCTGTTCCGGAATCATCGCCTCTGGATACGAATGGCAGCTCCTGCGCGTTGATGGCACCGAATACGGAGGCTACATCTTCTGTTTCCATGAGCTTGTCCTTAGGGCCAACAATAACAAAGTCGTTGTACATCACAGGGAATCTCTCGACTCCGAATCCGTTTGCGACGAATTCGTCCTCACTGGCCTTTGCGTGTACAAGAACGACATCTACCTGTCCGTCTTCGCCCATCTTGAGCGCTTCGCCTGTTCCTACAGCAGTCCACTGAAGATCGATTCCCGTGTCTTCCTTGAAAATAGGCTGCAGATAGTCGAGCAGTCCCGTGTCTTCAGTACTTGTTGTGGTCGCCATCATCAGAGTGCCGCCCTCTTCAGGAGCTGCCGCTTCTTCTTGACTGCCGCCCCCGCAAGCTGTGAACGAAATCACCATCATTGCGCTCATCAGGAGCACCAATAGTTTCTTGATCTTCATCAATACACCTCCATTATTTATGAAATAATAAATATATATATCTTTAAGCGCTGTGCACCGCGCTATAGATAACTGTTTGCCTAGCCCCCGGAAACCGGTGAGAAGAATCCCACTACATCACCGTCATGAAGCACGCGACTAAACTTTGCGCGCTCTCCGTTCACGCTTACAAGCAACAATTTTGCCTTGACAGGATTGCATTTTATCAACCTAAGCACATCGCCTACTGTGCTGCCTTCAGGGAGTTCTGCCCACGATTTTCTGTCGAGAGCGCTCCTGTCACAGCCAAAAGGCGGAAAAATCTTAACCTTCATAAGGGATCACCATCAGGATGCATTCCATCGGGCAACTCTTTGCGCAGAGCCCGCAGCTGATGCATCTGTCATTTACAAGTTGCGGAAACAGGTTCCTGTATCTCCCGGACTTTCCGGGACGCGTCAGATCGAGTGCGCCGACAGGGCATGCCTGAACGCAAATGCTGCAGCTGACGCAGTTTTCGTAGTGAAAATCAGGTGTTTTCTTGAATGCCATGTCACATCTCCATCAATCTGTTTATACCCAATTCCTCGATCGTTTCAGGAAGTGGATGTCCGCTCTTTTCATCCCATCCGAAGGCTTTCCAATGCATCGCTACCTGCTCATCAGTCTTGAGCGTCACACCTTTAAGCGGACCGTTCTTCAGAGGCGGTTTTCCCTGCATACGCTCCGGCAATTTGACCTCGGATGGCTCGTATCCGTGCTTCACGTTGAACATCTGCCTTATGGTCTGTATCCTAGCACCGATCTCCATATAGTGATCGCCGTCATATTCCCAGCCCGCCGCGGCGTTGATGTATTCGATAGCCTTGTACATATGCACACCCATCATCTCGGCGTAATAGCAGCTACCTATGCCGTCCATCAGCATAGAATAGCATGCGTTCGCTTTGGATATGAGTGCCATCTCCTCGGTAGCTTCGATGTCGTTCTTCTTAGAGTGTATCGTTGCGGGCGGTGCCCATGAGCATATGTCACAAATAGACATCGCGCCGTACTGTATAGCCATTCCTATTGTATGTTTTCCCGGCGCAGGCTCTGCCACCATATGTATTCCAAGCTGTGGATCATTCCGCGTATCGTGCATTCCCGGTTCCTGGCCGCCGACATGCATGGCGTATTCCTTTCCGCCGTACTTCTCTGAAGCTCTCTTCACACCGTCCGCAAGGTCATTACCGAAGCCATCGCGTTCTATCATCTTGCGTATGAGTTCGATCTCGGCCTCATAATTGCCCCACTTCAGCTCAAGACCATCGGTCTGTTCCTTTGTGAGTATGCCGTTCTCATAGCACTCTATTGCCCACGCAACGGTATTACCTGCAGAGATGGTATCCATTCCCGCTCTGTTCAGGATCTCGTTCATATAGAGCACCGAACCGAAATCATCGTTGACACAAAGCGGTCCGAAAGCCTGTATGGTCTCGTACTCAGGTTTATGAGTCTCGTAGTAATCACCGCATTCGAAGCCTGATATATCCAGTCTGCCTCCGCATCCGAGCGGACACGAATAGCAGTGATATTTTGCTTCTTCTATCTTGTTTATCTTCTCGGGATTAAATGCCATCGCATGCCTGATACCATGCATCTCTCCCGGGCCCGCTCCCCAGTTTTTCAGAGGACCATCGCCGCTGGTTATGGCAAGTGGTGTATTGGAAGGCGTTCCCCATTCGCGGAACAGTATTGTAGTCATCGAACCATCGAGCGGCATCGATGGCATCTTGCCCATTCCAATGCCGGCCGCCCAGATAGCTCCTCCAAGTCCCTTAGGGATCTTTATTTTGTTGATCTTTCTTCCCAGTTCTTTAGACAGAGCTTTTACCGCTTCTGGGTCTGCGCATGGGATCGGTCTGCTTCCTGCAAGGACTACCGCCTTGAGTTTCTTGCTGCCCATCACGGCGCCTACTCCGCTTCTGGCGGCTATCCTTCCTTCTTCATTGCAGATTCCCGAGATCAGAGAAAGATTCTCTCCTGCCCTGCCTATTACAGCGACTCGAGGTATTTTACCGCCCGAGTTTTCTTCTATAAGCTTGTTTTCAGCTTCAACAGCATCGAGGCCCCAATATTCCGAAGCGTCGCGTATCTCCGCACCTTTATTGTTGCAGTACAGATAAACCGGCTTTTCGGATATCCCGCTGATAAAGATCGCGTCATATCCGCACTGCTTTATCGCAGGTGAAAAGACCCCACCGCAGTTGGCGTCGCCCCAGCCTCCCGTAAGAGGACTCTTGCAGACAACTGTGAATCTTCCGGCCATGAACGTACCCGTTCCGGTGAGTGCGCCCGAACAGAAGCCCAGTATGTTCTCAGGTCCGAGTGGGTCTGCTCCTGCCGGTATGTTCTTGTACAGATACCAGGCTCCCAGGCCCTTGCCGGAAAGAACGGCTTCATAGACTTCATCCGGAATATTCTCGATTGTTGTTGTGCCCGATGTCAGATCGACCTTCAGGATCTTTCCCATACAGGATTTCATAGTTTTGACCTCTCGTTAGTCTTCCATTTCGGCATTAGTACACTGCGCCGCAAGGCCTTTGATGCTCAGAGTATGGAACAGTTCTGTGAAGCTTTCCTCATCGATCTTTCTGCCGGTATCCTGCCAGTAAAGGAGCAGGCCGGTGAAAGCCGCCACTAAATACGCTATTTCGTATTCAAGCATAGGATCGGGATTCTCAGTAACTGTCGTAAACAGTTCAACGGCCTCCTGTTGTACCTTGAACAGAAATTTCCGGTCGCTATCTCTTTTCAGCAATATAGTAAGTCGCTCGTAGTACGGGACAAGAGCCTTTGCCAAATCCCTGTGAGAGCAATTGAGATTGTACTTTATATACAGATCGGCGATCAGATTCTTGATTTCTTCGATCAGCTTGGTCTCGATATATCCAGTCAACCCGTCCATATCCGGAAAGTATTCATAGAAAGTACTTCTATTGACTCCTGCTTTGGATGCGACAGCGCTTGCAGTTATCTTTGTCGCAGCCTCATCTTTTGCCAAAAGCCAGAATGCCTCTACAATGCTTTGCCTTGTAAGCTCTGTCTGTTCAATATGCTTTCCCATTCTGCTTATCCCTTTTCCTTAAAACAGATCACCGCTGACTCCTGTATTGAGCGGTTTCTTTGTTCATGAATATTTTACAACATATTGTCGGAAATTTTAAGCAAAAAAACTGCCGCACTTATATAAGCGCAGCAGCTATGGTTTTTTATGTGATCTATTCTTCCGGATCGCAGTATTCTCCGAATTCACATCCTATACCTTCAGCGTATACCTCATCTATTAGCTTCTCCTTGCCGAAGAGCGAGCGCTCATACAGCTTCAGTGTGCCCGTTCCATTTCCGCCGTTCCACAGCCTGTTGTGTTTCTTATAGCCCGTCGGCGCCTCGTACTTGATGTTCAGCATATCTTTCTTGTAGCACCTGATCTGAGTATCGAGCTTAGCGTTCTTTGTGGTTTGCAGAACATGCCAGTGGATCTCGTCGTCGGTCTCCCAGCAGTCGAACTTGGTGCGCGACAGTGTCCAGAACTTCGAGAAGTTGAACTCGTAGTCCTTGCCTTCATAGTAGAACTCGCCGAGGAGCTTCCTGTTGAGCGCTACACCGAACACCTTCGGTCTGCCTCCGCCGATGTTGAACACGCTGTTTTCGAGCTTCTTTCCTGAGATCACGCTCTTGAGGTTGTTTGACGAGAGCCATACCCATGGGCTCGTGAAATCGCCGCCCCAGTTCTTGTCGCAGTAGCCGTTGCATGTCTCTGGCTTAAGGATGTATTTGACACCGTTGAGAACGATTTCCCCTATGAATTGTGATTTCATTCCCTCAGCGTGCCAGAACATCTCAAACGCGTTGATCGCTCTGAAGAACTTGCTGGCTCCGTATCCAACGTGGAAAGAGATGTCTTTATGGATATCGAACTTCCAGCTCATCTCACCAGCGTCGCTCATCCACTCAGGGTGAGCTGCAGCCTCTTCAGGAGTGACTTTGATATGTCCTTCGGTATGTACCTCGCTACACTTGCAGTCGTGAGCAACTATGCTGTAAGGCGCCGTCTTGTGGATGCTGACGTCTTTGTCCTTGAACGAGAAGAATTTATGCAGCTGGCCTTTCTCCTCGCCCCAGAACCCGACTTTGACCAGCAGATAGGACGGGCGTTTTCCTGCCTTCTGAGCCTCAGGATCGTTCCAGACTATCACCGGCTCGTCCTCAGCAAGCGCGGGGTTGCAGGTGAAGAACTCAACAAAGAATGCTTTCTTTTCGCCTGTCTCGGCGTTTTCAGCAGTCATTGAATGCCACCACCAGTCATAGCCCTTTCTGGAGAGCGGACCATACAGCATCCAGCGGTCTCTTGTAATATCATGAATATTAGCCATTTCTGTCTCCTTTCTTAAACCTGTTTCCCGTGCTTGTTCTATTTATTTTCAAGTTCTGCTTTTTTCTTGACAAACCTCTTGAGTCTGTTCTTCTCTATTCCGCAGTAGATGGTCTTGACCGGAGGAACAATTCCCATCAGAAGTTTGGATGGCTTCCATACACGGCACGGATATACGTGCTTCTTTGCCTTTTCGATGCCACTTATCATTCTGTCAGCGACCAGTTCGGCCTTCTGTACAGGGAATGGTCTTCCTACGTCGATGCCGTTTCCGCCTACGTTGAAGAAGTTGGTGGCTGTCGATACAGGATAGACCGCCGTCAGCTTGATATTAGATGGAGCCTCATGTCTTATGGCCTCCTGGAAGCCTTTCATAGCGAATTTCGTTGCTGTGTAAAGCGCGTAACCCGGGATCGCCATCTCGCCCATTGCCGAGATCGTGAACGCCAGCTGTCCTTCTCTTCCTTTCAGATGCTCAAGATACTTCGCATATGTGTATATAGGCGATATCGTGTTGAGGCTGAAGATATTCTGTATGCGCTCCCAGTCGACGTAGTCGAACTTCTCGTAGTAAGGTGCCCCTGCGTTTGCTATCACTATGTCGATCTTGTCGAACATGGACTCTGCTTTTTCAAAGAGCTTGTCGACGCCCTCCTGTTTGCTGACATCGCTGTTGAACAATGTGACATTGTCTCCGTAGCCTTTCAGCTTCTCGATAGTCCTGCTTGTCGCGAGCACTCTGTTGTTCTTTGCTGGATCCGCCAGCCTGTCAAGGACTTCTTTTCCGATGCCGCTCGAAGCTCCTGTGATCACGACCGTCTTGCCTTTGATCTCATTTATCTCTTTTTTGAACAGTTTCTCTGTTATATCGTTGATGACACCCATAGCAGCTACCTCCTTGGTCTTTGCAGCCGGAGCTTTTCCTGCGTTTCCGCCGGCCTGTGCTCCTACCTTTCCGATACTCATTACCTGATCATAGGCGCTGTGGCACGCATGCGCGATGGTACCGCTCTTTTCGGCATCACCTACGCAGTAAACGTTATCCATGCCGAGTTCTTTCAGTTTATCCGCTAAAGCTGTCTGAGGCCTTACGCCCATAGCCAGAACCACATGGTCAGCTTCGAGCTTCTTTTGCTCTCCGCTCTCCCTGTCCTCTACGATCACTCCGCCATCTTCGATCGAGCAGAGTTTTGTCTTTGTCATAAAGACGGTACCGTATGGCCTTATTCTTTCCATCTCGTCGTCTATCAGCTGGAACCACGCTCCCGGAGCGATGTCGTCTGCCATTTCGACTACTGTCACAGCATTTCCGTTCTCGTTTAAGAATTCTGTAGTCTCAAGACCTGTCATACCCGATCCTATGACGATAACTGTACTGTCTTTTATTGACTTTTTTCCGAGGAGCAGATCAGGGGCATCGATAACGTCCTCTCTGTCGGTGCCAGGTATCGAGCGAGGTCTGAGCGGTATGCCACCGGTAGCGCAGATTACCGCGTAAGGGTTTTTAGCTTTTATTTCTTCAGCAGTCAGTTCCTTGCCGAGGAATATCTTTGCGCCCTCCTTCTTCGCGGCTGTCATGAGGTCTTCGATCGCCCAGTACAGTCTCTCTTTATGGCTGCCCGATGATGCCGCGATCACCTGTCCTCCTGCTTTTTCTGCCTTTTCATATAGCTCAACGTCAAAGCCTCTCATAGCCATGGTTTTCGCGGCTGTGAGACCGGAAGGTCCTGCTCCGATGACAATCACTTTTCGGCCTTGCCCGTCTTTAGGCATATTGAAATAGAAACGCTCGTTAGCGACGCTCATGTTGAGAGCACACTCACCCGGCTTGCCTTCGCCCGCGTTGGTCATGAACGATCTAATGCAGTTTAAGCAGCCTATGCATCTCTGAATGTCTTCAGGGTGCCCCGACTGCGCTTTCTCAGGCCAGTGCGGATCGCATATGAACGCGCGGGCAGAAGCGATGAAGTCCTGATATCCTTCTTCAAGCTGCTGCTCAGCTTGTTCCGGCGTCCTTATGACATTAGCCGCGATGATAGGGATGTTCACGGTCTCCTTTATTGCTTTTGCCAGATGTTTACGCCAACCCGGTTCATACGTGGATGGCTCGAGCCAGCAGTTATATGTATCGTAATTAGCGCTCGATACGTTGATGGCATCGACGCCGAGTTCCTCAAGTCTCTTAGCGACTTTCTTTCCGGTATCGAGACCGTAACCCTCGCCCGGCTTTCCTATCCTCTCCATCATCTCATCGACGGTGAGGCGAACAGTAAGCGGATAATCCTTTCCGCAGCGCTCCTTGATGCCAACGACTATCTCCTCAAGGAATCTCATGCGGTTCTCGAGGCTGCCGCCGTATTCGTCTGTCCTATGATTGGTATATGGAGATATGAACTGCTGGATCAGATATCCATGCGCTCCGTGGAGCTCGACTATATCTACCCCAGCTTTTTTACATCTCTCCGCAGCATCGATGAAATCCTGCTGGAGTTTGTGGATCTCCTTTTTGCTCATCGCGTGCATACGCGCTGCTCCATGCGGAGCTAAAGGCCCGTCTGACGGAGCCTGAACAGAGAAGCATATACCTTTCTCCTCCATGTTCAGAAGCATTGGCGTGCATTTGTACATGAGATCCATGAACTTAGGCACGCGTTCTGCGATCGGAATAACGGCAGGCAATGAATTGATCGAGCTCGCGAGGCCCTGTCTGCCCGCGTGATGCAGCTGTATGGCGAGTTTTGCGCCGTGGCTGTGGAGTTTTTCCACCATTTCGCGCATAGGCTCGATGTGATAGTCATGGCTCATAGCAAGCTGTGTATATGTTGCCGCTCCGGCCATATCGTTGACTCTGCAGATGCCCGGGATGATAAGACCGACTCCGCCTTTGGCTCTTTCCTCGTAATAATCAGAAAGCCTCGGAGTCACCTTTCCGCTCGGCTCACCCAGACTGAACTCAGCAGCAGTCATGACTATCCTGTTTTTGATCTCAACGTTACCGATCTTCATCGGTGAGAACAACATGTCATACATAGTGATTCCCTCCTGATATACAATCAACGCCCTAGAGGTTACAATTCTATTATACAAAAAAGAGCGGGGCCACGCACAAATAGTTTGCGTGACTCCGCCCTCAGTGTCAGTGTTTTTTAAGTACGACCTTTCCGGATGTTCCGCCTAGGTATTTACCGTTTTCCATAACAGGCTGTCCGTTGACATAAACATGGACTATACCTCCCGGCTTGAAATCAGGTTTCGTCTCGTCGACCTTCATCTTATCTAGATCGATGACCGTTATATCTGCCATATAGTTAGGACGCAGATAACCTCTCTGAGGTATCTTGAAGCGGTCAGCGGTCTTGCCTGTCATCTTGCGCACTATCTTCTCGATCGGGATCCCGTAGCGCTTTGCAAGGATGAAGAACTGTGGGAATGTCTGGAACGCAGCTATGTTCTGTAGGCCCTTATCCTCCACCCACGCGTCTGTCATAAAGACCGACAGCTCGTCGTTCATAAGGCGACGGACTATATCGTCATTATAATATTTGCCGAGATAGATGCTGCCTGCACGGTTCGAAAGCTCCACAAGCTTGAGGTACATATCGAGTTCTGAAAGCCCCTCTTCTTTGGCACACTGCGGGATCGTCTTTCCTTCGTATTCAGGATGATCATCCGAGATGTACGCCACCACCATGTCATCCCAGTCTATACCTAGCACCTTGCGGTACATGAGGATCGTAAGCTCCAGTTTACGGCGGTTGATAGGTTTCTCAGCCTCTTTCTTGCTGAGCTGAGCATACCATTCTGGGAATACTACCGTGATGACAGAAGCTCCGTAGTGGAACACGTAATTGTCGAACGCGATAGGGTTGCCACTGTAGTGCTCGCCGTGGAAAATAGACAGCATCTTATCAAGCGCTTTCCAGCTTCGTTGACCAACAAAGATAAGATGGCTGTATTCCAGTCTGCAGCCTGACTTGTGCATGATATCCACCGCCTCATCGAGGCCCATCTCAAGGTGGGACTTCTTCGTTATGAGAGGATAGTCCGCGCTTACTATGGAGTTAGCTCTCGGATGTATCGTCACTATGCCGTCGTATTTCGCTATCTCCTTCGCGAAGGCGATTATCTCATTTTCCTTGGCATAGCGGTCTGGCTCATACATGAATCCGAGCGAGCCTCCGAAAGCTCCGCCCTCCATGGCCTCGCGTACATGTTCGAGTTCCTTTTCGATCTGTTCAGGCGTATACGGCGCCGGATCGTATCCGGTCATTCCCGCTCTTACGGATCCCTGCCCAATCAGCGGAACAAGATTCACAAAGAGTTTGCCCTCTGCGCGCTTTTTGAATTCGGCAAAGCTGCATGGGTGCTTCGCATCGAAAAGGCCTCCGCCTATCTTGTCCCTGTACGGAGTGTCCTCATCGATTCCGAAAGGCGAAAAGCTGCAGTTGCCCGTCACCTGTGTCGTTATACCCTGCTCAATGAAAGGCCTGTAGAATTTCTCAGCGTCTTCCCTGTCGTAGAAAAAGTCATTGTGGGAATGCGCGTCTATCAGTCCCGGGCATATCTGCTTCCCGCTGATATCCACTACTTTATCCGCTTCCACATCCAGGTTTTCAGATACCCTCAGAATACGTTCGCCTTCGATAAGCACATCGCCTTTGAACGGTTTTCCACCGGAGCCGTCATAGATAGTCCCGCCTTTGAATAGTGTTTTCAACGTTCTTCCTCCTAAAGCCTGTTGTCACGAGGCATGTTGTCATAGTGCTTCATCATCGGCTTCTCAAGCAGCTTTACTGCTTTGGTGTCCAGGTTGAACCAGTAGATCGGCACCGTGACAGCAAAGAATCCAAGCGCTATCGCAAATAATGCCTTTATTGCTTTTTTCATAGGTATACACCTCTCTTGTCATCTCTTGTTTAGCCGGGTCAGGTTTTTACCAGCTCTGGTCATCATCGAATTCCACGAGTGAAGGGTCTATAGGTTCCTCACCCATGACGCTCTGCATGAACACGTTCACGTCATTTCTCATCTCACGGCGGGTTATGGAAGTCGGATCCATAAGATCCTGTCTTACGCGCACCATCGGTATCTCGCGTTTGAGAGCTCCCTCTTCAAAGAGGCCGTTTATAGCTCCGACGCCCTTACAGGATATCTGGTCGAACATGATTATCATGTCAGCGTTGTACTCTTCGTACTTCTCCCATAGGCTGTCAATCATGACCTCACTGCCACCCTTTGTGTGGGCTCGCATTGTAGATGTCTGGTAGTGGTCGGCCAGACCTCGGAGCATGCTTTCGCGCGAACTTGTATCGATCAGATCCTCTCCGTGGATGTCTATCATCTCGCAGACCGATTCTATGCCCCAACAATTCAGGAGCCAGTTGTTGAAGTTCGCGTAGTTGTTGCAAGGTGTGTTCCAAAGCACCGCCCTATGACGTATAGTTTTAGGGCATTTGCCTTCAGCGACCTGCTTATGCAATATCTTATTGACCTTTAGGTCGTTCTTCAGAGCGAGAGGCTCGCCTGCGACTGCCTGATGCTCGAATATGCGGTAAAGCCACGCCGACGATCCGGTGTGAGGTGGTATGTCCGTGCGGTTCATGTCCCACTTCTCGAATTTGCACTCGTTCTGGCGGTTCCATGTCTCGCAGCCCTCTTTTAATGCGTCCCAGTCGAATTTTTGCCCTGTGTGCTCCTCGAGGAACGCAATGGCAGACTTTATCTCTTCGATTGCGTAGTCCTGCACTTCTTCCTCCTTCCAGCGAAGAGGCACATTCAGCACCTGTGACGGCAGGCCAATACGACGTTCCTGCAGCATTGTGGTCATGATGCTTCCATCGCATGGCATGTTGGATGTTAACATGCAGCATCCGATCTTAGGAAAATCGTCTTCGATAGCCAGACCGGCCTCGAATGACGGCAGAGGACACACATCAGCCGGAAGCCCGTATATCTCTGACTGTTCTATGTAATGCACAGGACTGTGCTGGTTGATCAGAGAAGGCAGATACATCGGATATTCCTGAAAGAGTATCATTTTGCAATCAGGGAAACCCTTGCCCAGAAGATTAGGCAGAAGCTCATCGACGCAAATAATCTTCTTATTGAGTTCTTCAGCTTTTTTGCTTCCCGGATGAAGGTGCATATCTGCGCTGAATATTGTGGTCAGCGTCTTTGTGACGTCGCTTGCAAGATAGTTCAAGTTGTTTCTTGCGCCTCTCAGTCCGGCTCCTCTCTGGCCCTCGCAAAGCCTGTCGAAGAACGATGGTACTGTGAGGTATGAGAACATCCAGCGGTATCTCCAGACCGCCTTTACGTTTTGTACCGGATGCGATGCTGCCCATTTGATGAGTATGCCCCAAAGGCGGCACCATTGCAGATAATCGTACGCTGTGTCACGTCCGCCTCTCCATTCTCTGTGTTTCTGTATGGCGGTCTTGTCTGCAAGATTAGCGGCTATGCCTTTTTTCTTTTTCACTTTTCACCGCCCCCTTTTCTTATCTTTTTGATCTCAAGGCTTTCGACAAAAGCCTGCATACGTGTGGCGAGCTGGCCGGAACCTCTCACCACGTATTCGCGGTCGATGCCAAGAGTCGGGAGGCCATATTCCTCCTGCATTACCTGGGTGTTTAACGTGCGCTCATATCCCCAGAAATCGCAGAACTTAGCCTGCTCTATGACAACGCCGTCGGCATTGTATTCGCGAGCGAGGTCGCGTATAGTCTCGCGTCTCTGCATTATCTTTTCCTGCGACATGAAGCGCGGGCACTGATTGGTTTCGAGATAGTAACGGCAGACCTGATCGAGCGCAGGTTCATCGTCAGTAAGAGGTATCTGCTGCCTGCCCGGAAAAGCTCCGAAGCAATATCTGTCAGCCGCGACATAGCAGCGCGCGTTCTCCATTATCTCAGAGAAGTCATAGTCATCGAGCTCACTGCCCACAACAACGACACGCGCTCTCCAGCGGTTCGTTGCGTCGGCCTCACGGGTACGGAGGTCTTCGAGTGTCTCCCTGAGATACGGCAGTATCTGCGCGTTTGGACAGGAATAGCTGACAAGGCAGAGTATGTGGAACTCGCGCGGCGTGATGCGCGGATTATCCTCTTTGCGCATCTCCGAGATCTCTTCAAAAATAGCAGAGATCTCGTTGTGCTCACGCACCGCCGCGCGTATCGCTTCATCCGATACGTCGACTCCGTAGTTCTCTGCAAGTGGTTTAAGAAGATGATCCCTTATCTGCTCTGTATATAGTTTATTTCCATGTGGACTTATCTTGAGCGGAGCATCGATTATTCCCCATCCAAATCTAGGATTGTTTATAAGCTCAAGCTCTCGTATATTTTCGACCACTCTTACCATCTGCTGGCAGGTGTCCGAACTGGCGTAAAAGTCCACAAAATTCATGCCGCCTTCAAAAGCGCGTTCAAACAGAGCGCGCGTATAGCCGCATATGAAGCTAGACATATAATACTGACTTATGTCGAGCGAACCCGTGTTAGGCGCGCGAAGACGCA
Organism: uncultured Eubacteriales bacterium; assembly: GCA_902798745.1. Classification (GTDB taxonomy): domain Bacteria; phylum Bacillota; class Clostridia; order Peptostreptococcales; family Anaerovoracaceae; genus Crickella. The sequence continues at coordinate 12,424 of CADBXM010000012.1, forward strand.
CCGAGAACGCATTGCCGCAGTTGAGCAGCACTTCCGGCACATAGTAGCATGTATAGCCTACGGCGACTCCCCCATCTTCTTTTTCTTTAAGGATGAGCTCGTTCGCCGTCTGCTCCAGCAGCTGTTCATAATAGTGGATGTGCTTCAGATCTTTCATAACTTATCAACATCCTTTCCTTCTTTATCCCACAGCTCCATCACGGAGCAGAGTATTATTATCGCCGCGCCCACTATGCCCGCTACCGACAGCTTCTCGCCTAACAGTATGAGAGAGAATACCGCAGTCATTACCGGACAGAGGCACTGTATAAGTGAAACCGCTCTTTCGGATATACTTGTGAGAGCTATGTTCTGGAGCAGGTATCCGATGAATGTACATAAAACAGCAAGATACAGAATTATTGCCCATATCTTTCCGTCAGCCTGCGACACATCTATTCCTCCTTCAATCATAAAGCATCCCGCAAGAGCAAGCAATGCTGAGCATCCTCCCTGTAGAGCAGTCATGCTCACGGGGTCTATCGATTCCAGGTATCTGCGGCTGAATACAAGAGCGCCTGCCATAAGCGCCGCGGCAGCAAGAGCGATCACCTCTCCAATGCCGAATCCCGAAAGCCCGCCTTTCACACATAGCAGATATATGCCGGGCAGCACAAGTATCTGCGCTACGATCTGCCTTGCACTGTATCCCTCGCGAGTCATAATGTACGCGAGTGCCGGTGTGATTATTACCGACATCGACCGCAGGAACGCCACAGAAGTAGCATCGGTCATGGATAGCGCCACGTTGTTGAGCACATAACTCAGGCCAATGCACGTCCCCGGTATGAGCCATGTTTTGAGGGGCGCGGTCTTTACCGTCCCTATTATCCTTTTCCCGAATAAAAGAAAACAGACCGCGAAGGCAATCGAATACCTTACAGTCATCATCGAATAGACCGGTACCGCTTCAAAGGCTATCTTCGAAATGGGATCGCCGAATCCGTATATGATCGACTGAAGAACCACCAGAAGCTCTGCCCAGAGTCTTATTCTTTTGTTGCTTGACCCCTTATCCATATGGTGGCCCTGCCTTTTTTCACTTTAGGATCATTTTGACTTATGATTATCGTGAAATTGCTTGCGCAGCACCTTCGCGTAATCCGCCAACTCAGAGGTCTCGATCCTGACTATCTCAGCGTCAGCTTTGTCCTTCGAAATGAGGTCGGTCACATTGTCGTAACAGTGAATGAAATAATCGATGACCTGGGTAATAAGATTCATTCTGGCACTTACATCTGAGTCATCCATGACCGATATGAAGCCGCTGAACTCATCCTCAGCATGATTTGTAGCATTACGCACATCTCCAAGATAATAGTACGCAAATAAAAGCTCTCGCAGCGCTTCCTTATCCGAGCATATAGTATGCGCTCGAATAACTTCGCTGTCATCAGTATCGAGATCATCTATCCTCACTTTTGTGTATTTAAGTTGATATTCTTTGCTGTCTTTAGGGTGAGGAGTCCTCCATCTTCCATAGAATTTGATAAAGTAGTGATCTATGTCATCAAGCTTGTATTTCTCAAACGGCTTAAGATCATAATAGAGCTTTCCGAATTTCTCTATCACTTCTTCCCTGTCTTCTTCGCAATCGCAGTAATAGTAGATGCCCTTGTCCATAAAGTCCCTCGGAGCTCTTGATTCAATAAGCGTAAGTGTCTGTTGCCAGAATTCTTTACGGTATGCCCATTTGACCAGTTCAATAAACTCTATTTCATCTCCGCTGAGAAGCGGGCCGTAGTCCTGCCTGATTCCCTGGGCAATGATATTGAAGTACTTTTCTGCAAAGCTGTTACCCGTGAACCTGTAATTCTCCGAGAAAATGTCCCTAAGCCTTGCTATCCCACGCTCTATATCACTTATATCGCACAGAGAGATACCTGTATCTATATTTCTCATAGCATAGATCATCTGGTCGATCCTCGGGTTGTGCAATCCGGATTTTTCTCTGAAATCCATTAGAAGATCTGTCTTACCGTACCTGAGAAAAGCTTTGGTTGCCGATAGGAGGTCGTACACTCCGAGCTTGCCGGCATCATTTGTGATGGTCTCAGCCATAGCGGACGAAGGAGCGTCTGCCATTACCATCCCAACCACATGTGTATGGTAATTCGATATCGCCCCTATTGTCTCCATGAGAGTCATCATGACAAAGCCGTCTCTTGCGTTGTCGTTCTGCATGCAAAGAAAGATTTCTCCTTCTTCATCGGCGTAATCAGATAAACTGCTTATGTTTTCAATGTTGTTGATAAGCAGATCGGCAAACGTGTTTTCGTCGTCTATGTCATCATCCGTGGAAACAAATTTGATCAACACATCCTCATTGCTTTCAAGAAGCTGCATTTTTGATGTTTCCTTCAGTTCATGATATATGTAGCTCCTTGCCCATCTGACATAGTCATGTGGATCAATGCCGATTTCGTGAGCTGACTCGTAGAGAATTTCTTCCAGTTCTTCACGCATATCATCGTCCCTGACAAGATTGTCAAAGAAGCGGTTGAATTTATGTAAACCACACGTGCGGGACTTCTCACTGAAAAACTGTCTGATCGTTTTTTCTGCCTCTTTCTTCTGCTTTTCATCCAGCAGATCTCTTTCGTCCTGGATCTCCGCATTTATCTCGTCGAGGTATTCGGCGAGCCTGTACCTGTAGAGACTGAATGATGACATCTCATCTACGTTTGCATTATAAAAACAATTGCCTTCCTGCAGAGACAGAGATCTCATATCGTCGCCCTGATCGTATGATGATTCGCTCCCGAACACTATGATCGCATCGATTTTATGATTAGCGAGAATGCATTTACTGGCTGCCTCCGCGGAAGTAAGCGCATCGCAATACATGTTCTTTTCTTCGTCTTTGAAGCAAAAATACTGCAGTCCTTCTTCTACTATGTCTCTTTTTCTCAGAGACGTTACCATGATTCGGTGTTTCATCGATCCTTTCCCAGTTTATTGATCACATTTCTGTAGAACCATATAGTCATTATTATCACTACTACAAGTGCGAGGTAGTCTGTAGCAGCACACCCTATCCATATGCCTTTCATGCCCAGTTTTCTTCCGCATATCAGGCAAAGCGGTATCATTATGCCCACCTGTCTGAGCATCGTATATATCATGGTCAGATATGAACGCTTTGCAGGCGGAAAAGCCTGAGACATGACTATTGATGCACCCGATACGAAGAGTGGCAGAGCGAGTATCCTATATGCCGGACGACCCACCTCTATCATTTCAGGTGTAGCGCTTATAAGCCTGAGTATAAAGCCAGGCGCGAGCAGGAACACCAAACCCGTAATGATAGTAAAGGCGGCCCCGACTTTGATCGCAAGTTTTTCCGTCGCTTTGAACCGCTTCTTGTCCCTTGCTCCATAGCTGTAGCCCAGAATAGGATTCATTCCCCTCGTAAGTCCGAATACCGGAAGCACGCCAAACGTGCTGAACCTCGAAAATCCGCCGTAGATCGAGATCGCGGCGGTACCGTATCCCGCTATCATTTTGCTGATTATACCGCTTACTATGGAAGTAGTCGCCTGTGTCAGCGCCGATGGGATCCCCACCGCGAGTATGTCTTTCAGTATAGCCGCATCAGGCTTGAAGTCATCACGCGCTACCGGCAGGTTTTCCCTGTTTCGAACAAAGATGCCGTACATTCCTATCGACATCGAGATCGCCTGCGAAAGGCTTGAAGCGACAGCCGCTCCCAGAACGCCCATCCCCAATCCGAAGATAAACAGCGGATCGAGTGCCATTACACACGCTCCACCCACCAACTGGCTAAGCATTGGAATGGTCATGTTTCCCGACCCCTGTAGCACGGAGAACGATATCTGTGTAAAGATGTTCCCGAAAGCAAGCAGTGACACGGTGCGGATGTATATCACACCGGCATCGATAACTGCCGGGTCATCCGTATATATCCTGAGGTATAGTTCCGTACCAAGCAGCCCAAAGGCGATCATTATCGCGACAGCTCCGAATCCGAGCATTATGCCGTTCGCCGCAGCCTTTCCGGCAGACTTTATATCATCGGCCCCGAGGCTCCTGGATATGCTTGAGTTTATGCCCACTCCTATTCCCGTCGACATAGCACCTATTATCATCGTTACAGGAAAAGCGAGAGTGACTGCCGCTAAGCTTTCACTGCTTATCTTCGCGACGAACATAGAGTCGACGGAATTGTACAGGGCCTGCATTATCATGGCAACGACCGACGGAAGCGCCATCTTCAGCAGTAATGTATTAATAGGCTCGGTCCCGAGCTTTTCATGCGATACTTCGCTGTGATTGATAGTCAATCTCATAGTAATATTTTGCCTTGCCGGGCGACAGGATTCAAGAGTATTATCTCTTATTATTCATGAATTATTCATGTTACTTTTGAGTGTATCAAAGGCCGAGGAAATCGATGATGTGTTATACTTATGTCATCTGTTTGAGAGAGGTAAATCAATGAGAGAACTCACACTTGGAAAGACCGGCATCACCGTGCCGCAGAACGGATTTGGAGCGTTGCCTATCCAAAGGCGCAGCGTAGATGATGCGGTTACGATCCTTCGGAAGGCTTACGAAGGAGGTATGCTCTATTTCGATACAGCAAGGGCATATTCAGACAGCGAGACCAAACTCGGCATAGCTTTTGAGGACATTCGCGAAAAACTATATATCGCGACAAAGACCACCGCGACCACAGGTGACAAGGTGAAAGAAGATCTTACGACTTCCCTTCGCGAACTGCGTACGGACTACATCGATCTTTACCAACTCCACATGGTTGACAAAGTATACGCGCCGGGAGACGGGACCGGAGTCTATGAATCTCTTCTTGAGGCAAAGGAAGCAGGAAAGATCCGCCATATCGGCGTTACTGCACATAAGATAGGAGTGGCCTTCGATCTTGTCAAATCAGGACTTTATGAGACACTTCAGTTCCCTTTCAGCTATCTTTCAGACGAACGCGACTTTGAGCTCGCGAAACTCTGCCATGAAAGCGATATGGGATTCATAGCTATGAAAGGCATGGCCGGCGGACTGATAACCAGGTCGGATGTCGCAATGGCATTTCTTGAGAACTATCCTTATGTGCTTCCGATCTGGGGCGTACAGCATGAATCTGAACTTGATGAGTGGCTTTCGTATATGGATGACACTCCTGCATGGACGGATGAAATGCGTGAATACATAGAATCTGAAAAGAAGGAACTGGCCGGCGACTTCTGCCGTGGCTGCGGGTACTGCATGCCTACCTGCCCTGTTGGGATCTCTATCAATCAGTGCGCGCGCATGACTCTGATGCTGAGACGCTCCCCTTCGGAGTTTTGGCTGTCAGAGCACTGGCTGAATGAAATGAAAAAGATAGATGACTGTATAGGCTGCGGGCAGTGCACCGCGCATTGCCCTTACGAGCTCGATACGCCTGATCTTCTCAAAAAGAACTACGAAGATTACAAGCAGGTGCTCGAAGGAAAAGTCAACGTTCTTTAGATGGGAGGAATACCTAAGTAATGGCAACACTTACAGCAAAAGGGCTGGAAAAGCGAAACGAGATCCTAGCGGCTGCCGACGATTTATTTAGAGAGCATGGCTACGAAAGCACGACTATGCGGATGATCGCACAGCAGGTCCATATAAGCTGCGGTCATCTTGAGCACTACTTCAGAGAAAAGAAACGCCTTATCTATGAACTCAGCGAAATAATGATAGACAATATTTGGGAAAAAAGCTCCGCGATATGCAGTGAGTGGGTGGAAGAACCTCTAATTGCAGGTGCGTTTGCCGTCCACTGGTTGTTTCTCATCTGCTCTCACCTGCCGGATCTACGACATATTACTTTTGAGTACATAAAAAATCTAGACAACCAGCTCGTTTTTTCGGAGTGTTGCGCCCGGCACTATACTGATAACGTGAAGCTTGACGAAGTCAGTAAAGCCAGGTTCCACAGTGTCGTAAAGATGGCATTTGCTGCACAGTACTGTGCCCTTCTTCAGTACGACGATCAGAGTTTCTCAGATGAAATAGCTCGCAGGACTTCAGATGAACACGTTCAAATAGTATGTATGCTGCTTAATAAGGATAACGAAGAAGCGGCTCGAATCAACAGATTGGTCAATGACAAGATCAATGAATACACGATAGAAAAATTAACCAGACCTTTCGCCAAATCATACAGATGGTATGTGCTGGAGGGCCACCCTTTTACATACTGAAAAGTATTTCCTGATACTCATTTATGTAAACAACCACCCGAACACCTATATGGAGTAGCGAGTGGTTTTTATTTTGCTTTACAATCGTTTCTTTGCCTTTATTGACTCGATTATTGCTCAGGTATTATAATCAAATCAGTCAAATAGTGCTTGTACTATTTTTACCGTCAAGCTCACTATTTTATGAGAATCGATCCTTCCCCCGGATACTTTTCTCATTAAGAAAAACCGACCGTTTTGTGATCACGCAAACGGTCGGCGTTTTTTTGCCAACCTTTTTTTATATGCATGTGCCACTCTGACACAATGGTTGTGTCTCAGTGACACAATGCATTGCGCGACGTCCTTCAAGCAGATAGGATGTGGACGTAAAGAAAAAAACAACTATATTACCTCCTATAACAAAAAGTGATCCCGGAGTGCGTGATGCATTCCGGGATCGCTTTTTTGTCATTTTTGTGCTAGTCAAGTGTATCACATTCGTATATCACGGGTGGATAACTCCTTTTATATCCCTATCATTGAGCTTATAGACTCTGCGTGTGACAGCTCCGGGCAGGCCGGTACCTATTTCCGCGGTCGGACCGGAGTTACCCTCTATGGTATAGATATATCCCTTATATACCCTTTCGACTATCCCTACGTGCCTGCTGTTTCCGAAAACGATTATGTCCCCTGCTTTGGCCTTTGACTTCTTTACCCACTTATTTCGGCGATTGGCAAATCTCGTGTAGCAAGGAACGTATCCCTTATTGCTTACGGAACTGATCTTGCTGTACTTACCGGCCTTCTTGTAGCACCACGCAGCAAAAGAAGCACACCACGGAGTAACATCAGTGTTAACGAATCTACGGTTGTAATACCATGTCCAGAACTTTCTGACTTGTGATTTCGTATGTTTCCCGATCTGCTTACGTGCAGCTTTAAGGACTGGGTTGTTCGTTTTATTGATCTCGATCTTGGTGCAGATCCCCTTAGAATCCGCATAATAAGGAAGATTATTTATCACTACCGGGCGATTTGTTGCAACCTCGCTGTTAGTCTGAAGATAGTACCAGTCGCCTTTCCATTTCACGCCCTTTTGACATCTGTGACTTTTTATTTTGACCCATCTGCCATTCTTAGGATTGGAATAATACAGTTTGTGCTTTTCCCCCCATCTGTACACCCCAACGGCGATCTTTCCATCCTTGAAAGCGTGATAACTGTACTTTCCGACTTTGAAAGTCTTAGAGGTGATTATCTTACCGCCCTTTTGTATATAGTATCTGTCACCTTTCCATTTGATGAATCCGGCATCCTTACGTTTTTTCCCTGTTTTTGGGTCCTTGTAATAATAATTGCCGTCTTTCTCATAGACGCCGACCTGTGGCTTTGTCTCTTCTGCAATTGCCGGTTGCTCAACCGTCTCAGATGAAATGCTGTCTGTCAGAGCTAATGATTCATACCCGCCCGCTGCAAACGTCGTGCTGAACGACATCGTAAATACCAGCAATAGCGCAATAAACATCCTGCTAACTTTATCCACAATTACCCCCATATAATTAATCAGTATCGGCATAAGCACAGGCTCTATACCCTGAACACGTTTTACTCTTCCCAGAGGAACGGCATAAATATCCCGAGTTGTTTTTCCCAATCGGCTTCACAGTGATGTCCTCCGATCTGGCAGTAAAGCTTTGCCTTTCCACCTGCGAAGATCACCCTGTTTGCCGTGGCCCTGCATGTCTTGTAGATATGGCTCGACTTATCCTCTTCATTCGGGTCTTTGATCGTACCGTATCCTTCCATGGTACCCCACGATAAGTACACCCTAGTGTCCGGACTGAGTCCGGCGCTGTCCATATCATGCCACAGTTGGGTCCTTACGCTTCCGATCGACGGCGAAACACAGGCCGCCTTGGAAATCAGGCTGTTGTATTTTACCACACCGTATGCCGCCATAAGGCCACCCATGCTTGAGCCTCCTATGGCCGTGCACTCACGGAACGGGATCGTCGGAAAAACAGAGTCTATGTATGGCTTGAGCTCATTGATAATGCCGTTCATGGTTTGCTCGCCGAGGGGCTCTATCCCTTTCAGCCAGCCACTTTTCATGCCGTACGGAAGGTATTCCGACATTCTTTGGTTTCCCTCGTGCGCGCACTCGATTCCAACTATGATAAGCTGCTTGTCCCAGCCGCTGCAATAATCGTTTAAGCCCCACGATTTGCCGAATGTAGCATCTTCGTCATTGAACAGATTGTGGCCATCAAAAAAATACATTACCGGAAAAGGAGGCTCTCCTCTGTCCGGCATGCGGATGTGTAGCTTTCTGTTCGCGTCTAATGAATTGAAATAGAAATCCTGTTTAATAAGCATATTCTTTCATCCCGGTTATTAAGTATAAGAATCATTTGTTTTCTTCTGCGATCATGTCTGCGGTATCTTCCGTGATCTCGATGCCCTTTATGAGATCCTTGACGGCAGTGTATTTATCCGCTGCGGACACGATGGCACCTTCTATGGAATTCGGGGCTTTGCTGTCTCCAAGCGGCCACATATGTCTCTCGATTATATCCTCGGTTTTCTCAGGGAGTTCGCTCACTAATCCCTTGGCGATCTCAACAGAGTCCTTGGGATGTCCCGCATTTGATTCCTTTAAGGAATTGAACTTATCGTTTCTTCCGAGCATGCCGAGATCGTGGCAGAGAGCTCCAACCACCACTGCCGGAATGCTGACGCTGACCTTCATTTTTCGAAGAGCATAGCAAATCAGCACACTTGTCATCGTTACTCTCAAAGTGTGTTCTCCGACAGTAGCAAGTTTATGATGCGTCTGTTCAAATGCCTGCTTCATTTCATCGGAATCAAGCACTTCGCTTCCGTATCTTTCCACATCATTTCTGATGCGTTTTTTTCTGTCTTCTCTTTTTTCTCTTATCTGCCTGTGTATGGTAGTTTCGTAATATGGTCCTCTCATATCTCGTCGCCTTTTTTCTTATGGTTTGATTGCAGATGCAGCCTACATCAAAGGCGATATCATCTTCATCAGCCTTCCCATAACCTTATATGAAACTTTCTCATATTTGATGTCATCCGCGCTGACTTCTTTGCACTTTTCAAGTGTATCACGATAATCCTTTTCTATCTCCCTGATGCAATCAGTCTTATACATATATGTCGCGCATTCAAAATGATGATAAAGGCTTCTGTAGTCAAGGTTTATCGTGCCTACAACGGCCTTTATGTCATCACTGACAAACACCTTGGCATGAACAAATCCCGGAGTGTATTCATAGATCTTGACCCCTGCGTCATGCAGAGCCTTATAGTGTGTCTTAGCAAGTGAATATGCAAGTTTTTTATCCGGTATCCCGGGAAGTATCAGTTTGACATCCACGCCACGCTGAGCAGCAAAGCACAGAGCTGTCTCAAGTTCTCCATCAAGTATCAGATACGGTGTCATGATATGCACGTAATCCGTTGCGCGATAAAGAATGTCCATATATACCGCTTCGCCGGCTTTGTACTTATCGAGCGGCGTGTCGCAGTACGGGATAACATATCCCTTCGCGTCTTTATCCTCATACACTGGCAAGGTGAGCCACTTATCGTAGTCTGCCATATCCCCTTTCAGATTCCACTGCTGCAGGAACATAAGCGTAAAGCTTCTGGCAGCCGGTCCTTTGAGCATCACAGCAGTGTCTTTCCAGTGGCCAAATCTTTCGATATGATTGATGTATTCATCTGCGAGATTTACCCCTCCGTTGAACGCTGTCTTGCCGTCGATCACGAGTATCTTGCGGTGGTCACGGTAATTATAGTGAGATGAAACCACCGGTTTGATCGGTGAGAATGCTTTTGCGTGTATGCCCTTCGACTCCAGCAATTTCCAGTAATCGGCAGGAAGCGTCGACATCTCACACATCCCGTCATACATCACGCGTACTTCAACGCCCTCCGCTGCCTTTCGGATCAGCACATCCAGCAAGCGTCCCCACATATATCCTTCCTCGATTATGAAGTACTCCATGAAGATGTACTTTTCGGCTTTCTCGAGTTCAGTCAACATTGCCTCGAATTTATTCTCCCCAAGCGGGAAGTACGTCACCTGGGTTTTGTTATAGACCGGGAAGCATCCTGTATGATTAAGATATTTGCTGATATCATCTGTGCCTGAGCCGTCATGCTCGATTTCTCTGATTACGTTTTCATCTTGTTCGAGCATGCTTTTGGTGCTGTCTACCTGTCTTTTTACAAGCTCGGTCTCCATCCTGTGCCCGATATTGGCCTGCGTCCACCACAGCATCGCAGCCCCCGGTAGCGGCAGTATCGCGATAATTAACATCCAGGTCAGTTTTGCTGATGAGTCCATGCTGCTGTTGAACAGGTAAATGATCATCACGAAGCTGAATATCACCTGCAAATGAAGAAGTACCGGGAGTTTTTCCGTAAAGTACAGATATGCCATTACCATAATGGCAACCTGCAGCACGAGGAGTATCCCGATAATAAAGAATCTGCTGAACAGCAATCTGACAATGCCTTTTTTTACCGGCTTTGCAAGCCTTACTACATCCTCTATTCTTTCATCCATTTCAAGGTCTTCACCTTTCAGCGCACTATTTCAGGATACGATACCATAGTTGTTACAAACAAAGTTACCATAACTATAACATACGACTCGATCACAACGTAGTAAAAACTGGTCATTTAGTATGGAACCTCTTTTTCCCCATATCTTGTCTCCAGCAGTCTTCCCACATGCCGTGTCTCGAAGAACATATCTTTCTCAGCGATCACTATGATCACAGCAGCTATAGTCACTACGACTGTTTCCACACACTTGGTTTCGGGTGTCATGGCGATCTTTTCCTGCATGAAATTCACGACTAGATGAAAGATCATGCACGCGAGGATCGATCTGTCACTCACAAGATATACCCAGGTGATTATAAACCCCATTGGAATACCGCTTAAGAAGAAATTGACCACATATAATGGATTCACCATAAGGCCCGCCTGATAAGTGCCCTGGATAAAAATCAGTGGAAGATGCCACAAAGACCATAAAACGCCAAAAATCATGGATTCCCAGAACCAGTTCATATACGCGCCGATCGAATCCTCACAGTATCCTTTCCATCCGACTTCCTCAATGATCGAGGCCAGAGCCAAAGTGATAAACGCGCCTGCTATCCCGACGCCGGTAAATGAGAAATCCTTTGTAAATGAAAACTGATCCAGCGACTGCCCAAACGCAAGGGAAAGCAGTATGGAGCAAATCACAACGGCAGCAAATACAAGTATCGCCAGGAAGACGTTCTTCCATTTTACTTTATAGAAACCGATCAACTTTATCTTAAGGTCCTTTTTCAAAAGGTCTGATCCTGATGCCATCACGAACACAGTCGATACTACTGCAGGAGCAAGGAGTCCTATGAACATAAGAACCGCTCCGATATCCTGCGGCGCAAAGATCGCCGGGATCCAGAATATCCAGGTGAACAAATATGCCATGAAAAAGAACAGCACAGGCCTGTATCTGTATGATCCTCCACTTGTTGTATTATTTCCGGTCATCATGTTTACATCATCCTTTCAATCTTTTTCCAGTTCCCTAACGCCTTTCGGCAGTAATACAGCTGCAGCGATGATAGAGAGAAGTATTCCCGAGGAGATTATGACAGTAGCAGCACCGTTTCCGACGCCACGACCCTCAATTTTGCCGAGTGCGTCCGCCATCACCCCGGATATCGCGTAAGCCACAACATATCCAAGCTGAGAAAGGAATCCTACCATTCCCCATGCCCTTCCCTGACCTTTTGCCGGTATATTTGTCCGCACCAGATAATCCAGACAGTTATTGGCAAACGGCAGAGACGCGAAGAACAGAAATCCACAGGCGCAAATCAGGATCATATCTCTAGTCAGTCCAAAGCCTGCCATGAATAAACCCGAAAGGATCAACGATATCCCAAGTGTGTTTACAAAATGCCCTTTTATTCCCCTCACACCGAGTATTACCCCGCTCACAAGCATCCCGCATGCACAGATAGTCTCTGCCACACCAAGTGTTTTCGCGTCCGCGAATGACAGGACAAACGGTTCTGCCAGGACCTGGAACATCCCCATGAACAGTGTGATCCCGGAAGACAGCGCAACGAGGATCAATACACCCTTATTCCCGCGAATCACCCGCCAGCCCTCTTTCATACTTATCATGAAGGATTCACTCTTCTGCTTTACTTTAGCGCCGATGCACTTTCTTACTACTGCTGTACTGATGACCGTAAAAATGAATGTGCAGATATCGATCACCAGCAGAAGTCTTACATCGCTTATCGTTAGCAGAAAGCCGGCGATGATCGGTGAGAACAGGTATCTTGCGCTCCCCGCAAGATAAACAAGGCCGCTCGCCTTTGAGTATTCTTCTTTTGTCAGTAGATCCGTAATAGTTGCGCGATATGACGGCTCCAAAAGTGCTGAAAATACAGAACTTATCAGTATCCCTATACATATCTGCGTGAGTGTCGCGCCGTTATCCATCATGCAGAACAGGATATACAGGATACCCAGCGCCGAGCACCCGTCTCCTATCATCATAAGGAGCCTTCTGTCATAACGATCTGCGAGAACACCTGCCGGTACTGAAAGAAGCAGCGTTGGCAGGAATCCAAGCAGTGTTACGAGCGCCATATTCGCAGCACTTCCTGTTAGTTGGAATACATATACTCCGAGGCCAAAACTAGTAAGCCCTCCTCCTATCGATGATATAAGCTCTCCTATCCACAAAATAAGGAATCTGCTGAAATTACTTCCATTTTCCATCCTTCTTCCTTTCAGCCGATCAGCTCTCTCAGGAAGTTCATCGTCCCCGGTTTAGCCCCCAGCAGCTTTTCCGTAACATCTATGAATACCGCGATATCTCTTTCTGAAAAACGGCCTTCATCGAACGTATCATTGCTGATGACAAGCAGCATCCTGACTCGCTGAGGAATGTCATCACATGAGAAAACGCCTTCTTTTACGCCTTCTTCGATCACTTCCGAAAGAAGAGGTACGGCAGTTTCGATCAATTTCTGCTTCACCTTGGCGTGCATGACTGTGTTCTCAGGACGCATAAGTACACCTTCGATCGTCTCTTCCTTTTGAGTTGGCTGAAAAGAAGTGATGATCCCTGCGATTTTCTGCTCTACCGGGATATCCGCGTTCAGTACAGAACCGGCTGCCTCGGCTTCCTGTTCCATCATCATATCTATCACTTCTTCCAAAGTCTTTTCCTTGCTTTCGAAGTAATAATAATAGGTACCCTTGGCTATGCCGGCTTCCTCAATGATGTCATCCACGCTTGTGTTATCGTACCCGCGAGAGATAAATAATCTGTATGCGATTTGGATCAGTTCCTGTTTCCTTCTTTCACCTTTTCTCATACCTTGTTTCCTTTCTCGACTATCGGTCGGTTTTATTATAGTGGTCGGTTTTCTTCCTGTCAATAATTTTTCGACTTAAAGTCGAAAAATGTAAATGCTATCCTTTGGGAAAGCTTTTCAGAAGACATAAAAAAAGCCACAAAGTATAACGGCTTTGCGGCTTTATATTGGAATTCTAATATTATCTTTCTTACATCAGCATAAGCATCTGTTTTACTTGAATGGGTTCTCTGTAGGATATGGCAGCGACTTCGGCTGATTGTACGCTATATCCTGTATTCCGAGGAACTTGAACACCTCGAAAAGCGCTTTTCCGAAATGGCCGAACGCTACAGCTCCATGATGCGGGTATCTCTTCTCGATCAGTACGTGGCGGTAGAATCTGCCCATCTCGTGTATCGCAAAGATGCCGATGCCTCCGAATGACTGAGTCGCTACAGGCAAAACTTCGCCCTCTGCGATATATGATCTGAGGTTCCCTTCGCTGTCGCACTGCAGTCTGTAGAATGTTATCTCGCCCGGAGCGATGTCCCCCTCAAGAGTACCTCTTGTGAAGTCGGGATCGCTACCTTCCGGCTCGAGAAGTCTGTGCTGGATCAGCTGATACTTGATCGCGCGTTCTGAGCACATCTTGCAGGATGGTGTGTTACCGCAGTGGAATCCCATGAAAGTATCTGTAAGTTCGTAATCGAACTTGCCTTTGATGCTCTCTTCCCACATGCTCTTAGGCACAGAATTGTTGATGTCGAGAAGCGTGACCGCATCTTCGCTTATACATGCTCCGATATACTCGGAGAGCGCGCCGTAAATATCCACCTCGCATGATACAGGGATGCCACGGCTCGCAAGTCTCGAATTCACATAGCAAGGCTCGAATCCGAATGTCTCAGGGAATGCAGGCCAGCACTTATCGGCAAAAGCGACATATTCGCGCGCCCCTTTGTGCTGATCTGCCCAGTCAAGCAAGGTCAGTTCAAACTGCGCCATTCTCTCAAGCATCTCAGGATAGTACTTGCCCTCTCCCATCTCAGCCTTCATGTCTTCACACACTTCCGGGATCCTTGAGTCTCCGGCGTGCTGATTATAGCTTACGAAGAGGTCTAGTTCAGAGTTCTCTTCGACTTCAACGCCAAGCTCGTAAAGTCCCTTGATCGGAGCGTTGCAGGCGAAGAAGTCCTGAGGACGAGGTCCGAAAGTGATGATCTTAAGATTCTTAACACCGATGACCGCTCTTGCAACAGGCACGAAGTCCGCGATCATTGCCGCTATGTCCTCAGCTGTTCCTACAGGGTATTCAGGGATATAACCTTTGAGATGTCTCATGCCAAGGTTGTATGAGCAATTGAGCATACCGCAGTAAGCGTCTCCTCTGCCGTCGATCAGATTACCATCACCCTCAGCAGCGGCCACGAACATACATGGACCGTCAAAGTAGCTGGCTATCAGTGTTTCCGGTGTTTCCGGGCCGAAGTTTCCCAGGAAAACAACGAGAGCGTTACAGCCGGCATCCTTGACATCGGCAACTGCCGCCAGCATGTCTTTCTCATTTTCGACCGTTACTGGGGACTCATAGATGTCGCCCTTATAAGCCGCCTTGATAGCAGCTCTTCTGCTTTCAGATAAAGAAATGATAAAGCAGTCTCTAGATACTGCGATCATTCCCAGTTTGACTTCAGGAATGTTTTTCATGAACACACCCTCCTTTGATGATCTTGTTCTTCTACTTGATATCTATGTTTTCCCCTGTGAGCCCAATGTAAGCGCCGGCAGCGGCTTCGCCCGATTCCGGGTGAGCAAGCAGCCACTTGTTGCGCGCCCACAGCATTTTGTCTTCTTGATTTGCAGCTGTTATTGAAGGCATTGCCGTATTAGTGCCTCTCGGAAGAACGACCGCAACACGGAAACCTTCAGCTTCGTCTACATGACACGGAGCGTAGTGGAGCGCAGTCTCATACACTTCCACAGCGACGCCGGCAGGCGCTCTGAACGCTTTTACCTTGCCGGTATCCAGTTTTCCGCCTTTGATGTCGCTCATTAGCGCGAGCAGAAGTATGAATTCTCCTGCTCCGATGTTCACCTCGCTGTCCTTGTGATATTCAAGGCAGTTCAGCTTGGTGTTTCTCCCCCAGCACATGCCCAGTTCTACTGGCATACCGCCATAAGCGCGATCCGACAGTTCTCCGAATATGGAGCAGTCTTCAAGACTTTGGATCGACGGTTCATATGCCGTGCCCGATTCAGGCAGCTCGATTTTGTTCATCGCGGAGATCAGTTCCGCAGTATCATAGCCCTCCAGCACTTTGCCGTATGGTTTGAACTCTTCGTCATATACAGTATACACCTTCATATGGCCTCCTAACGCAGTTCAGGGAATAATCCTTTGAGCGCAGGGTATATCCTGCGGAATTTCTGATACTGCTCCTCGTAACGCGCTGTGATCTCAGGATCGGGTTCTATGGTCTCTGTGACCGAAAGCAGCGCTTCAGCGCATGCGTCCACGCTCTTGTATTCTCCACAGCAGACCATGGCCAGCATAGCGCCTCCGTAACCCGGGCCCTCTTCTGTCTTAGGTATATCCAGACTGATACCTAATATGTTGGCTATCATTTTGCGCCAAAGCGGTGACCTGGCACCACCTCCGCAGATCTTCGACCTGTTTATATCAAGGCCAAGTGACTTCGCCACCTCAAACGAGTCTCTGATTGCAAATGTTACTCCTTCGAGAACAGCCTGTACTATGTCAGATCTGGTGGTGTCCATGGACAGTCCTATGAAAGTCCCCCTTGCGTCTGTATCGTTGATCGGGCTTCTCTCGCCCATCAGATAAGGAAGGAAGAACACACGGTTATTTCCGAGCTTATCATCGCTTATGTTCTTCTGTTCTGAAGCATAATCCTGAGTCTTCAGGATCTCGTCGCACAGCCACTTGTTGCAGCTAGCTGCCGAAAGCATACAGCCCATCAGATGATATTTGCCGTTTGCATGCGCAAATGAATGTAGACCGTTGTTCGGGTCCACTCCGAACTTATCCGAAGAAATGAATATGGTGCCGGATGTCCCAAGTGATATATTGCAGTCACCATCTCCGACAGTGCCAGTACCCACCGCGGCAGCGGCGTTATCACCCGCTCCGGCAGCCACTTTGACATACGAAGGCAGGCCCAGCATCTCAGCGACCTCGGGTCTGATAGTTCCTATGCACTCATAACTCTCGTACAGCTGAGGCATGACGCTGAGGTCGATACCGCAGGTTTCCAACATCTCATCCGACCAGCACTTGTGCTCTACGTCCAAAAGAAGCATGCCACTCGCGTCCGAATAGTCGCAGGAATGTACTCCCGTCAGCTTGTAATTGATATAGTCCTTTGGGAGCATGATCTTAGCGATGCGCTCGAAGTTGGCGGGCTCATTCTTTTTCATCCAGAGTATCTTAGGCGCCGTAAAACCGGCAAAAGCGATATTCGCCGTCAGATTAGACAGCTTCTCTTTGCCTATCTCTTCGTTGAGCCATGCGGTCTCTTCCGCGGTCCTGCCGTCATTCCACAGTATCGCGGGTCTGATTACATCGTCATTCCCGTCAAGAGCGACAAGGCCATGCATCTGGCCGCCGCAACCAATGCCTTTGATTTCAGAGGCAAGCTGATCTGACAGCAGTTCTTTGATACCCGTGCAGCAGGCCTGCCACCAATCGGCCGGTTCCTGCTCACTCCAGCCGGGGTTTGGGAATGAGAGCGGATAATCCTTAGTAACAGTTTTCAGGATGGTACCCGCGCCATCTACGAGCAGGATCTTTACCGAGGAAGTCCCCAGATCGATCCCGATATACTTATTCGTACTTATCATATCAGGTTTTCTCCGGTCTCAACGTTGAACAGATGCATAAGGTTGGTATCGAAGGTAAAGCGGATGTCTGTTCCGTATGCATATCCTGTGCGGTGCGAAGACGGAAGATCGGAAGCCTGGAGTACCAGAACTACATCTTTTCCGTCGGTATTTGCATGCAGATGGATCGATGAACCCATCATTTCTGAAACATCGACACGCGCCGGTATCGACATCGAACTATCTTCGCTCAGAGACAGGTGTTCAGGGCGTATACCGAGCATCACATTCTGAGGTTCAAGTCCCTTTGCCTCATACTCTGCCTGCTTCTCAGCCGAGCACGGTAACTCAACGCCATTGATCACAACACTGTACTTTCCATTGTCTTTTTTGAGTTCAGCATCGAAGATGTTCATATGCGGAGTGCCAATAAAGCCCGCTACGAACAGATTGGCAGGATGATCAAATACTTCCTGCGGTGTACCGATCTGCTGGATGATACCGCTCTTCATGATGACGATGCGGTCGCCCAATGTCATGGCTTCGGTCTGGTCGTGAGTTACATAAATGAACGTCGAATTTATCCTCTGGCGAAGTTTGATGATCTCAGCGCGCATCTCGTTTCTCAGTTTTGCGTCGAGATTGGAAAGCGGCTCGTCCATAAGCATGACCTTTGGTTCGCGTACTATAGCGCGGCCGATCGCGACTCTCTGTCTCTGTCCGCCGGAAAGAGCCTTTGGCTTTCTGTCCAGATACTCCGTGATATCCAATATTTCTGCAGCCTGACGCACCTTGCGGTCGATCTCTTCCTTCGAAACCTTTCGAAGCCTTAGAGCAAACGACATGTTCTGATAAACTGTCATATGCGGATAAAGAGCATAGTTCTGGAAGACCATCGCGATGTCTCTGTCCTTCGGAGCTACATCGTTCATCAGTTTGCCGTCGATATAAAGTTCTCCGCTGGAGATATCCTCAAGACCCGCGACCATACGCAGCGTAGTCGATTTTCCGCATCCCGATGGACCGACGAATACGACGAATTCATTGTCTGCGATCTCAAGATTGAAATTATCTACCGCAGTTACTTTACCAACGTATACTTTCTTTATATTTCGCAATGATAATGTTGCCATACCGATAATCTCCTTTGATTAACCTTTGATAGCGCCGGCGATAAAGCTTTCCTGTATCTTCTTGCTCAGGAAGATATAGACCAGCAGAGTCGGGAATGTTGCCAGGACCAGCGCTGCGCCGATCGGGCCCCACTCAGTCGTGTATTGTCCGGAGAGTGCCTGAACACCTACAGGCAATGTCCTAAGCGCATTATTACTGATGAAAACATTAGCGAACATCAGCTCGTTCCAGCACTGCAGGAACGTATAGATCCCAACGGTCGCGATAGCCGGCTTCATCAGCGGGCATATGATGCGGAAGAAAATACCGAATACTCCGCATCCGTCGATACATGCCGACTCATCGAGTTCGTGCGGTATCTCGTTCATGAACCCTATGCAGACCAGGATGGCCATGGCCAGGGAGAACGCGGAGTACGGAATGATCAGCGCCCAGTAAGTATTCAGCATATTCAGGCGCGAAAGTGTGACGTACACCGGTACGATCGATGCGTGGATCGGGATCGTCAGTCCAAGCATGAAAAACTTGTTCAATGTCTTGCGTCTCTTCCATATAAGACGCGACAGCGCGAATGTTGCCATAAGGGCAACGACAAGTGTGATCAGGATCGTAGATACTGCCACTATGGCACTGTTCATGAAGTAGAGCCCCATGTTACCCGTGTGGAGCGCGGTACTGTAGTTGGACCACAGCCACTCCTTCGGAAGTCCGATCACGTTGTCCCCGAAGATCTCAGGATTGCTCTTAAGTGAGAATGTGAACATCCAGTATACAGGGAACAGGTTTATGATCAGCCAGATGAAGAGCCCGATATATATAAAGACCTCTTTTGCTTTGCTTGTTTTTTTCATAGCCTTAGTCCTCCTCCTTGAATATCAGATTGATCAGCAACGCGAATCCGAAGCAGAGGAGTATCAGCAGAACAGCGATCGTACTTCCCATGCCGTATCGGTTGCGGAGGAACAGCATACTGATCATCAGCGTACTAGGCACTTCAGTTGCGTGAAGTGGTCCGCCGTTGGTCAAAACGTATATAAGGTCAAATGATTTCAATGATCCGGTAACAGCGAATATAACGCTGATCTTTATAATTGGTTTGATATATGGCAGGACGATAAAACGATTGACCTGCCCGTCGCTTGCGCCGTCAAGCATTGCGGCTTCCCGGAGTTCAGGAGGAACACTCTTGACTCCCGCGTAAAGGAGCAGCATGTGATAACCGACATACTGCCATAGTATCGGAACAAATACGGCGCCGAGAGCGGTGGCTTTATCGCCAAGCCAGATGCGTGTAAGGTCATCAAGGCCAACAGCTCGAAGCGCAACATTGAGGACTCCGTAATCCGGGTTGTAGATCTTCAGCCAAAGCTGTCCGATAACGACTGTAGAAATAAGGACCGGCATAAAATATACCGAAAGAAAGGTTCGTTCACCTTTTATGTTTTTGCCGAGCACCAGAGCCAGCAAGAGAGCCAGCGGCAATTGCAAAAATACAGATAATACCGCAAGCAGCAGCGAATTGCCCAACGCTTTCATGAAGCCGATGGAATCGCTTGTAAATAACTCTTTATAGTTCGAAAGCCCGATAAATGTCTTGTCAGTAAAGCCATTCCAGTCAAAGAAGCTGTAATAGCCCGAGGCTCCGATAGGTGCTATCAGCACCCCACAGAAGAGAATCAGCGCCGGCAACAGAAACAAGATGATATACCGTTTGTCGCTGTACATTTTATTCATATTCAGCAGCCTCCTGTTAAGAAAAACAGTCTCCCCGAATCCCTGGACAGTCCGGGGAGACTGCAAGAATCAATCAATCAAATGATTATTGTGTGCTTATTGATAGCTCCAGACAATACTACTGAAGATCCTTTGTCAGGCCATCGATGAAGCCCTGACCGTCGATTTCCTTGCCGTATACCTTAGCAACATAGTCAAGGTAGATCTGAGCAGGATCAGCACTCATGGCTGTGTCGCCGAAGAGTACCATGCCCTCGCACTTATTGACGATGTCACCGATCTGAACCATCAGAGGCTCAAGTGCACTTGTGTCATAATCAGGTGTCCAGGCCGGAAGACCAACAGCGTTGAGGTAGTTGTAGTGGCAGATCTCTTTGCCGAGTTCAACAGCAACCTCAGCTGCAAGGTCAGCATTTGCGCTCTCAGAGCATACAGCGAGGTGATCGGAAGGACCGCCGATTGCGCAGTTTGCAGTTGAACGCTCTGCGTTCATTACAGGGAACATAGCAACAGAGGATTCGAAATCAGCACCTGCTACTTCGCCGGTATTCCATGAACCGTTCTGATAGAAAGCAGTCTTTCCCGCGAGGAAGTTTGCTTTTACTTCGTCATTGCCGAGCGCGATGCCGGATGGATCGAAGTATCCCTTGTCGATCATTTCCTGCAGCGTATCAACAGATTTAGCAATGTCAGGATCATTCCATGTTGCTTCACCGGCAAAGATCTTGTTGAGATCCTCATATCCGATCGACTTGAGGATGATTGGCTCGAGGTACTCTGTTACGCACCATGTCTCACTTCCGGCGCATCCGAATGGGATGATGCCTGCAGCAACCAGGTCGTCGCAGCACTTTGTCAGCTCTTCATAAGTCTCAGGAACTTTGTCCCAGCCAGCCTGCTTCAGCAGATCCATGTTAGCGTACATAGCTACGATGTTGAATGTTGTAGGAACGCCATAGTGCTTGCCGTCATAAGAAGAGTTGTTGAGCATTACTGAAGGGATCTGCTCCTCTGTGTAGTTGTTAGCGTAGATATCGTCAAGGCATACGACCTTACCGGCATCTACAAAGTCGCCGAGGAAAGCGCCGCCCCAGGTGAAGAAGATGTCAGGCAGATCTTCAGAGGAGCCGCCGGACATAGCTGCTTTGATCTTTGTCTTGTAGGACTCGTTCTCAAAGGCTTCCATCTCGATCTTTACGTTTGGATGAGCAGCTTCATAATCCTCGATCGCCTGCAGATATGCAGGACGGTTTGCGTCACTTTCAGTGGCGATGCTCCACAGCTTCAGTGTGACCTGTTCGCCATCTGATGACTCTCCACCGGATTGTCCGCCGCCGCCGCATGCTACCATGAATGGCACCATACAAACGCAAAGGATAATAGCAAGAATCTTTTTCATTTGGTAACCTCCTTACTTAATAAAACATAAACTCCTTCTTTTTGATTAGTTAGGTTTTTTTATTAAGATTTAGGACGAGCCTTCAGCCTTCCCTATCCAGGTTGGGCGGCGAACCTCTCTCCTAAAATTAACCCCGTTATCAATTCCGGTCTTATCCGTTTATTTCTACGCAGACCGCCTTGTAGCCTGTTAGTTCTTCTGTTCTTTTATCCGGCGCTCCGAACCCGGCAAACAGTTTCCATTTTCCACTCCCCGGAACGCGTCTCCCCTGTTCGTCAACGACAGTGAAAGCGTTCGGATCGATCGGTATGGAGAACTCGCCTTCTTCATTTGCCTTAAGGCGGATCCTTTTGAATCCGCAAAGCACCGGATTAGGTGGCGCGTCTGGCGATCCTTCGTCATGTAGATACAGTTCTATGACCTCATCTGATTCGGCATTCCCGTCATTTATAGCGCGAACATGAGCGACGCCATCCTCGGCTTTAAGATCAAGTATGCTGTACTTTCCATAAGTCAGTCCATATCCAAATGGATAAAGTGGAACTCCCTGATAATATCTGTAGGTGCGTCCCAGCATGGAATAGTCAGTGAAAGCCGGCATTTCCTCAAGTGCCTCGTTTCGGTAGAAGGTCACCGGAAGTTTTCCTGATGGGGACTCCTTCCCGAAAAGCAGATCTGCAACGGCTCTTCCGCCTTGAGCTCCCGGATACCACGAGAGGAATATCGCGTCGGCATTTTCATCCGCCTCTTCCGGGTCTATCGAGCTGCCTGACATAAGCACTACCACTGTAGGTTTTCCGACTTTCAGCACCTTTTGCATAAGCCTTCTCTGTGGCTCAGGAAGAAGCAGGTCTTCCTTATCCCCGGAATTATAACTGTTCCCAGTATCGCCCTCTTCTCCCTCAAGTGTCTCGTCCAGTCCCAGGACAAGAATCACGGTATCACTTCTCTTCGCGATTGCGACTGCCTCGGCTATACGGTCATCCGGCTTTGCCAGCGACTCCACATAGTTTTTAAACAAATCGCAACCCTGGGAGTAGAGCACGCGGTTCGTTCCCGCTGTCAGATCCTGTATGCCCTCAAGCACCGTCTCATATCTTGACGGATTGCCATGATAGTTGCCGATCAGCGCTGCGCGGCTGTTAGCGTTTGGTCCGATGACTCCGATAGTTCCGCATTTTTCCGGATCCAGCGGCAATACTCCGTTGTTTTTCAGAAGAACGCATGACTTGAGCGCGGCCCGGTATGTCATCTTCAGATGCTCTTTGCATTCAATAACCTCATAAGGGATCGTATCGTATTCGCTGCCGTTATCACCCAATATCCCGAGCAGGAAGCGTGTCGTCAGGACTCTGACCGCGCTTTGGGTGATATCTTCTTCAGTTATCTTTCCCTCATCATATGCTTCCATGATGTGCTCATATGTGCATCCGCAATTGAGGTCGCAACCGGCTTTAAGTGCCATTGCGGCAGACTCTGTAGGCCCTGAAGTCACTCTGTGGTTTTCATGGAAGTCACGGATCGCCCAGCAATCCGAGACGAAATGTCCTTCAAATCCCCATTCCTCTCTCAGTAGTTTCATCAAAGAGGAGCTTGCGCAGCATGGCTCGCCGTTTGTGCGGTTATACGCTCCCATAACGGCCTCGACGTCTGCTTCACACACCAGCGCTTTGAACGCAGGCAGATAAGTTTCTGCCATGTCTTTAGGAGAAGCGATTGCGTTGAACCGATGGCGTACAGCCTCCGGTCCACTGTGGACTGCGAAGTGTTTTGCGCAGGCTGAGGTCTTCATTGTCTCACCGTTTCCCTGCAGACCGCGTACAAAGGCTTTGCCCATACACGAAGTCAAATAAGGATCTTCTCCGTATGTTTCATGACCGCGCCCCCACCTCGGGTCACGGAAGATGTTGATGTTCGGTGACCACATTGTCAGTCCGTGATAAATGTCCCTGTCTCCTTCTGCGGAGAGAGCATTGTACTTCGCTCTTGCCTCAGTAGAGATGATATCTGCTATTTTTTCAAGAAACTCATCGTCGAACATCGCTGCCATACCGATCGCCTGCGGAAAAACAGTAGCGGTGCCTCCGCGGGCTACGCCGTGAAGAGCTTCGTTCCACCAGTTATAGGCGGGTACGCCGAGCTTTTCGACGGCGCTGGCATCAAAGCGAAGCTGCTCTGCTCTTTCCTCTACCGTCATGCGGCTTACCAATTCTTCTGCGGCTTTCCTTGCCTGTTCGCGTGTCATTTTGTGAGTCTTCCTGTATATCCTTTGTATTATCAGATCTGTCTGACCGTCTCGCCTTTGAACAGCTTACCTTTGACAACTATGAATTCAGGGATAGCTGTGTGTGGATTCTCGATACGATCGATCAGTTTTTTTACTGCGGTCCTGCCAAGCATGTCCGTGTCCTGTTCCCAGGTGGTTAGCTTCGGGTCAAGTATCTTAGCGAGATTGACACCGTCATATCCGCAAACGCTTATGTCGCCCGGTATGCTAAGGCCTCTTTCTATTATCTCTGTCCGTCCCCCCATGGAAGCGTAATCATCAGGGAACATTATCGCAGTTGGAGGATCGGGTAGATCGAGCATTGCTGCCGTCGCCTTCCTTACCGATTCTACGTCGTGATATGTTGCTTCGATAATGTACTCAGGAAGCACTTCTATGCCGCGCTCTTCCAGTGCGATCTTGTAACCACTGATACGTTTCTGCGTTACCAGTGTACGTTCACCGTGTATCAACGCTATCTTTTTGTGTCCGCTGTCAGCCATATAGGAAGCAAGCGCGTATGCTCCATCCTGGTTATCTGAGTTCACAGAACTTGCTTTATCGTACGAATAATCAATAGTCACTACCGGATACTCGCTGTTAACAAGCTCTATTACCTCGGCGTTCTGAAAGTCCACATTGGCTATCACTACCCCGTCGCAGTTGCGGTATCTGCAGTGTTGAAGGAAAGTTGTTCTTTCCTTACCTAGGTTGTTGCTTATGAAAGTGATGTCATATCCGTTTTCTTCGGCTTCCTCTTTCACGCTGTTTAAGATGTGTGAGAAGTACTCGTGTGTAAGCCCGCTCATACTATCGTCGATGAACAACACTCCTATATTATGAGATCTGTTGGTCTTCAGAAGTCTGGCAGCAGCGTTAGGTGTATATTCGAGTTCTTTTGCCGTCCGCATGACCAGTTCGACCGTCTCAGGACTGATATCGTCGTATCCGTTCAATGCCTTTGAAACAGTTGCAGGGGAAACTCCGCATTTTTTAGAAATGTCTTTGATAGTGACCATTTGTTCCCCCCTTTCCGAAGTGCTTCAGCAACAATTGCGAATACGTTTTCGTAACTCCATTGTAGTTAACGTAAACGTTTTCGTCAATATTCTTTTTTGTTTTTTTGCTCGGGTTTACAAATTAGTCTTCTGATTTCTTGGATTTTTCAACAATTGTAAGCCTTTTTTGTTTTATGTCTTTACAAATCCGCCTCTTCACCCATATAATATCTTTAGATTTGCGAAATCGTATTCGGAACAGGAGCAGACAATGAAATACGGTTATTTTGATGATTTCAACAGTGAATATGTGATTATAACGCCTGAGACTCCCCTCCCTTGGATCAATTATCTCGGATCGCAGGACTTCTTCAGGCTGATTTCCAACACATCGGGCGGTTACTGCTTTTATAAGGACGCCAAGTTGCTTAGGCTTACCCGTTACCGTTATAACAACAGCCCAATGGACTGCGGCGGGCATTACTACTATATAAAAGACGATGACAGCATATGGAATCCGGGATGGCAGCCCATAAAGGCTCCTTTGGACTCATACAAATGCAGGCATGGTCTGGGATACTCAGTAATTGAAGCTTCCAAAAACGGCCTGGATGTTGTTCAGGAAGTATTCGTTCCTCTTCACGAGAACTGCGAACTCACAAGGCTAACAATGATGAATCGTTCTTCCGAAACAAAGGAGATCGATCTATACAGTTATGTTGAGTTCTGCTTATGGGATGCCCAGGATGACGCTTCAAATTTCCAGAGAAACTTCTCTATAGGCGAAGTGGAGGTCGAAGGCAGCTCTATTTATCACAAGACCGAATACCGCGAACGCAGAAATCATTACGCAGTATTTCATGTAAATAAGGAAATATGCGGTTTCGATACCAGCCGCGATGAATTCATCGGCCTGTATAACGGTGCAGGTGATCCGCGCGCTGTAAAAGCCGGCGAAAGCTACAACAGCATCGCTCACGGCTGGGCTCCTGTCGGAAGCCATCATCTGAAGATCTCGCTTGCGCCTGGAAAGATCTACTCTTGCATCTTTATTCTCGGATACTGTGAAAACCCTGCAGAAAAGAAATTCGTTGCCCCAGGAGTCATAAATAAGGAGCCTGCTGACAGATTGATCTCTCTTTTCAGCACGGACGATCAGTTCGATGCCGCCCTTCATGATCTTAGGACTTACTGGAAGGATCTTCTGTCCTCATACAAGGTCTCAACTGGAAACGAAGAGTTCGACAGAGCAGTCAACATCTGGAATCAGTATCAGTGCATGGTCACTTTTAATATGAGCAGGTCTGCAAGCTATTTTGAAAGCGGACTCGGGCGGGGCATGGGATTCCGCGACTCATGTCAGGATCTCCTCGGATTCGTCCATCTGATACCCGAAAGAGCAAGAGAGCGTATAATCGATATAGCGAACACCCAGCTTCCTGACGGAAGCGCTTACCACCAGTATCAGCCTCTGACAAAGCGCGGTAACACGGATGTCGGGAGCGGTTTCAACGATGATCCGCTGTGGCTCATAGCCTGTGTCTCCGCTTATCTCAAGGAGACCGGTGACTTCAGCATTTTAGACGAGCATTGCACTTTTGACAGTAACGAAAATGACAAAGCTCCCCTTCTGGATCACCTAAGGAAGAGCTTTGATTATACGACCGGTAACCTCGGTCCTCATTCATTGCCTCTCATAGGGCGTGCCGACTGGAACGATTGCCTAAACCTCAACTGTTTCTCTGAGCATCCGGGCGAAAGTTTCCAGATAACCGGGCCGAGCGAAGGCCCTGTCGCTGAAAGTGTGTTCATCGCAGGTATGTATGTGAAGTATGGCATTGAGTTCGCGGACATACTTGATCACATCGGAAAAGCTTCTGAAGCTGCCGAAGTAATGAATAAAGTCGAAAAGATGCGTAAAGTTGTGCTTGATGCTGGATGGGACGGAGAATGGTTCAGACGCGCGTATGACGCTTTTGGCTCCCCTATCGGCAGCAAAAGCTGTGACGAAGGCCGTATTTTCATTGAACCTCAGGGCATGTGCGTAATGGCAGGCATAGGACTTGAAAACGGTGAGGCAGAGAAAGCTTTGCGCAGCGTAGAAAAGCATCTTGAGACCGAATACGGAATAATGGTGAATCAGCCCGCATATACGAAATACCGTGTCGAACTCGGAGAGATATCATCATACCCGCCGGGGTACAAGGAGAATGCCGGTATATTCTGCCACTGCAATCCGTGGATAGTCATCGCGGAGACCATGCTCGGACATGGAGATCGCGCGTTCGACGTGTACCGCAAGACAAATCCGATATTCCTTGAGGATATAGGCGAGATACACCGCACAGAGCCATACGCTTACTGCCAGATGGTCGCGGGAAAAGACGCGGCCACTCACGGCGAAGGCAAAAACAGTTGGCTCACAGGCACTGCGGCATGGTCGTTCACTGCGGTCAGTCAGTATATACTGGGCATTAGGCCTGAACTCGACGGACTTCGCGTCGACCCTTGCCTGCCGGCTGACATCGATTCGTTCAGCTGTGTGCGCAGATTCAGAGGATCGACTTATCACATACATGTAGAAAACAAAAACAATGGTCACAAAGGCAAATCTGTTGTGACCGTTGACGGCAAGCCTTCCGGGGACCTGATATCGGCACCCGGCAAGCCTTCGGACATCGATGTCCACATCATAATCAGCTAATTTTTTTCTTCATATTATTTCCTACTCTATAAAACGGATCCGCGATCTTATGTCCGTTATAAACTAAGATCGCGGAAATGTTTTATGGGAAAAGCAAGAAAGAGAGTTTTCTAATGGTCAAGAAGTTGATGTTCCGCCTTCTCCCTATACAGATAATCCTTATGGCTACAGGTACGATCAATATGCTGGTATCCAGTTACTTTGCCAGCAATTTTGTCGGTACTGAAGCCATGGGCGCGGTAGGCTTATACTTCCCGCTCAACATCTTTTTTTCTGCGGTTGCCCAATTGCTTGTCGGCGGCTCCGCTATACTGTGCGGAGAACACCTCGGGAGAAACGATCAGCACAGGCTTCACGAGGTCTACTCTCTGGATATTATCCTTTCAGTCCTCATAGGCATAGTATTTACCGTTATAGTCTTTATACTCGCGGCTTTTGATCTGACTGGATTTCTTACTAATGATATGGCCGTGCGCCCTCTTCTTAATAAGTACATGATAGGACAGGCCATAGGAATCATTCCGGTTATCCTCAGTAACCAGTACGCATCATTTCTGTTCATAGAAAACAAGGCGCGTATCACGCAGCTCGCTATTGTCACATACATAACAGTCAACCTTTTACTTAACTACCTCTTCGTTCGCATGATGCATATGGAGTCATTCGGTCTTGCGCTGGCCTCATCGCTTGGCATGTGGGTATTCATGTTGATCGAAGCATGGTATTTCATCAGTGGAAGATCGAAGCTCCGCTTCACCCTTGAAAAACCGGCTGCAGGCGAAATAAAAGAACTGCTCCGCATCGGCCTGCCGGGAGCTTTGGTAAACGGATACCAGACTTTCCGCGGACTGGTGGTCAATCATCTGCTCGTCGTGTACGTAGGCACGGTAGGGGTTTCCGCTTTTGCGGCAGCAAACAATCTAATGGCCCTCTTCTGGGCGATCCCTTGCGGAATGCAGGCTGTCACACGCATGATGTTCAGCGTGAGCCTGGGCGAAGAAGACCGAAAGTCCCTCACCGAGGTCATGAGGGTCAGCATGACACGCTATGTACCATTGATGTGCGTCGTAAGCGCTTTTGTCATGGTCTGCGCCAAGCCTCTGACCTATATCTTTTACAAAGACCCGTCAGACCCCGTATACATGATGACAGTATGGGGCATGCGCATACTTCCTATCTGCATGGTCCTTGGTGTCGTGTGCATGGCTTACACAAGTTATGCGCAAGCTGCGGACAAACAGCGCTTCGTCCATATCCTCACACTATCTGACGGAGCGATCGCCGTAAGCGCGGCGACCGCGATACTTATCCCTTTCATAGGCATGAACAGCGTCTATATCGCAAACGTTATCAACGGTATTGTTTCGATTTTGATAATACTGATCTATGCTACTGTGAGTGCACACCACTTCCCTCGTACGATGGATGAGTTCATGGTGATCCCCGACTGGTTTGGCGCGACAGAACATGAATACACCGAGCTATCGGTAAAAAGCATCGACGAAGCTATCAACATCTCTCAGCAGATCCAGGAGTTTTGTTTGAGCAAAGGCATCGATGAGCGAAGATCATTTTACACAGGTCTTGCCACGGAAGAGATGGTATGCAATGTTATCGATCATGGCTTTACCAAGGATAAGAAAAACCACTCTGTTGATGTCAGAGTGGTCTGTAAAAACGATCAAGTCACGCTTCATATAAAAGACGATTGTGTGCCGTTCGATCCGGAAGAGCGTCGAAATATTACGGAAAGCGATGACGTGGTATCGAACATCGGCATACGCATGGTCTATTCCATCGCAAAGAATATCAAATATCAGAATCTATTCGGTCTGAATGTGCTTACAATAAGCATATAAGATTTACGCGTATACTGTACTCAGCACAATCAGGAGCAGGCCGCCGAAATATGTGAGGCTGTTGAGCCTGACGAGCCATTTGTTATTGTTGAAAGCAAATTTGTACAGGGTAAGATCCATATCCGAGATCATGAACAGTAATGATCCGAGACCAAGCATCGCGTAGGCGGTACCCGGCATCATTATAATAAGTGCCAGTCCGGTGATCCCGTGCATGAATATCGACGATAGATAGAATATCATCGGCCAGCGCATCTTTCCCATCTTGATCCTCTCGGGCCATTTGCCTGTAGCGAATATCACAAAAGCAAGCATAATGCCGGCGACCACATAAGTCCACGCAAAATCGTTGAACCAATAACCGCCCTTGTCTACCAAAATGATCTGTTCGTACAGCACAAAACAGATATTTCCCGCCAGAAAGAAGTCCCCACCGCGGCCGAAGTCAAAGACAAGGAATACATCGCCAAGCCAGGCCAGTATCAGTGCCGCCATAAGCAGGGTCTGGTAGCTTGCGAACTCATACTTGTTTATGAATACCACTATTGCCAGAACCAAATACATGGTGGCCATGAAATACTTGTTTATCGCCCTGTGCTTGATGTTTTCTGCCGTACGTGTGTAGAAGTAGCAACACAGAGCCGCCAGATAGATAATTATAAATGCAATCATTTTGCTTTCCTCTTAATTTATAGATCCATGATCGGGATATCGATCTCCATGTCTGACTCCGCATAAGTGGAGCAAGGATGGATGTAGCCGAACTTTTTATCCGCCGATCTTCTGAAGTCGTTAACAGCGTCTACAAAGTATTCTCCGCTGACTACTCTGCTGTGGCAGAATCCGCATGATCCGTTGCGGCATCTTACTACCGCAGGGATACCGGCCCGCTCAAGAGCAGTGATCAGCGTCTCGTTGTTTGGCGCATCCAGTTCATAAACAGCATCGCGTATATGAACTATCAGCTTGAACACTCTGATCTCATCCACTTCTCTGTCTCCCACAGAATTTCTCTCCGAACGGATCAGCGTCTGATCGAATCCGAGTTTTTGGAGCTCACCACGTACGAATCTATACATCGCGTCCGGTCCGCACATGAACACGCTTGTGTCATCATCGATGCATTCCTTCAGGAGATCAGCTGTTATGAAGCCGTGCCTGTATCCATCAGCCTCCTCATCGGATAGCACAATGACAGTGTCGACGCCCTCGCTCTTGAATCCTTCCGGATCGAACGGGATGTGCGCCCTGGTCCTTGCGCCGTAGATCAGCGTAAGTCTGAAGTCCTCACTTCCCTCGCGTATCGCTTTCATCATCGAAAGGAACGGTGTGACACCGCTTCCACCTGCTATTGCAAGAATATGCTTCCTGTCTCGAATACTATCATGATGGAAGTCTCCCGAAGGCTCGCCCATCCAAAGTTCTGTACCTACAGGAGCTTCATCGGTAATGAATGTAGAGAATATGCCCTTTCTCTGCACCATTATCTCAAGCTTTCCCGCAAGGGCTTCCTTTGGCGACGATATGATCGAATACGGGCGACTCAGGAATGAGTCACCTGCCTTGCAGCTCAGAGTTACGAATTGACCGGCTCTGAAATACGGAAACTCCTCTCCTTTTGCCGGCTTCAGACTTATCTTCACGCAGTCGGCGCTTGATGGAGTCTTATCGGCTATCACGGCCTTTACGAAACCCGGATGCAGCGCTTTTGCCAAGCGATTGACTCCGTACTCATATACCAGCGGAGTTGCAGGTGTTTCGTCTATCAGCTTACGGCGTTTAGCTGTCATTTCCATGGCGAGTCTTATGTCTTCGCCCGGAACATCACTTTTCTTGAAAGCCATATTACCTGCCCTCCTTTTCCATATCTCTCAGGGTGCGGCCGGCTTCATTCACACCGGACTTGAAGCTGCTCGGATATCCCAGCAGTCTCTCTCCGTAGCCACCGCCTATCCTGAGGCCCGGCACGAACCTGTCTTCCTCTACCATCTGGATCCTGTTCATCAGGCCGTCATAGTACTGCGATTCGTAGCCGTAGATGGTGCCCTGCGGATGCCCGCAGTATCTGGCATATGTCTCAGGAGTAGCTATCGCTATCTCCTCTATATGATCATGAATGTTGGTTCCTGTGGCTTTCTCGAATCTCTCGATCATTCTCGCGGCCACTTTATTCTTGGTCTTGAAGTAATTTTCTTTAGTTACCTCGCTCCATGCGTCATCTGTAAACAGCGTAGTCATATATACGATACAAGTACCCTCAGGCGAGCAGTCAGGATACGCGTTGTTAAGGCATACCGTTGCCTGAGCGCCTGTGTTGTCTAAGGTCTTCATAGACTCATACTGCGCCACATTGTCAGAAGAATCGTACACAAAGTAATTGTGGTCTGTGATGCCGAGTTCCTCCGCGGACTTGCTGAGCCCGAGGAATACGGTAAAGCCCTTTCCAGCCAGCTTTCTGAAGTTGGTCAGCTTGATCGCTCTCTCCGGCACGGCTTCGCTATCCAGCAGCTTTCCATAGACCAGATGCGGTGAACAGTTGGCGATCACGTGTCTGCTCTCGATCTCCCTGCCGTCCTTAAGCCTCACACCACATACATGGCCCTCTTCATCGGTGAGTATCTTCACTACTTCGGTGTTGAACCAGATGTCACCTCCGAGCTCGTGAATGCGCTCCTCACACGCCAGCGAGATCTCATGGGAGCGATGCCTTGGGATAGCCGCCCCGCCTGTGATGTAGCTGTTTATCATGTTAGCGTAGTGCAGGAAAGTCATGTTGTTCTCGTCCGCGCCAAGGTAGCACCAGTAGGCGTTGAGATTGTCTACTATTTCCTTAGGATACCCCAGAGCCTCGAACCCTTCCTTCACAGAGTATGATCCGCAAGCCAGATAATCAGGATATTTCTCCATCATCACCTTCGGATCGGGCTTGCCTTTTGTCTCGCCGAGATAGCCCATCGCTTCTCTTATCTGCTTGCACAGAGCGAGAAATTCCTTTATGTATTTTTCGCCATCCGGGTGGAGCTTTCCGCTTTCTTTCGCAAATGCATCTGCTCCGAATGGCATCACATAATCGTAGCCTTCCTTCTCAGAGATCAGATGGTAAGCGTCTTTCAGCTGTATCCATTCTATTTTGTCTGCGATGCCGAGTTCCTCGAATACTTTCCGTGTGCTTCCTGGCTCTTCATCAGTCCCTATACCGTTGAACTCGTGGAGCGATGCTTCAAATTCGAACCTGCCGCGCACAAAGCTCGTGGCAAATCCGCCAGGAATATTGTGCTTTTCGCACACCAGACACGACTTGCCCGAATTGAGTATCTTGCAAGCCGCGCCTAGGCCGCCATTTCCGGCGCCTACTACTATTACATCATATTTATCCATGATACGCCCCCGTTATCAAACGCCGGTCTCTACTGTGTAGGTCAGCACATCCTCGATCACGTCGCCGTCTATCTGAAGCGCGCATGGCTGGTCGAACGTTACCGTTACCTTGTGGCCGGTCTGGACCGTCACCCAGTCTTTTTTCAGGATGTGTTCACCCTTGTTGAGTGATGGGAATCTCATCAGCGTCACCAGCCTGTTTTTCTTGTAAAGGGTAACGACCGATACCGTTCCATCGTTGTTGAAGCGGTCCTGATTTGGAGCTACCATCATGCCTCCACCGTAGAAGCGTCCTTTCATGGTCGAAGCCATCCAGACGTTCTCGAAAGTGCTCACCTTTCCATCCACTTCCACAGTCGCTTTCTTGAGCTTATAACTGCCCAGGAGGAGTTTTATAGCGATATTCGAATAGTTTACAGGCTTGTCGGATGTGGCTCTCTGGATATCGCCTATCCTGCAGGTCTCACCGTCGATGCCATAGCCTATTCCGTTCACGAATCTTCTTTGTATGCCTTTGACCGTGATCAGAGGAAGGTTCTTCATCATCGGCCTGATGTCGATCTTCCCATCAACTGCGAGATGCTCGTTGTCACGGAAAAAGTCATTGCCGCTTCCGCATTTCACGTAATACACCGGGATCTTGAACTCATAGCCGTATACGTCGTTGGCAAAGCGATTGATCGTGCCGTCCCCACCTGTGAGGATGACATCGTCGGCTTCGCCAAGTCCATCGAAGAACTCTTTCATGTCCTTGATGTCCAGCAGGCTCGTAAATTCGCATTCAACATTGTTGTCTGCCGCCCACTGTCTAGCATCCCGGTCTCCTTTTGAGTTGTTGGCCAATGGATTGTAAAGCAGATAAGTCATAGTTCTTTACCTCCTTCTTTATTATCATTGATCCTTTGGTAATAAATACATTTGTCCTCTGTTATTAATTTTAACACATGTGTAATGCTGAGAACATAAGCGCTATTTCCCGGTCTTCACCGAGCCGGCAACTATAGCGGGAGTTTGATCACTGCCCTCATCCTCAGCAAACACCAAAACATCTCCGTTGCTGAAACCCAGCTGAAGTATCAAAGCAAATATTGCTATTATTGTAATGACCTTTTGTTTCATGTTTTCCCCAAGCCCTATGATATAACTGATTCGAGCGCGTCGAGATCCTCTTTCCTTGTAGACCAGCTTGTTACCAGCCTTACGATGCTGCGCTTTTCATCGTATTTGTCCCAGATATCATATCTAACGACTTTGCCAAGAGCTTCCATCTGCGCATCGTCCATCAGTATGAACTGCTGGTTGGTCGGGGTCTCGTAATAGATCTCCCATCCTTTGCTGCGGATTATTTCCTTGAGCCTTGCAGCCATCTCGATAGCATGTCTGCTTATCTTGAAGTAGAGATCGTCAGTGAACAGCGTATCGAACTGGACACCGAGCAGACGACCTTTGGCCAGAAGCGCGCATCTTTGCTTGACAAGTGTCATGAAGCGATCGGGTTTGCAACCTCCGGTGAAGACGACAGCCTCTCCGCAGAGAGCTCCCACCTTAGTGCCGCCTATATAGAAAACGTCTGCCAGATCTGCGATGTCCTTAAGCGTGACATCGGTATCGTCACTCATGATGCCGTATCCGAGGCGTGCACCGTCGATATAGAGATATATATCGTACTCTTTACATATCCCGGATATCTCTTTGAGCTCGTCCAGCGTGTAAAGAGTTCCGTATTCCGTAGGAAACGAAAGATATACCATGCCCGGGAACACCATATGAGGATGAGTCGGATTCTCCCAGAATCCTTTCAGGCACTCTCTCAAGCTTTCTGCTTGGATCTTGCCGTACTTTTCAGGAAGAGCTATTACTTTGTGCCCGCTGTATTCTATGGCGCCGGCTTCATGAACAGAGATATGCCCGGAATCAGGAGCTATAACACCCTCGTAATCTTTTAGCATCGTTGAGATGACAGTCATGTTTGTCTGTGTTCCTCCGACAAGCAGTTCAACATCCGCGTCCTCTCGTCCGCACGCCTCGCGTATTTTCGCTTTTGCTCTTTCAGAATAGTGATCGTCTCCATAACCCGGAAGGTTTTCGAAATTAGTCTCTATCAGGCTTTTCAAGATCGCAGGATGCGCTCCCGCCACATAATCACATTCAAATGAAACCATTACTATTTCTCCTTTACATTGAAGCTACCCAAGAAGTGTACTTCCGGAATAGAATCGATATCTTCAATTAGCTTGTCAGTGAACCCCGCCTCGTTTTCCACTTCAATTATATAGTTATATGTTCCCAGCTGACTGCCTTCCGGCCTGTCATGTATGGTAACAAGCTCGACTCCGGCATCGTGTATCTCAACAATGATATCGTCTATCAGGTTTGCCTCGCAGCTTGCCACAAACACAGCGTTCTTCTGCGCCTCGCCTTCTTCTTTCAGTCCTATTGAAGACAGAACATAGAAGCGGGTCTTGTTCGCGTCCGTGATCTGCACATTCTCAGCCAAAACAGAAAGTCCATATAGTTCTGCGGCACCGGGAGC
This sequence comes from uncultured Eubacteriales bacterium, assembly GCA_902798745.1. GTDB lineage: Bacteria > Bacillota > Clostridia > Peptostreptococcales > Anaerovoracaceae > Crickella. Next base: position 47,917 of record CADBXM010000012.1, read on the forward strand.
GGCGATCGCGGCGATGGTTTTATCCCCTGTCTCCGAAACATAGCTTGCAGCAGCTGCGGTACTGGCCATTTCCTGTGTTTCAGCATCCGGAAGGTGTTCCTTTCTCCACTCGGCGCTCTGTGCTATCCCCTGCGCATGTGAGCAGACAGTCCTGATATCTTCTATCGACGCGCCCGGCAGAGCCATCAAAGTCTGGTTGATCGGAATGATCACTTCTCCGATAACGTAAACACCATCTTCGGCGATAAGAGCATCGATATAGTTGGTCACGGCGCCGCCCAGCGTATTCTCCTGAGGGATCACCGCGTAATCAGCATTTCCTTCTACGACGTCAGCGATAGCATCATCGACGGTTTCCCTCGGCCGGAATTCTCCATCCGAAAAGAAAAGCTTTGCCGCTTCCTCTGTATAAGTTCCTTCAGGCCCAAGATAGCTTACAGCAGGATCTTCAATGATCTCAGAAGTTGCGGGAGCAGTGTCAGAAGCGGGTTTCTCGCTTACGGGACCTTTGCTACAGGCTGCCGCCATACTGCACACAAGCAGCATGATGAGCATACCAACTATTGTTTTAATACATAATGTCTTTTCTTTCATTTTTCTTCGAATTGCTATCTCATTCTTTTGTAAAAAATGAATATGCCCGCGCAGATTATTTCAATGCAAATTTTACCACAATTAAAAGGCGGCGGCATTGTTCAATATCAGCAATATTCCTCTATACACAATAGTCATAAACTATCAGGCTTTTCTATTACCGACAAAAGCACAGAAAAGTAAAAGATGACGGTTCCAGTGATGAAACGTCATTTTTAGTTGTTATATATGTCATTGTTTCTGTTTACGTGACGTATGTTATGACGTTAATCCTGTTATCATGTAATCACAGAAACAAACAATGAACAAGTCGGACGGGACTTTGAAACAAACGGAGGTTGGAAACATGAAGACTAAATTCAAACACAAAGTGGTAGCAATGACCCTGGCAATGATGATGACAGCGGCGCCTGTATGGGGAGCAGCCCATGCAGCAGACGAAGGCATCGGAGAACAGCCGGA
>CADBXM010000013.1 GCA_902798745.1 uncultured Eubacteriales bacterium
AAAGCAGCTCGGCAAGCCTGAGAGCCTCATCACCTTCGTTACAGATCGAAAGGGACACGACCAGCGCTATGCCATCGACCCTGCGAAGATCCACAGCGAACTCGGCTGGCTGCCTGAGACAAAGTTCGAAGATGGTATACGCAAGACGATACAGTGGTATCTCGACAACGAAGATTGGTGGCAGAACATAATAAGCGGCGAATACCAGCAGTACTACGAAAAAATGTACGGCAATCGCTAGTTGTATGATACTTATGAGACTGCGAGCAAATGACCGCCCGGATCGATACGGCTCTCGCCTCGCCGCGGCTTAACGCAGCGGTACTAAGCTCTGACTTCGCTCTACGAGCTTGTCAATCGCTAAGTGCCGGCTACCGCGGAGTCGATCCTGCCGCTTATTTGCTCACCGTCTGCAGATAATAACAAAGGAGTCAGAATGATCAGTTTCAATGTGCCGCCGTATATCGGCAAAGAGCAGGACTACATAATGGAAGCCATCCGCGCGCATAAAATTTGCGGAGACGGAGCTTTCACCAAAAAGTGCAACAAATGGATCGAGGACAAGACCGGTGTCAGCAAAGCTCTGCTGACAACAGCATGCTCGACTGCTCTTGATATGTCTGCGATGCTTACCGAGGTAGGCTCTGGGGACGAGGTCATACTGCCTTCGTTCACCTTTGTATCGACGGCCAACTCATTTGTGCTTAGAGGCGCAAAGCTGGTATTTGTCGACATAAGACCTGATACCCAGAATATAGATGAAAAGCTGATAGAAGACGCTATCACCGATAGGACAAAGGTGATAGTTCCTGTCCACTACGCGGGAGTCGGCTGCGAGATGGATACCATCATGGACATCGCAAAGCGCCACGGACTGCTGGTGGTCGAGGACGCGGCTCAGGGAGTCATGTCTACATATAAGGGCAGAGCGCTTGGGTCCATAGGCGACTACGGATGCTACAGCTTCCACGAGACCAAGAACTACAGCATGGGAGAAGGCGGAGCGCTGCTCATCAAGGATGAGGACAAGGTAGACCGCGCGGAAGTAATAAGAGAAAAGGGCACCGACAGAAGCAAATTCCTGAAAGGTGTCGTAGATAAATACACATGGGTAGACATGGGGTCGTCGTTCCTGCCAAGCGAAATGAACGCGGCGTATCTGCTTGCTCAGCTTGAAGAGGCAGACATGATCAACGACAACAGGAAGGCAAGCTGGAACGCGTATTACGAAATGCTTGCTCCTCTTGCGGAGGAAGGGCGTATTGAGCTGCCGGTGATCCCTGAGGAATGCGAACACAACGCGCATATGTTCTACATCAAAGTGAAGGACATCGAGGAGAGAAGCGCTTTGGCATCGTTCCTCAAGGAGAACGGGATACTTGCGGTATTCCATTACGTGCCACTTCACAGCTCACCTGCCGGTAAAAAGTTCGGCAGCTTCCACGGCGAAGACAGATACACGACCAACACATTTGAGCGTTTGCTGAGGCTTCCTATGTATTACGGCCTGAAGCCTGAAGAAGTCGAGTACGTGGCAGACAAGGTAAAGGAATTCTACAAGTAGAAGAAGAGGTATCAAATGGCTGCAGAGACCCCGCGCCCTCTTATAGGGATGCTTACAAGAAACATAAAAGAAGAAGGCGACAAACTGATCTTCAGCGGGCTTTGCGTTGTCAAATATTCAAAGAGCAAGGAAAAGATCGATACTGACAGGATCAGGATCGATGTTCCCGTAAGAGAAAATGCCGCTAAGATAAGCTTCGGCTCAAGATACGGAATTCCTGCGCCAAAGGGTTACCGCCTTAACAGCTGCAGGATGGAATTCGATATAAATGAACTGAGAGACTACGACCTGCAGAACAAACTGCTCGTCGTCTACAAAGACAGGAAAGGCGAAGAAAACGCCGGAAGAGTCCTGTTCGCGGCGGCAGATATGAGGCAAGGGAAGAACCGCAACAGCGAGATCTTCATTCACGATGAGTTCTCTGTCTACTTCAGGCAGAACATCCACAACTCGACCTTCCTCACTGTAAGGGATACTAATCAGTACGACTATCCGGAAGGACAGGCGCGCATAAAGAAGGCGCATGCGAATGCCGCGAAATACAAGGACAAGGACATAGTCCTGCTCTATGAGAAGAAGTGCCAGAAGTACGAGGAAAGCGCTTCGGTGCTGTACGAGAAGCTGATCGACATGGGCTACGACAATGTTTACTTCATCGTGGACAAGTCAGTGCCGGCCGTGAAGGATCTTCCTGAAAAGTATAAGAAGTACCTCATAGACAAGGACAGCGACAAGCATCTTGAGTACTTCTTTGCCTGCAATAAATTCATATCGACAGAGACCATAGATCACTCGCTCCAGCTGCGCATAGCGAACAAGTATGTGCAGGACAAGCTTAACAAAGACACGGGCGACATGATGTATGTCTTCCTGCAGCACGGACCGACTTACATGGTCTCGCTCAACATGGATCTGCGAAACGGCTTCCGCAAGAAGACCGATTACAAGCTCCATAAGACAGTCGTTTCATCGCAGCTAGAGGCTCAGCACTTTATCGAGCTGGGCGGTATGACCGAGGACGACCTGTATATAACCGGCATGGCGAAGTTCGATAGGGCGTTCAGAAACGAGGGCGCCGATAGAGTCGTTATAATGCCTACCTGGCGCAGATGGGAGCTGAATCAGGCCAGAGACGACCTGACGCAGACCAATTACTACAAAATGATGAAGCTCATGTATGACTCAGTCCCTGAAGAGCTCAAGGACAAAGTCATAATCCTGCCTCATCCGCTGATGGCTGAGCGCTTTGAAGATATATCGAAGAAGAGCGAAGGCAGTGATGCCGAGTTGTGCAGCCGCATACTCGTGACCGACAACTACGACAATGTGATGAGGGACTGCGAGGTGCTGATCACCGACTATTCATCGATATCCTATGACGCGTACTACCGCGGCGCGAAAGTGGTGTTCTACTGGGCTGAGAAGGACGAATGCATGACTCACTATGGTGAGGGAACGAAGCTGATGCTCAACCTTGATAACGTGTTCGGGCCGGTCGCGATGAACGGAGAAGAGATCACTGCCGCTGTTCGGGAGACTTACGGAAAAGAGCAGAGACAGGACTACCTCGACAGATACAGAAAGATCATCGAGTTCCACGACGGCAAGAACACCGAGAGGATAATAGAGCACCTGATAAGGGACGGAGTAATAGAGAGAAGGGGCTGACACGAAAACGAACATACTGAAAAAAGCAATACTGATAATACTCGCGGCGGCACTGATGATGCCGATACAGGCTTTTGCTGTAACCGATCAGGTTATCGAAAGTCCTAAATTAAAGGTGGCGGCGAAAGGGATCAGTTTCAACGAGTCCGCATACAGGACGCTCTCGAACAGATCGATAAAAGGGAAAAAGATCAAGAATTTCAATCTCAGAAAGCTGATCAAAGAGAAAAGCAGCGGCTATTCGGTAGTCCAGGGTGGATGCACCGATGGGAAGTACGCGTACTATCTCATGGTTTCACCGACGACTCAGAAGGGCAGAGTCCTCAAGGTGAGGATCAAGAACAACAAGGTCATCAAGAGATCGAAAGTGCTCAACGTACACCACGGCAACGGAATGGCATACGACAGCAAGCGCAAAAAACTTGTGGTCATCGCCCGTGAGAAAAGGAAGCAGGAGATCACCCTGATCGATGCCAAAACACTCAGGATAACAAGGCAGCAGAATGTAAAATACAACAACTACGATTCTGCCGGAAAGAAGTCTTTGAGCAAACTGCATCAGAAGCAGGGCCTGGCAGCCATAGCATATGTAAAGAAGTATGACTGCTACATAGCACTCGAGAGGAAATACCACCACCTCCTGATATTCGATCCGGACAGTTTCGAAGCGATAGGGATGGTGAAGACCAATATCACGGGTGACTATCCGGGGACTTTTCAGGCGATGGATGCAGACGCGAAATACGTGTACCTTCTTTTGAGCTATTATAATGAAAGAGGAAAGGTGCAGCCATACAACCTCATACTGGCGCTTGACTGGAACAGCGAGAAGCTGCTGCCCGTTGTGAACCAAGACGAAATCACCGGTCCAAACTATGTTGAAGAAGCTTGGTACTGCAAAAATGACGAAAGCGGAAGGCCTGATGCCGCAATAAGGATCAGAACGAAGCATGAGGCCGAGAACATATATCACACGACAGACAAGAAGGGTAGAGAACACTTTTATCTGTCTGAATACTACAGCCACTATGTGTACAGCAAAAAAGGCTATTGGGTTTTAAAAAGAGATGATCGAGTCTATGATCTGGGAATAATATAAAATGCCTGTAATCAATTACTACTTAAGCAAAATACTGAGTGCTTTTCTGGTGAGCGTCGGAGTCGCATTCCTTACCAGCCCGCTTAGCATACAAATCGCAAATAGGTTTGGCATCATAGACAAGCCAAAGGATTCCAGAAGAGTCCACAAAAAGCCGATCCCGAGATTTGGCGGAATGGCCATATTCCTCGGCTCCATGGCAGCGATGACGATACCGGCAGGCATGAACGAAAAGATAAAGATCGCCATGCTTGGCGGCGCGTTGATGTACCTTGTTGGTATCATTGACGATATCGTAGACATAAGGCCAGTGACAAAGTTCATCGGACAGTGGCTGATAGCGACCATCGTATTTGCGATGGGAATCAGGATCAGCTTTATAGGCAATTACTTCGGATCTCACTCAACTGACGCTCATGCCAATGTAATACTCAGTATCGGTGTCAGCTATATCATAACGGTCATCTGGATAGTAGGCATAACCAACGCGGTAAATCTTATGGACGGCCTCGATGGCCTCGCCGCCGGTTCGGTGGCGATAATGGCCCTGTCTCTGGCTTATGTTGCGTACATACACGGGGCAAGGCTTGGTTCAATGCCTGTATGCATCGCGCTTGTCGCGGTCGCCGGAGGATGTCTGGGATTCCTGCCTTTCAATTTTTCGCCTGCAAAGACGTTTATGGGCGACGGAGGAGCCCTTTATCTCGGCTACATGATAGCGGTGCTTTCCGTCATATCTCCACTCAAACAGGCAACGGTAGTCGGAGCTCTCATACCTATGCTGACCCTTGCCGTACCTATTTTCGATACAGCGCTGGCCATGCTGAGGCGCGCCCTCAAACATCAGTCTATAATGTCCGCTGACAAGGGGCACCTCCATCATCATTTGATGGCTGCCGGCTTCGGCCAGAGGCGCTCGGTACTTATTATATATGGCATCGTCGGAATAATGGGCGAGGTGGCGGTGCTAATGAGCCGCGAGCTATACAAGGATGCGACGTTGCTGCTCTTCATCGCTCTTTTATATCTTGGCATCATCATCGTTCCAAAGAGACCAAAGAAAGGCCTCAAGATGATAATCACACAGGATATGTCCGAAATAGAGAAAGAGGCGTTCATTCAATATCTGAATTCCGAACGGGAAAGAAGAAAATCGATGCACGAAGCTGCGATCGAGCAACTGGACAAAGAGGAAGAACAAAAGGCAGAGAATCCGGAAAATCAAAAAGAAGAAGACGAAGAGAAAACCGGAGACAAAGAGACAGAGACAGATCAGAAATAATTAAATGAAATTACCGATAATAGCGGGAAAGAACCGCGAAGAGATAATAGAAATAGTGGCATATCTGGTATTCGGCGTCCTTACGACGGTTGTAAACATCGTCGTATATTGGCTGGCTGCGCACCCGCTTGGAATAAAAACAGTTCCGAGTTCGGTGATCGCGTGGATCGCTGCCGTTGCCTTTGCATATGTCACCAACAGGATATGGGTCTTTCACAGCGAAACGACCGAGACGGCCGGAGTTATCAAAGAGGTCGTTTCTTTCTTTTCGTGCAGACTGGCTACCGGAGTGATCGATTGGGTATTCATGTATGTTACGGTAGACCTGCTGCATTATAACGATGTGATCATGAAGATCATCGCAAATGTGATAGTCATCATTTTGAATTACATAGCATCAAAATTATGGATCTTCAGAAAACCGGAAAAAAACGAAAACAACGAAAACACGGATCAAATAAAAGGGTAAGCGGTAAGAAGCGTTTCTTCCCCCGCAAACCGTCATACAGGATCGCGCTGATGGTGATGGCTCTGCTCGTCATTGCCCTTTACGCGATGCTTATTCTTGCGGATGTGCTGCCACCCGACCTTACAGTGATCGTTGCGTTAGCAGTACTGGGGCTTTTGATTCTTATCAATTGCATGTTTGCCAGCCGGTACAAGTGGAAAAGGATAGTCGGGATCGTACTATCCCTTGTTTTTGTTGTCATGATGGGCTTTGTCACTAATTTTATGTGGGACACATACAGCATGATGGCCAAGATGAGCAAAAGCTCAATGTCGGCTGTCGGACCTATCGCAAAGAGCGTGGATGTTACGGAGGAACCTTTCAATATTTATCTGACCGGTATCGATCAGTGGGAAGAAGAAAAAGGCTTGGATCTGGAGAGAAGTGATGTAAATATGATCCTGACCGTTAACCCCGTTACAAAGAAGGTTCTGCTGACATCCATACCGCGTGACACGTATGTAAAGCTGCACACGGCTCAAAAGATGGATAAGCTTACTCATACAGGGGTATATGGTGTAGATGAGACCCTGAACACAGTTGAAGATTGGCTGGGCATAGATTTGAATTATTACGTAAAAATGAATTTTACGGCAGCCCAGAAGATCATCAATGCTATCGACGGTATAGCCGTTTATTCGCCGGTCGCTTTCGACAGCAGTCTTAAGCCTTACAGATACAAAAAAGGCTGGAATGCCCTCGGCGGAAAAGAGGCGCTCTACTTTGCAAGAGAGAGAAAAGCGTTTGAGGGCCAGGATTCCATAAGGGTAGAGAATCAGCAGCGTGTACTGAAGGCAATCATAAAGAAGATGACCAGGAGAGATGTTCTTCTGACTAAATACGGAAAAATTATGAGCGTCGCAGGCGATAATATTTCCACGAACATGCCCGCGTCCGATATGACCGACCTTGCGAAGATGCAGCTGACCGATCTTAGCGAGTGGGATATCCAGACTCAGAAGGTGACAGGTACGTATGACATGGATTATGTCGCTTCCCTGACGCAGGCTCATAAGTTCTCGGTATATAAGGCTGACTATAAATCAGTCAGGAAGTGCCTGACCGCAATAAATGATGTGATGGAACCATCGCGTTCCGTTATCGCAAATGCCGAAAGAAACAAAAGCAGGAGCTTTGTGGTCAATGTGGTAAGAAGCGCCATTGAACGGGTCAAGGGCGGCGCGGACAAAGACGAGTGATGAAGCAAAGGATATACAAATACGACAACGTAAAAGCGCTCCTCATATTCCTTGTAGTTCTCGGGCACATGACGACTGACTATGTGTCCGATTCGCATATTATAAGATGGACTACGCTGTGGATATACGCTTTTCATATGCCTTGCTTTATTTTTATCTCGGGGCTCGTGCACAAGCGCTACATAACAGAGGAAAGAGCGTCGCTCGGGATCAAAGGCGAGACACGCTTCAGGTTGGACAAAGCCCTTGGCTTCTTCCTCTGCGGATATGCTCTGAAAGTGTTCCTGCAGCTTACCAGGACTCTTATGGGACAGAACCCTCTATGGCACTGGATAGAGGAACCGGGCATCCCGTGGTATCTGTTCGTTATGGCGGAGTATGAGATCCTTTTCTTCCTGATGAGGCGTCTCGACGGCAAGGTCAAGCCTGCCTATATGATAGGCGGCGCATTTGCTCTAAGCGCGGTGATCGGTTATTTCCCGATAATCGGAGACGCGTTTTGTCTCTCGAGGATGATCAACTTCCTTCCGATCTACATGATCGGTTACTACATCGATATGAAGCAGTTCCCGGCTTTTATCGATCAGAAGAAGTACAAGATATACGGATGGATCATAATAGTTGTAACGCTGCTGATGGCGCGCTTCGCTCCTTGGGGAGCGTACAGCCTGAGGAAGTGGTTCACGGGCAGGCGCTCATACGAGTTCCTTTCAGACTTCTTCGGAAGCACAGCTATCACCTGGGGCTGGGCACTCAGACTGGCAATATGGGCATTCGCGATCATTCTTTCATTCGCTATCATCGCAGTGGTGCCTGACAAAGATCTCGGCTATGCTACAAAGGTGGGTGAAAGGACCCTGAATGTATACTTCTGGCACAGACCTCTATGCTATCTCTTCCGCAACTGGGCGGTGCTTCCAAAACTGTGCGTGCTCTTCGGTGGCACATACAACGCCGCGGTAGCCGGTCAAGTGAAGGGACACGCGTTTGGCGGAAGCGAATGGTCGATGATAGCAGCCTACGCTGTATACATACTGATCGCCGTTCTGATGACCGCGTTTTTCGCGCTTAAGGTGTTCGAGCATCCGTGCAGCGACCTCATGAAACTCGCTGGCAAAATTGCAGCGTCAGGCCGCAAAAAGACATCATAAATCTATTGAATTTGAGTGGAATTAATATACAATAAATGAGCACGTTCGCCGTGTGAATAGAGAACAAGGTAACCGGCCCGCAAGGACTGGTTTTCAATTTCAGGAGAAATCGAATGCCGCATTTTATACGCGGAAGAAAAGTAAAGAGCGCAAAGAAGGGCAAGGAGCGTAAGGGCACATATGTCAGGCAACTTACGATCGGAAGGCTCACCTACGACCTGAACAAATGGATCAGGATCTTTTCTTATGCTGCGGTATTCGTGATGGCAGTGCTCACGATCGTCGTTTTTATACTGTTCAACTTCTCAAAGTCTTACCCTGGGCGCGTCAAGTCGGACACGCTCAACTCGATGGACAAAGGGTCTGACTACATAGTGCTCAGCTGGGAAGGCGTGCAGAATGCCGACATGTATAAAGTGTGGGTCAAGGAACGCGACGTCAAATCTGAAAGACGAGGAGACCCGGAAGAAGACCAGGCCGACTACGCAAAGGCAGCTGAGATCGACGATAGCTGGCTCGAGTACGATACTAAAGAGCCGAAGGTGAAAGTCGATGGACTCAAGGACGGCACCTCGTATTCCTTCGTAGTAAGAGCCGACAGCGTGAAAAGAGAAGGCAGTCCCACAAGGATCAGAAACTTCAGGACCAAAAAGATCCAGACTATAGATGTCGAGAAAACGGTCACGAAATTCACATTCAGCAAGCCATTCGAGCTGGAAGCCGACGCGGAGACCGATCTTGTATTTGAGTCTGAAGATCCCGACGTGGCAGTCGTGGATCCCGAAACGAACAAGATAAAGATAACCGGAGACGGCGAAACAGAGATAAAGGTGAGGGCGAAGTCATCGAGCACTTACGAAGCCGCGAAAGAAGTCGTTGATCTTAAGGTCATAGAATCGGAAGCGGTTCCGGCAGGAGGAGCTTCCGCGCATAACATCTATCATCTCGATTCCGATAATTGCGATGTCGTAAAGATGGTGACAGGCGCCGAGGGGGCGGTCGTACCGCAAGGCCTTGCGTATACAGGCGACAAGTACATCATAGCGTACGGAATGGGAAGTCCGAATCGCATGATCAGTTTTGACGTTGACGGCGATGGGAAGGAAGTCAGCGCGCCTACGGTATCTATAGGACATCCGAACGGCTTCGCGTACGCTGATGAAAACGGTCTGTGCTATTGCGCGAAAGGCTGGACGTCAAAGGTGTTTACGTATGAACCGGCAAGCGGTGAATATGGATCGGTCAACTTGTCTTACGGCTGCTCGGGCATAGCTTATGACAGAAAAGAAAAACTGCTGTATACATGCTCACGGACCGCGATGGTCGCCTATGACATAAGCGATGGATACAGCATCAAGTACAGGTGTGGGGTGGTAAGTCACAGCGGAAATACATTTACGCAGGACTGCGGCGGCCATGCCGGCATCATGCTCAGATGCCTCTCGGGCAGCAGCAAGCATGGTATCAATTACATAGACCTTTACGATATGAAGAACGGTAATTATCTCGGCACGCTAACATGCGATCTTTCCGAAGTGGAAAGCTGCATAGTAGATGAAGACGGGTTCCTTGAAATACTTGCGAATAACTCAAGCGGGACCGACTACATATGGAAGACCGATTTGAATATAGATACGCTTGGAGAAGGATTATAGATATCCTTTGCGAAGCGCGCGGATCTTCTGGCGCGCAGTGATGGCAAGATAAAGTATCTCGTTGGCAGGAGTCGGTATGCCGTGCTTTCTTCCAAGTCTCACGACCTCTCCCGCGTACTCTTCTATCTCTATAGGGCGACCCGCTTCATAGTCCTGAAGCATCGACATCTTCTTGTCCGGCGGGAAGTTGACGAGCATCTCGATCACCTCGTCGCGATCGTCTTCATTGATATCAACGTTTTCGGCTCTTCCAACCGCCAATATCTCATCCATGAGCATCTTCATCAAAGACCTGACTTCTTTGACCTGACCGAAGAATCCGCACTCAGCCTGCACCTCGACAGCCGTCTGGCTGGCCCCGGTGTTGAGCATCCACTTACGCCACTTTGCACGGCGCATGTCCTCGTATACCTTTACATTGATCCCGAGCTCTTTGAGCCTTTCATATGACTCTCTCACCTCAGGCTTTTCATCATGGTTGTCCGCGTATCCGATCTGCATCTCGCCGAGAGTATGATAATAGACTCTGCGGCTCATGCGGTGGGCGTCTGTTCTGAGAACGACACCGTAAAAGACGCGGTTGTTTGGGAACTCGCCCTGCAGCAGCTGTGTTGTCGTTATTCCGTTTTCGATTGGAAGAAGGATAGTGTCTTCATCAATAAGCAGACGGATATCATCTATGACCGAGTCCATACTGTAGGTCTTTGCCGCGAGTATGAGCAGATCGATATGGATATCCTGCGCAGGGTCGGAATAGATGATAGGGTAGAACTCTTCGTTGTTGACTGAGATACCCTTTCTGAGCCTTTCCGCGCGGTCGCCCGTTGCGAGCAAATACACGTTATCGGGGTCTCTTTTGTACATCTCGTACATCAGAGCGCTTCCTACCGAACCTGCGCCCAAAATGCCTACTGTCTTTATCATATATAAATCCTTTCGTTAAAACTTCAGCTCGCGCACGTTCAGAGGAGTCCTCCAGATATAATCTGTTTTGCCCGGCGAGTTGATCAATAGCTGCAGATGGCCGTCTTTTCCGACGCAAGCGCTCTCTATTTCACCGATTTTGATCTTTATGGAGCCGAGATACGCGTAGTCAGATGCGCGATATATATCGATATAGTTTGTCTTCCTTTTGTTCGCTCCGCTGATACCATGGAAGATGAAACCCTCTCCTGCACCGCAATCCTGTATGTAGTGGAATATGCCGTGCCTGCATCTGGAGAATAGCACCTTGTGAGAGAATTTCCCATCGGCACTGTATGCTCTGATGCCAGTGTGCGAGGTGGCGTAAATAAGCTTTGTGGCATTATCGTATCCAACTCCCGATGAAGAGTACGGGGTTCTGGATTTTCCGTATTTGCCAGTAGCTGGATCATAGGTGTAGATCCTCTTCTGATTTCCTTTGAAGATGTAGCACTTTTTCGTGATAGGATCCCATGTGATGCCGTTAGGGTGTCCTATGTTGAAAGAGAACTTGCTAGCAGCAAGGCGTTGGCCGCTCGCCGAGTATGTCACTACTCCCTGACCGGCTGCCATTCCATAGACGATATGATATTTGCTGCCGGTGAACGTAAAGCCCTGAGGCACGATGGCGTTTCTATAACCTTCTATCGGGAAAAGGGCTTTGCAGTTTTTCTTGTTGAATGTGTAAACGACTCTTGCCTTGCCTCCCGCAGTCGGATTTGTCAGAAGTGCTCTGGCAAGCTCAGACTTTCCCTGGAGTACTTTGGCGGACGGTTTTTTAAATGCCGAAGAACCAGGTCTAACATATTCTGCATAGACATAGGCGGTCTTTCCGCCGACTCTGGCTTTATACCATTCCAGATCGCTGCCTTTCATTTTTGCCGGAAGCAGAAGTCCTATTGTTGTTCCGAAATCCGCAGTACCTAGCCTCTTGAAATCAGTTGAAGGGCCGGTCCTGTAGTTCAGCGCGTCGGTAGTCGTTCCCTGAGCCTTGCTCCAGACTATATCCTTGACCATGTCGGCTCTGATATAGCCGCTTTTTTTACTTGTCGACACATAATACCAACGGTTCTCCAGTGAGGTGCTGCCGTCTTTTGTAAATACTTCACGCTGAAGAGTGAGCTTGGTGTTCCGCTTGAGAGTCGCGACCGACTTCGAGGAAGTGCTCGCCGACTTTCTCAGATTGACATCGCTGTAAGCGACTTTGCCTGTCGCGGTGACAGAGGCAGCCGATGATCCAGGCGCGATATCCGTACCAAGAGCCGGTAGCATCGCCGTGAACACGAATGCGATGATAAATGCAGCGCTGATCTTTTTCAGCAGTATATTCTTTGTGTTGTTCATTGTTCTCCCTTTGTTGTCCCTTTCCATTTCCCTGCCGCCTAGCGCATCGGCGTGGATAATAATTCATCATGATTATAGAAGTAGAAAGAAATCGCCTTCAACAAACCTTTACAAACAAAAACCTTTATATCTTGTAAGCATTTTGGGGGATCGGACAGCTTCAAAAAAGGCTGAAAAAAGGCTTGCTTTTGCATGGTCTTTTGAATAAAATGAATGAGCGCGTCAATACGGACGTGCATGCCAACTGCGCAGAGAGAATCTGCGCCGCTATAGACCACAGGAGGTGTCAACATGAGAGATTATGAACTTCTATTCGTGCTTGATCCGAGCCTGGATGAAGAGACAAAGGCAAACCTCATCGAAACCGTCAAGGGCGTTATCAATGCTGACGGCGAAGCCGGCGAGGCTGATGTCTGGGGCGACCGTAAGCTCGCTTACAAGATTGGCAAGAACACAACAGGCTACTACGTAGTTCTGCCGTTCAAGGCTAATGCAGACCTGCCAAAGGAACTCGACAGAAGACTCAGGATCAACGAAAACGTTATGAGGCATATCATCGTAAGCCAGGATGAAGAGTAACATCAGGAGGTAAGTTATGAACAGTGTAGTACTTATCGGAAGACTTACCAGAGACCCTGAACTCAGCTATACTCCTAACACTCAGTCGGCAGTCTGCCGCTTCACTATCGCAGTAGACAGACCGAGAAGGCAGGGAGAAGATCAGGGCGCTGACTTTATCCGTATCACTGTATGGGGCAGACAGGCAGAGACTTGTGACCGCTACCTCTCCAAGGGCAGACAGGTCGCAGTGCTCGGCAGGATCCAGACAGGAAGCTACAAGAACAGAGAGGGTGTCACAGTCTACACGACAGATATCGTGGCAGACAGAGTCGAATTCCTCAGCAACGGTAACGGCGGACAGAGCGACCGCGGCGGCTCTTATCAGGGCGGCGGACAGGGTTCGTTCGGCGGCGGCAGAGACCAGGGATTCGGTGGAAATGAGACCCAGGGCACAGGCTTCAGCCCGGCTCCGGCTAATGAAGGTTCCGACCTCTTTGACGACATGCCGGATACCTTCCAGGCAGCCGAAGATGATATTCCATTCTAAGAAAGGGGAAAGCACGAATCATGGAAAGAAATCCAAGACCTAGACGCATGAACACAGGCATGAGAAGACGTAAAGTCTGCCAGTTCTGCGCTGATCCGGAAAAGAAGATCGACTATAAAGATGCAGAGACTCTTAAGAAGCACATCACAGAGAGAGGAAAGATCCTCCCTAGAAGAGTAACAGGAACATGCGCAATGCATCAGAGAGCTGTTGCTAAGGCTATCAAGAGAGCAAGAGTAGTCGCGATCCTTCCATTCGACGCGGATCAGTAAACCGAGATCGAAATCAGATCACAAAAAACAAAACGCAAAAACTCCGACCATTTAGGCCGGAGTTTTTATTTGTTCTGCACAGAAGAAGTTTTGACATTGTTGTCGTAATACGCGAGAGCCTCTTCATATGGTCCATCGTATACCACCTTGCCTTTATGGATCACTATGCCGCGCTCGCAGAGCATGCCGGCGTATTCTCTGTGGTTGACGGTCATAACCAGAGTAGTATCACCATCGGCCGTGAGTTTTTTAAGCCGATGGACAGCTTCATCGGAGAATTGCTTTGACCCCAATGAAAAGCTCTCATCGTATATCATGATGTCTGGTTTGCGTTCCGTGTAGATCGCGAAACCGAGACGGCTTGCCCGCCACTTCTTATACTGCTTCATTGGCAGGTTCTTTTCATTCTCGAGTTCAGCGAATCCGAAGACGGCATCTTCGCTCTCGGCTGCCTGATCATCTGACCAATCGAGCAGCTTGCACCTCAGACGGTAATTTTCGAGACCACTCATCTCGGCCTTGAATCCCATTCGGTAATTGAGTACAGCGGTCACTTTTCCGCTTACTTCAAGCGAGCCTGAGTCAGGCGTGATGGCACCGCAGAGTATCTTCATGAGAGTAGTCTTGCCCGAGTACGGAAACCCGATTATACCCACTTTTTCACCCTTATGTATCTCAAAGTTGATGCCTCTGAGTACATTCCTCTTTCGACCGGCTTTCAACCCAAGCAGCAGAGATTTGATTTTCTGCCAGTTGGTCTTGTACACACGGTAACTCTTTACGATATTGTCTGCCCTGATGACTACTTCTCTCATACAAGTCTCCTAAACCAGTTCCGGAATACGCCTTCCGACTCTCTTCCAGAGAAGTCCGCACAGCGCCGTCAGAACAGCCATTACAATAACAAAGTATATGAAGAGGCGACCGCGCTCCCATATCCAGATGTGATACGCAAAGCAGTTCCGGAAGCCTTCGGCCAGATAGCATATCGGGTTGAAAGCGAAGAATAGGTTGTTGCTGTTGTGTACGTTATATATTATGCCCGAGAGCCAAAAGAATGCGGTCCTGATCACACGAATGAATTCGATGAAGTCAGAACTTATTGTGTTGATCAGCGCAGTAAGCATGACCCATATGTAGCAGAAGATCACGGTCAAAAGAATGTATATCGGGAGTTGGAGCCAATATATGCTCGGCATGACCCCCGCGCAGACTGACGTAATAATCAGGGCTGCGATCATCGCAAGATATACGTAGAATCGCGTCATGACCGCTATCAAGGGAACTGTGGTCAGCGGGAATCCGGTATAGCGTACGATATTTGCTTGTCTTTGGAAGCATCCCGAACCCCAGACGAGTAGATCGGAAATGAACTGCCATTGGACGATGCCGGCCGCGAGCCAGATGAAATAAGGACAGTGCAAGTCTTCGACTTTCGCGGTGCCTCTGAAGCCTACTGTGATGGCGAAATAAAACATGAAAAGATAAAAGACCGGCTTGGCAACTGCCCAGAATATGCCGAGATCGGAAGCGTTGTGCTGCCGTTCCAAGTCAATTCTTGCGATGCTGACCGTCAAAGTGAAGTTTGCTATATTTTCTTTGATCACCTGTGCGAGCCATTTGAACATATTATTAAATAAATTATAACACGCGCAGATGACTCCGTCCTGAAAGACGGAGTCATTTTCGGGTTTCAGCGGTGCGTCGATTCCCGATACGGCCTTCCCGCAGTTTACGCAAGGCATTCCATAGCCACCGTGAAACCCGAAAGAGCTGAAGCTCCTGCGCGTGTTGACGGCGTCGCTCGCTTCAACCAAGCGAGCTTGATGAAGCTTCGCTCCTGCGCGTACTTTAATAATTATTAATGAAAGGCGTTTTTTGCGGTCTGAAAGTTGTCAACAGAACGGGATAACTTTATAATTTTTCAATCAAATGTTGCAGCATGATCACTTGCAGCAACATCATTTGCAATGCCCGGTCAAAGGCGACATGTAAAAATGTGAGAAGTCGATTTACCGGGACAAAAACCGCAAAACAACATAATACAAATACAAACACTACATATAAGCTAATTACTATAAGTCAGAGAAAAAATAGAAAAACAGAAAGAAGGTCTCAAACAACATGAGTGAACTAATATATCGATTCATTTATATGGTCGCGAATGTGCACGAGCGCATCATCGGCATCAACGACTCCGGTGGATATTACTTCGACGACAAGCAGCTTCACTTCATAGTGGTCGGGTTGTTCGGCATGGCGCTCTTATTAGTGCTCTATCCTATCTTCAAGCTTTTGGCCAAGACAGGGCACACCATGGTGATCACCTGGCTTTACGTATTTACGGTCGTGCTAGTTCTGTGCTTTGCGATAGAGATAGGCCAGTGGTATTCAGGAACAGGGGTCATGGAGAGAGAAGATGTCGCCTATGGGATCACCGGATTCCTTGTGATGTTCCTGATCTTCGCTGTCCTGCGCGGCTTGTATCACGGCATAAGAGCTCTGACAAAAAAGAATGACAAGGAAGCCCCTGAGGGCAGGCGTTACGAATACGACGAATACCCTGAAGGAAAACATTACGACTATTCTGAAGGAAGACGTTACGAACACGCGGATACAAAGCGCTTTGAATACCCTGAAGTAAAACGTTACGAACGTCCTGAGGAGAAGCGTTACGTGTACCAGGAACGCAGCTACTGATCCAAGCAAATGCGTAAAAGAAACAAGTTAAAGATCCATAGCGGATTAGCCATTACCCTCGCTATACTGATGTCATTCATCGGGATCAGCGGGGTTTTTGTGACCGCGGCAAGCGAAGATGGCGGAACCCGCGTACCGGTATATAAGAATCTGGAGGAACTCAGCGGAAAGCGTGTAGGGGTCCAGGTAGGTTCGGTATTTGATAAAATCGTAGAGGAGGCCATCCCGGGCGCGAGCGTCGAGTACTACAGCACGTTCCCTGACGAGATCAATGCTCTCAAGGCATCGAAGCTTGAGGGCGTCGCCTGTGTTGAATCAGTCATAATCCAGCTGCAGGCGCAGGATGATAGTATTGCGTACATAGAAGAACCGATCGGAGCTGTTCCGCTCGGTTTTCTTTTCCCTAAAAATGAAAAAGGAAAGAAGCTCGCAGATCAGATGAGTGAATTCCTGACGAACATGCGCGAGAGCGGCGAGATGGACAGACTGATGGCAGTTTGGAACGAGACCGATGAATCGCTCAAGCCGATCGAAGACTACAAGTCGCTACCTGCTGAGAACGGAACGCTGACATTCGTGACTGAAGGCACCTTCCCGCCGTTCGACTATTTCAGAGAAGGCGAGTTGGTCGGATATGATGTCGACGTCGCGATACGTTTCTGCAAGGAATACGGCTACGGGATCGAGCTCAAGGATATGAACTTCGATGCGCTGATGCCTGCTGTGCAGTCCGGAAAGTGCGACTTCGCTGCTTCAGGTATCGCCATCACAGAGGAACGCAAGGAAAAGGTGTATTTTTCCGAGCCGGACTACTATCAGGACGCGTACGTCGTGGTCCTTGCCGCGGACAGAAGCGGAGGCTCGTTCATCTCATCACTCAAGGACAGTTTCAACAGGACGTTCATCAAAGAGCACAGGTACAGGCTCTTCCTGAAAGGCATATGGGTGACATTGGCCATAACCGTAATGTCCATCATCTTCGGGACGCTGCTCGGATTCATTCTGTACATGTGGTGCAGAAAGGGCGGAAAGCCGGCGAACGCGATAACGCGCTTCTGCATATGGCTTGTCCAGGGCATGCCGGCGATCGTGCTTTTGATGATCCTGTATTATGTGGTGTTCGGCAAGGCGGATATCGGTGGCATCGGTGTCGCGGTCATAGGATTCACGATGACTTTCGCGGCTTCCGTTTACAGCATGATACTCTCGGGCGTCCGCGCGGTCGACTTCGGGCAGACTGAAGCGTCATACGCCCTTGGATTCAACGATACCCAGACATTCTTCGGCATCATACTGCCGCAGGCGGCAAGGCACTTCATGCCGACATTCAAAGCCGAGATAGTGACTTTGATCAAGGCGACAGCTGTTGTAGGCTACATAGCCGTACAGGATCTCACGAAGATGGGAGATATCGTCAGGAGCAGCACTTATGAAGCATTCTTCCCTCTGATAGCAGTCGCGGTCATGTATTTCGTGCTCGCAGGCTTGCTGAAACTGGTCGCGAACAAGCTGACGGCTTCTGTTGATCCAGAGAAGAGAAGCGAAGAGAAGATCCTGAAGGGAATAAAGACGAAATGATAGAGTTCAGACACATGCAGAAGGCGTTCGGCACTTCTGTGGTATTGAAGGACATAAACGCGACTGTCAACGAGGGAGACTCCATAGCGGTCATCGGACCTTCCGGCACCGGAAAGTCCACTCTGCTCAGGTGCCTCACTTATCTTGATCCGCCTACAGGAGGGCAGATATTCGTGGACGGGGAAGACATAACCGCTCCGGGCTGCAATATCTACAAGGTGAGACAAAAGATGGGCATGGTGTTCCAGTCGTACAATCTGTTCGGCCACATGACCGTGATAGAAAACATAATGTACGCGCCTGTCAAGCTTCTCGGAATGAGCCGTCAGGACGCTTATGACAGAGGTGTCGAGTTGCTGAAAAAAGTGGGGCTGGCGGACAGGACGCTGAAATACCCTGAAGCCCTTTCCGGCGGACAAAAACAAAGAGTCGCCATAGCAAGGACGCTCGCGATGGATCCCGAGATCATACTTTTCGACGAGCCTACAAGCGCGCTGGACCCGACGATGACGGGCGAAGTCGAGGCGGTCATAGAGGATCTTGCCCGTGCAGGCAAGACCATGATGATAGTCACGCATGAAATGAACCTCGCGAAAAGGGTGGCCAATCGCGTATTCTACATGGACGAGGGGATCATTTACGAGGACGGCCCGGCTGATCAGATATTCAATGATCCGCAGAGGGAAAAGACGAGCAGATTTGTCAGAAAGCTCAAAGTGCTCGAGTTCAATATAGACAGCCACGGTTTCGATTTCGTGGGCGCGAGCACCGAAATAGACAGATACTGCTTCAAGAACCATATCCCGCTCAAAACATCGAACAAGATAAGGTCGGTCATCGAGGAACTGTGCGTCCAGATACTGCTTCCTGTGGTCAAAGACCCGGGCATCAATGTCTGCGTGGAATACTCCGAGGAAGAAGAGTATACGATCATTACAGTGAAGTATCCGGACAGATTCAGACCCGAGGATTCCGGAGATTCCGGAGAGGACCTGTCATACAGACTCCTTAAGGCCAATACGGAATCAATCGATTACTCGTATGACGAGGCGGAAGGAAGCACTATAGTAATGAAGCTCCGCTGAACGATGCCCGGTCGAACGACGCTCTGGTCGAATGGTGTTCCGCTGAACATGTTATCACTAGAGCCTTGGCGCTCGTCCTCAAGCGCGGTATCGAGTTTTCGCCTGAAAGCTGCGATAGAGTTGCGGATTGTCGGAATCTTTGCAAAATATCGAAACCTTTGCAAAATAATTGATAATTATCTTAAAATCATTTGATTACAGGCATTGAAAGTGAAAGAATATCTATGAGAATAATTGCGGAGGATAATTACGAGAATACGAGAATAATCGCCCGGGCTCGCTTATCATAGTTACCATAGATGAAACAGAAAGACGATCATAAATATATAACTGACTTTACAAGCGGAAATGTAATGAGACAACTTGTCACCTTTGCATCTCCGCTATTTTTGTCGAGCCTGCTCCAGATCGCGTATAACATGGTGGATATGATCATAGTGGGGCAGAAACTCGGCAAGGTCGGGCTGTCAGCTGTATCGGTAGGCGGCGACGTTACGTCCTTCCTCACCTTGGTCGCGATGGGATTCTCGAATGCGGGGCAGGTGATCATTTCGCAGTATCTCGGCTCGGGCCGGAAAGAGAAGATAAGCAGATTCATCGGTACTATGCTCTGCTTCCTTATGGGGTGCGCGGTCGTTGTGAGTCTGCTGTGTCTCGCTCTCAAAAAGCAGATACTGACATTGATGAACACACCTGCCGAGGCTTTCGACGAGGCTATGAACTACGCGACGATCTGTATTGCCGGGCTTGTGTTCATATATGGGTATAACATCGTGAGCGCGGTCCTAAGGGGGCTCGGCGATTCGGTGAGACCGCTTCTGTTCATAGGGATCTCGGCCGTCCTCAACGTGATACTCGATGTCGTGTTCGTCTTGATGATGGGGCTGGGAAGTGGCGGAGCCGCGCTTGCGACTGTGGTGAGTCAGGGAACGTCCTTCGCCCTGTGCTGCATATACGTGTACAGATACAGATCGCGCTATGAGCTGACGCTGACCAGAGGGGAGCTGCTTGGGATCGACCGAAGTATGCTCGTGAACCTCGTGAAGCTCGGAGTGCCGATGGCGATAAAGTTTGCCGCGGTCCATCTGTCGAAGCTGTTCGTCAACGCGTACGTCAATTCTTACGGCGTCGCGGTGTCGGCGTTTGCGGGTATCGCGAACAAGATCAACAGCATAACCAACCTGCTTTCGAATTCCTTCAACACTTCCGGCGCGTCGATGATCGGCCAGAACATCGGAGCCGGCAAATATGAGCGCGTCGGCAAAGTGATGAAGTCTATATTCTCGATAACGGTCATAATATCAACAGTCCTCTCGTTGCTTATCATATTCTTTCCTGACAAGATATACGGCATGTTCACGGATGCCCCTGATGTTATTGCGATCGGGTATAAATATGTTCCGATCGCAGTGCTGTTCTTTTTCGGCAGCGCAGCCAGGTCGGGCATGAACGCTCTTATCAACGGAAGCGGCAATTACAAGGTGAACTTCGCGACGGCCTTACTTGACGGCATAATTCTGAGGATAGGCTTTGCGGTGTTGTTTGGCCTTACTCTTGGGATGAAGCATTACGGTTTCTGGCTGGGAGATGCTCTGGCTGGATTTACTCCTTTGTGGCTCGGTTTGATCTTCTATTATTCAGGCGCCTGGAAGAAAAGAAGCGTCTGATTCCACTTTTGGATTATTTTTGAATAAAAACGTTACTTATATCACGCTTATTGCACCGATTTTGAATAAAAACGTTACTTATGTCACGCTTATGCTTGCAAAATCGCGCAGGAAGCGTGACTTTTTTCTGTAAAAACCTAAAGAGTTTGGCTAAATTAAGTCATTATTCAATGATATGAATAATAATTCATGGCATTTTTCGGTGTGATCTCAAGATTGTTCTCAATTCGGTATAAATTCGGTATAAATTCGGTATAAATAGCGCGGGATTCGCGCTGTTAACTAGATTTACAAAATCGCGAATGACTTTGTGTTCACGCTTGAACCGCGAAAAAAGGGGTAGAGACGTGACAATAATCACGTCTCTTCAAGAAAAATGGCAAATGTGCGTGACCGGAGAACGCGAATTATTATGCATTTGAATCTCATCGTGTTTGTGTTGTTACGTATGCGCTGAATAACCCGGTGTTCTGGTATTAGTGTCCGGCATTGGTGCACTGATATTTGCCTTCTGGTGTTGGTACCCGATACTGGTATTTTCGTATTATTGTAAAAACATAGATTATTACTGCAAATTCATTTGATTATAAGCTCTGAAAATGAAATAATAACTATGTGTTTTTGTGTTTAAACTGACGGCGTGTTCTATTCAGCCGGCAGGGCTGATCCCGGGCTCGCTGTCAACGGATAACAAGCGTATAGAAAAGCAAATAATAAGTGAATAATAAGCGTATAGAGAAGCAAATTATAAGCAGATAATACGCGGATAAAAAAGCAAATAGTAAACAGATAATAAGCGGAGGAAATGATATGAAAAAAGTCGGACTTATCATGGGAAGCGACAGCGATCTGCCTGTAGTCAGCAAGGCTGCCGGCGTGCTAAAGGAACTGGGCATCCCATACGAAGCTCACGTATACTCGGCGCACAGGACGCCTGCCGAAGCGGCGGAGTGGACGAAGGCGGCGAAGAGCGAAGGCTTCGGAGTCATCATAGCCTTCGCGGGCATGGCAGCCCACCTGGCGGGAGCGATTGCGGCAAACACTACGCTCCCGGTGATCGGCGTGCCATGCAAGAGCGCCGCGCTTGAGGGCATGGACGCTCTGCTGTCGACCGTGATGATGCCGAGTGGCATCCCGGTCGCCACTGTTGCGATCGACGGAGGCAAGAACGCGGCGCTGCTCGCCGCCGAGATGCTGGCCCTTTCGGACCCTGCTTTGGCAGACGCGCTGGATGCGAAGAGAGCAAAGGAAGCAGCCGCAGTCCTGGAAAAAGATAAAGGGATCGAGGAGAGGTTATAGACCGGCAGTGAATCGGTAGTAAGTCGGCAGTGAGCCGACAGGGCGATAAGCTGATAAGTATTTGAGAAATCGGATATGCCGGTGCCGGGGCGAGATCATATCATGCGTGGATCTCGCCAATCAAAACAGATAATAGTTTTATTCACATACAAGGAGGCCATTTTATGAAATTAGTGTACACAGGAAAGACAAAGAACGTATTTGAACTTGAAAACGGCAACTATCTGCTGAAGTTCAAGGATGACGTTACGGGCAAGGACGGCAAGTTCGATCCGGGCGAAAACTCCGTTGGACTCACGATCGAAGGCGTAGGCGACATCAACCTTCAGATGACAGACTACTACTTCAAGAAGATCAACGAAGCAGGTATCCGCACTCATTTCGTAAAGGCCAACTTCGAAGATACAACAATGGAAGTAAAGCCTGCAAAGGTGTTCGGTCACGGTCTCGAAGTCATCTGCAGACTCAGAGCTGTAGGTAGCTTCATCAAGAGATACGGTGAATACATCGAGTCGGGCACAGAGCTCCCTGCATATGTAGAGACGACTTTCAAGAATGATGCACTCGGCGATCCGCTCGTAACAAAGGACGGACTCGTGGTGCTCGGAGTCATGACAGAAGAGCAGTATGACGACCTCAAGGACATGACCCAGAAGATCACAAAGATCGTTGCCGACGACATGAAGGAAAAGGGACTGGACCTCTACGACATCAAGTTCGAGTTCGGCTATGACGCAGACGGCAAAGTGATGCTCATCGACGAGATCGCTTCGGGCAACATGAGAGTCTACAAAGACGGCGAGTACATCGAGCCTCTGAAGCTGAACGAACTCTTCTTCGCATAGAGACAAGCGCAATAAGAGCTGCTTAAGAAAAGAAAGGATTAGTCATGGGAGGATTCTTTGGCATAACTTCCACTGAGAACTGCATACTGGACGTCTTTTTCGGCGTCGACTACCATTCGCACCTCGGCACGCGCCGGGGTGGTTTGGCTTCATACGATAAGAAATTCGGCTTCCAGCGTGAGATCCACAACATCGAAAACGCCCCATTCAGAACCAAGTTCGAGGGCATAGTCGATAAGATGAGCGGACAGTCCGCGATCGGCTGCATAAGCGACATGGACCCGCAGCCACTGCTCTTCAGATCGGTGAGCGGCACCTACGCGATATGCTTCGTCGGCGTCATCAATAATGTGAAAGAGATCGCTGACCTGGTGCTTAAAGGTTCGCACGGCCACTTCGAGGCGATGACAGCGGGCAGACTCAATCAGGCAGAGATCATCGCGGCGCTGATTTCGGATAAGGACGATTTGGTCGAGGGCATTCGCCACGCGCAGGAGATCATCGACGGTTCGGCATCGATACTGGTGCTCAAAGAAGGCGGCGACATCATAGTCGCGCGAGATAAAGACGGCAGGATACCTGTGACCGTCGGAATCTCCGAGAACGCGAGCGGCGTATCGTTCGAGACCTTCCCTCTTGAAAAAGCAGGCTTCGAGAATATAAGAGACCTCGGGCCGGGAGAGATAGTCGAGCTGAAGCCGGGTAAATGCAAACAGCTGAGAGCGCCTGATGAAGAAATGAAGATCTGCGCGTTCCTCTGGAGCTACTACGGCTACCCGACGACCACCTACGAGGGTGTCAATGTCGAGACGATGCGCTACAAGAACGGCCGCATCATGGCAAGGAACGACCGGGAGAGTGGCTTCGATCTTGAGAGCGTCGATTACGTGGGAGGAGTTCCTGACAGCGGCACACCGCATGCCATCGGATATTCCAACGAGAGCCACAGACCGTTCGCGAGAGCGTTCATCAAATACACTCCTACATGGGCGAGGAGCTTCATGCCTACGAACCAGGAGGAGCGTAACGAAGTAGCCAAGATGAAACAGATCCCTGTAAAGGAGCTGATCGACGGCAAGAGCCTGCTCTTCGTGGATGATTCAATAGTCCGCGGCACACAGCTCCGCGAGACCGTAGAGTTCCTCTATGACAACGGGGCGAAAGCAGTGCATATGAGGTCGGCATGTCCGCCGATAATGTACGCCTGCAAGTATCTTGGGTTCAGCCGGAACAAGAGCGAAATGGACCTCCTGTCGAGACGCCTTATCGTGAAACTAGAGGGAGAGATCGGACTCAAGCATATAGACGAATACGCGGACGCTTCGACAGAACGCGGACGCAGGCTGAGAGATGAGATCGCCAAGGAAATGGGATTTGAGACACTTGAGTTCCAGTCGCTGGAAGGCGTGATCGAAGCCATCGGTTTAGATAAGTGCAAACTCTGCACGTACTGCTGGACCGGAGAAGAATAGAGAATAATAGAAATGGAGAGAGAATGAGTACTTATTCGAATTCAAACAGCTATGCTGCAGCCGGTGTTGATCTTACAGCGGGCTACAAGGCCGTAGAGCTGATGAAGAAACACATCGCAAGGACTACCACCCCGGGAGTGATGGGGCAGGTCGGCGGGTTCGGCGGCCTCTTCGAGCTCGACCTCACAGGCATCGAAAAGCCTGTCCTGGTGAGCGGCACCGACGGGGTAGGAACCAAGCTCAAGCTGGCATTCACGCTGGAGAGACACGATACCATCGGCATCGACTGCGTGGCTATGTGCGTGAACGATATCATCTGCGTGGGAGCGAAGCCACTTTTCTTCCTTGACTATATCGCATGCGGAAAGAACGTCCCTGAAAGGATCGAGCAGATCGTTTCGGGCGTTTGCGAGGGCTGCGTTCAGTCAGGCGCGGCGCTCATCGGCGGCGAGACCGCGGAGATGCCGGGTTTCTACGACGCAAATGAATACGACCTTGCCGGATACTGCACAGGCGTAGTCGACAAGGACAAGATGATAGACAATAACGAGATGAAGGAAGGGGACATTATCATCGCGCTTCCTTCGAGTGGAGTCCATTCCAACGGATTCTCGCTGGTGAGGAGAGTCTTCGCGCTCGACAAGCCTGATGTCATGATGCTCAATGCCGCGAACACACAGCTCGGCGGAGCATCGCTCGCAGACACACTGCTTGCCCCTACCAAGATCTACGTAAAGCCTGTACTGGCACTTCTCGACGAAGTCAAGGTAAAGGGCATCTCGCATATCACAGGCGGAGGTTTCTACGAGAACATCCCTCGCTCCATCCCTGGCGGACTCGGAGCCGTGATCGTGAAGAAGGCAGTGAAGGTGCTTCCGATATTCGAGCTTATCCAGGCTGTCGGAGTCATCGACGAGCACGACATGTACAACACATTCAACATGGGCGTCGGCATGACGATCATCGTTTCGAAGGAAGACGCAAACAGAGCGATCAGCATCCTGAAGGAAAACGGTGAGGATGCCTACGTTATTGGTGAAGTCGTGCGTTCAAAAGAAAAGATCCAGTTCATTTAGGGCGGTTCAATCAGAAAGTATCGGTTTGGGCAGATCGACCAGAACGTATCGATCAGTACGGATCGATCAGAAAAGATAGTTAGGACGGTGCAATGGCAGACAAAGCGAAGATCGCCGTGTTGGTGTCGGGAGGCGGCACCAATCTGCAGGCGCTTATAGACGCAGAGAGATCAGGGATCATCGATTCCGGAGAAATAGTGCTCGTGATATCCAACAACGAGGGAGCCTATGCGCTCGAGCGCGCTGAGAACGCGGGGGTCGAAGCCAGGGCCGTCACAAAGAAAGCGAATGGCGGACAGGCCGGCTTTGAGGCGGCAGTCAGAGAGCTGATAGATTCGAGGGGTATCGACCTTATTGTGCTCGCGGGCTTCCTGAGCATACTGAGCGAGGACTTCGTAAAGCACTACGATCACAGGATCGTGAACATACATCCGGCTCTCATCCCGTCGTTCTGCGGACCCGGATACTATGGGCTGAAGCCGCATATAGCGGCGCTCGAACGCGGAGTCAAGGTGACGGGCGCGACGGTCCACTATGTCAACGAGATAGCGGACGGCGGTGAGATCATCGCGCAGAAAGCCGTCTATGTAAAGGATGGCGATACTCCTGAGATGCTACAGAGGCGTGTAATGGAGGAGGCCGAGTGGATAATACTTCCACAGGCCGTCGCGGACATCTGCAAAAAGATAATAAACGCGTAGGGGAGTTTTATGGATATTTATTCAACTGAAAGATTCAGAGATGCGGTAAGCGGCAACAGTTATCCTGGCCGCGGTATTGTAGTTGGAAATTCAGGCGATGGCGCTAATGCAGTCATCGCGTATTTTATAATGGGGCGCTCGGAGAATTCGCGCAACCGCGTCTTTTCCGAGAAGGACGGAGCCGTTTACACGGAGCCGTTCGATCCGTCAAAGGTAGAGGATCCGAGCCTGATCATCTACGCGGCGGTAAGGACCTTTGAAAACAAACTGATAGTGACGAACGGCGACCAGACCGATACGGTGTACGAGGGTTTCGCGCAGGGCAAGGGTTTCCATGAGGCTCTCACGGAGAGATGCTTCGAGCCCGACGCGCCCAATCTCACGCCCCGTATCAGCGCAGTCGTGAGACTGGGCTCCGGCGCTTTTGACTACAGCATGAGCATACTCAAAAGCGCGGACCGCGGCGGCACCGCCTGCAACCGCTACGGATTCGACTACGCGCCGCTCCCGGGCGTCGGGCACTTCATCCACACATACCAGTGCGATGGAAACCCACTGCCGACATTCCAGGGAGAGCCTCGCCGCATTGAGATCCCGAATGACATCGATGAGTTCACGGATGAGATCTGGAACTCGCTCGACCCAGGCAACAAGATCTCGCTCTACGTGCGTTACACAGACATCAAAACCGGCGAGATACAGAGCCGCCTGATCAACAAAAATCAGTAATATCAGTAATAGAGTTACAGGTGCTATCGGAACTTTGATCCCGATCGGCCGACCGCGGTGAAAAGAGGATCAAATACTGAAGGGCCAAATACAAAGGGTCAAGTATAACAGGATCAAAAAAAGGATCAAAAAAGAAATGAAAGAATTCGAACTGAAATACGGCTGCAATCCGAATCAGAAGCCGGCACGCATCTACATGGCGGACGGAAGCGACCTGCCTGTAGAGATAATAAGCGGGCGCCCGGGATACATCAACTTCCTCGACGCTCTGAATTCCTGGCAGCTCGTGAAGGAGCTGAAGGAAGCGCTCGGCATGCCTGCGGCGGCTTCGTTCAAACACGTGAGCCCGGCGGGGGCAGCCATCGGACTGCCGCTTACAGACAAGCAGAAGAAAGCCTGCTTCGTCGATGATATAGAAGGCCTTGACGATTCACCGCTCGCCTGCGCCTACGCGAGAGCGAGGGGCACTGACAGGATGTGCTCGTTCGGCGACTGGATCGCGCTTTCGGATGAGTGCGACGCGGTCACGGCCAAAATCATAAAGCGAGAGGTGAGCGACGGAGTGATCGCTCCGGGCTACACCGATGAAGCGCTCGAGATACTAAGCGCCAAAAAGAAGGGCAATTACAACGTGATCAAGATCGATCCATGCTACACACCGGCCGAGAAGGAATCCAAGCAGGTATTTGGAGTCACTTTCGAGCAGGGGCACAACTTCTTCAAGATAGACGAGGCTCTGCTCACGAACGTGGTGACCGAGAACAAGATCCTTCCGAGCGAGGCAAAGCGCGATCTCATAGTGGCGCTGATCACGCTGAAATATACACAGTCGAATTCCGTATGCTACGCGCACGATGGTCAGGCGATAGGAGTGGGAGCCGGTCAGCAGTCGAGAGTGCACTGCACACGCCTCGCGGGAAGCAAGGCAGACACATGGTTCCTCCGCCAACACGACAAAGTGCTCGGCCTGCCGTTCAAGCCCGAGATGAAGAGGCCCGACAGGGACAACGTGATCGACGCGTACATAAACAGGAATGAAGAGGATTGCTGCGCTGACGGCAACTGGCAGAAATACTTTACGGAGCAGCCTGAGCGTTTCACAGACGAGGAGCAGAGAGCGTACCTCGATACGATAACAGGCGTGAGCTGCGGTTCGGACGCGTTCTTCCCGTTCTTTGACAACGTGCAGAGAGCGGCGGCGTCGGGCGTGAGCTACATCGCTCAGCCGGGCGGATCTATTCGCGACGATGCTGTCATCGAGTGCTGCAACGAGCTCGGCATCACAATGGCCTTCACAGGAATGAGGCTGTTCCATCACTGACAACGCACATCAACGCGCAACAAAGTGCAACAACGCATAACAAAGCACAAAACGCACTTGGAAAGGAAACATATCATGAACATTATGGTAGTAGGGGGCGGCGGAAGAGAGCACGCCATCATCAAGAAACTCAAAGAGAACAAGAGCGTAGAGAAGATATGGGCGCTGCCGGGAAACGGCGGCATCGCGCTTGACGCGGAGTGCCATCCGGTAAAGGCGACAGACATCGAAGGCATAGTCGCTTTCGCGAAAGAGCATAAGCCGGATTACGCGGTGGTCGCTCCTGACGATCCGCTGGTGATGGGCTGCGTCGACGCGCTCACAAGCATCGGGGTGCCTTGCTTTGGCCCTGACGCGAAGGCGGCGATCATCGAGGGAAGCAAGGTCTTCAGCAAGGACCTCATGAAAAAGTACGATATCCCGACCGCACGCTACCAGACATTCAGCAATATAAAGGACGCGCTTTACTACCTCGAGTCGGCGCCGATCCCTACGGTCATCAAGGCCGACGGACTCGCGCTCGGCAAGGGCGTGGTCATCGCGGAAACGAGAGAAGACGCTGTCGCCGCTGTGAAGTCCATGATGGAAGATCACAAATTCGGCGCCAGTGGTGATAATATAGTAATAGAAGAATTCCTCGAAGGGCCTGAGGTATCCGTGCTGAGCTTCACTGACGGCAAGACTGTCGTTCCGATGATAAGCTCCATGGATCACAAGCGCGCAGGCGACGGGGACACGGGACTCAACACCGGCGGCATGGGCACCGTCGCTCCGAATCCGTACTATACGGATGAGGTGGCGGCACGCTGCATGGAAGAGATATTCCTGCCGACTATGCGCGCGATGAATGAAGAGGGGCGCACCTTCAAGGGCTGCCTTTACTTCGGCCTCATGATAACTGCCGACGGCCCTAAAGTCATCGAGTACAACTGCAGGTTTGGAGACCCTGAAGCGCAGGTGGTATTGCCGCTTCTCGATTCCGATCTTCTCACCATCATGCAGGCGGTCACCGAGGAGAGGCTTTCCGAAGTCGAAGTCAAGTGGAAAGACAGCTCGGCATGCTGCGTGATAGCCGCGTCAGACGGCTACCCGGTCAGCTATGAAAAGGGATACGAGATAGAGATCCCTGAGGAAGTGCTCCCATATGTATACGTTGCCGGAGCTGCCGAGGAAGAAGGAAGGCTCATCACGAGCGGCGGCAGAGTGCTCGGCGTGACAGCGGTGAGACCTACACTCGGCGAAGCGATAGAAGCTTCATATGACATGCTCGACAGCATAGATTTCGCAAACAAGTATTACAGAGCGGATATCGGGCAGAGAGCGCTGAAAGCACTCAAATAGAAAAGGATCAGGAAAAAGATCAGTAAAAAAAGCACTAAACGAACGAATCGTAAAAACATACAAAACACGCAACTCAAAAAAGGAGAAAGCAATGGTCTACAGGGTATTTGTAGAGAAGAAGGAAGGTCAGAGAGCTGAAGCCGCAGCACTTAAGAACGACGCGAGGACACAGCTCGGGATAACGAGGCTCGAAGACGTAAGGATCGTCAACAGATATGATGTCGAGAACATAGAAGAGGAACTCTTCGAAGACTGCGTATGGAAGGTCTTCGCGGAGCCTCAGCTTGACAACGTCGCGGGAGGGATAGACGAGCTCTTCCCATGGGATTATGCCGCGATGTTCGGAGTGGAAGCTCTCCCGGGTCAGTTCGACCAGAGGGCAGACTCCGCGGAGCAGTGCATACAGATAATAAGCCAGGGCGAGAGGCCGACGGTCAAGTTCGCCAGGATCTACCTGCTCTACGGTGAATTGATGCCGGCGGATATCGACGCGATCAAAAAATACGTGATCAATCCGGTCGAGACAAGAGAAGCTTCGCTTGAGATGCCTGAGAGCCTGCAGATGGAATACGAGATCCCTGAGACAGTGGAAACTCTCGAAGGCTTCACAGACATGGAGCCTGCGGCATACAAGATGTGCATCGACGAGATGGGACTCGCTATGGATGAAGACGATCTCGGTATGTGCGTGGAGTACTTCAGAGATACCGAGCACAGAGATCCAACCATCACAGAGATCCGCATGATAGACACATATTGGTCCGACCACTGCAGACACACGACATTCAACACGGTCATAGACAGCGTCACATTCGAAGATCCTGTTCTCGAAAAAGCGTATATGGACTACCTTACAGTCAGGAAAAATCTCGGGCGCGACAAACCTGTGACCCTGATGGACATCGCGACCATTGCGGTCAAGCATCTGAAACGCCTCGGCAGACTCGACAAGCTCGATGAGTCAGAGGAGATCAATGCCTGCACCATCAAGATAAACGTGGAGGTCAACGGCGAACTCGAGCCGTGGCTCCTCCTCTTCAAGAACGAAACACACAACCATCCTACCGAGATAGAGCCTTTCGGAGGCGCTGCTACATGTCTCGGAGGATGCATCAGAGACCCGCTCTCGGGAAGAGCTTATGCTTACTCCGCAATGAGAGTCACGGGCGCAGCCGATCCTCTTCAGCCGGTCGCGGATACTCTGCCGGGCAAGCTCCCGCAGAGGTCGATCGTAACGACGGCGGCGAAGGGCTATTCCAGCTATGGTAACCAGATCGGACTTGCTACGGGCATAGTCGATGAGATCTATCACCCTGGATATGCCGCTAAGCGCATGGAAGTGGGCGCCGTCATGGCGGCCGCTCCATCGGTCAATGTCAGAAGGCAGCGGCCGGAGCCGGGCGATGTAGTTATGCTGCTCGGCGGCTCGACCGGGCGCGACGGCATCGGCGGGGCAACAGGATCATCCAAAGCGCACGACTCGCACTCGGTCGAGACATGCGGCGCCGAGGTCCAGAAAGGAAACCCACCTGAAGAGCGCAAACTCCAGAGACTCTTCAGAAGCGGAGTCGCCACACGCATGATCAAGCGCTGCAACGACTTCGGAGCGGGCGGAGTCAGTGTCGCCATAGGCGAACTTGCCGATGGCCTCGAGATCGAGCTCGACAATGTACCTAAGAAATACGAAGGCCTTGACGGCACAGAACTGGCTATAAGCGAATCGCAGGAGAGAATGGCCTGCGTGATAGCCGCTTCCAACGAAGAACTCTTCGTGACTCTCGCCGCCGAGGAAAACCTCCAGTGCGTAAAAGTCGCCACAGTTACCGCGGAGCCGAGGCTCGTGATGAACTGGAACGGCAACAAGATAGTAGATATCTCAAGAGAGTTCCTCGACACCAACGGAGCCGACAAGCACATCGACATAGCTCCTGAAGTTCCAAAAGACTGGAACGCTACGAGCATGTACGCAGAGTCGAGAAGCTTCACAGCGGCCATGAGAAATCTGGCGCAGGATCTCAACATCTGCTCCAAGAGAGGCCTTTCGGAGCGCTTCGATTCCACCATCGGAGCCGGCACTGTGTTGATGCCGTTTGGCGGCAAAAACCAGCTCACGCCGATACAGGCGATGGTGCATAAGATCCCACTCGAGGAAGGAAGTACAGACGACTGCTCGCTGATGGCATTCGGATACAACCCGTTCATCTCGAGCGCTTCGCCTTATCACGGGGCTTACCTCGCGGTGATCGAGTCAGTGGCCAAGCTGATCGCGGCAGGCGCTGAGTTCAAGGATGTATATCTCTCGTTCCAGGAGTACTTCGAATCTCCTAGGAGAGACGGCAAGAGATGGGGCAAGCCTCTGGCAGCTCTTCTCGGCGCGTTCGAAGCCCAGATGGGACTCGGCATCGGAGCTATAGGCGGAAAGGACTCCATGAGCGGAAGCTTCGAAGACCTCGATGTGCCTCCGACACTCATTTCCTTCGCCGTTACCATGGGCAAAGTGCCTGATATAGTTTCGCCTGAATTCAAAGCCGCCGGTCACAAGGTGATCTGGCTGAAGCCTTATCTTCAGGAAGAAGGCGAAGGCGCGGGAGAAGGCCTTCCTGACCCTGTTTCACTCGTGAGAGTATGGAACAAGGCTTACGAATTCATCTCGAGCGGCAAGGCAGTCGCGGCGTACACCCCGGGAATGGGAGGAGTCGCGGAAGCTATAATGAAGATGAGCTACGGAAACGGCATCGGATTCAAATTCATGCTCGACGAGGCTGAGGAAGAAGAAGCCCAGGGCAAGACATACAGCGCTAACAGGATAAAGACCGAAGCCCTTAAAGACATCTTCGGTTATTCATACGGAAGCATCATACTGGAACTGGCCGAGGACGAAGAGGTCGGCATGCGCGGTATGGATGTTGAAACGCTCGGCTACACATCGGAAGAAGAAAGCATCGACTTCCTCAACGAGAAAGTCAGCATCGGCGAGCTGCTCATGCTCTATGAGGACAAGCTCGAGAGCGTCTTCCCTAACAACGCCGACACAAAGACTACGCTGATGGGCAACGTCAGCTACGCGGCCAGAAGCTGGCACGCCACTGTATACAAGAGAAGCGAGCCAAAGGTTCTGATCCCTGTATTCCCCGGCACCAACTGCGAGTACGACAGCGCGCGTGCGGTGAGAGAAGCCGGCGCGAAGCCTGAGATAATGGTGATCAGAAACCGCACTTCCGACGATAT
Organism: uncultured Eubacteriales bacterium; assembly: GCA_902798745.1. Classification (GTDB taxonomy): domain Bacteria; phylum Bacillota; class Clostridia; order Peptostreptococcales; family Anaerovoracaceae; genus Crickella. Next base: position 32,856 of record CADBXM010000013.1, read on the forward strand.
ACGTCGCTCGGTAGAGCAGTTCGCTGCAGCTCTTAAGGAATCGCAGGTAGTATTCATCCCGGGAGGATTCTCGGGAGGAGACGAGCCTGATGGTTCGGCCAAGTTCATCACTGCGTTCTTCCGCAACGCGGCGATAAGCGAGGGAGTCACAGAGCTCCTTGAGAAACAGGATGGACTGATGCTCGGTATCTGTAACGGATTCCAGGCGCTCGTCAAGCTGGGACTCGTGCCATACGGCAAGATAGTCGATACTGATGCCGACAGCCCTACACTGACATACAACACGCTCCACGCTCACCAGTCAAAGATAGTGAGAGTAAGAGTCGCTTCCAATAAATCTCCATGGCTCAGATACTGCAATGTCGGAGATATCTACTCGGCACCTGTATCCCACGGAGAGGGAAGGTTCATTGCGCCTGAGGAAACGCTGAAGAACCTCGCCAAGATGGGCCAGATCGCGACACAGTATGTCGACCTCGAAGGCAACGCGACAGGAGACATCAGGTTCAACCCTAACGGCTCCATGCTGGCAGTCGAGGGCATCACTTCGCCTGACGGCAGAGTGTTCGGAAAGATGGGACACGCCGAGAGAGTCGGAAAAGGTCTCTACAAGAACGTCGACGGCAATTATTTCATGAAGCTGTTTGAAAACGCGGTCGAATACTTCAAATAGAAAACCGCTAAACAGCAATCAATTAAGAAAAGAATCACATATAAAATGCAAAAAACAAGTATCACAAATCGTATCATCTGGATCTTAGCAGCCTTTTTTCTCTGGTATTTGGTGGTTGCGGATACCGCGATGTACGGGTTTTATGAACTTATCAAACTGGTAATAAAAAACCCTTCCGACGGGCTTTCGTTCGTGCTGGATTACTACGCTCCGCTGTTCGCGAACTGTGTGATGTTCGTGATCATATGCGCGATCATCAAAAAGAACAGATTCCTGCTCGACATCGCGAAGCCGACAAGAGAAAGACGCAGCATCTCGCATCTAGGCATCGGCCTGCTGCTCGGATTCCTGACCAACTTCTTCTGCATCGTCTGCGCGCTGCTTCACGGAGACATAAAGCTGTCGTTTGGATTCTCAGCAAATCAGATACCGCTGATGTTGTTTGCGCTGTTATGCGTGTTCTTCCAGAGCGCTTCCGAGGAGCTCTGGTGCAGGGATTTCATGATGTACCGCATAAACGTGCACTATCCGCTCTGGGTCGGTATCGTCGTAAACGCAATAGCCTTCGGAGCCCTGCATAGTTTCAATGACGGGATCACAGCGCTTGCGATGGCAGACCTGATCATATGCGGGCTTGCGTACTCGCTGCTCTGCTGGTACACGGGTTCCATCTGGACATGCTTTGGCATCCACACCATGTGGAACTTCACACAGAACTTCATATTCGGACTGCCTAACAGCGGACTTGTCTCGGAATGCTCGATCTTCCACCTCGACGCCGCAAACGGCATGAGCAACCTGATATACAGCTATGAATTCGGAGTCGAGGGCGCTTTGCCGGCGGTCTTCATCGACCTGCTGATCGCAGTAGTGATACTCTATCTGGCGAAGAAGAACGGAAGGCTCAGTGAGCTCAAAGAGAGCCGGGAGTCCCGCGGGCTCGAACCTCCATATCAGCCATGGAAGCTGCGCAAACAAAAGAAGCAGGAGAGCCTTGAGGTCGAGCTTGAAGGCAATAAAGAAGACGATAAAGAAGATAATAAAGAGGGCGAAAAGTTCGTTGAATTCGATGCTGAATGATTGTACAATCTTCTCATGTAAGCATCGGTCAAACCGAGCGTTATAAAAACGAAAAACAGTAAACAGGAGGAAATAACATGGATAAATATGTATGTGATGTTTGCGGTTACGTTTATGACCCTGAAGTCGGCGATCCTGATAACGGCGTAGAGCCTGGGACAGCATGGGAAGATGTTCCTGAAGATTGGGTATGCCCACTCTGCAGCGTAGGCAAGGACAGCTTCAGCGCTGAATAGTAAGGCGGTCGTATAGACGAAAGCAGCCGGCCCGTGTGGGCCGGTTTTTTGATGAAATATTCATGATCAAATTTTCCTCTTAAATGTCATCTATGTTTATTGAATTGTATATAGGCTAAGGATATAATCTGTGGGCATGGTCATCACGGCAGCAAAGTAAAGTGATGACGCGTACGATCAAGAACAGTCAAAGAATCAGGAAAGAGATCAACAGAGGATAATGGAAGAAAAGAAGACAGAAGCTCCAAAGGCTGAAAATAAAAAGAAGAAAGGCGGCATAATAGCGCTCATCGTTGTAATAGCTATTGCAGCTTGCGCGATCGGCGGATGGCAGTATCATCAGAACAAGATCAAAGAGATGCAGGAAAAAGGCGTAGCCGATCTTAAAGCATCGATCGATCTCGATGCGTATAGAGAGGCCGAGCAGAAAGAAATAAACAGCATACTCGAAGATGGTGAAAAAGCCATCCTTGCCACTGAAGAACAGGCCGAAGTGGATAAGGTGATCGAGGAGGCCGCGGGTAAAGTGTCCAAGCTGAAGACAGACGCCCAGTACACTAAAGAAGAGGAAGAAGAAGCGGCCAGGCAGGCCGAGCTTGAACGTCAGCGTCAGGAAGAAGAAGCGGCAGCAGCTGCAGCGGCAGCGCAAAGGTCGGGCGGCGGATCTTCCGGAGGAGGCGGATGCGTAGGAGGAGGTTCCAGTGCCTTCTATTAAAGACGGGAACCCGAAAGCCGATTTGGCAAATACATTGAGAGACTCAAATCAATGGGTCTCTCAGTTTTCGTATATAAGGGTGATCGCCTGCATGGCGATAGTGCTTCTCCACAGCGTCAACGGCGCGAGAGTCTATCACGTCGATACCATATCCGCAGGGGAATCGGTCGCCGCATATACGGTATGCTCAGCGCTTATGTGGGCAGTGCCGTGCTTTCTGATGGTGAGCGGAGCTCTTCTGCTTGACCCCGCGAAAGAGATCACATGGGGCAAGATATTCAAAAAATACATTCGCCGCGTGTTCGTGGCTCTCGTGATATTCACAGCGATTTTCACTTTCATCAGACACGATCCGCAGGGAGGCACGGGCCTCGTCTACGAATTCTTCACGGGCCTTGCCTTCAATCACTGCATGTCATATCTTTGGTATCTCTACCTGATGATCGCCATTTATCTGATGCTTCCTTTGCTCAGAAAGGCAGCGGCTGCCATGAACGATACCGGGCTGTGGCTGCTTTCAGCGGCTCTTGTGATCATATCGATCGTGCTGTACATATCGATCAATTCAGCGGGCGAATTGTCCACAGCGCTGATAGGCATCGGCTCATCGATTCAATTGCTGACAGGCTGCACTGCGTATGTCTTCATCGGGCGACTGATCTACCTGAAGAGATTTGACGCGCGTCTGTGCGCTGTCCTCCTTGTGATAACCACAGCGGGCCTCGCTATAGCCACATATAAGATGGGGCAGGTAGTAGGAGATCCGAGTTTCATCAGCATCTATTGCTCACCGCTCGTGGTGATCCAGGCGAGTTCGATCTATTCACTCCTGCTTGGGATCAGGCCTGAGGCCGGAGCATTCATAAAGAGCGCGGATAAATGCAGCTTTGGCATATACCTCGTACACATGATCTTTGTCAGACTCAGCATGTGTGAGCTCGGCTTGAACCCGTTCGACTATGGCCCATTTGGGTTCATACTGATGAGCGCGGTGTTCTTCTTCGCGGCATACGCTGTAACGTGGATCGTAAAAAAGATCACTGGATCGGCGATACTTTGACTTGCTAAAAAAACAGGTTTGCAAAGCAATAAAATTGTAAACCTTCCAACAATCATCTATAATTAAGAGCCGACTGTGAACGCACTTAAAGCATCTTTCGGCGGCAATAAGGATCCAATGAAAGGACAATTAAAGAAAGGCGTATTGATGAAGAGATTTTCGATTATTCTTATACTGACAATGATGATGAGCTGTCTGCCGGCATTCGCGTTCGCGGCGGATAACGAAGGCACCGTACAGAACGTTGGCGGCAAGCTTGTCTTCTTCGACGTGAACGGAGTGCAGGACATGTCCACCGGTTGGAAACGCACTCCAGACGGCACTTACTACAGCAACGGCAAAAAACTCGTGACATCGCCAACGAAGATCAAAAGCACCAGGCTGATCAAACAACCTGTCACGTATTACTGGAACAAGAAGACCCATGAGTGGGTGAGCCACGAGATCAAGACCGACATTACCACAGACAGAGAAGTAACAGTAAAAGTACCGGGCACATATTTATATATGTTCGGTAAAGACGGAAAGCTGATCACCAAGAAAGGCGTTTTCAAATACAAAAAGAATGAGTACTGCGGTTTCGGCGATGGAGCTCTGCAGACCGGTTGGGTAGCCATCGGAAATAAGGCGATGTTTTTCAAAGAGAAAAACGGCCGCATGGCAAAGAACACCAAAGTAGGGTATCTTAAAATACCGAAAAGCGGCAGACTGGGTAAGGCCTATGCTCTTGGTATAAGAATGCTCGACAACACCAAATGGACGCTCAGACAGGCATATAAGAATTCCTATCAGCTCAAATACAAGGGCAGATGGTATCGCGCCAAAGACGCTGAGACCTACGCGATACGCGGATTCACAAAAGGCTATGGAAACTGCTACGTGATGGCGTCAACATTCTATATCCAGGCAAAACTGCTCGGATACAACGTCCATCAGGTGCACGGCAAGGTCGCCGGCATCTGGCCGCACTCCTGGACAGTCATAAGGCAGAACGGAAGGGAATGGGTCTACGATCCGAATTTCAGGAACGAGACAGGGCGTAACGGATGGAAGATCTGGTACGGCAAGAAAGGAACCTGGAGATACACAGGTTACAGCAAGATGAACTGATAGAGGCCAATTGATCGGAATAAGCTCGTAGATGTGGAAGATAAAGTTTATACAAGAGATTTATTCAGAAGAGACTAGATGAATTGATTGCAGCCAGCTGGAAACAGTTGGCTGTAGTAATATGTAACAACATGGCAACAAAAGACAACATGCATCAGATCCAATATGAAGAGTCTGTAAAGACAATACTCCCGGGGAAATATCAGCATTATAAAGGAAACTATTATGAAGTGCTGTTTATTGCCCGGCACTCAGAGACCACTGAGCCGATGGTTGTTTATCGCGCGCTTTATGGTGATGGCGACGTGTGGGTAAGGCCGGCGTATATGTGGAATGAGACGGTTGAATACGGCGGTAAGACTGTATTGAGATTCAGGAGAGTTGGCAGCGATGAAGAGGGCAAGTGATCAGTCTTCGGGCGACCACGATTCCTGTAGCGGTTCTATATTCAGGATGCCGGGGACTTTCACGACTACCTGATACTTATCCTCATAGACGATCTCGCCCGGGGTGTTGGTATAGACCAGAAAATACGGATGCTCGTATTTCTCAAGCAGCCATAGAGCGGGCCTGATCATCTTCATCATTTCTTCCGAGTTCTCGGTCTTAAAGAAGCAAACTACTTTTTCGTTGTTCTTGCACTGCGGCGGATAAGGCAGCACATCTGCAAACCAGGCGTCGATCTCTTTAAAGAGGTCGGCGTCTTCTTCGTCCATTACATCATTCTGCACCAGCTGCCAGCACATGCTGAATACGCCCTTTGCGTACATGGTGTTCTCGGCCAGCTCTAGGCCCTGTATGCGTAAATACTTATATCTGCTTTCCATTTTCAGACACCATCCCTTGTAATGCTGCTTTAATAATACTATTCGCAAGGCTGTTGAGCAATAAAAGCGCAGGTTTAGGCAAAGGCACTTTTTTCCGACAAATAGTGGTACAATGTTGGAGTACGCTGTTATAAGCTGCACAGCGGGAAAGAGTAACACAACTATGAAGATACCTGACTTTTATGATATATACTGCAACACATTCCAGCTTGCCATAAAGCTAGCGAATTATGTGGTCAACTACCGCATGCCCGAATACATCTTCGGCAAGGGCTCCCTCGACAGGCTTCCGCAATTGCTTAAGGACAAGGAGGCGGGCAAGGTGCTCTTCGTTACTGATCCGGGACTCGTGAAGCTCGGCATGGCGAAGCGCGTCGAAGATTCGATGAGAAAGGGAGGCGTGGAATTCGTGACTTTCTCGTCAGTGGAGCAGAATCCTACGAGCGACAATGTTGAAGAGGGGTTCAGGATCTTCAGGGAGAACGGCTGCAATTCGATAGTAGCGCTTGGCGGCGGATCACCGATGGACTGCTCAAAGGGCATCTGTGCCAAGGCTGCTCATCCACGGAGGAAGATCAGTCAGATGCAGGGGCTTCTGAGAGTGCACTGGAAAGTGCCTAAGCTCTTTGCCATCCCTACCATGGCGGGCACCGGCTCGGAGACCACCTTCGCGGCTGTGATAACCGATTCGAAGACCAGGCACAAAGCGCCTATAAACGATTTCGTACTTATCCCGCGTTACGCGGTGCTCGACCCTGAAATGACAGTCGGCATCCCGCCGGCCCTTACAGCGGCAACAGGCATGGACGCCCTGTCTCACGCGGTCGAGTCATATACGAATCACAAGTACAACACGAGGTTTGAAGACCTGCTCGCGATAAATGCCGTGAGGCTCATATACGACAACCTTTATAAAGCATATCTTGACGGCTCTGACATCACGGCAAGAGAAAATCTCCAGATCGCGGCTCTGTACGCAGGCAGGGCCTTCACCAGAGGAGGCGTCGGATACGTGCACGCTATTGGCCACACTCTCGGCGGATTGTACGGAGTTCATCACGGGAAGGCCATGGCCATATTGCTGCCTCATGTGATGAGTGCGTTCGGCCCGGCGGCCCACAAAAGACTCGCGGAACTCGCGAATGCCTGCGGGATCAAAGGGAGCAGCGACGCCGAAAAGGCAGAAGCCTTTATCTCGTGGATAGAGGATATGAAGCGCAAGATGGATATCCCCGAATACCTCGACATGATAAAAGACAAAGACGTCGACCAGATAATCAGATGGGCGATGAAAGAGGCAAATCCGCTGTATCCGACCCCGGTGCTATGGCGCTATGATGACTTCAGGGATTTCATCGAATCAGTGAGAGTATAGAAAGAATAAACTGAGTAGCTGATCACATTTTTGCATAATGTTATTAATAATAACAGTCGATGCTCTATCGGCTGTTTTTTACATTGAGAATTAATTTTCGGATGGTTGACAACTGAATATTGGGCCGATAGACTTTTAGTGATAAAGCAGACATTTCAAGGGGTCTGCGAATTTGCCCATAACGGCAAATCAATAAATGGGGATTATATAATTGAAAAAACTATCGTCAGAATTGCTTGCCAAGACTGTTTTAGAATCGCGCAAAGCAAAGAAAATCACTCAGTCAGATCTTTCGGAAAACACGGGTATCAACAGGTCTCTCTTGTCGAGACTGGAGACACAGGACTTCACACCATCCATAGAGCAACTCCTTGCTCTCAGCGATATTCTTGATTTTGATATAGCTTCTCTGGTGATAGATGATGACGCGGATGCTGATGCTGTCGTAAAAGACTATCAGGATATCCCGCGCATGAAGATCACTATCGCAGGCGCCGGCTCTGCAGGCCTTTCGCTTGCGATTTTGTTTGCGCAGAATCATGACGTGACGGTGATCACGACTTCAGAGGCTGAGGCCGACAAACTTAATGATTTCTACAGCCCGATACGGGATAAGGAGATCGAGAGGTTCTTCGAAGAGGCCCGAATCGGCGAGCGTGAGCTGAGTTTACACGCCACAACAGACAAGGCGCTTGCTTACAACGACACCGATCTGGTGATCATTGCGACTCCGACCGATTGTGATGAAGAGGGCAGGGCCTTCGATACGAGTACTGTTGATAATGCTATCGAGCTCGCTCTGGCAGTTGCCCGGGATGTAAAGATCGTGATCAGTTCTGCCGTTCCGGTTGGATATACCGATCGCGCGCGTGAAAAGCATGGCACAGATAATATCTTTTTCTGCCCTGTATTCATTCGCGAGTCCATGGCTTTGTACGATGATCTGCATCCAAGCAGGATCGTAGTAGGCGCAAACGACGATCAGAAGGAAGTTGCTCAGAAATTTGCCGACCTGATGCTGGAAGGTATACGCGCGGAAGAACGACGCGCGGAGCAGAAACCTCAGGACATTCCTATCCTTTTCGTCCGCCCTGCTGAGGCTGAGACAATCAAGTTGTTCTATAACACATATCTGGCGGTTCGCGCCAGCTTCTTCAACGATCTTGACACATACGCGCAGATCAAAGGCTTCGATACACAGAAGATCATCAGCGGGATATGCATGGATCCACGTATTGGCCTATATGATAACAATCCGTCTTTCGGTTTCAGCGACTACTGCTTGCCTGGGGAAGAAGAGCAGCCACCGGCTGACTTTAAGGACGTACCTCAGAACATGATCGGAGCTGTAGTAAAATCGAATTCGGCAAGAGTAGAGTTCATTGCCGATCAGATAGTTGCGAAGAGTCCGGCCGTCGTCGGAGTATATCGTCTCACTACTAAAGGCAACCCTAACGTCTTAAGGGGTTCGGCTGTAAAGGGTGTTATCAAGCGAATCAAGGAGAATGGTATTCCGGTCATTCTTTACGAGCCAAAGCTGGAGACTCACAGCGAGTTGTTCGAATGCAAAGTCATCAATGACCTTGAGTGGTTCAAGGCGCAGAGCGATGTGATACTTGCCGACAGATTCGACCGCGACGATTTGGGCGATGTAGAAGCGAAGGTATATACAAGAGATCTCTTCAGGGAGAACTAAAGAGAGAACTAAAGAAGAGCCCCGGCCGATCAGCCGAGGCTCTTTTATTTTAATGTTTAATGTATATACTATCTCTTTACCGTTCCAATAGGCCACATACCTCCCGGCTGCGCGTTGAGTTCATATCTTTTTCCGCCAAGTCTGATCCAGGTGTTTTTATGCTGTGACATATACATGATGCTGTAACCGTAGATGTCTACAGAGCCGCCTTTGTTTCCCATGAATTTTACCTTGCTGTTGATGCCAAGGTCTTTCATGAAGTCGTCCATCATCAGCGCTCCCGACACGCAGGTGCCATTCCCGCCATACCAAAGCTGCTTAGCGGAAACGCCGCCTTTTGTTCCGTATTTTCCTGAAGAGATGAGGCTGCCTACAGCATTTACTATCTCCCAAGTAGTCATATCAGCATCTACCATTGAAGAGATGGTTTTCTTACGCCACTTTTTATAATTGGCGTCAGTCTTTTTTGCTTTGGCTTTTCCGCGGAACCCATTTACGAACACAAAGTGGCCCGGATCGCGAAGGGCTTCACCATTCTCCTGATAGTGAAGGCAGAAGTTGAATCTGCCAGGCTTATATGCCTTGGTATTCATTGTTACTTTGGTTTCGCCTGTATCTGCGATCGGCTCTGTCTTTACTGTTAGCTTTCCGACAGATTTATCGTAGTCTGCGCCTTTATATGTAACGCCTTCCGGCAAGGTGAAACTGTATTTGAACGACTTCCCAACAATGACCGCCGGGAAATACATGTCGTCTACATCGCCGATCGTATTGTTCAGCACTTTGACCTTGCATTTGAGGGCCTTCTTCCCGACCTTGCACGTCACAGTAGTGCTTCCTGCTTTTATAGGCGTTATCGTAACTGATGTCTTAGACTTCGACTTGATCTTCGCTACGCCGTTTCCCTGGATAGACCATTTGCCTTTTCCGTTTTTAAGTTTGATCGTTTGCTTGCCGCCTTTTGCGATCGTGATCGTTTTTGCTGACAGTTTTGGCGCTGCTTTAGCTTCGACGGATACTGCCGAGAAAGCGAGCGCGCCCGTTATGCACATCATTATCGCCAGAAATGATGAAAGGAGTCTCTTGCTATTGACCATCTTCTATTCCCCCCCATATATACCCATATGTTTTAGAAACTTTTATCTACTACAATAATTGTTCCTTCCGATTTGCTTGTCAACTGAAAAAGGAATTAATTGTGATCGAAAGCACATAAAAGCAAAAGATGACGGTTTCAGTGATGAAACGTCATTTTTATGTGCTATATATGTCATCGTTCTTGTTTTCGTGACGCATGTTATGACGCAATTCTTGTTATCATGTAATCACAGAAACAAACAAGGAACAAGTCGGACGGGACTTTGAAAAAACGGAGGTTGGAAACATGAAGACTAAATTCAGACACAAAGTGGTAGCAATGACCCTGGCAATGATGATGACAGCGGCGCCTGTATGGGGAGCAGCCCATGCAGCAGACGAAGGCATCGGAGAACAGCCGGA
>CADBXM010000014.1 GCA_902798745.1 uncultured Eubacteriales bacterium
CGTGAGACAGTTCGGTCCCTATCCGCTGTGGGCGTTGGAAATTTGAGAGGAGCTGTCCTTAGTACGAGAGGACCGGGACGGACATACCTCTGGTGCACCAGTTGTTCTGCCAAGGGCATAGCTGGGTAGCTACGTATGGAAGGGATAAGCGCTGAAAGCATCTAAGTGCGAAGCCCCCCTCAAGATGAGATTTCCTCCATTTAATGGTAAGACCCGTGGGAGACTACCACGTTGATAGGTCAAAGGTGTAAGCACGGCAACGTGTTCAGCTGATTGATACTAATAGGTCGAAAACTTGACCAGATGGTTTTGAAACGCTCGGTGTTATTCAGTTTTGAGGGTACTATAACCTTCAGAAAATGTGGTGAGTATAGCGAGGAGGTCCCACCTGTTCCCATCCCGAACACAGTAGTTAAGCTCCTTTGCGCCGATGATACTTGGGGGGTGACCCCCTGGGAAATTAGGACCTCGCCACTTTTTTCTTAAGGCCCCATGGTCAAGCGGTTAAGACATCGCCCTTTCACGGCGGTAACCCGGGTTCGAGTCCCGGTGGGGTCACCATAAAAGGGTGGATCAAACGATCTACCTTTTTTCTTTAATAATATGAGCGGATGTGGTGGAATTGGCAGACACGCAAGATTTAGGTTCTTGTGCCGATGGCGTGAAGGTTCGAGTCCTTTCATCCGCACCATATGATGACCCGGTCGTAATGACCGGGTCTTGTTGTTTTCAACATGTTGAAAACAACAAAACCTGTTGATAAGTTGAAAAGTACAAATATCTGATGGAATCAATCAGATGAAATAGGGGATAGTCCCTGAAATTTCAGACAATAGAGGCGATTTACATTTATGTAACGCCTCATTTTTTTAAATCAAATTTTGCAAGTTTAGCCTTTTTTTAAACATTTTTTTCCTGAGAAAGACTGTACAACATTTTGATCGTTGATTCGTTATATTTCACGTACAGGGAGGAAGGCATGCAGATAGGGATTCTTATCAATGACAAAGAATATAGAGAAGCTTTGGTTGAAAGATTGTCAAACTACGATAACGATTTATTAGTTAACATCATCAATGGATCAGAATCATTTAGCAAAAACAGTCTTATTTTGACTGATATCGATCCATCAACTCTGGATAAGAATCTACTTATCAAACTTAAACCGCGGACTTTATTTCTTACCGCATCTTTTTCCCCCAATGCGACAGATAATGGACTCCACTTGGTTTTCAAGTACTGCAGCGTTGCCGACCTTCTTTCCGAAGCTTCTCTTGTTTACAAAGAATGGCAAGGTATTGGATACGGGAGAAATCATTCTGCCAAAATCATTTCCGTCTGGTTTGAAAATGACGCAATGGCATATAACAAATGCATGTCTTTTGCCAGGCAGATCTTATATAGAAAGGGTGATCGTGTACTTGTAGTTTCTCTCAGTTATCTCAATGACTATGGCAGTGATGAAGCAGGAGATTTTAATCAATTTGCAAGGATGATGTATTCGATATCAACAGGAAGACATGATGCTGTTTATGGTCATACGTATACCGACAGCTATGGCATTTCAGCTCTGATGCTGAAAAAAGGAAGAAATCCAATGGCTTACCTCGATAAAGAAGAGCTTATGAGTGTTATTGCATCCATGGCCACCTTTTATGACACACTGATACTTGATATGGGCACATGCTACAGAAAACAGAACCTGTTCATATCTGAGCATTCTGACAATGTTGTCTTCTTTGAGAATGGAAGAAGATATACCGATCTTGTGAATATGCTCGGAAAGGAGTCTATGTCAAAGGTAATTATCATCAGACAAAGCGGTGATACTGAGGATGCCGTGGCGATAGATGATGTAATAAGTCAGATTTACGGAAATAACATATATGAGAGCAATAAAAGCAAGAACTATAAAAAAATACGGAGCTGATATAGACGAACTTGTTAGGAGAATCAGAAAGTGGATGACTGAAGAGACAGAGAATCCGGATAAGGATGAGATCTTGACAAAATGTGAAGACGCATTCTTTGGATCTGAACTGTCATACAAGACAGAGACACGCGAAAACGAGCTGATCATAAGCTCTATATATACTCGGCTCGTAAATAGATATGGCATATTGAATTCGCTTCTAGATGATCCTTCCATTAATGAGATCATGGTCAACGGACCGGATCGTATCTATGTGGAGAGAAATAGAGCGCTTGTTCAGATAGACGACGCTTTTACGTCTTCTTCTGAACTGGAAGAGATCATAAGAATGTTTGCTTCAGATGTTCATAGAGAAATAAACGAGGCGAACCCAATAGTGGATGCTAGACTTCCATCTGGCTACAGAGTCAACGGCGTACTTAAAACAGTTGCTCTGAATGGGCCTATCCTGACGATTCGAAAATTCAGAGAAACAGAAATCGAGATGTCTGAGCTGGTAGGATGTGCAAGCCTTTCACTCGAATGTGCCCGTGATTTAGCTGCACTTGTGAGGTCGGGATATAACGTGTTTATCAGTGGCGGCACTTCATCAGGAAAAACAACTTTCCTTAATGCTCTTACTGCATTCATTGGTGAGAACGAAAGAGTAATAACGATAGAAGACTCTGCTGAACTTGTCATAAGTCACATTGAAAATAAAGTACAGATGGAGTGTAGAGCCGCGAATTCAATAGGTAAAGGTGAAGTCAACATGACCCAGCTTATACGTACAAGCCTGAGAATGAGACCTGACAGGATCATAGTAGGCGAAGTGAGAGGCAAGGAAGTGATAGACATGATCCAGGCTATGAATACAGGACATGACGGAAGTATGTCCACCGGTCATGGGAATTCAATAAGAGGAATGCTCAATCGACTTGAAACTATGTATTTGTCTGATTCACAGGTATCTGTAGAGTCCGTAAGAAATCAGATTGCCAATGCGATAGATATATTTGTGCATCTGAAAAGAGATGCAAATGGCCGGAGAAGAGTCGAAGAAGTGGCTGAAATGATCGGGTTTAATGGCAGTGAATATCAAATCAATTATCTATATAGAGTCGATGAGCACGGAGAACTAAAACCGACAGGCAACTCTCTTTTCGACAGAGAAAGGCTCGTTAGAACAGGATACGGACATATGATGACCGACTGCAGTCATGAGAGAGGAAAAGCATCATGACAGATTTAAGACAATATAGTTTCGGCAAGAGAGAAAACGCTTTTTTCTATATTACTCTCATTGCTTCAGGATTACTCATCTCATACCTGATGTACAGAAATCTATTCTTCGCGATAGTGATAATACCGTTTGCCGGACGAATAAAAAGTTTTGTTATTGATAATATGATCCGAAAAAGAAAGAGGACATATATGGCGGAATTTAAGGACTTTCTGTTTATGGCATCTACGGCGATAGGTGCCGGCAGATCCATGAAGGATGCAATAGCAGAATCGATACCGTCATTGAAGAACATATATGGAAAGAAAACAATTCTTACAAAAGATCTGGAGAACGCCTACGAACGAATGGACGTAGGGGGCGAGAACGATATAAGCGTTCTTAAAGATTTAGCAGAATCGAGCGGACTAGAGGATGTACATGATTTTGTAACTGTCTATTCAATATGCAAGTCTACGGGCGCAAGTTTGATAAGCGCATTGAACAAAGCGGCGGGAGTGATCATGGAAAAGATGAGCATCGAAAGAGAAATAGATGAACTCGTCAGGAGAAAAGAGAGCGAAGGCCTTGTGATATTTGCAATGCCCGCGTTGATAGTCCTATTTCTGAATTTGACTGCTCCTGACTATATCGCTCCGTTATATGAGACTTTGATAGGCAGGGTGATAATGACTGCTGTAATTGCGTCAAACATAGGGATATACGCATTGATCGAAAGGATCACGAATGTCGAGATATAAAGAACTGTTAAACGATAAAAAACTTATGCGTGGACTTTATGCTCTTACGCTTATATCTGCCGTGTTAGTGTTAATGCTTGTCATAAAGGGGCCCGAAAAGAGCGGAAAGCTGATAGCCGATGACGAAGGCAGGATAGTAGGAATACACAGATCCGGAACAATGAGCGTAGAGCACTATGATCTCACTCTTACGGTCAAGGATGAAGGCGGAGATATAGAAAGAGATATAGATCTTACACTTCAATCCAGAAGAAATGAGAGTAAGTCTGAGGGAATTCCGAATAGTAATGACAGGGAAGCAATCGTAAATTCGGGCATAGACAGAATAATAAACGAGATCGAGTACTCAGATACAGGAAAGATCATTCTTCCTACAAACTTACCTGACGGCACCCCGATAGAGTGGAGGAAAAAACCGGAAGATCTCGGAGGCAACCTGTTTACTGTGTCTCTGATCTATTTTACGATCGCTGCTTTGATGGTCGCATCTAAACTTAAGGAAGACGATAACGGGAAAGCCGAAAGACGATCCATATTGAAGGGCCTTCCAAGGTTTTGCAATCAGTTGTTTCTTATGATGAATGCCGGGCTGATACTCAGCGATGCTTTTGACACTATTACAGGAAGTTATAAAGGATTTGAAAGAGCTGAGCTTTCGTTCTTTGAAAAGGAGCTTGCTGAATTGAATGAGGCAACTGACCATCACAGGATTAGTACAGCTGAGGTTATCAACGAATATGCTGTCAAACATGATGTGAAGGAATTAATAAGGATAGCAACCATACTTACCGAAAATGAGAAAAGAGGAAGTGACGTTATAGAAAGCTTGGAAAGGGAGAGCAGATATCTATGGGACGAGAGGAAGATAGTTGCAAGGGAATGTGGAAAGATGATCGATACTAAGATGTCTTATCCGCTGGGACTCCTGCTGATAGTCCTTATAGTAGTCACGATGGCACCGGCACTTCTTAACATGTGACACCCGGGAAGTCACATGGAAGAGCACATAAAAATGATCAAACATGAAAGGAGCAAAAAATGAAAAAGATAGGACAAAAGATGATGCTGATGATAAGCAACAAAAAGGGAATGGAAATGGTGCAGGTAGCCATATTGGTTGCAATAGCTGTTGCCGTAGGGATCATCTTTAAATCATCGATCGTCGATTTTGTCAATCGCATATTCGGCAATCTCGACGCTGCAAACTTCTGATCTATGGATAAGTTGAAAAAAGGGCTTGGGAATAGAAGAGGATCGCAGATGGTGGAGGCAGCAATTTCGCTGCCTATCATCATCCTTGCCGCCATGCTCATGTTAAGACTGTTCACATTTTACCTAGAAATACTTATTACGGGAATCACTGAACACAAAGAAGCAATGGCAGCACAGGATTCGTACAGAGGAGCTTTCCTCAGGACGTACAAAGATTCAAAAAATGTAAAAATGCTGCATGGAGGACTTTTGCTGATAGATGTAAGCAAGAGAACAGAGACAAAGGCATACATGATCAATGAGGATGTGTTGGTGAGGACGGGTGAAATTGTTGATTGATCTAAGAATTCGGAGATTGTTTATCGGAGCTAATGGCAAAAAAGGCTCAGCTATGGTGATGCTTGCGATCATATTCGTTGGATTTGCGTTGTGTATAGTCGGAGGTATTGGAATCGCGAGAAGGCTTGTTGTAAGCAGCGAGTGCGAATGCTTCGGAAGAGTATGGAGTAAGGCAATACTGTCTGAATATGATGTACATCTTTTGGAAGACTTTTCTATAATGGCATATTTTGGCAACGACAGTGATGTCAGTATGAAGCTGAAGAATTATCTGGATTATTCTTCAAAGAACAAGCTGGGAGAAAAGATAAGAGGCGTAAATGCAGATCTTACGGGGTATGAACTAGGAGATCCGGTCAATTTCCGAAAAGCGTTGAGGCTGGGGTTTACCGCAAGCGCGACTTCTGAGCTGATAAACGGGCGAGGTAGAACTTACCGAGGTCTTGACGAGCTTAACGGGTATGAAGAAGAAGGAAGGATCATAAACAACAAGGTCGTGCTTGATACACTTCCGTCGGGCGGTGCAGGAGGTTGCATAAGCGCAGACACGCTCACGGAAAACGCAAAAACGATCGGGGATGAAAAAACCATATCGAACAGGATATCGAGCTCGGGTGCAGAGATCCTTCTGATAGACAAATGTCTGGATAATCATGTGAGCAAGTCAGACGAAAAAGACCATTTTTTCGTAAATGAATGGGAATACATCATCAGAGGCAGCAACGATGATGAGGTCAATTACAGAGCCTGCAGGAGAAGACTGTTCCTTGCCAGAAACGCGCTCAATCTTATCGCCCTCTATGAAGATACGGCCAAGGTCGAGGCAATCATAACTATCGCTGAGGTTATAACACCCGGTCCTCTTGGGGCCGCTACCCAGTTGGTGATCGCCGAAGCCTGGGCCGCACTTGAGACGGAAGAGGATATTGCCGACCTGTATGAGGACAGGAGAGTTCCGATCATAAAGACTCCTGAACAATGGAAAACGTCTCTGGGATCGGTATTAGATTCAAAACAATTCAAAAAAGAACTGGACGAAGAATCCAAAGAACTGCTTTCTGAAAATATAGATGAGATAAGTGGAATAGGTAAAGACCTAAAGACCGTAACGCAGTTCAAAGACGGACTCAATTACGACGAGTATTTAATGATCATGATACTTGCAATGAACGAGGACACGAGACTGCTTCGGATAATGGATCTTGTTCAGATAAACATGAAGTACAGGTACTACAAGGATTTCAATCTGATGGAATACTATACCGGAACCAGATTTACCATTGACGAAGGCATTAAAAATCATGTTTTTGAAGAGTCTTATAAATAAAAAGGGCAGCTATATTGTAGAGGCCGTTATATCACTTCCGATATTCATTATCGCTCTGATAGTAATGAGTTCGATAATCCTGATGTATGCGTGTATTGAGGATTGCAACTTTGTCGCTGCCAATGAGATAAGGCGAGGAGCTGCCGAGGCCGTGATTGCTGACACATCGATCGCAGTACCTTACAGGGTCAGAAAAGAAATCAAGGGAAAACACAAGCAGATCAAGTCTGCTAAATTGGTTGATTCGTTATATAGAGGCAGCAGGTGGGGTGTAGACGAACTTATCGCCTTTGATTACAGACTGACACTAAAAACCTCCAATCCTTTGGGAATAAAAGCAGAAGCGGCATACGATCTTGCGATTGTTTCCAGAGCTTACACAGGACGTGAACGGGACGAAGGTAACATGAGCGCAGATGAGTTCATGGATAACGACTCCGAAGCAGTCTATATCTTCCCCAAAAGGGGCGAGAAGTATCACTCTGAAGGATGTGATTTTTTAAGAGCTGCTTCAAGATCAGCAGCACTAACATCGGCCATAAAAAGAAGATACAGATCGTGTCCGTTATGCAAAAGCGGGCAGGCAAAGACGGGAACGCTGATCTACTATTTTCCTTCCGCGGGGGAAGACTATCATCTCCCGGGATGCGCTTCACTACAAAGAAACTATATCGAACTGGATAAAAGTTCGGCGATAGAACGTGGTTACACGCCATGCAGCAAATGTGGCGGATAAATATATGTGACCGCAAAGCGATTCGAATAATACAGGAGGTGAAAAAATGCAAAGGATAAGACAGAACATGACGGGTTACAGAATGCCCGGATATGTAGAGGAAATACTTACACAAAACTACTGCAGAAATTTCATGAATATGTCGATCATAAGAGACAAGGGAACATATTCATTCAGTTATAGACCCGGGTGTTATACGCGTCTTGACGCAAGGGGAATGAAGCTATATGACAAGCTGTTGCTTTTGAGAAATCTAATCAGAATGAGTGAAAGTGCTTCTGACCATCTTATAGGAGCCGACAGTTATCTACTCGAGCCGGAACTTGTTTATTCAAAGAATGGAAATGTAGATACAGACAGCATAAAGCTCATGTATTACCCGGACATTAAGAAATTGGATTTTAGATACAAGCTTGTGCTCTTTGCTGACAGAATTTTCAACACCGAGATAAGGGAAGAGCGTGAAATGGCGGATAGATTCAGAGAAACAGCAGAAGTAGGCGATCTAAACCGTATCAAGCTCTTTCTCGACAAGAATATCCTTCGCCTTGAGGGGAGGATGAATGAGGACAACCCGGGTAAAGTCCTTAAATCATAAAACAGAAAGGAAAAGAATATGGATACGAGTGATTTGAAAAAAAGGATCGGAATAATGGCTCTTACACTTACGATGGTTTCCACATATCTTTTTATCGTTACAATTGGGAATGAAAATTTGCATGTATATGCTGCGGATTCCGGCCCAAATGCACAGTATTCTCTAGCAGGAGCGGAGTATTGGGTATATACAAACAGCTCTTGCTCAAAACGAGCGGAAGATGCCAGTGGACATTACGCTGTATTTACGACCGGTGCTGATGGAACGGCGAATGAAATAGAACTTAATGAGGGTACTTATTATGTAAAGGAAGCGAAGGCATCAAAAGGATATGTTCTCGACACCACGGTATATACCGCTACCGTTGCATCAGATAAAACAAGCTGGGTTAATCCAAACGGCGGAAAACAGGTGAAAGAAGTACCGCAATCAGCCCCTTTATCTATTCAAAAGATAGATAAAGAGACAGGAAATCCAGTTGCTCTCGGAAGCGGGTCACTGGCAAACGCTCAGTTCGAGGTGGCTTATTCCGACGGAACAGTAATCAGCAGGAAGTGGATCATTAAGACCGATGATAATGGAATAGCAAAACTTGATGAAGCACACAAGGTGTCGGGTCCAGATTTTTATAAGAACTCAAAGGGAGAATGCGTGGTACCTCTTGGAAAAGTAACGATAACAGAGATCGAACCCTCGACGGGCTATCTGAAGAACAATGGAACTATAACGATCAAAATAGATTGGGATGGAGCGAGTGCTTCAAACGAAACGACATCGAATATTACGGTATCAGGAGCAAGCGAAGGATATACCCTTGGCAACACAAAGCCTATTGTGGTCAATTGTCCGGAGCAAATCAAGAGAGGCGATATCAAATGGAACAAAATATCTGAGAGGACTCATGCACGTCTTTCTGTTCCTTTTGTCATAACTTCTGCAACAACAGGGGAGGCACACGTAGTTTACACTGATGCTAATGGATTTGTAACGACAAACTCATCGGAGGATAAAGGCGGGACTGCTCATTCCACAAGAACAAATGAAAACGACAACGGTGTTATAACACCTGAAGGAGCTCCGATTTTAGATGAAAACGGGCATGTAAATACGGCAAATTTAAAAAATGAAACAGGGATATGGTTTGGTAAAGATAAAAAAGGTAATGCGAGTGCTGCAGTCAACAACGATCTTGGAGCACTTCCATATGACACTTATTATGTCTCTGAGCTTCCTGTACCTGATAACGATGGGTACACCTTAGTCAAGGACGTTAGGTTTGTTATATCGCGTGATCTATACGAAATAGAAGGCGGTACACTTGACAATCAGGACAAAGAAAGAAAAGAAGAAAAACCAGAACCAGAACCAGAGCCTGGGTATGACATGTACAAGGTGCGAAACGAAGAAGCAACGGATAATGGTGATGGGAAGTTTGGCTTCCAATCGGGAGACTTTGTAACATATGATGTAATCATTTCAAATACCAATATCGAGGGAGAATTGACTCTTGATGTTTCCGACGAATTCGCAAAAAAACCTGAATACTTTAGCAAACCTGTAGTAGTGAAAGTCGAAAATGCGACACAGAACAGGATAAGCGAAGATAAGAACACAGTTAATATCACTGTTCAGGCGGAAAACACAGCTACGGTGACATATAGCGCGCGTATTCTTTCGAAGGCTGAAGAATACCTTGCAGACAAGGCAGGGGACTCTGATTCAAAGAAAGGAGAATTAGACTGCAACAAGGCAGACAGGGATAACAAGCCTGATGAGAAAGACGGCTATCGCAACATGGCGTACGCCAAAAACGTCTGGTACAAGACTGAAGAAGGTACGAAAAAACAGCTGGAGTCAAAAGAAGATGATGCTCAGACACCTGTTAAGGTCCCAGTGATCGGAACATATCTGGCAGACGACAAGAATCGAAAGACGCTTGGTATTGATAAGGAGATAACAATTATAGACACAATAGCTTATGAAGGACTTACTCCCGGCCGGAAGTATGCAGCTGTGGGTGAGTTGATGGTAAAAGAGGAAAAAGAACCGCTTGTTGATAACGACGGTCCCGTGATATCTGTCGGTACATTTACAGCCAAAGATGAGAACGGATCAACCGTTGTTGAGTTTACAGTAAATACAAAAGGCCTTGCGGGAAAACATTTGGTGGCATTCGAGACTTTATACAACATTTCAGGAACAGACCTTGAAGTTTCCGAGACCCCTACGCTGAGCGAAGTAGAAGAAAAAGGGATACTGGTAGCTGAGCATAAAAACCTAAAGAACAAAGACCAGACTGTTCTTGTAGAATCTCCTGGCGAGACCATAAAGCGTTCTCCGGATACAGGAGATAAAGCACTGATCATTTGTTACGCAGCACTTCTTGCATCAGCTGCTGCCGGGCTTGTCATAATGATCAAATTAAGAATAAGGAGCATCAGGTAAGTGCAAATTAAGGAGATAAAAATGAAGCATCTTGATAATAATAAATGTAGGAGCATTGAGCGACTTATAGGGACAGTTCTCACTGTCATGCTTTTTACAGCGGCTTTCTCTTTAGGCGCGCATGCTCTGGACGACGGCACAACTGTAGAATTCAATGTTAATACATCACATAATGACGATGCAGGCTTTGTAGTCTTCAAACTCGATGATTACGATTATTTGAAGGGCTCATGTATACAGAAAGGAACGCCATATTCAAAAAGCGGAAAGGCTAAAATGAGCAGTAAATCAAATTCAAGCAATTTAGCAAAAGCTGCATATTATGTTGACGTTGAAAAAGGTTGGTTCGGTAATAGTAAAGACAGGCCGTCCATAATGGATGAGGCCGGAGTAGCAAGCAGATTTAAAGCCGGGCTTTTAGCCGAGGACATAGTTCAATGTGCGAATCAGGGTACAGAAAAATGGTCATCGATAGCATTGAACCAAACCTATCCGGAAAAATATGTTAAATATGTATGTGATCTTGTTGAGAAAACGATACCGGATGTCAAAGTACCTGATAACTTTGTAATATACAAAGGCAGTCCGAATGACGATTCCCAGGACTTTGCTGTTTGGGGTTATTCGCCAACAGGCAAACTCAAACTTAAAAAAATCTCTTCGAATACGGGAATAAGTGGTTAGCAATCCTGTGACCTTAATTTATACTATATGTAGGATTATTTGATCTGAAAGGAGAGAACGATCAATGATAAGACATATAGTAATGTTTAAGATCAAGGATGAATACAAGGATGAGATCCCTCAACTGGTGGAGAACTTCTACGGAATGAAGGGGAAGATCGAAGGAATGCTGGAACTTGAGGCAGGAGCAGATATACTTCACAGCGAAAGGTCATATGACCTCGCGCTGATAACATTATTTGAAAACAGAAACGCTTTCGACGCATATCAGACGCATCCGGTCCATATGCCGGTCAAAAAGCATATGCATGAGGTGCGCAGCAGTTCTGTTGCCTGCGATTTTGAAATATAGTCATATAGCCCACAATCATAACTTGTTGTATTTCCTCGTTTGAGATACAATGAATAGGAATGAGATAGAAATCAATTTCACTGAATATCAGGAGGTTATTATTATGATTTATTCAGCAGAAGTGAAAGGCATGTGTCCTGTTCACCAGGGAGTGCATCATGGCTCTGCACCTATTCCTGAAGAAGGAAAATGGGTGAAGCCTAAACAGATATCCGACATTTCAGGATATACTCACGGCATTGGTTGGTGCGCACCTCAGCAGGGAGCCTGCAAGCTTTCACTCAACGTTAAAGACGGAATCATTCAGGAAGCTCTGGTAGAGACTATCGGTTGCTCCGGAATGACGCATTCAGCCGCAATGGCATCTGAGATCCTTCCGGGACTCACTGTGCTTGAGGCGCTCAATACGGACCTAGTATGCGACGCTATCAACACGGCGATGAGAGAGATCTTCCTTCAGATCGTTTACGGACGTTCACAGAGCGCTTTCTCAGAAGGCGGCCTCCAGATCGGAGCAGGTCTTGAGGATCTCGGTAAGGGAACAAGATCGATGGTCGGCACAACATACGGTACTCTTGAGAAGGGACCAAGATATCTCGATCTTACAGAAGGATATATTACACAGCTTGCTCTTGATGAGGATGATGAGATCATCGGATACAAGTATCTCAACTTTGGCAAGATGATGGACTTCCTCAAGGCAGGCGATGATGCTGCTACAGCTGTAGAGAAGGCGTCCGGCCAGTATGGAAGAGTTGCTGATGCTGCAAAACTGATCGATCCGCGTAAAGAATAAAACAGGGAGGAAAGAGACATGATTACATTTGAATCTTACGAAAGAAGAGAAAAACAGATCCTTTCCAAGCTGGCTGAGTACGGTATCGGATCTATCGAAGAAGCAGAACAGATCACAAAGGACGCAGGCCTTGATGTTTATCATATGATCGAGAACATCCAGCCTATCTGTTTCGAAAACGCAAAGTGGGCATATACAGTTGGCGCTGCTATCGCAATAAAGAAGGGCTGCCGCAAGGCTGCTGATGCAGCTGCAGCTATCGGAGAAGGTCTCCAGGCATTCTGCATCCCTGGCTCCGTTGCAGATCGCCGTAAGGTCGGTCTCGGACATGGAAACCTCGGAAAGATGCTTCTCGAGGAGGATACGGAGTGCTTCGCGTTCCTCGCGGGACACGAGTCATTCGCTGCGGCTGAAGGTGCTATCGGTATCGCTTCCAAGGCTAACAAAGTCCGCCAGAAACCACTCAGAGTCATCCTGGACGGACTCGGCAAAGACGCTGCTCAGATCATCTCAAGGATCAATGGATTCACTTATGTTGAGACTGAGTATGATTACTACACAGGAGAGCTCAAGGAAGTATTCAGAAAGTGCTACTCCAAGGATCCTGAGAGCCCAAGAGCCAAGGTAAATTGCTATGGCGCAAATGATGTACAGGAAGGCGTAGCCATCCTTTGGAAAGAGAATGTGGACGTTTCCATTACAGGTAACTCGACAAACCCTACAAGATTCCAGCATCCAGTAGCAGGAACCTACAAGAAGGAAAGGCTCGAAGCAGGCAAGAAGTATTTCTCAGTTGCTTCCGGCGGCGGTACAGGACGTACTCTGCATCCGGATAACATGGCTGCAGGCCCTGCATCCTACGGCATGACAGATACTATGGGACGTATGCACTCTGATGCTCAGTTTGCCGGTTCATCCTCGGTACCTGCACACGTAGAGATGATGGGTCTCATCGGAGCAGGCAACAATCCAATGGTTGGAATGACTGTATCAGTAGCAGTTTCCGTAGAGGAAGCAGCGACTGCAGGCAAGTTCTAATATATCAGAACTATTGCTGTGAGTTTATATTGAATGATCAATAGTAAATACGGCCGGCGGCTATCCGCCGGCCATGTTTCGAAAGAGAGAAAAAGTGGAAATAATCAGAGCCGAGCACTCGGGTTTCTGCTTCGGAGTTGACAGAGCTATCGATATGGCTTTTAAAGAAGCGGAAAAGAATGACAGAACAGGCAATCTTTATACATGCGGACATCTGATCCACAATGAGGCTGTTGTAAAGCGCCTCGAAGATATGGGAGTCTCGATGATATCTTCGCTTTCGGAGGCATCTGAAGGGGACACTGTTATTGTGCGATCGCATGGTGAGCCGCAGGAGTTCTATGAAGAAGCTGAAGCAAGGGGCATAACCCTGGTAGATACCACATGTGTATTCGTTAAGAAGATACATCATCTTGCCCTGAAGGCGCACAGTGAGGGAATTCCGGTCGTTGTGATCGGTGATAAGGAGCATCAGGAAGTAAAAGCCACGAATGGTTGGTGCGGATATGAGGCTGTCGTGATCGGAGACGCGGAGGAAGCAAAAGAGCAAGCAGACCGGCTAAAGGGAAAGAAGCCGATGGTAGTTTGCCAGACGACTATAAAGCAGGAACTGCTTCGGGAAATACTCTCTGTATTTGATGAAGAAGGCGTCGAATACGACATTCATAATACCATTTGCAATGCTACCAGAGACAGGCAGGAAAGCTGTGCAAAACTGGCTTCTGAGGTTGACGCGATGGTAGTTATAGGAGACAATCACAGTTCTAATTCGCGCAAGCTGTATGAAATTGCAAAAAAACATAACGAAAACAGCTTCTTTATAGAGAACTCAAGCAATAAACAGTTGAATCGCTTGACTAAATATACTAAAATAGGCTACATAGCGGGCGCATCGACGCCCGAGTGGATTATCAAGGAGGTTATTTCCCACATGAGCGAAAATGTCAACAAGAATATGGAACAGAATCCAATGATGGATTTCATGGATGACATTGAGAAATCTTTACGTTTACCAAAGCCAGGGGATGTTGTCGACGGTAAGATTGATCAGGTTATGGATGATGCGGTCATCGTCAATATGGGCTGCAAGAAGGATGGTATCCTTAGGTCAGACGAGGTCACATTGGAAGAGGGCCAGACTCTCGCAGATCTCTTCAAGGTAGGAGATGAGGTCAAGGCCAAAGTCATCAAATCTGATGACGGCGAAGGCGGAATCATGCTTTCGACAAAGAGACTGGTGGTGGTTGAGAACTACGCAGAGCTCGAAGAGGCAATGGAGAACAAGGATATCATCACCGTTACACTCACAAGAGCGGTCAACGGCGGTGTCATTGCAGCTTACAAGGAGATCACAGGATTCATTCCTATGTCACAGCTCTCCGACAGATATGTAGAGAACGCAGACGAGTTCCTCGGACAGACATTCGATGTCAGAGTCATCAGAGTGGACACAAAGCGTAACAGAGCCGTTTTCTCAAGAAAGGCCATACTGGTTGACGAGAAGCGCAAAGCTGTAGCAGAGATTTGGGAGAATCTCAACGTCGGCGATATCGTCGAGGGTAAGGTAATGAGATTCACCGACTACGGCGCATTTGTAGATATAGGCGGAGTTGATGGACTTCTCCATATCTCAGAGATTTCCTGGGGCAAGCTCAAACACCCTGAGGAAGTTCTTAAGATCGGAGACATCATCAATGTTAAGATCCTCTCCCTCAACGAAGAGAAGGGCAAGATCAGCCTCGGTCTCAAGCAGACACAGCCAGAGCCATGGACTCTCGTAGGCGAGAAGTATCAGGTTGGCGATGTACTCGAGGGTAAGGTTGTTCAGATCAAGGAATACGGCGCATTCGTAGAGCTCGAAGCAGGGCTTGACGGACTCGTACATATCTCCGAGATCGCAAACAAGAGAGTCGAGAACGTATTCGACGAACTCAAGGTCGGCGAGACAGTCAATGTCAAGATCATGGAAATCGACCCTGAGAAGAGAAGAATCAGCCTGAGCATCAAGGCTACACTCCCTGAAGAGGAAGCTGCTCCGGAAGAGAAAGAAACAGTTGCTGATGCAGTTGAAGATGCAGTACTTGACGCTAAGGAAGCAGCTGATGAGGCAGTTGAAGCCGTAAAGGAAAAAGCAAAGGATGTTATTGACGCAGTCAAAGAAGCAGTAGATGATGTCAAGGAAGATGTCAAGGAAGCTGCTGAAAAGGTATCCGATGCTGTTCAGGCTGCCAAGGAAGAGGCTGAATTCGAAGTCGAGAAGGCTAAAGAAGAGGAGTAATCCTATACTCTGAAATAATGATCAAGATACAGCCGCATCCTTTAGGGTGCGGCTGTTTGATAAGAAAACAAACAATGCTTAAAGAAGAATCCGAACTTAAGAAAAAGAATATAAAGATGGTCGCGCTCGACCTGGACGGAACTACTTTCAATAGTGCCGGCGATATTTCTGAGCGGAATACAGCTGCAATTGAAGAAGCGGCCTCGAAGGGAGTGCATGTAGTTATTTCAACAGGGCGTTCCTTTAGGTCTCTTCCGGATCACATCAAGAATGTCGAAGGCATTGAGTATGCCATCACTTCAAACGGCGCTCAAGTCAATCGCGTAGAGAGTGGAGAGGCCGTTTATAAAGACTGCCTTGACAGGGAAGCGGTCAAGGAGATCGCAAGGCTCAAAGACGAGACATGCGCCGATATAGAAGTATTTATACATGGGCAGGCATATGTCGATGAATCGTATTATAACGATGTAAGAGATAATGGCTGCGCTTACAGAAACGCTGCATATGTGCTCTGGAGCAGAAAACCTGTGCCGGATGTAAGCAGCTTGATGCTTGAGCATGATGAAGAAATAGAGAATGTCAATTTCGTCTATGAAACGCTTGAGATGCTTGAAGCCGCAAGGCCAAAGGTCAATGCAATAGAGAACGCTACGATCACATCATCGTTCCCAAACAATCTTGAAGTGGGCGGACCGAACACCAGTAAGAAAACAGCACTTGTCTGGTTGATGAAAGAGCTGGGAATAGTACCTGATGAGCTTATGTGCTGCGGAGACGCTCCTAATGATATAAAGATGGCTGAGCTTGCCGGGATAGGAGTTGCAGTAGCAAACGCATGGGGAGGTCTAAAGGACCACGCAGACTACATCACGGAGAGTAACGACGATGATGGTGTTGGGATCGCAATAGAGAAGTTCGTGTTGAAAAAATAGCAGACAGGGAGAACTGATCAATAAAAGTACAAGGACTGGATCAAGAAGATCGAGTCCTTTTTGTATTATTTCTCGTGCTTCGTATGTGCAAAAATTAGGCTGTTTTTTGCAGGAATTAGGGAGTATTTTGTTCGACAAAAGAACAGTCGGTTGATACGATTATTTGTGTGAAACAGGAGGGCAGGGACCATGAGATACAAGAAGAACGTCGGGGATCTCGGCGAAGAATTCGCATCTAGGATGCTGGAACTATCGGGATTTCAAATAATCGCAAGGAATTACTCAACAAAGTTCGGAGAATTGGACATTATAGCGCTAAGAGGTGGCGTAATACACTTCATAGAAGTTAAAACGAGAACAGGACTTGACTGCGGGTATCCTTCGGAATCCGTGACTCATTATAAGCAGGAAAAAATAAAGAAGGCTGCAAGGTGTTACTTAAGTTCTCGCAGACATCAGTGGAAAGAAGTATCTTTTGATGTTTATGAAGTGTTGACAGAGCTGATAGAAGACTGCATGTAATCATGTATTGAAGAGGAAAAGATATGTACAGCAGGATAAAGTCAGCAGTATGTATGGGAATCGAAGGCAGAGGGGTATGTGTAGAAACGGATATAGGAAGAGGATTGCCAGGGATTGGGATGGTTGGTCTTCCGTCGACCATGGTAATGGAGTCGAGGGAGAGGATAAAGAGCGCGATCATCAATTCCGGCTTTGATTTCCCTAAAGGAAAGATAACAGTAAATCTGACTCCGGCGAGCTTCAGGAAAAATTCGAGCTGCCTGGATCTGCCTATAGCAATCGGAATCTTGTCATCAGGAGGCAGTATTGGTGAAGTCAGCGAAGGCTGGGGATTGATTGGAGAACTGTCGCTAGATGGAAGAGTTCTCGGAGTGGAAGCAGCGCTCCCTATGATGTTGTATCTGAAAGATTCGGACCTGTGCGGGATCATAGTGCCGGAGGGGAACGCTGCAGAGGCTGCACTTGCCGGCGGGAATATACATATCGTCAAGGATTTAAAGGAGTGTGTTGACCTACTTTGCCATGATCCCCAAGAGGTGAACGATAAATGCCGTCTTGAACGGATATATACAGTCTTAGAAAAAGACTGTGCAGGCAATAATAATGAAATGTCCGCCTCCGACTATGGAGATATCGTGGGACAAGAGAAGGCAAAGAGGGCTGTAACAATAGCTGTTGCCGGCCGGCATGGTCTTCTTATGGTTGGGAGCCCGGGATGCGGAAAGACCATGATCGCGGGCAGGGTGGCAGGTATTATGCCCGCGATGACCGAGCAGGAAAGACTTGAAACAGCGATAGTGCGCTCGGTAGCCGGCCGTAGTAATGAAAGTATAAACAGCATAAAGAGACCCTTCAGAGATCCTCATCACAGCATCGGCAGAGCCGGCCTGATAGGTGGAGGTAGTTATCCTGTGCCGGGTGAAATAACATTAGCTCATAACGGAGTGCTTTTTCTTGATGAGATATGTGAATTCAATACAGAAGTGATAGAGTCCTTGCGCCAGCCTTTGGAAGAGAAAAAGATAACGCATTTTCGCAGAGGAGAAGCATATACATTTCCATGCAATTTTCAGGTCTTGATGGCAGCTAATCCATGTCCTTGCGGATACTTTGGAGACAGGGACAAAGAGTGCACGTGTACACAGGCTGATATCGATAGATACAGGCGAAAGCTGAGTGGCCCAATAATGGATCGTATAGATATGAAGATCAGCATGGAAAAAGTCGAATACGACGATTTGACCGGCGAGCGGAACGGACTCACTTCAGAAGAGATGCGGAGGCAGGTAATAGGTGCTATTGAATTTGCTAAACAGCAGGGCAGAGAAACCTATAATTCAGAGCTATCCGAGAAAGAAATGAGTAGTTTTTGTGCACTTGGGAAAGAGGAGAATACCTTTATGAGCAAAGCATATCATTCTTTTAAGATGTCACCGCGTTCATATTCACGAGCTCTTAAAGTAGCCAGGACCATCGCCGACCTTGATGAAAGTGAGACAATAAAGATAAAGCATCTTGCCGAGGCTCTGAATTACAGATTTCAGGAGTGAATAGCCATGAGAGAAATGGTAGTAATAGATAATGGATCGGTGGAATTCCCGGAGAAGTTGAGAAATATTCCGGAACCTCCCAAGCAATTGTATTGTATGGGCGATATATCCCTTTTACATAGGAAAAGCGTGGGGGTTGTAGGCGCACGGAAATTCACTGTGTATGGTAAGAATGTAGCGATTATGATAGGCCGCAGACTTGCTGAAAGCGGTATTCCTGTTGTCTCCGGATTTGCTATCGGAATAGACGGGTTCTCGCATGAGGGCGCGTTGGAGGCAGATGGAATGACGATCGGTGTCCTCGGATTCGGTATGGATATGATGAAATATCAGCGAAACTACGACTTAATGCGCAAATGCCTTGATAGCGGCGGTTTGATCGTGAGCGAATATCCTCCGGAAATGCATGCAAGTAAAATCACATTCCCTAAAAGGAACCGAATAATAAGTGGGTTATCCGAGATGTTGGTTGTGGTGGAAGCAGGTCTCAACAGCGGCTCACTCATCACGGCAAAGTGCGCGGCAGATCAAGGGAGGACTGTATATGCAGTACCAGGCAATATTAACAGCAGCACGAGTATAGGAACAAATCTGCTAATAAGAGACGGTGCGGTCCCCATGGTTGTAATAGATGACCTGATAAGAGACATAGGTGCTGAAGCTGCCAATACAAAGAATGATGAAATGAAACTGGACGCTGATGAGGCGAGAGTATTTGAATCAGTTAGTACAAGGAGCGGAGCCACAAGCGAAGAGATCATTTCTGACACCGGATTAAGCGCGTCTTTAGTGAGTTCTCTCATAACCGTGATGGAAATAAAGGGGATAGTAGAGTCATACGCAGGCAGGATATATCCCGGAAGAAGATGAAGGTGTTAACTGAATTGTGCGACAGCCCTCACAACAAAAACACTTGTATGATGATATGCTGTTGTGCTAAAGTTTCAAATTGTAAAATATCTACAATATATATGCGCAAATAAATACAGCACATTAAAGGAGATCATCGGTCAATGGCAGGTACAGCTAAGACAGCAAAGAAAACTTCAAACACAGGCAAGACACTTCTTATAGTCGAGTCACCTTCAAAGGCTAAGATCATAGGAAAGTATCTTGGTTCTAAATATAAGGTTATCGCCTCCGTCGGTCATGTGAGAGACCTTCCAAAGAGCAGACTCGGCATAGACGTAGCAAACAACTTCGAGCCCGAGTACATCAATATACGC
The DNA here is from genome assembly GCA_902798745.1 of uncultured Eubacteriales bacterium. Taxonomy (GTDB): domain Bacteria; phylum Bacillota; class Clostridia; order Peptostreptococcales; family Anaerovoracaceae; genus Crickella. Next base: position 19,931 of record CADBXM010000014.1, read on the forward strand.
GGAAAAGGCGACACTATCAAAGAGATAAAGAAGGAAGCAAAAGCCGCGAACAAAGTGCTGCTCGCGACCGACCCGGACCGTGAAGGAGAGGCCATATCGTGGCACATCGCGCATCTTCTTGATATAGCCCCTGATTCAAAGTGCAGAGTTGAATTTAACGAGATCAACAAAGATACTGTAAAGGATGCGATCAAGGAGCCACGCGAGATAAAAGAGGGCCTTGTGGATGCCCAGCAGGCAAGAAGAGTTCTGGACAGGCTCGTGGGTTATCAAATAAGCCCGCTTCTTTGGAAGAAGGTATCCTGGGGACTTTCTGCGGGAAGAGTGCAGTCTGCGGCTCTCAAGCTCATCTGCGACAGAGAACGCGAGATCCAGGCTTTCGTTCCTGAAGAATACTGGTATATCGCGGCTGATTTCGGCGACGGCTTTGTTGCGGATCTTTCTAAGATAGACGGCAAGAAGGCTCATGTTGCAAACAAAGAAGAAGCAGACAGCATAGAATCCGATCTTTCAAAGGGGAATTATGTTGTCTCGTCGATCAAAGAAGGCAAACGCAAGACAAAACCTTACGCTCCGTTTACCACTTCCAGCATGCAGCAGGACGCATCAATCAAACTCGGATTCCAGACAGCAAAAACGATGCAGATCGCTCAGCAGCTATATGAAGGGATCAACCTTAAAGGTATCGGCGCAAGGGGACTTGTTACATACATAAGGACAGACTCAGTAAGAGTATCCGCTCAGGCCATAGCGCAGGGCGCTGCTTTTATCAAAGAAAACTACGGCGAAGAGTATGTGGGCAATAACAGCTTTACAAACAGGAACAAGGCTATGCAGGATGCTCACGAGGCTATAAGGCCTTCGGATGTAAATCTTAAACCGGAACTCATAAAGGATTCTCTGACTGCGGATCAGTACAAGCTTTACGATCTTATATGGAAGAGATTCATTGCATCGCGCATGGCTGCCGCGGAATACGACACCATGCAGGTGGTCATTGAAAACGGACGTTATGAGTTCAAAGCAAACGGCGCGCGCATGACATTCGACGGATGGCGCAAGGTCTACAAGACAGCCCAGAATAATGATGAGGTCAATGTGCCTAAACTGACAAAGGGCGAAGTCCTCGACCTTGAAAAGCTTATCAAGGAACAGAAATTCACACAGCCGCCTGCAAGATATACCGAAGCCGGTCTCGTTAAGGAGATGGAAGAGAAGAACATCGGAAGACCGAGTACTTATGCTTCTATTATTTCCGTACTGGTCAACAGAAAGTATGTAAAGAGAGTCAAGAAGACTCTTGAGCCAACGCGTCTGGGGTTCGATGTAACAGGCATTCTCTCTGAGTACTTCTCGGATATAGTGGATGTGAAGTTTACAGGCGAGATGGAGGACAATCTCGATAGCATAGAGCTTGGCGATAAGGAATGGAAAAATGTCGTTGCAGATTTCTATAAAGGATTCAGTGAAGAACTGAAAGTCGCGGACCGTGAGGCAGAGAGGGTCGAAAAAGAAGTCGTGCTTTCAGACGAAGTATGCGAGATCTGCGGCAAGCCAATGGCTATTAAAGAAGGCAGATTCGGAAAGTTCCTGGCATGTACAGGCTATCCTGAATGTAAGAACACCAAGCCGATAGTCAAATCGACCGGTGTGAAATGCCCTAAGTGCGGCAAAGATATTATCGAAAAGAGAGGCAGAAAATCCGGCAAGGTCTTTTATGGCTGCAGCGGATATCCGGAGTGTGATGTCTCATATTGGGATAAGCCAACGGGAAAAATGTGCCCTGAATGCGGATCCATGCTGGTAAAGACAAAAGGGAAAACAGGCACTGTCAAGTGCTCCAATCCTGAATGCAAATACAAGGAGAAGAAAAAATGATCAAGTTTCATGCGACTACTATCTGCGCTGTAAAAAGACCGGACGGTGATATCGCGATAGGCGGCGACGGTCAGGTCACGATGGGCGAGACCACGATCATGAAAAACGGCGCAAAAAAAGTAAAAAAGATCTATAAAGACAAAGTGCTTACAGGCTTTGCCGGTTCCGTTGCCGACGCTTTTTCGCTTACGGATAAGTTTGAGAACAAGCTTGAGGAACATGCCGGAAACCTGAAACGCGCGGCGGTAGATCTCGCGCAGTACTGGAGAAATGACAAAGCTATGAGAAATCTCGAGGCGCTCATGATAGTTGCTGATGAGAACGATCTTTTAGTGATCAGCGGCAACGGAGAAGTGATCGTGCCTGACAAAGATGTAGTCGCGATCGGTTCCGGAGGTAATTACGCTTATTCTGCGGCGGTAGCTCTGTTTGAGAACACCGATCTTGACGCTGAGACTATAGTGAGAAAGTCACTCGAGATAGCATCGAACATTTGCGTTTACACCAACAGTAATATTTCTGTAGAGAAACTCTAGGAGATCGATATGGCAGACAATATCAAAAACATGACTCCGAAACAGATAGTCGCGGAGCTAGATAAATATATCATCGGTCAGGATGAGGCCAAGAAATACGTAGCGATCGCTCTTCGTAACCGCTATAGAAGAAGCCAGCTTCCGGAGGAGATGAGAGAAGAGATCACTCCTAAAAACATTCTTATGATGGGACCTACGGGTGTAGGTAAGACAGAGATCGCAAGGAGACTCGCCAAACTGATGGATGCTCCATTCGTCAAGGTAGAAGCCACCAAGTTTACCGAGGTAGGTTATGTTGGTCGTGATGTGGACTCCATGATAAGAGATCTCGTGGAAGCATCTATGAGGCTCAGCAAGCAGAAGAGGATGGACGAGAATGCTGAAATGGCGAACAGCCTCGCAGAGGAAATCATCAATCTCGGTTATAAAACGCAGAGACAGGAATACGAAGAAAACAAGCAGAAAGAGTACGAGCAGAGCAAGGAGTACGCGGACATCAAAATGGCCAGAGACCAGGTCCGTGAACAGCTCAGGCAGGGCCTTCTCGAAGACCAGATTGTGGAAATAGAAGTCGATGATGTTCCTAAGACCAATCAGCTCGATCAGAACGAGAATATGATCGCGATCGGAAACATCTTCGATTCCATGATGCCTAAGAAGACCAAGAAGAAAAAATGCAAGGTAAGTGACGCCAGAAGGATACTCAGGGAACAGGAAGCTCAGAAACTCATCGATATGGATCAGGTGACGGATGAAGCGCTCCAGAATGCTGAGCAGAATGGCATAATCTTTATCGACGAGATCGATAAGATAGCTTCGGGAAGCAGCATGAGATCCGGAGCTGACGTGTCAAGAGAAGGCGTGCAGAGGGATATCCTTCCTATAGTCGAAGGCAGTGTCGTTAACACAAAGTATGGCCCGGTCAAGACCGACCATATGCTCTTTATTGGAGCAGGAGCATTCCATGTTTCAAAGCCGAGTGATCTGATACCTGAACTCCAGGGAAGGTTCCCGATCAATGTAGAGCTTTCCAACCTGGATAAAGAGGATTTCAAGAAGATCCTTACAGTACCTGAAAACGCAGTGACCAAACAGCAGAAGGCGCTGCTCGAGACCGAAGGTGTGAATATAGAATTCTCAGAAGATGCGATCGATGAGATAGCCAGCCTCGCTTATCTCATGAATGAAGAGACTGAAAACATCGGCGCAAGAAGACTCCACACAATACTCGAGACGCTGCTTGAGGATGTATCGTTCAATCTTCCTGATCCTGAGATCAGAGATGTACAGATAGACAGGGCGTATGTGCAGGATAAACTCTCTGAGAAGTTCAAAGAAGTAGATGTCGATAAATACATCCTTTAACGATAAAAAGCCTCTTACAGGCGAAAACCGCTATGTTTCTGTACAGATCGATAAACGGATATGCTGAAGCCGAATATGTGATCGAAAAGTCACGCTTTATTGCCCATGCCTCTCCGGCTGAGACGCCGGAAGAGGCGAGGCTTTTTGTAAACGAAATAAAAGAAAAGTACAGGGATGCGAACCACAATGTACCGGCTTTCGTCTGCGGCGCGGGAATGGAGCATCAGTGGCAGAGCGATGACGGTGAACCATCGGGAACATCCGGGATGCCGGTGCTCAGGCTCATAACGAGCGAGGAGCTGACTAATATCGTGATCGTAGTTACAAGGTACTTCGGTGGCATCAAGCTTGGCACAGGCGGACTGGCGAGGGCATATACACATGCCGCAAAACTTGCGATAGAAAAAGCGGGCATTTGCGAGGTGAGAGAAAGCGTAAAGCTCAGATACAGTTTTGATTATGCGTATCTGGCAAAACTTCAAAATATTGCGGCAGAAAAACAGATCGAGATATCAAACATCGAATACACCGAAACAGTCAGCGCAGATCTGATTTGTGACAGCAGCAGAAAAGATGAACTCGTTTCGCTGATAGGGGATCTGAGCGGAGGAAAAGCGCTGCTTTTGAGTGAAGAAATCGTTAATGCAAAGTATTGTAAATAATGCACAAAATAGTGTTTGACACGGCAAATCAATCGTGCTAATATATACGAGCGTCTGAAAAAGGACGTAGGCACCTTTACAAATAGTATTGGCCGAAAACTATGGGGCCGGGTAGTTCAGCTGGTTAGAATGCCAGCCTGTCACGCTGGAGGTCGACGGTTCGAGCCCGTTCCCGGTCGCCAATGCGCTGATGTGGCTCAACGGATTCCCTCCATCAGCTCCAATAATTTCGAGGGGTTCCCGAGTGGCCAAAGGGGGCGGACTGTAAATCCGTTAGCACTGCTTTCGATGGTTCGAATCCATCCCCCTCGACCAATAAATATGCGGAAGTGGCTCAGGGGTAGAGCATCGCCTTGCCAAGGCGAGGGTCGCGAGTTCGAATCTCGTCTTCCGCTCCACTTTTGCGGATGTAGTTCAATGGTAGAACTTCAGCCTTCCAAGCTGATAGCGTGAGTTCGATTCTCATCATCCGCTCCAATTTTTTATAAAGGCAAGTTGGGCATGTGGGTCCATAGCTCAGTTGGATAGAGCAACGGCCTTCTAAGCCGTGTGTCCGGGGTTCGAATCCCTGTGGGCTCACCATTTTTCTTTTTGCCGGTCTCGTGCTGATGGGGTATAGCCAAGCGGTAAGGCAACAGACTTTGACTCTGTCATTCGTAGGTTCGAGTCCTGCTACCCCAGCCAAATGCGACCCATTAGCTCAGTCGGCAGAGCACTTGACTTTTAATCAAGGTGTCCGGAGTTCGAATCTCCGATGGGTCACCAACACACCTTATCCCATGGATACGGAGAGGTGTCCGAGTGGTTTAAGGAGCCGGTCTTGAAAACCGGTGATCCCGCAAGGGACCGTGGGTTCGAATCCCACCCTCTCCGCCAAGAAGCCTGTGGAGAAGTACTCAAGAGGCTGAAGAGGACGGTTTGCTAAACCGTTAGGGTTCGTATAGGGCCGCATGGGTTCGAATCCCATCTTCTCCGCCATACTTAGGGGCATAGCTCAGTTGGTAGAGCAGCGGTCTCCAAAACCGCGTGTCGAGGGTTCGAGTCCTTCTGCCCCTGCCATATCGGGGTGTAGCGCAGCTTGGTAGCGCAACTGGTTTGGGACCAGTGGGCCGCGGGTTCAAATCCTGCCACCCCGACCAACCCTTGGATAGGGGACAATTGAAAACGGGAGTGCCGGGGTGTAGCGCAGCTTGGTAGCGCAACTGGTTTGGGACCAGTGGGCCGCGGGTTCAAATCCTGCCACCCCGACCACAATTTTCAAAAAAGAGAATAATATGGGCCATTAGCTCAGTGGTTAGAGCATCCGGCTCATAACCGGCAGGTCCTTGGTTCGAACCCAAGATGGCCCACCAAATATCTGCTCAGATAGCTCAGTAGGTAGAGCAGGGGACTGAAAATCCCCGTGTCCCTGGTTCGATTCCGGGTCTGAGCACCAGAAACCTGTACTTTCAACGAGTGCAGGCTTTTTCTTTTGCCCTGACTAAATATTAATAATCTATAATATACGCATTATTGCATGTTAAATAGGAGTAAAATCCAAACTGGATCATAGGACAGATCCGCGTTTTATATTGACGATATAGTATCGAATAACAAATTATTGTAAATATGAGAGAAAGAACAATTAGAACAAATCTGATAATTATCTTAGCGATGCTGGCCATGCTGCTGCTGTTTGCATCAGCATCAACTTACGCTGTCTCTGCGCCAAAAGCCAGCGGACAGGTGAATTCGTCAGACGGAGCTTATCTTAGGAAGTCTTCATCTACGAATTCAAGCCAGCTTGCTTTATTATCAGATAACACCCATGTGACTATCTACAAGGAAGTCTTCAAGAAACAATCGAGTACTTCCGCATCAAATGTATGGTATTACGTCAAAGCTGAAGGAAAGAAAGGATATATCAGATCAGATCTCGTAGATAACGTGAAATATGGCGCCGTTAAGGGCAAAGTCAAGAGTAAGATCAACTACAGAAAAGGTCCGGGGACCAAGATGAAGATCCTTGGCACGTATAAAAAGGGAAAGAAGGTCACTGTCTGCCTGAAAGCCAATCCTGTATCATCGACCAAAGGCTCGAGCAAGAAATGGTATAAAGTGAAAGCTGGATCAAAGTATTACTACGTTTGTTCAAAGAGTATAAAACTTACTGGCAAGGTCACTTCCGCTGCTGTGTCGGGAAATACAGGCAACACAAATACCGGTGCACCTGTATCGTATATGTCAGACTCGCAGTTCGAGAAATACTTAAGCGCTCAGGGCTTTCCTGAGTCATATAAGGTAAAGCTGAGAAAACTTCACAAATCTCACCCTAATTGGGGATTTGTCGGGTACAAGACCGGTATCAAGTGGTCTTCCGCGCTTGCTGCAGAGACAAAGAAGGGCGTTTCTCTTGTTTCAAAAAGTGAACCGTCACGGTACAGGAACGGCTCTTCGCAGCCTGAACCAGGTTGGTACAACGCGAATAGCAAAACAGTGGCTTATTATATGGATCCGAGAAACTTCTTAAACGAAACGAGTGTGTATATGTTTGAGGATCTTTCGCACAAGCCTTCATATCAGACTGTCGGCGTAGTGAGCAAGATACTTAAGGACACTAAGCTTCCAAAATACGGCTTCACTGCAAGCCTGTTTGTAAAGGCCGGAGCAAATAATAACACGAGCCCTGTCTTCCTGGCATCGAGAGCCAGACAGGAAACAGGATCTGGCGGGAAAGCTATAGACGGTACATCAAAACTCGGTAAGGTGTACAATCCTTTCAACATAGGAGCCTGCGGTGGTGCTGATCCTTTGTATAACGGGCTTGTGTACGCAAAGGCTGCCGGATGGAACACACCTGAGAAAGCGCTCAATGGAGGCGCGAAGCTGCTAGCTAAGTATTATATAAACAAGGGACAGCATACGACCTACTATCAGAGATTCAACGCCAGAAACGGAGCGTCAAAGATGGGAACGCATCAATATATGACCAATATACAGGCGCCTTACTATGAAGCTCTGTCAACCAAGAATTCTTATGCGAGTTACGGCATAACGAGTCATAGTCTGGTATTTGAGATACCGATATACGAATCAATGCCGTCATCAACAAAACTTCCTTAAAGAGAATGAACTGCGGTCAGCCGCAGTTCACTTTTTTTCCCTGGTATGTATCTCTGTCCTTAAGCTCTCGGTTTATCATATTAAGGATAGTGCGTTTTCGGTAGCTCCACTCGGGCGAAACGAGCAGCTTTCTCGGGACATCGCCTGTGATACGGTGGATGGTGATATCACTTGGTATGATTTCGAGACATCTTACGACCAGGTCGACATATTCTTCCATTGATCCAAATGGCATGTAATCAGGCATCGAGGTGTAAAGCCCCGATGTTTTTACAATATTCATTAGATGCAGTTTGATGCCAAAAACAGATTTCTCGCAGACATGTCTTACGGAATCGAGCATCATTTCCTCTGTCTCGCCGGGAAGTCCCAGAATAAGGTGAGTCACTACCTTGATGCCCCGCGATATGAGATCGGCGGCCGCTCTGTCATAGGTGTTGACATTGTAGCATGTGTTCATTGACTTCAATGTTTCATCGTGCATGCTCTGAAGTCCGAGCTCGACCCATAAGAAGTACTTTTCATTGATCTCTTCGAGAAGATCAAGCACATCCTCATTGAGGCAGTCAGGTCTTGTGGCAATTGCGATACCTTCGATACGAGGATCTGAAAGCGCTTCATAATAAAGAGATCTCAATGTTTCAACAGGGGCATAAGTGTTTGTAAAAGACTGGAAATAGGCGATATATCCCGCACTGGGCCATTTCTCGGATAGTCTTTCGATCTGCTCGCTTATAGATCTGTGTATATCGACCGAACCGTCTTTCAAGTGAGAGGCGAGTTCACCGGATCCGCCACCGCTGCAAAAGGCGCAGCCGTCAAACGAGAGGGTGCCGTCGCGGTTAGGGCAGGTAAAGCCCGCGTCAATAGAGAGCTTGACCATCTTATGGCCAAACTCTTTTTTGAGATGATCGCCTATTGAATTATATCTTTCGCCACCTTGCATATTAAAACGATATTGGATTTATGGTATCATTAAGGGTAAGTTTTGGTATAAGGAGCATAGCATGGAAAAAGCCGATGGATGCGTTCCTTTTGTGAATAGTGAAGGCAGTCTCGTTTACGGAAGCGAGATAGCGGGCATAAAGCTGATGCCGGAAAAACCTAGCGTGCTGCTTCACGCATGCTGCGGCCCTTGCTCGACATCCTGCGTCGAGAGGCTTGCGCCCGACTATGCCATGACCGTGTACTATTATAATCCAAACATCACTGACAGAGAAGAATATTACCTTAGGCGTGATACACTGCTTCAGTTTCTGAACTCATTTAACGAAGAGTTCAAAGAAAACTTCACTGTCGGATATTTGGAAGGGCCTTATGACAGGGAGAAGTTCCTTGACAGAGCGACAGCCCTCGCAGATGAACCTGAAGGCGGTAAAAGATGCGATCTTTGCTTTGCCATGAGACTTGCGGAGACGGCAAGAAAAGCCGCAGAGATGGAAATGGACTATTTCACGACGACCATGTCAGTGAGCCCTCATAAAAATTATGAAAAGATAAAGGATCTCGGCCTGATGCTCCAGGAAGAGACAGGCGTGAGGTTTCTGGATATAGATTTTAAAAAGAAAAACGGATTCGGCAGAAGTGTTGAACTGTCAAAAAAATACGGATTATATAGACAGAACTTCTGCGGATGTGATTTTGCAAGGTATGCGCTTAATGACAGCCGGAAATAAGAGGAAAATACTGAATAACTTTTTTCTGATACTGGCGCTTTCGCTGATCCTTGTCGCGTGCGGCGGAGGAGGCGCGCCTGCTTCAAGTGATGCACCGGCAGGTGACAGTGATTCTGTTTATGAAGCTCCTGAATTCAAGGACGCTGTGTTTGACGAAGATTCTGCGGAGGGCAACTCAGAGGTATTGGTAGACCTGTCACACTGTGACGAAGGCTACTTTTCTGTTTACTGCACGTGCGATGCGAAGACCAAGCTTCAGGTGCTTAAGGACGATGAGACATATACATATGATGTGACTATAGGAAAGGACCAGATATATCCGTTCCAGCTGGGCAATGGTCAATACACCATAAAGGTGATGAAAAACATCGTCGATACCAAGTACAGTGAGCTTTATGTGACTTACGCTGACGTGAACATCGAGGACGAATTCGATCCGTTTCTCCGCCCGAGTCAGTACGCGGATTACAGCGAGTCGTCAGAGTGCGTGAATAAGGCTGCCGAACTAGCGGCATCTTCTTCAGACGCAAATGATTTTATAACCAAAGTTTACGAATACGTCTGCAAAAATATCGATTACGACAAAGAAAAGGCTGCCGGGATCAAGCCGGGTTACTTACCGGTACCGGATGAGACTCTTAAAACCGGAAAAGGCATATGCTTCGACTATGCCTCACTCGCTGCATCTATGCTCAGGAGCCAGGGTATTCCTACCAAGATCATCTTCGGATATGTGGGAGACTCCGGCGACCTTTATCACGCATGGAACATGTTCTATACAGAGGAATCCGGTTGGGTGTCTGTAGAGTTCGAAGTAAGTGAAGATGAATGGAACCGTCTCGACCTCACGTTTTCTGCGAACGGAGCAGACAGCAATTATATAGGTGACGGATCGAATTATCTGGATGTATATCAGTTTTGATACGAAAGGAGCCGTAATAAATGAGCCAGGATAACAACAACAAGAAGTCCCTGCTGAGTTACACCGAGCTGGGGTCGTTCTTCGAGAATATGGCTATGATGGTGAAATCGGGCATATCCGTGCCCGAAGCCGCTGCGCTGCTGAAAGAGGAGGCAGATCCTGAAGAGAGGAGCCTTACTGCAGCGCTGACAACTTTGAGCGATCAGTTGTCGATGGGTTCTCCTTTGGGCGACGCCATGAAATCGACAGAAGCGTTCCCTGATTATGCGAATGACATGATCAGCTCGTCTGAATACACAGGAAAGCTGGAGAACACGCTGTTCCACCTTTCAGGCTACTACAGGACAGAAAACAGCCTCAGAAACACGCTCAAATCAGCGGTCAGGTATCCTGTAATACTCCTGTTCATGGTCATAGCGGTACTCGCGCTGATGCTGGCGCTTGTGTTCCCGGCGTTTTATGGTGTATACAACAACTTGACAGGAGGGCTAGCCGCTTCATCATATGGCTATATCAATGTTCCTTTCACACTCTGCAAAGTGCTGTTGGTCATCATGATCATTCTTGTGATACTGATGCTTGCAGGCATATACATGTGGAGGAACGGCAAAAAAGAGAAGGTAAGGAATATCCTGTCAAAGTCTACGCTTTTCAGAGAATTGTTTGACGATCTCGATCTTTACAGGTTTACTTCATGCTTCGAGATGTTCCTTTCAAGCGGAGAACATCAGGATGAAGCATTGATAAAGAGCATACCGGTGGTCGAAGGAAGCGCACTTAAAGAAAAGCTTCAACGTTGTGCGGACAAAATGGCAGCCGGGATGAGTTTCTCGCAGACCGCATATGAGGAGAAGCTTTACGATCCTACCAATAACAGGATGCTTATCCCTGCTGAAAGATCGGGTATGCTTGATGACATAATGCAGAAGATAATGACGAACCTAAGAGATAGCATCGATAAGAACACCGGGCTTATCGCAAACACAGCGGAGCCTCTTCTTACAGGTATTCTTATGATCTTCATAGGAATAATGCTCATAAGCCTTATGGTGCCTCTTATCGGAATAATGAATTCCATAGGCTAAAGGAGCAGATTACAGGACAACGGACATGAGACTGATATCCAAGCACAGATTCTTAGCGGCAATGATACTTGCAGCGGTCATACTGATCGCGGCTGTGTTGGCGTGGGCGGGAGTCAGCTCCAGAAACAGCATGGCCGACCAGACTGACTCCATCAGAGATACTGTAATGGCAAGGGCGCTTCAGTGCTACGTCATCGAGGGCGCTTATCCCGAGAGTCTGGATTATCTCAAAGAAAACTACGGCCTTGCTGTAAACACTGAGGACTATCGGATCATATACATACCTTACGCGGAGAATCTTCCGCCTGAGGTGAAAGTTATATACCTAGGGGATAAATGATATGTCACAGCGTGTAAAAACACTCAGAGACTTAATAATCGTCCTTACGACCACAGTTCTGTTTGCGGTCATACTTTGTCTTGTGGTGTTTGCCGCAAGGGGTTATCAGCATTCAGCTGAGATCCAGGATGAAAGCGGAAATACCAGAGCTGTGCTTTCGTATATCGTAAACAGCGTTAGAGACAGCGGGTCGGATGATATCAGCGTTAAGGATATATCCGGAGCTCAGTGCCTCGTGATAGGCGGGGATGGCTACGAGCAGAGGTTCTACCTCAACGACGGTAGCCTGCTTGAGGAATATACCGAGCCCGATGCCGGCAACAATCCGGATGTGGCGCTCGAGATAGGAAAGACCGGATCGCTTGAATTTGAGCTTGGCGATGACGGAATACTCACTATTAGGACAGACAGCGGTTCATCCGCGGTAAATACCGGGAGACACAAATGAGAAGCAGAAGGGATACAGCATTCACAGTCGAGCTACTTGGGCTCTTCATATTGCTGATAGTGGTGATCACGGTGATCTCCTCTGTATTTGTGATGGGCAGAGCTCACAGTCTGCAGGCAAAGCAACTCACAGAGGCTGTCATTATTGCGGAAAGCGCTGCGGAGACAGCTTCGGCAGCGCCGGATAATGACAAACTCCTCGATGCAATCGCCGGCATGGACAACAGCTATGGGCACGCAGCGGTATCAAAAGAAAGCAGCGAAGATGACGGGGTCACTGTATTTGCATCGGCATCGATAGACAGATACGATCCTTCATCACGCTCAAACAAGTATCTGATCAGGATCACGAGAAGCTATCCTGACGGCACAGATTCAGAGAGAGCAGACAAAGGCGCGTATGCGCAGGATGTGATAGACATTTTTGAACCGGGAAAAGCGAATACCGAACAGCTGGATCAGATAGACGACAGCAAACTGGGTGAACCTTTGTATACGCTTACGGCCGGCAGGTATTTTGAGCCTGAAAACATGAGCGGGGAAGGAGGAGAGTCATGAACCACAAAACAAGACTCGGGCCTATAGCCATTTTCCTCGCGGTAGTAGTTATGGTAATAACCACTATGGCTCTTCTCACTTTAGCTACTACGAATGCCGACAGGACTATGGCACTCAGATTCGCCTCTGTCACGCAGACGCGTTATCAGCTTGAAGCGGACGGGGAACATTTTATCAGTGAAGCCTGCGAAGCTTATTCCGGTGGCAGCGCATATGTTCCCGGCGGTAATGCCAAAGCTACAGATAAAGGCCTGGCGTTCTATGAAGAATTGAACGGATACAGCATTACCGTGGAGATCAGCACTCCGGACGCAGAAGGGAATTATGAACTTCTCGAATGGAAACTCAGCAAACTCTGGGATTCGCATGACCCTGTGAATGATATATGGCAGGGATTCTGATGATACCGATTAGCATATATACTGAAAGGAAGAGGAAATGACACTTCACGACATACTTACAGCCGCTACAAGCAAAGGGGCTTCTGATATTTTCATCATCGCCGGTATTCCTATCACTTACAAGATAAAAGGTTTGCAGGACAGGCAAGATGGCGAGATCATGAAACCCGACTCCATCAGCGCTGTGATCGATGAGATCTACGAGTCTGCCGGCCGTGAAAAAACAAATCTGGATAATTCATTCGACGATGACTTCTCATTTTCTATCAGAGATTTGGGTAGATTCAGGGTCAATGTATTCAGACAGAGGGGTTCACTGGCAGCCGTTATCAGAGTGATAAGATTCGGAGTTCCTGATCCTGAGGCGCTCAGCATTCCTGAAAACGTGCTGTCGCTCGCGGATAACAAGACAGGCTTGGTGCTGGTCACAGGAGCGGCAGGCTCAGGAAAATCCACGACACTCGCGTGCATGATCGACCGCATCAACAGGACGAGAGAGGCGCATATCATCACCATGGAGGATCCGATAGAATACCTCCATCACCATAATCGCAGTATAGTTTCACAGAGAGAGATATTCATCGATACACCGGGATATCTCGAGTCGCTTAGATCTGCGCTTAGAGAGAGCCCTGATGTTATACTTCTCGGCGAGATGAGAGACTTCGATACGATATCATCTGCGATTACCGCTGCTGAGACCGGTGTACTGCTGTTCAGTACGCTCCACACATCGAGCGCGGACAATACGATCAACAGGATAGTTGATGTTTTCCCTGCCAACCAGCAGGTGCAGGTGAGAAGCCAGCTGGCTCAGCTCATAAAGGGCGTCGTTTGCCAGCAGCTGGTAACATCCGTTGATGGTACTCTTATTCCTGTGTTTGAGGTGATGAAGTCGTCTCCTGCCATTCACAACATGATAAGAGAAGGCAAGCTGCATCAGCTCGAGTCGGCAATGCAGGCCGCATCGGCAGATGGTATGGTGACAATGGATACAAGCCTGTTTGATCTTTATCAGAAGGGAAGGATCACTAAAGATACGCTCCTTACTTCTTGCAACAATTATGAATTCATGGTCAAGAAGGTAGGAGTATAGAAAGGAGACTTCAGATGCCTGCTGAAGAGCTAAACACACTTATCGTCACGATGTTCGGCGGTTTCTCGCTGCGCTATAACGGTAACGAACTGTCCCTAGGCAATCTCAGTGGATTGCAGATGGTGCAGCTTCTTCAGTTGTTGCTTCACTACCGCAAACAAGGTGTATCCAGAGACTTGGCAAGATCGGTCCTGTTTGGCGACCGTGATGTGGACGATGTATCGCATTCGATCCGCAACATAATATACAATCTGCGCAAAAAACTCAGGGAACTTGGACTTCCCGAGAGCCGTTATGTGGTCAAGCGCGGAGGGGTCTACTATTGGGCAGATGATATTCCCGTGATAGAGGATGCAGGTGAATTCGATGAAGCCTTCGATATAGCCATGGGAACGGAAGACGATGATGAACGTATGAACGCTCTCATCAATGCTTGTTATAAGTACAGGGGCAGATTCCTTTACGGCAGCGATTCCGCAGTATGGGCCATACAGGAAGGCGAGCGCTACAGAGAAATGTTCGGCGATTGCGTGTCCGAACTGGCTGCCATGCTGAGAGATGATCACAAGTATAAAGTGATGTATGAACTCGGTCAGTACGCTACAAAGGTGGATCCGTTCTCTGAATGGGAGATAGTGACGCTTGAGGCTCTGTCGGGGCTTGGAAAGTTTGACAAAACAGAAGACTTTTTCAGGCAGACCATTGATGCTTATACTGCCGAATACGGAGGCAGGACAAACACTTATGTAAGAGAATTCACAAACAGGCTTGGTCTCAAGCTTGTAGTAGGAAATGAATCCCTTGATGAGATACAAAAAAAGATAGGTATCGATGATCCGCTTGACAATAACGGATATTACACTTCGCTTCCGGCTTTTCAGGAGATATACCGCATGACACAGAGGATGATGGAGAGAGCGGGAGAAAAAATCTTCCTGATGCTTTGCACCATTCTCGACAGCAAAGGTAATCCGATGAGAGAAGGACCAAGACTCGAAGAGCTTTCGGACAGGCTGCGCGAGACCATAATCACAACTGTAAGACACACCGATACAGTTACAAGATACGGCAAAGGACAGTTTCTTGTTCTGCTTATCAACATCACATATGAGGACTGCGCTATCGTTGCGAAACGTATCAATTCGGGGTTTTTAAGAAATGGCCAGAGGACCGGTGTAAGCTATTCAGTCAGCAACGTGATATTTTCGCAGGCCCAAACTAAAGACGGTATAAAAAGGGAAGAGGACAATCTTTTATTGATATAAGGAGACATAGACATGAGTAAGTTATACGTGCCAAAAGGGTACCACCCGCTGCTTGATCCGACTGAGACACAGAGAGCCATCAAAAGGATCAAGGATCATTTTCAGAAGGAACTGGCATATGCACTGAATCTCGGAAGAGTCAGCGCTCCGCTTTTTGTATTTCCTGAATCCGGTCTCAATGACGACCTGAATGGTATTGAGAGAAGGGTCAATTTTACGATCAAGGATATCGACGAAAGAGAAGTGGAAGTGGTACAGTCTCTTGCCAAATGGAAGAGATATGCTCTCGGCAGATATAAAGCAAGACCGGGAAGAGGCCTTTACACCGATATGAACGCCATCAGGCGCGATGAGGAGCTCGACAATCTTCACTCGATCTATGTTGACCAGTGGGACTGGGAAAAAGTGATCACAAGAGACCAGAGAAATGAAGAATTCCTGGAGCATACCGTAAGGAATATTTACAGATGTCTCCTCGACCTGGAAGAATATGTTTGGGATCACTATCCTGATCTGTCCATTGAAATGCCTAAGAAAATAAAGTTCATTGACTCTCAGGAACTTGAAGACTTGTATCCGGACAAGACTCCTAAAGAAAGGGAGAGGATCGCTTCTGAGGAATATGGCGCCATATTCATAAAGAGGATTGGCGGCAAACTGAGATCGGGTAAGCCTCATGACGGAAGAGCCCCTGACTATGATGACTGGGAACTCAATGGCGATATAATCCTATGGAACCCTGTTCTTGAGGACGCGTTTGAGATAAGCTCGATGGGTATAAGAGTCGACGCGGAATCGATGGTACGTCAGCTTGAACTTTCAGGCAAGCAGGATAGGATGGAGCGCGCGTTCCATCAGGACATCATCAATGACAGACTGCCGCTTACAATAGGAGGCGGAATCGGGCAGAGCAGGCTTTGCATGTACTTCCTCAAAAAAGCTCATATAGGAGAGGTGCAGGTATCTGTATGGCCTGAAGACATGTACGAGGAGTGCGCCAAAAACAATATTTTCCTACTCTGATGCAATATATCGATGTAATAATTGACAACAAGAGCATATACACCGATACGCGCTATACTTACAGCGCGCCGGATGAAGTGACGGTCGGCTCCAGGCTGACCGTTCCTTTCGCGGGCCGAAAAAAACCGGTGGACGCCTACTGTGTTGAAACGGGTGTCACTCCGGGCTTTGAGCTGTCAAAAGTCAAAGAGATAAGCGATGTCGACGAAGAAAGATCCATCAATGCCGAGATGATAGAAACGGCAATGTGGATGAGAAAGCGCTACGGTGTAAAATACATCGATGCGATAAAAATGTTCGGCATTGAAGGCAAAAGAGAAAAGAAGACTGCGGCGTCTGATGATAAAGCACCAAGCCCGGCCGCTTATGAATTGACCGATGAACAGAAGCAGGCTGCTAAAAGGATATGTGATGCGATCGAAAGCGGAAAAAGCGCAGCTTTTCTCATTAAGGGAGTGACGAACAGCGGCAAGACGGAAGTGTATATGAAGGCGACCGAAGAAGCACTGAGGTTGGGAAAGACAGCGATAATCCTTCTTCCCGAGATAGCTCTTGCTTCGCAGGTGGCTGACAGATTCAGAGAAAGGTTCGGAAACCATCTCATTGCAACGCTTCACAGCCGTCTGAAGAAATCTGAGCGGCTTTCAGAGTGGCTCAGAATAAGACGGGGAGAGGCAAGGATAGTGATAGGTGCCAGAACTTCAGTGTTTGCTCCACTTGACAATATTGGAGTTATTGTTATCGACGAGGAACACGAGAGCACATACAAGTCCGATCATAATCCGAAATATGATACCGTTGATGTTGCTTTTAAAAGAGCAAGTCTGGCGGGCGCCTGCCTTGTGCTCGGAAGCGCTACACCGTCTGTCGTCTCTTATTACAGAGCTAAGATGGGTACTTACGAGCTCATCGAGATGAATAAAAGGATAGGCAGCAGTTTGATGCCGCGTCTTGAGATAACTGATATGAGAGTTGAACGGAGAGACGGCAATCAGAGCGTGCTTTCACGGGAACTTGCGGCAAGTATCGACAAGACACTATCAAGAAAAGAGCAGGTAATACTGTTTCTGAACAGAAGGGGATATTCCACGCAGATACTGTGTCCGGACTGCGGTTATAGAATGACCTGTCCGGATTGCGGCATCACCCTCACTTATCACAAGAGGGAAAACGCTGCTGTTTGTCATTACTGCGGCAGGAAATTCCCTGTCACCGATAACTGTCCTGACTGTGGCTCAAAGTTCATTAAGTATGTAGGAGCCGGTACGGAGAAGGTCGAAGAAGAGACCCGGGCTCTATGGCCAAATGCGGGGATCGCCCGCTTCGATATCGATACAGCATCGTCCGGAGATGACGCCGGCAAAGTGATCGCGGATTTTCAGTCCGGCAATACGGATATACTGGTAGGCACTCAGATACTGGCTAAAGGTCTGGACTTTAAGAACGTTGGCTTGGTTGGTATAATAAATGCCGATGTGAGCCTGAACATCCCCGACTACAGATCGCCGGAGAGGACCTTCCAGCTGATAACGCAGGTGGCAGGCAGAGCCGGACGAGACGGTGGGGAGAGTCGTGTGATAATCCAGACTTATGACCCCGATAGCGACATAATAAGAGAGGCTGCCACGGGTGATTATGAGGAGTTTTACGAATCAGAGCTACTTCACAGAAGTATTATGAATTATCCTCCGTACTCTGATATAATCTCTGTGGTGTTCAATTCCGACAGCACTGAACTGTCTGCTTCATATGCTGAGATCTTCAGGAAACGCTTGCTCTCACTAAAGGACGCTCCTGAGGGAGCAAGCATACTCAGAGTAAGGCAAGAAGAGACGAGGACTGACGGAAGAGCAAGGGCCGGTTTTATCATCAAAGCCCCGCAGGGAAGCCGCGCCGGTTATGTGGCAGAGTATATGGCTTTTCGTGACAGGCTGATAGAACAGAAAGCGCCCGTATTTATTGAAATAGACGTTAATCCATATGGAACAGTTTAAGGAAAAATGGCATTAAGAAATATTACTGTTAAAGGCGATGAGATACTCGCCAAGAAATGTAAACCCGTAAGAGAAATCACACCGCGCATCAAAGAGGCTTGCGCGGATATGATAGATACGATGAAAGCGGCAGACGGTGTAGGGATCGCAGCCCCGCAGATCGGCATAATGAAGAGATTCTTCATAGCGATGCCCCATGTCGAAGCCGAAGATGAGGAGACCAGGAACAAGATCTATTATATGATCAATCCTGAGATCACCTACAAAGAAGGGACACAGAAGTCCACGGAGGGATGTCTTTCGGTGCCCGGAATGATGGGCCTTGTCGACAGACCTCAGAAGATAAGGATCAAGGCTCAGGATCTCGATGGCAAAGAGCACGAGTACGAATTTGAAGACTTTGAAGCGACTGTGTTCTGTCATGAATATGATCATCTGGAAGGTATCATTTATCCGGATGTCGCAAAAGGACTTATGACAGTTGATGAGTACAACGTTAGAATGGAAGAGCTCAGGAATCATTTCGGTGAAGATGCAGAATTTACCGCTGACGAGATCTGGGCGGGAATATTATAATCAACGCATTTGGTTTAAGAGCTGAAATGAAAATAGTCTTTATGGGCACGCCGAATTTTGCGGCTGCCTCGCTTAGAAAACTGATAAATGAGGGATATGAGATCCCACTGGTAGTGACACAGCCCGACAGGAGAGGCAACAGGAACAAGATGGTACTGTCGCCGGTCAAGATGCTGGCCCTTGATAACGGGCTGGAAGTGGCACAGCCTCAGAAGATACGAGGCGATGAAGGACTCATCTCAAAACTCAGGGATATCGCACCGGATATGATCGTTGTAGCCGCTTTCGGGCAGTTACTTCCAAAGGAAGTGCTGGAAATACCGAAACTTGGGTGCATCAACGTACATGGTTCGCTTCTTCCTAAGCTCAGAGGAGCATCGCCGATGCAATCAGCCATACTTGAAGGTCTTGATGAAACCGGCGTTACCATCATGCGTATGGATGAAGGCCTTGATACAGGCGACATGATATCAAAAGTAAAGGTGGATATCAGAGGAAAGGACATAATAGAAGTTTCTGAACTTCTTGCTGTATCGGGAGCCGATCTCCTGGCGATGACTATCCCTTCTATTGCCGATGGGACTGCGTCTTTCAAACGTCAGAACAGTGATGAAGCCACTTATTCACATCTGATCAGAAAGTCAGACGGATTTACTGATTTTAAGGAAAGCGCTGAGCAGATAGAAAGAAAAATAAGAGCCTACGCTGACTGGCCGTCATGCTATACATATATAGACGGCGGGCTTCAGCTCAAGCTCTACAAGGCTGAAGCCATACCGGGCCAAGCCGGCGAACACGCGCCCGGCACAGTCAGCGCAACTGATAAACACAGCTATACCGTAAGTTGTCTTGAAGGCAGTTTGAGGATATTGGAGCAGCAGCTTCAGGGAAAAAAGAGAATGAGCGCGGGGGACTTTATGAGAGGGCACAAACTTGAGCCCGGAGACAGATTCTTCGCAGAGGAGGATAAATAAATGTATTACTATTACGACTATTCCTGGTTTATCCTGATCCCGGCAATGATATTTACTTTCTTATGCCAGGCGAGGATAAACAACGCGTACAGACAGTATTCACAGGTACCTTGCAGCAAAGGCATCACAGGTGCTGAAGCCGCAAGAGCCATGATGGATGCTAATGGTCTCAGCGGAGTTGCCATAAACGTGATCAACGGCGGCAACTCTCTGACAAATTACTATGACCCAAAGACAAAGAGCCTCAATCTTTCAAGAGAAGTATATGGCTCTAAATCTGTTTCTTCGGTGTGCATAGCCTGTCACGAAGTCGGTCACGCGATACAGGACGCTACTCATTACGCGCCACTGGCGCTTAGAAACGGGATCGTCCCTGTAGTCAATCTCACACAGATGGTGAGCTGGCCACTCATATTCTTCGGCCTCATCGCTTCGTCGATGTCTCCTTACGGAAGTCTGATGTTTGAGATCGGAGTCATTTGCTTCTTGTTTGTTATATTCTTCCACCTGATCACACTTCCGGTGGAATTCAATGCATCAAACAGAGCGCTCGCGAGTCTTAGAGAGCTCGATCTGGTCAACGAGGAAGACTATGTAGGTTCACGTACTGTGCTGAGAGCCGCAGCCATGACATATGTAGCTGCGCTTGCCACTGCAGTAGCCAGTTTGCTCAGAGTCCTTATTCTTGCAGGCAGGAGAAACTAGCAGCAGATGAATCAGGACTGGCTTGCCGTATTTGACGCTCTCAAAGACGTATATACAAATGGAGCGTATTCCAATATCGCAATCAACGAAGCTGTTTCGCGCCACAAAGGCACGCGGGAGAGCTTCGTTCGCACGTTTGCAAAGGGCGTATTAAGAGACACTATAAGGCTTGATTTTATAATCGACAGGCTTGTTGAGAGAGGTATCGACAGCGTAAAGCCCAAGTTGCTTATCATACTTCGCATGGGCCTCTATGCCGTGGATGAGATGAACAGCATACCGGAATATGCCGCTGTGAACGAGACCGTCGAACTTGCAAAAGGCCTTGCCAGAGGAAGTGAAAGATTCATAAACGGTGTACTGAGAGGCTACTTGAGAAGGCGCGGACAGTACGGCAGAGACTCGCTCAGACCGGATGTCGCATATGGCTTTAAAAAAGAAACATTCGATCTTCTCAGAGCGCAGTATGGCCCCGAAGCTGTTCGCATTGCGGAAGCATTGAACGAACCACCAAAACTGTATCTCAGGACAAATACGCTTAAGATCGACAGGGACAGCCTTATCGAAAAGCTAAGATCAGAAGGCTTTGAGGCAGAGGCTTCGCCACTGAACGACGTAGCCATACTGGCTTCGGGAAGTGGCATCGCTTCACATCAGATATACCGTGATGGACTTTGCAGTATACAGAGCCTGTCTTCAATGATCGCCGTGAAGGCTTTGGACCCTGCACCGGGAAGCAGAGTGCTTGACATGTGTGCCGCTCCGGGAGGAAAGAGCGCCTACATGGCTGAGATCATGGAGAATAAGGGGAGTATCACTGCCTGTGATATCCATGCTCACAGGCTGAGCCTTATTGAGGCATACGCTGCAAGGACAGGAGCGAGCATAATAGAGACGATGCAGGCTGACGCATCATCGGCAAACGATTTTTTTGCTGAAAGCTTCGATTACGTACTTGCAGATGTCCCATGTTCAGGTCTTGGCGTGGTAGCAAGCAAGCCCGAGATAAAGCTGACAACGGATCTGTCAAGATATGACGAACTTGTCGAGCTGCAGAAAAAAATCGCCGGAAACGCATTCCGTTGTCTCAAACCCGGCGGGCGTATGATGTATTCTACCTGTACGCTGAATAAAAATGAGAACGAAGAGCTTGCTAAACATCTGTTAAGCAGTGCTCCGGTATCAGCCCAATCAATTGAAATGCAAACTATTATGCCATATAATGGCGAAGTAGGATTTTTCTATTGTGTAATAGAGAAATCCTGTTGAGCTTAAATGACAGGATGGAGAATCGATTTTATGAAAACTGCTAATTTGACAGACAGAGGAAGAAGAAGACCAACTAATGAAGATTCAGTCAGGACATGTGAGGATCTTAACTTCTTCATGATCGCTGATGGAGTGGGTGGTAATCGCTCCGGAGAGATCGCAAGCCAGTCAGCACTTGACGCGCTTGAAAAATTCATTCGCCACAATCCGCCTGAATGGCTCGGTTCGCGGGATGAGATCTTCAGATACTTCAGATCAGCAGTAACATATGTCAATCAGTTCATAATCAAACTTTCAGAGGTCAAGCCTCAGTATGCCGGAATGGCTACTACACTGGCCTTTGCTTATATCAGAGAAAATGAGATGTATGTCGCCAATGTCGGAGACAGCAGAGTCTATCTTGCGCACGGCGACATGATGCAGCAGATAACAGACGATCACACTTATGTCAACGACCTCGTAAAGATGGGCGCCATCACCAAAGACGAGGCGCATATGCATGCGCGTAAGAACGTGATCACAAGGGCGATCGGCGCTAATGCCAATAATGAGCCGGACTGTTTCAGCGTTCCTCTGGAAAAGGGTGACAGAGTGCTTCTTTGCAGTGATGGTCTTTATGACGAAGTCGATGACGAGACCATGCTCAAAGTGCTGACAGCTACTGACGATATGGCAAGATGTGCCGAGAAACTCGTTGCGATGGCAAATGAGAATGGCGGTAATGACAATATTTCCGTCATTTGTGTGGACTTGGAGGACTAGTTATGGCGAGCAGAGTACTATCCGGCCGATATGAGCTCCTGGAGAAGATCGGTGACGGCGGTATGGCCGTAGTATACAAGGGTAAGGACAAACTCCTTAACCGGTATATCGCCGTTAAGATCTTGAGACCGGAATTTACCAAGGATGCGACTTTTGTTGAGAACTTCAAGAGAGAATCACAAGCCGCAGCCGGTCTTTCACATCCAAATATTGTTGGAGTATACGATGTAGGCCGAGAGGGAAATATCAATTACATCGTAATGGAACTTATTGAGGGGAAAACCCTCAACAAGATCATCGAGGAAGAAGCCCCGATGGATTACCGCAAGGTGATCGATATTTCAAAGCAGGTCGCTTCGGCTCTCAGGATCGCTCATAAAAACAAAATCATTCACAGAGACGTCAAGCCTCACAATATAATGATCACCAATGACGGAGTAGTCAAACTCGCGGACTTTGGTATCGCAAGAGCTGTAAATGACGCTACTCTTTCGACGGGCAGCAAGATAGTCGGTTCCGTCCATTATTTCTCGCCTGAGCAGGCAAGAGGAAACTATGTGGACGAGCGCTCTGACATCTACTCGCTCGGTATTGTAATGTATGAGATGCTGACAGGCAAAGTCCCGTTTGACGGAGATAATCCTGTTACGGTAGCTCTGAAGCATATCAATGAGGAGATCGTTCCTCCAATCGAACTCGAACCGGGGATCCCTCCTGCACTTGACAGATGTGTCATGAAAGCTACCAGCAAGTATCAGACCAACAGATATGCCAACGCGGATGAGCTGATACAGGAACTCGACAACATCTCATTTGTAACGAATGTGGCTTCCGACAATCTCATCTTCAGCAAGACTACTGAAGAGAAGAGCAATAAGAGGAGACGTGATTTCGAACGAGACGTCGAGGAGGAAGTCAAAGCAAGGGAAAAGGACAAAAGCAAAAAACGCAAAAAGAGGATGGGTATAATCACGGCCATCGCTGCGGTGCTTGTCCTTATAGCTGCCGGTGTGATCGCATGGCAGGCGGGAGTATTTTCTCCTACAAAGCCTGCGCCTGATCTGATGGATAAGACTCTTGAGGAGGCTACAAAGATAGCTGAGGAAGAAGGCTTTAAGATCAAGCAGGGCAAGGACATCTATTCTTCAGAATATGCTGAGGGCAGAGTATGCCTGCAGGACCCTGAACCGGGAGTCGAGACAGCCAAAGAGGGCACTATCACCATCAATCTTTCAAAGGGAAGCAAAGAAGGTCTTGTCCCTAATGTTGTCGGCATGCAAGAGGAAGACGTAGCAGCTTATCTCGAGAGTCACGGTTATTTGCTTGGAAATGTAAAGACCGTTACTTCTCCTGAAAAGGAAGGTAAAGTGCTGGAGCAGGATCCTGTTGCCGGTTCTACTCTCGACAAAGAGAGCAAGATCGACATAAAGGTATCTGACGGCAAGGGTGTTGAAAAGGGAACCGTTCCTTCAGTGACAAGAATGAGCCTTGAAGATGCACAGAAGGCCATCAAAAAGGCTGGCTTCAAGGTCGGTAATATCTCCTACGATTGGGATGAGGAAATAGGTAAAGGATATGTCATTTACCAGAACTATCAGGCTAACTCACAGCTCGACAAGGGCACAGCCATCGACCTTCAGGTAAGTTCAGGGCCGGAGCCTAAACCGGAGGAGCCAAAGGATCATGATACTGAGGACAAGACTGATGATTCTGAAAATACTGACAACGCCTCCGGCGATAATGACAGCGGCTCAGAAGACAAGAATAAAGAATAGCAGATGAAGGGAACTGTAGTTAAAGGTATCGGCGGATTCTATTTTGTATATGACGGCAATAGTGTTGTCATGGGAAAGGCGCGCGGAAATCTCAAGAGAAACAGAGACCTTATCTATGTTGGCGACATAGTAGACTTTGACATAGACAAAAGCGATATGGACGGCGAATGTGTCATCCACCGCGTGATCGAGCGAAAAAACCATCTTAACCGGCCACCCGTATCCAATCTGGATACGCTGGTGGTCGTGTTTTCTTTAAGACAGCCCGATGTCAATTATCCTGTGATCGATAAGCTGATAGCAGGCGCGGTGATGAAAGAAATAGAGCCCGTGATATGCATCACAAAGACCGATCTGGCAGATGAAGAAGAACTTGAGATAGCACGATCAGCCTACGAAGATATTTATCCGACAGTACTCGTAAACGGGATAAGCGGAGAAGGCACAGAAACACTGCTTGAAATGATCAGAGGCAGGAGAGTCGCTCTTGCGGGTCCCTCGGGAGTAGGAAAATCAACGATCACGAACCATATACTCAAATCTGCCGCAAGCGATGAGCTTAACGCTTATGAGAAAGCCATCGAGGCCGAGACAGGCGAGATCAGTGACAAAACAGGAAGAGGCAAACATACTACCAGACACGTAGAGATCTTTCCGCTTGGTGAAGATACCATGCTCTATGATACTCCGGGCTTCACTTCGCTTGACATGCCGGAGTATGATATATACAAAGTAAGAGATCTTTTTCCGGAGTTCAGAGAGCTTCAGACAGGCTGCAAGTATGCGGACTGTCTCCACATAAATGAACCTGAATGCGCTATAAAAGAAGCATTGGAAGAAGGGAAATTGGCTAGAAGTAGATACGAATCGTATCTGATAATGACAGAAGAGGTAAAGAAATGGCAAAAATAGCACCATCCATACTGGCCGCAGACTTCGCAAGGCTTGGCGAAGATGTATCTGATATCTGTTCAAGAGGGGCAGATTACATTCATATCGATGTGATGGACGGTCACTTCGTCCCTAATATCAGTTTCGGCGCAGCTGTAATGAAGAGCCTCAGAGGCATAGCGACAGTTCCGTTTGATGTACATCTCATGATCGAAAACCCGGATAAGTATCTGGAGGAATTCATTACTGACAACACCGAATATATCACCGTGCATTACGAGGCCTGCGATGATCTGGCAGCGACTGTCAGACATATAAAGGAAGCGGGAGCAAAGGCGGGCGTATCGATAAAGCCGGGGACCGATCCTTCAGTACTCGATGAACATCTTAAGGATATCGATATGGTGCTGGTTATGTCAGTTGAGCCGGGATTCGGCGGACAGAAGTTTATGGATAATTCTGTTCCTAAAATTGAATATCTTAAGGCGAAGCGTGAAGAGAAAGGCCTTGACTATATGATAGAAGTGGATGGCGGAGTTGGCGCTTCCAACGCATACATAGTAAAGGACGCCGGTGTGGATATCATTGTTGCCGGCTCTGCGGTCTTTAAAGCAGAAGACAGGACTCAGGCGATAAACAAGATTGTTGAAAACTAAAACGCTTCTTCAAAGCCTTGAAATTCTAAGGGAACTACAACACGCAATCTCGAATATTTGTAAAAATTGCCCCGGATCCTACATTTTTTTCATGGCAAAGTGTGTACAACTTTGAGATCCTGATTTTTATAGAATAGTCGCGGGAGATACCTGCGATGATAAGACGCAAACTTGCTGTATTTACAGTTATGTACATAGCCGGTATCGCTGCCGGCTATTTTTTATTGATAAAGATAAAGCCTGTCGAAGCGGCATGCTTTATGATCGCATGCGCTCTTGCTGTTTTGTTTTCCGATATATCTCAAAATGAGCGTCGCACGATGATCATTTTTATGATGATAGGTTTTATGCTTTTTACGATCCATTTCGCATTTGTAAGCAGAGATGGGTACAACGGTTTTGATGTTGCCGAGAAGGACCAGGGAATAGTAAAGAGCATGCTTTATGATACAAGAGATGTGTTTGTAAACCGATTTGATGAGGATACAGCGGCGTTCATTCGCGGTGCGATCTTCGGAGACAAAGGGGATCTGGATGATGAGCTGAAAAAGGAATTCAACGGCAATCAGACGGGTCATATTCTTGCTGTGAGTGGACTTCACGTAGGTTTTCTATACTCGCTCCTGAGATTCCTTACCGGTCGCAAAAGGACGAAAACTGCGTCATTGTTTATTATAGCGGTGCTGTTTATTTACGGTGAAATGACGATGTGGAGCACACCCACGGTCAGAGCATGTATAGTAATGACAGTGAGTATGCTTGCCATACACTTTAGGCGAAGAGCCGATCTTCTTACATCGATCAGTCTCGCGGCGATGCTTATTTTGACCTTTGATCCATATCAGCTTTTCGAAGTCGGCTTTCAGATGTCGATGCTCACAATGATATCTATCGCGATACTTACAAAGCCTCTTTCATTGAAACTCGGAGAGACATTTGGCATGATGACTGCTGTACAGGCCGGGATAGTGCCGATAACAGCATATACTTTTTGCAGAGCCAATCCACTTTCGATTCTTATAAATGTGCCTATAGTTTTGCTCGCTTCCGTGCTGGTGCCGGTCTGCATAGTGCTGCTGATGTTGCAGTTAGTGTTTGGTTCGGTGCCTTCGCTGGGGATAAAACTGGCAGATCTTATTGCCGACGCGGTGATCCATGTCAATCACATTCTCAGTTTTGATGGTGGTTTCAGCATGAGTATAGCAGGAGTCAGCGCCATGGCAGTTATATGCTTCTACGTCTTTGTTTTCGGAGCTTCAACTGAATGGGTGAGAGTAAGGCTCATACGAAAAGATCATAAAAGCATTATCAAAGCCGCACTTCTTATACTGCTTCCGGCGACGATGTTGTCGTCATGCATATTCGACAGACTTTCGGATGACGAGGTATTTTTTCCTTATGTCGGGCAGGGCGATTGTACCCATGTGAGAGCCGGAGATATCGATATGCTGATAGATGGCGGTGGCAGCGAAAGATATAACGTGGGCGAAAAAACGCTTATGCCATATCTTCTCAAAAGCGGGGCAGATGACCTTGATATGGCTTTGGTCACGCATCTTCATACTGACCATTTCAAGGGTATATGTGAACTTGCTCGTGTATATCCTGTAAATTCTGTGGGCATACCGTCTGACTACAGAAATGAAGAAGTAAGTCTTGGAAAGGGAAAGATAATGTATATTAAACCGGATTCTATTGTAAGAATGGCAGAGGATGTATATGTTTCTGTTCTGTGGCCCGTAAGAGAGTCCAAGGCAGGCATAAGTGCCGATGATGAGAATGAGCATAATATGGTATATATGATCCATTATAACGGGGTCAGGATAATGGTAACAGGTGATCTACTGGAAGAGGACGAGCTGAAAATGCTTGATTACTACAGGCACAATAACAGGCTTGATGATCTGGATTGCGATATATTGAAAGTGGCACATCACGGAAGCAAGTCGAGTTCATCGGATGTATTTCTGGATGCAGTCCGGCCATCGATAGCCGTGATATCCGTTGGAAAAAACAACTTATACGGGCATCCTCATGAGCAGACTTTGAAACGACTAAAAGAGCGTGACATCACGGTGTACCGCACCGATCTGAACGGTACTGTAGGCATAGATTTAAGCGGGAATAAAATAGTCGTAGATACAGTTAAAAACGTGGTAAAATAAACGTGGTATGTCATATAAGGATTTTGCGAATGATCACAAAAAAGGGATAACAGGCGACACGCTGTTTTTTTACGGCGCAGAAGACTATCTGATCAGCTGGGCAAAGGACATGGTGATAAATGATAACGTGCCCGAAGAAAGCCGTGACATTGATGTGATCGAACTTGACGGAGAAAGCGTAAGCGCGTATGACATCATGAGCGAAGCAAGGGTGTATTCGATGTTCTCGGACAGGAGAGTGGTGATAGTAAATAATTACCTTCCGCTCTACAGAAAAGACTCGGATATGGGAACTGATGAACTAAAAGAATTCGTCGGCTCACCACTTGAAACATCCATACTTGTCTTCATTCTGGACGCGTCCCATTCCGGTGACATCACATCATTCGGTAAGAAGATGATCAAGGCATGCTCATCGTATGAATTCGCCAGGCTAGAAAAAGCCGACTTAAAGGCTTTCGTCAATAAGAGAGTCCATGCCGGTTCAAAAATGATCGCAAGGCGTGAGCTTGAGCATCTGATCGATGTGACCGGTTATTACAACAGAGACAGTGCGTATGATCTTGCCGAGTTGGATAAAGACATATCCAAACTTGTAAAGGCATGCGAGGGTGATGAGATCACATCCGGCCTGATAGAAGACATACTCACGGGCGACAGCGACAGGTTCGTCTTCAACCTTGTCGATGCTCTGACATCCGGAGATAGGGGCAGAGCCCTTTCGATAGCCGAGGCCATCATAAGAGATGAAGACGGATCTATGGCGGTGCTGGCTCTACTGACTAAGCAATTCGAAATAATGTATGACGCCTTGGAACTGTCGAGAGACGGATCGAGCATAGCATCCATGGCAAAGAAGACCGGAGTGAATGAATTTCGCTTCAAAAGGGCATATAACGCTGCGAACAAGTATTCAAGAGCGCGCATCAAAGCGATACTTTGCGAGCTTTACAATACCGACAGGGACATCAAACGCGGCAACATAGATAAGGATACCGCTCTCGAACTTTTCGCCATATCGGCGTGTCCCGGTCGCGAGCCATCAAAACTGACACAACGCACAGTAAGAGGTTAGACATGAGACTATCAAGACAAAACAAGATACTTGAGATCATAAAGACCAACGAGGTAGAGACTCAGGAACAGCTGCTCCAGCTACTGAGGGATTCAGGTTACAACGTAACGCAGGCTACAGTTTCCAGAGATATCAGGGAACTCCAGCTGATCAAGGGCCAGACAAGAGACGGCAGACACAGATATATAGCCGGCAATTATGATGACCGACCGATCTCGGAGCGTTTTATCAAGATATTCAGAGAGACTGTGCTTTCATATGAAGTGGCGCAAAATCTGATAGTGGTAAAGACTCTGTCAGGCTGCTCCGGCGCTGCGGGCGAAGCAATAGACTGCCTCAGTCTGGAACACGTGGTTGGATCCATCAGCGGTGACAATACGCTGCTCGTAGTAGTAGACCACGAGGAGAATGTAAAGGCCGTAACTGAGGAATTCGATAAGGTTTTGGATACAAGGGACTGATAACAAGAGACAATGATAGACCGGATCATAATAGACAATTTTGCTACTATAGAACATCTGTCATTCGATCTTGGCAGCGGTCTTAACGTGGTCACGGGAGAAACAGGCGCAGGAAAGTCTGTGCTGGTAACCGCGATCAGCACAGTGCTCGGAGACAGAGCAGATACTTCCATGGTGAGGACAGGTTGCGATAAGGCGTTCATCCAGATCGCAGGCACCAAGGCCGGTGAGGAAGTGATCATTTCAAGAGAGATACTCGCAAGCGGCAAATCCATCTCAAAGCTCAATGGCGAGATGGTAACTCTCGGTCAGATCAGATCATTCTGTGCGGACTGGGTAGATATCCACGGCCAATATGATAATCAGCAGATACTCGATCAGGAGAATCATATACATATAACGGACCGATTCCATGCCGATGCCCTGTCCGGAGAGCTTGAAAAACTAAAGCAGCTTTATGATAGTTACAGGGCTGCTCAGAAGGAATACGATGATCTGTTGCGAGCGGAAGCCGATGCAACGCGCCAGCAGGATTACTACTCATTTGAGCACAATTACATCGAAGGACTGCACCTCGCTCCGGGAGAGGATGAAGAGCTCAGAGACAGACTCACACTCATGAAAAACAGTGAGAAGATATTTCGAGCAGTAAGGTCTTCTTACGATGCGTTATGTGGCTCGGAATATGATAATAATGGTTCTGCGCTCGGAGAACTCGGGCATGTGACGAGCGAACTCTCATCTATCGAGGCATACAGCGAACAGATCAAGCAGCTTTCTTCGCAGGCATCGGATGCATATTATTCGCTTGAAGATGTTGCATCTTCTCTTAGAGATATAATGACCGGCCTGAGTTTTTCAGAGGCGGATATGGATGCTGTCTCTGAAAGGCTCTCGGTGATAGAAGATGCAAAGAGAAAGTACAGCAAAGATATAGAAGAAATACTCGAATATAAGAATGAACTGGCGGCTAAGCTTGACATGATACAGAATTTCGATCATGAGAAGGCAAGGCTGGCAGATGTTGCTCACAAGAAACGGACAGCGCTTGAGGATCAGGCAGAGCACGTAAGCGAGATACGACATATAATCGCGGCAAGATTCGGATCGGCTGTGACCAAAGAACTCAAGGACCTGGAATTTGCTAATTCAGAGTTCAACATAGATATCCAAAGGCTGGATGATATTGGGCCGCTTGGATTCGATAGGGTGGAATTCCTTATTTCCACAAATCCGGGAGACCCACTGATGCCACTTACCAGAATCGCATCCGGAGGCGAGATATCCAGGATAATGCTCGCTTTCAAGCACATAATCGGAGAGTCGGATAGTGTCGAGACGATGATATTCGATGAGATCGATACCGGGATCAGCGGGCATACCGCTCTTGTTGTGGGAAAGAAGCTGAGCGAGATATCACGGCACAGACAAATCATATCTGTTACGCATTTGCCACAGATCGCAGCATATGGTGACGATAATTATCTTATCAGCAAGTCGGTGGATTCTGACAAATCATTTACAAATATCGATCATCTAGACAGAGATGGAAAGACATCCATGATAGCGACGCTGTTCAGTGGATCCGCGGATAGCGAGAATGCTCTTCAGGCAGCTCGCGAGCTTATAGAAGATGCAGAACAATCCAAGAATTGAGGCAGGCATCAGATGAGAATATTAGGAATTGACCCTGGATATGCCATAATGGGCTACGGGATCGTTGAATATAAGGGGAGCAAGTTCACTCCGATTGTGTACGGCTCGATCACCACAGACGCTCATACGCCTAATGAGGACAGGCTTATGACTCTATATGATGAGCTGAGTGCGATCATCGAGGAGTATAAGCCCGAAGAAGCTTCTATAGAGGAACTGTTCTATAATACGAATGCTACTACTGCTATAATGGTGGGCGAAGCAAGAGGTACAGCGCTTCTGGCATGCGCCAAAGCAGGAGTCAGGATATCCGAGTATACGCCGCTTCAGATAAAGTCAGCACTGACCGGTTATGGCAGAGCAGATAAGAAGCAGGTCCAGGCTATGGTAAAGATGATACTTGGGCTCAGTGAGGTTCCGAAACCTGATGATACGGCTGATGCTCTCGCTGCAGCCATATGCCACGCACATCACGCGGGTGGCCGCAGACCTCGTTTGTAAAACACAGAAAGGGATCTGATGATAAGATTTTTAGAAGGTGAATATCTATATTATGAGGGCGGCGCTATAGTCGTAAAGACATCCGCGGGAATAGGGTTCCGCGTTTATGTTTCCGATACTAGCAGTCTCCTTACGGCTCGCGAAGGCGATGAAATCAGCATGTACACATACATGCAGGTAAAGGAAGACGGCATGGCTCTATTCGGCTTCGCTGACAGCGAAAGCCTTGCTCTGTTTGAACAGCTCATAACAGTAAAGGGTGTAGGTCCTAAGGCCGGCCTTGCCATCATGAGTCTCGGTACACCAAATCAAATAAAAGGTGTGATATCCGGCGGAGATGCAGCTTCGATAGCCATGGCTCCCGGTATCGGCAAAAAGACTGCTGAACGTGTGATACTTGAGTTAAAAGACAAAGTATCGGCTATCCCTCTGGAGGGAGCGGATCTGTCATCAGGACTTGCAGTTCCTGCAGTCCCGGGAAGCGGAGAAAGAGGCGAGGCCGTTGTGGCTCTTACTACTCTCGGATACAGCAAAAAGGAAGCGGAAAGCGCTGTCGGATCAGTGCCTGACGAAGACTTAAGTGCAGAAGAATACGTAAAGAAAGCACTTAAATTCCTTCTTTGATCATACTAATTAACTAAAGGACAGCAAATGAACGAAAGAGTAACACAGACAAAAGCAGTACCATCCGAGCTGGCAGGCGAAATGACACTTAGGCCGCAGTATTTGAGTGAGTACTGCGGACAGACAGCTACCAAAGATAATCTGTCGATATATATAGAGGCAGCCAAGATGAGAGGCGAGCCTCTCGATCACGTGCTTTTCTACGGTCCCCCAGGACTCGGCAAAACAACTCTCGCAGGCATTATCGCCAATGAGCTCGGAGTGGATATAAAGGTGACATCGGGTCCGGCTATTGGTCGAGCCGGTGACCTCGCTGCTATCCTCACAAATCTAAATGATAATGATGTACTCTTTATAGATGAGATACACAGACTTAACCGTTCTGTCGAGGAAGTCCTTTATTCCGCGATGGAGGATTATGTGCTGGATATCATCATCGGTAAAGGCCCTGCCGCGAGGTCATTAAGAATAGATATCGCGAAGTTCACGCTTATCGGCGCTACCACGCGCGCGGGCAGTCTTTCAGGACCTTTGAGAGACAGATTCGGTATAGTGGAGAAGTTCGAGTTCTACACGCCTGAAGAGATCAAAGAGATCCTAAGGCGAACTGCCAATGTTCTGGATACATCGATCGATGAAGAGTCGCTTTCCGAGATAGCAAGGCGCTCAAGAGGGACTCCGCGTATTGGCAACAGACTACTCAAAAGAGTAAGAGATTTCTCGTCCGTCATCTCTGACGGGAATGTGGATATAGAAATAACCATGAAGGCTCTTGAAGCACTCGGAGTGGACGAGCTCGGTCTTGAAAAGCTGGACAGAGATATACTTGAGACGATAATTAAAGGCTTCAACGGAGGGCCTGTCGGGATCGAGACAATTGCCTCTGCGATCGGAGAGGAGAGAGTCACTATAGAAGATGCCAATGAGCCATATCTTATACAGGCAGGGCTTCTTTACAGGACTCAGAAGGGAAGAGTCGCTTCAAAAGCGGCATATGAACATATGGACCTGATGTCATACTATCAGGAGCCTGAATCTGAACAATTACGAATGGAACTGGAGTAAAGTATTGAGAATAGAAGATTTTGATTACAGCTTACCGGAAGAATTGATAGCGCAGACGCCGCTTGAACAGCGTGACAGCTGCAGACTGATGGTGCTTGACAGAGAAAGCAAGACGATCGAGCACCGTCATTTTTATGATATCCTCGAATACCTTGATCCGGGAGACTGCCTGGTACTTAATGACTCACGAGTCATACCGGCCAGAATGTACGGGATCAAGGAAGGTACCGGCGCGCATATAGAGCTCTTACTGATCAAAAGGATAGATGGCGACAAATGGGAGTGCATGGTCAGACCGGGAAAGCGTCTGCATGAAGGGAACACCGTTATTTTTACGGATGATTTCAAGGCGCACATACTAGGCATCCACGATGAAGAAAACGGTACCAGGCTTGTGGAATTTGAATATGAAGGGATATTCATGGAACGTCTGGAAGAGATAGGCTCCATGCCGCTTCCGCCATACATCACCAGAAAAGCCGAGGAAAACGACAAGGAAATGTACCAGACGGTTTACAGCAGGATAGATGGCTCGGTCGCTGCTCCTACGGCGGGGCTTCACTTTACTGAAGAACTCCTTAAAAAAGCCGAAGATAAAGGCGTAAGGATCGCGTATGTGACCCTGCATGTAGGAATAGGCACTTTCCGGCCTGTCAAAGTGGACGTGGTGGAAGAGCACAAGATGCATTTCGAGGAGTGCTCTATCGATGAAGAAAACGCTAAGATCATAAATGACACTATAAGCAATGGTGGCCGCATCATTTCTGTCGGAACTACTTCGACGCGCACGCTGGAAAGCATGGCGGGTATGCCGATGCAGCCATTTAACAGAAACAGCTCAGCAAAGCTTTTCAGAGTAAGGGCAGGAGAGACATCTACAGGTATATTCATTTATCCGGGGTACGAGTTTAAGATAGTCGACGCGCTTATCACAAACTTTCACCTGCCGAAATCCACACTGATAATGCTAGTTTCGGCGCTGTATGACAGAGAAGAGATATTGAAGGCATACGAAGAAGCTGTAAAGGAGCGCTACAGATTCTTTAGTTACGGCGACGCGATGCTGATCAAATAGGAACGAACGGAGATACGATTGAGTAAAGCACTTGAATTTGAAATACTCCATAAGGACGCGAAGACCAAAGCGAGAAAAGGACGGATCACTACGCTTCACGGGAGCATAGAGACGCCTGTTTTCATGCCTGTGGGAACTCAGGCCACGGTCAAGGCGATGAAACCCGAGAGCGTGGAGGATACCGGGGCGCAAATCATTTTGGCTAATACCTACCATCTGATGTTGAGACCGGGAAGCGATATAGTGAGGGAAGCCGGCGGACTTCATAAGTTTATGAACTGGAACAAGCCCATACTTACTGATAGCGGTGGGTATCAGGTGTTTAGCCTCGGAGCCATGAGAAAGATAACTGAAGAGGGCGTAAGATTTGCTTCCCATATTGATGGAAGCCGTCATATGCTGTCTCCGGAAAGATCGATCGAGGTGCAAAATGATCTCGGTTCTGACATCATCATGGCATTTGACGAGTGCGCTCCTAAGGACGCGTCCAGGGAGTATATAGAAAGATCACAGGCGCGCACCACAAGATGGCTGGAGCGCTGTATTGAAGCTCACAGAAATACAGATACACAGTCGCTTTTCGGTATCATGCAGGGAGGATTCTATAAAGACCTTCGAGAAGAGAGCGCAAGAGAGATAGTGAAATTCGATCTCCCGGGCTACGCCATCGGCGGCATCTCGGTCGGAGAGAAGAAAGAAGAGTTCGTGGAAGTACTGGACTACGCTCCAGATCTTTTGCCTGAGGACAAACCTCGTTATGTGATGGGGATCGGCACACCCGACTATATATTCGAGTCCGTTGAGCGCGGAGTGGATATGTTCGATTGCGTGGAGCCGACCAGGATAGCCAGGCACGGCATGGCAATGACCAGCGAGGGCAGGCTCAGCATCAAAAACGCGAGGTTTGAACGCGACTTCGGTCCGCTTGATCCAAAGTGCGACTGCTACACCTGCCGCACCTATAGCAGGGCATATCTCAGGCACTTATTCAAGGAAGGCGAAACGCTTTCGCAGATGCTTCTATCGGAGCACAACCTTCGATTTCTTTCCCATATGTGCGAAAACATAAGGACTGCCATCGATGAGGACAGATTCACGGAATACAAAAGGGACTTTTACTCAAGGTATTACAATGAAGAAACCTAAAGTATGGGACATAGCGGTACTCACGGGTGTCGTGCTACTGATAGTCATGTTTGTCATGTCACAAAGGAACGAGAGGAGCGCGCACACCATCTGCATCATCCTTGCCGTGTATTTTTCATGCTCAATAGTTATGCTGCTCTATGCATTTCTCAAGCAGCTTAGATATAACATCTACTCTTACAACACCATTTATTACATGGGATTTGCTTTGTTTGTCCTGTTCGTTTCGGCATCAAACATAAGCCTCATGTCGCTTATTGACAGCGACCCCGAAACATACGGGATGCTGTCTGTATTATCTAATCTTCTCGGAACTGCCAGGATGTTCATTTTTGTGACATTCCCGTTTATTCTCATATTCTCTGTGGCGCTTTGCGCATCCAATATTTCACTCATTAGACACGAGGGGAAGAGACTCGTGAATTTTCTTGGGATCATACTGTCGATCCTAATGATCGGAGGCGCAGCTATCATCTATTTCTCAGGGCGATACATCAGCGGCAGCGCTGCTCATGTATTAAAGCTGGAGCTTGCATCACAACTCTTCTCAACTATTTACCTTTATTGTGAGTGTATGCTGATAGGCGCTGTAATAGCGAATATCATAGCCGCGAGGCACATACCGGTATACGATAAAAATTATATCGTCAT
Source organism: uncultured Eubacteriales bacterium (assembly GCA_902798745.1). Taxonomy (GTDB): domain Bacteria; phylum Bacillota; class Clostridia; order Peptostreptococcales; family Anaerovoracaceae; genus Crickella. The sequence continues at coordinate 56,308 of CADBXM010000014.1, forward strand.
TCTCGGTTGCGGAATAAGAGATGACGGCACGCCGACTCCACTCCTCAAGGGCAGAATAGACAAAGCGATAGAGTTCGGCAAAAAACAGTATGCTGAGACCGGCGTGGCGCCTGTCTTTATTACATCAGGAGGACAAGGCCCGGATGAGCCTATCTCTGAGAGCGAATGCATGAAGCGATACCTCATTAAACAGGGCATACCGGAAAGCAGCATTATCGAAGAGGATAAATCGACTGATACATTTGAGAACATGAAGTTCACAAAGGAGAAACTCATTGAAGCCGAAAGAAGCATTCCCGATACGAAGATAGCTTTTGCAACGACTAAATATCATGTGTTCAGAAGCGGGCTATATGCGAAGCGAGTGAAGCTGCAGGCAGAGGGTATCGGTTCAGACACAAAATGGTACTTCTGGCCAAACGCTTCTGTACGTGAGCTTGTCGGTCTCATGACAGAGCACAGAGGAAAGCAGGCTCTTGTTCTCCTCGGAATGATAGCCGTATACGCGACTCTTACGCTGATCTCATTCCGCTATTGAAAGCAGGATCAATAATGAATATCAAAGAAACAATAGTACTGAATACGGATAAACTCTGTCCGGCTGCAGAGCATTGCGGAGGCTGCATCTATCAGGGCGTAGATTACGCCGAGCAATACAGGCAGAAAGACAAGTCGGTCAGACGTCTTCTGGCAAAACATGAGATAGATGAGTCTCTGTATCTTGGCATGGAGCCTGCGATATGCACGGGTGGATACAGAAACAAAATGGAGTATACTTTCGGCGATCTTGAAAAGGACGGAGAGCTTGAGCTCGGTATGCATTATAAAGGCCGCTGGATGTCCATTATAACGACTGATGAGTGTCAGCTGGTTCCCGGTCCTTTCAACACAGTTCTTTGCTCTGTGCTTGAATTTTGCCGTTCTAAAGGGTATAGACCATACCACCGCAAACTCCATACGGGGCTTCTTAGGAACCTTGTCGTAAGATGCGGAGTTCGCACCGGAGAGATCCTTGTAAACGTGGTAACTGCAAGCGACGGCATAGCAAACGGCGCCAATGCCTTTTTCGATGAAGAAGGCTTCCGTGATATGCTTCTCGGACTCGATACCGGAGATATGAAGATTGTCGGTATTATGCGCACTTTCAACGACAGCTTGGCCGATGCGGTGATCGATGAAAGTCATAAACTACTGTGGGGCAGGGATTACTACAACGAGGAGATACTTGGACTCAACTTCAAGGTCAAGGCTTTTGCATTCTTCCAGACAAATATCGACGCGGTAGAAAGACTTTATTCAGATGTGCTTGATGTAGTTCCGGATGTGAGCGATAAAACCGTTTATGATTTATATTGCGGAACAGGTACTATATCGCAACTGATGGCTTCAAAAGCTAAGGCTGTATACGGAATAGATATCGTCGAAGATTCAATAGAAGCGGCGCACTCAAATACAGATCTTAACGGTATAAAGAACTGCCATTATATATGCGGTGATGTAAAGGAAAAGCTGGATGAAATACCGGAAAAGCCTGATATAATCGTAGTAGATCCACCACGAGTTGGCATACATGACAAAGCTGTCGCAATGCTCTGTAGTTATGGGATCGATGAGATCGTTTACGTAAGCTGCAATCCCAAGACGCTCTGCATAAACCTCGACAGCTTCCGCGCGAATGGATACGAGATAAAGCAGATCAAGTCTTACGACAACTTCCCGATGACGAAACACATCGAGGTAGTAGCGAGGATACAAAAGAAAAAAGCCTGAAAACCGTTGAAATTACTGCGTTTCAGCGATTCGCGGTTTCTCCCTGAAAAAGCAGAAATAATCAAAAAATCGCCTTTTCTGGGCCTCAAAATCGGGCCGCATGAGCAGGGGAACATATCAACAGGTGTAGTTCTGCTGATATGCTAAATGATGCCAAACCATTGAAAACACTGAGTTTGAGCAAATCTCCGGCTCTGAAAAGTGAGGTGTAGTTCACACAATAGCGCGGATACAATTTTGTGAGTACAATTATCGCTCTTTTCATAACAATTCTATACTGCTTAAGGGCACGGGGATGCATATTCACTGAATAATTATTCAGGCGATGCACAAGGCACGGTACTGCTATACACCGTGTCTTTTTTATATGCAGAATAACAGGTTGCACGTTATATGCAAGCTTTCACAGAATTGTGAACTGACGGATTCCTCGATAAACTGAATCCGGCAATCAATAGGTGAAACCGGAAGAGGAGAACGCAATGGACACAAAAGAAATGAGCTACTTTGACAGACGACTGCTGTATGCGATGCAGCTTGCAATCATAAGTAGAGCAAAAGCTGAGGGCCTGCTCCCTTATGCGGATGAAGTAATAGAACTGGAGAACAGAGTCAGGAAAGCTTACTGGGAAGAGACAGGCGAGCGCCTGTAAATAATTAGGAATCGGGATGAATATTATAGAGACTGTAATAAGCGCATTAGAAGATGCGTCCTTCACTGAAAAGGCTGCAGCACTAGACGCTTTAGTGAATGCTGTAATTGAAGATAGCGAGAAAGCCAGGGAATCGATGGGCAGGAATATCTGTTTTGTTCCTATAAAAACCATCAAGATGTTTCATGAGCACCCTTTTTATATAGATTACGATGAGGATATGGAAGATCTTGTCCGTTCGATTGCAAAATACGGACAGATAACGCCTGGTGCTGTGAGATATGCGGGTGACGGGGAATATGAGCTTTTGTCAGGCCACAGACGTTTATATGCATGTAAGCTGGCAGGTATTAAAGAATTCCTGTGTGAGATACTGGATCTGTCTGATGACGATGCCTGCATATATATGATAGAGGCAAATCGGCAGCGCACGAACCTTAAGCTGTGTGAAAAAGGGGATATATATCGTCTCAAGAAAGATCTTATAGATCGCAAGGAAGGAAGAACAACTGAAATCATAGCAGAGGATATCCGGTTGGATCAGGCGGACACCAAACATATTATAAAAAGACTGCTTCGCCTGGAAAAACTTATCCCAGACCTTAGGGAAATGGTAGATGATGGAGAAGTCAGCCTTAGATCAGGGTATGAGCTGTCCTTTCTGCCTGCTCGAACTCAGTGTAAGGTGATTGAGTTTATGGACTACGAACAGCGTAAACCTTCTCATGAGCAATGTATAAGGATGAGAAAACTATATTCTGATGGTAAATTAACACCTGATATTATTGGGAATATTATTTCTGAGGATAAACATAATCAGAAAGCAAAGATTACCATAACAAATGAGAATGTGATATCCCGCATCCCTGAAGAACTATCACCAAGGGGCCAGGAGGAATATATAGAGGCAGCGCTGAAATACTATGAAGAAAAAAGGAGAAGGGGATGAGGAAAAAAGGCACAAGCTCGTATGAAGAGCTTAACTGGTATGAAGCATCAAGTCTTGGGAAGATTTACGTTTCAAGTGAGGTCATATTGTATTCGATCAGTGATCTGGTAGAAATGACAGGTTGGAGCCATGGTACGATAGAAAAGCTATTCAATGATCCAAGCTTTCCATCGATCGATTATGGGAAAAGAAAACTGGTAGAGAATCATGCATTGATGCAATTTCTCTCGGTCAGAAGAGAAAAAGTTAGAAACAGTTATTGGAGGTAGACGTGGCCAGAGATCCATGGATAGATGATGTATATAGCAGGTATGATTATTTCTTTATTAAGAGTTACGTAAGAAGACGTAAACAAGTTGATAACATCCGGCTTGACTGGCTGGATATCGAAGAACTGTACAGGTCACCAGCGGTGGTTTTATTCTCAAAAGAGGAGATTCTTGAGAAAAGCAACTGGAGCGAGGAAGAGGTAAGCCTGTTGTTTGCAGATCGGAGATTTCCAATGACAGAGGTTGCAAGAAAACAGGTAGTTGAAGTCCATGCTTTGATACAGTTCTTTGCCAGGAAGGAAGTAATAAAGATAAAGCAGTTAGAGGACAGGGCTCAGATGGATCTTATCTTTGCACATTTGAAAAAGTAAAAATGGTGAAGTTAAATATAAGTGAAGGAGGTAAAGCATCATGTTCAGACCAAAATTCAAATTCACTTATGATGAAGTCAGGATAATAGTAATGGCGCTGGTCGAACTAAAGAACCAGCTGATAGCAGAAGGCAGATACACTGATGCAGTAGATGACCTTCTGATCAAGTTCGTAGACTGACGATTGTCCTTTCGGCTCCGGCTGAAGTATTACATGGCTCCGTGCAATAAGGTGCGGAGTCAATTTTATTGCAGCCGGGCAAACCGGAGAAAGGACAAAAGATGTTTATGAAGATGATATGTAAAGAAAAGGACGGTAATGCTAATGAAGAAAGAAGACAGGCGGAAGAACTGAACAGAGAATTCTATGTCATTGATCCTGAAGAGTTTGCTGACAAAGATAACAATGAGTATACGCCGGAAGATCCTGAACCGGAGGCACTTATGTCAAAAGTAATCGCCTTCCTTGCAGAAAAATCAGCAGACAGATTCGACTATATGGCGGATGGTATGGAGATGTTTATTCTCAAGGAAATCGTTTACAGGATGGAGCACACTGATCCGGAGACAGCTGTGATAATGCTGCAGTCAATGTTCATGACAAAAGGGCTGGAAAATGCAGCGGTAGATCTGGATATCCTGAATATCTTCAGCGAATACGATGCTGATACTTATGAGACTTTCATAGACGAACTCTTTGATACAGAGATATTCAATCAGTTTCTGGTATCGAACTGGCTCGACGAAGCTTTCGGAAAGGTAGGCGACAGGCCCTGTCTCAGTTAGGAGGTGTATGAATGGCGAAGACGATAGCTATATGCAATCAGAAAGGCGGAGTCGGAAAGACTACAACTACACTGAATCTCGGTATTGGATTGGCCAGGGAAGGGAATAAGGTATTGCTGATAGATGGGGATCCACAAAGTGACCTCACAACCAGTCTCGGATGGGATGCTGACTCGATAGAGAATTCTCTTGGAAGGCTTATGTATCTTGTGACACAGAACTACAAGCCGGATGTTAAGGAAACTATCCTGCATCATCCGGAGGGAGTCGACCTGATACCATCCAATCTGGATCTTTCATCGATGGAGACACAGCTTGTAAATGCAATGAGCAGAGAGAAAGTGCTGGCAAATCTTTTGAAGGATGTGAAAAAGAACTATGACTATGTCCTAATAGATTGTATGCCGTCGCTGGGTATGATCACGATCAATGCACTCACAGCAGCGGATAGTGTGGTCATTCCGGTGCAGGCGCAGTACTTGCCGGCAAAAGGTATGACACAGCTGATGAAGAGCATAGACATGGTCCGTAACCACACCAATGACAAACTTCAGATAGGTGGTATAGTCATGACACTCGTAGACAACCGCACAAATCTGGCGAAGGAAGTCACGGACAAGATCCGGACACAGTATGGTATGCATATCCATATTTTCAATACTCAGATCCCTGTGGCAGTAAAGGCAGCCGAGGCATCCAAGGCAGGAATGAGCATATTTGCCTATGACAAGGATTCAAAACCAGCGAAAGCATATGAGCAGCTGACAAGGGAGGTGATGAAGCATGGCGAGCGCGAGAGACATAGAGATGAAGCTTCCATCGCTAGATGATCTGTTCTCCTCACAGGAAGAGAGAGATGATGCGAAGCTCAAGCGGATATATGAGATCCCGCTTGATGAGATAGATCCGTTCCCTGATCACCCTTTCAAGGTCCGGGATGACGAGGACATGATGAACCTCGTGGAATCAGTAAAGGTGAACGGAGTGCTTACGCCTGCTACAGTCCGGAAGAAAGAAGATGGGAGATATGAACTTCTGTCTGGACACAGGAGATTCAGAGCATGTCAGCTTGCAGGAATCGGAACGCTCAGATGTGAAGTGGTAGAGATGAACAGGGATGAGGCCACGATATTCATGGTCGAGTCCAACTTTCAGAGAACAACAATACTTCCATCAGAAAAAGCGTTCGCGTACAAGATGAGGCTGGATGCGATGAAACGAGTTGCAGGAAGACCTTCTAAGAATAATTATTCCCCAGTGGGGAATAATATATGGGAAACCTCATCTGCTGAGATGGCATCTGAGGTAGGAGACAGTAAGACTCAGATATTCAGATATATTCGTCTTACTGAACTCTTACCAGAGATTCTGGATATGGTCGATGAAGGGGTGGTTGCCATGAGACCAGCTGTTGAGCTTTCATATATCCCGAAGCTGCAGCAGGGTCTCATTTGGGAAAGCATGGAAATAGAGGGTTGCACCCCGTCATATGCTCAGGCAATCAGAATGAGGAAAATGTCAGAAGATCATAAACTCACACCTGAAGCAATAGACGCGATCCTGATGGAGCAGAAACCGAATCAGAAAGAGCGGATAGTTCTCAGAGGTGAGCGTTTCAGCAGACTGTTCCCGCCAGATCTTCCAGTGTCCAAGAGAGAGGATTACGTGGCTGCCGCGATGGAACACTATGCCAGATTCCGTGAGCGCCAACGCAACAGAGATGATGCAAGGTGATTTCGCTACTTGCAGTGAGCACTCACCCGCAAGTCTCCTCCCCTGTAACCCCTCCTCTATGACTACCAGTTACTACCCGAAGAAGAAAATTATTAATACTACAATAATCGCAATATCATGACAAACATGCAACGCTCAGATTTAACGATCTGGGCGTTTTTGTTTTGCCTGAAATTGCGGGAAAGGACAGCATATGACGAAAACCAAAGACAACAAACCGTATGACGAAGTGATCATCTGCTCGGATGATGCAGGAATGCAGCTCTATCTCAGCGAGAAAGCAGCTAACAGGCTCAGCTGGATACTGACTGGGATCTGCGTAGTTCTCAGCCTGCCGGTGATCATCCTCGCATTCATGTGCATCTAGCAAAAGCGAAAGGAGAAATAACGCAATGACAGACAACAAGTTTATCGATGCATTCAAGCGAATGCTCACAATGACTCTTGCCATGATCATGGTGCTCGGCTCAGTGATCCCGATCGCGACCCAGGAAGCATCAGCATTCGGCGGCAAGGTCGGTAGCAAATATACTGTGACCGACGGAGGCCAGATCAGATATGGATCCGGTGATGGCGGCTACAGTAATTCAAGAAAGTGTGACCTTGGTGATGATCTCGGCGGCAGCTGTTCATACTGCGTGCAGCCGGCTAAGAATTCACCACCGACAGGAACAGTGACGGTAGATAAAGTCGTCACGGATGAGGATGACAAGGGCAAGTGGAACGCTCTCAGGAATATCGTCTACTATTCGCCTTCATATCCGGGTTATGACAAGAACGTCAAGAACATCAAAGGCGACTACTACACAGGAGACTTCAGCAAGGACTGGGGTATCGCGCATCTGGCACTCTCTTATGTTTATGCAGGAAGACCATCGGATATGGCTACCTGGAACGGTACACATGCATCAAGCCTTGGAGAGGTGTGGACCAAAGCCAAGAAACTGGGCGATGCTCTGTGGAAGGCGGACAGCTCAAAGGATGATGCAGTTCCTGACAGCTTCAAGGTGTTCATCTGCTATATGTCCGGAGTACAGGACATGATCGTTGGCTATCTTGAAGCTCCGGGATATCTGACCATGAAAAAGGTATCGAACAGGACCTCGATCACAGACGGAAACAACTGCTATTCTATCGAAGGAGCCGAGTACACGGTATATGACAGCTCAAATAAAGCAGTTGGCACACTCACTCTTAAGGCCAATGGCGAGAGCAATACTATCGAGCTCCTGGAGGGCAAGTACACGGTGAAAGAGACCTATGCTCCTCCGGGATATGCAAAGGATACAGAAACATATACCGTAAAGGTCGTGTCCGAAGAGACTACCACATTCACTGCGAAGGATGAACCTATCACTGATCTTGTGCAGCTCCTGCTGACAAAGAATCCTGTAGGTTATCCTCATGATCACGGTGAAGGCGATGCGACACTCAAGGGTGCTGTATACAAGTTCGAGTATTACGACAGACTGAAGAATCAGGAAGTGCTTCTTAAGGCTGCAAAGGCGGATGCTCCGCTCAGAACATGGCACTTTGTGACTGATGAGCACGGTAAGATCGATGGACAGAATCTGGCCTTCGCATCCGGTTATTCCAATGATGCCCTGTACAAGGACAAGGATGGTAAGGTCTGCTATCCTCTCGGAACTTATCTGATCCAGGAGGTCAAAGCACCTGAAGGTTATCTTGTCAATGATGAGATTCTCGAAGTTACTATCACTGAAGATGGAACAGACAATATTCATGTAAAAACCTACAATGAGTCAATCAAAGGCAACGATACCATCCAGAGAGGCGGCGTCAAGGTAGCCAAGATCGATAATGACCTGGATACCAACTACGCTCAGGGCGATGCAACACTCGCAGGTGCTGAATTCACCATCTACAACCAGTCCAAGGAGACAATCATGGTTGGAGGCAAGGAAATCGCGAAGGGTGATGCAGCCCTTGTGATCACCACGAATGCTGACGGCATCGCATCTTCTGATGCTCATGCACTTCCTTACGGTTCTTATCTTGTGAAGGAAACTAAGCCTTCCAAGGGATATCTTCTGAACACTGAGTGGTCCAGAGCCTTCACTATCCGTGAAGACGGAAAAATAGTTGATCTGACTGAAGACAAGGTAAGAGAAGCAGTCGTCAGAGGTGGAGTACAGATCATCAAGAGAGACAAGGAACTCGTAAAGTCCGAAGCTCTCGGCGGAGCAAGGCTTGATGACATCGTTATGACCATCAAGAATGTATCCGGAAGAGATGTAGTAGTCCGCAAGGATCTCGACAACAAGACTGACAAGGTCGACTGGAAGAAACTCGAATCCAAGAGCGCAATGTTTGAGGATGAAAGCATCAAGAGAGTCCCTACTGGAAAGGACGTGGGTAAGATCACTGTCCACTGGAACGAAGAAAAGAAGGCATATACTGCTGAGACTCTGGCAGATGACCTTCCATACGGAACCTACACTATTCGCGAGTCCAAGACAAATGAGACATACCAGAGAACAGATAAGACAGAGCACATGTTTACCATCCGTGAGGACGGAGTCATCGTAGCTTTCGACGACAATAAGAACGAGATGGCTCTTACTTTCGATGACTATGTCTACAGATCAGATGTCCAGGGAACTAAGATCGCTGATTCAACTTCAGAGAGATTCTCGTTTGTTCCGTTCAAGATCATCTCTGTTACAAACGGTGAGACCCACGTAGTCGTGACTGACAAGAACGGTTTCTTCTCCACTAAGGACAGAAGAGCTGCCGGAGACCTCGATGAAGATGAGGATGCTGATGCTGCAAGAAAGCAGAACCCGTTCGATGACCTGCTTGAGGCGAAGGAGATCAAGACTGCAGATCTCGAGAAGAGATCCCAGGATATCCTGCACGGAGTATGGTTCGGAACAGGAGAGTTCGGAGATAAGGCTCCTATGAACAGCAAGTTCGGAGCGCTGCCATATGACTCATATATCCTTGAGGAGATGCCATG
>CADBXM010000015.1 GCA_902798745.1 uncultured Eubacteriales bacterium
GCTGGTGACAATTTCTGCTTTTCTGCCATAAAAATAGCTCCCTTCATGATTAACAGTGATTTCCTTTTTCACTGTCTCTCATAAAGGGAGCGTATCAAAATGCGACAGCCCCTTTGATTTGCCTTATCTGTTATTCGAGCTAATATACATAGAGTTCGTTGTCATATTTGCAGCATATCCAGCCACCAGGAATCTTCATCCAGTCGCCCTTCACCTTTTTGCACTTGACTTTCACGCCCGGCATAAGCACTGCTTTCTTGACGTTAAATGTTTTCTTTCTCATCGACAAGCTGAGTTTGCTTCTGCTCACCTGGCTGTACTGGGTGCCCGGGCCCTTCCTGATGTTGAGCTCAGTCTGCACGGTATAATATTTGCCCTTCTTGAACTTTTTGCTCGAGGCTGTAGCGCCCTTGATCTTGAAAGGCACCATTTTGTAACCCTTGTAATTTCCGAGACCTCTTATATACACATATCCTGTCCCGGCTCTGACATTGTTGATATATCCGATCTTGTAGTCCACACCTTTTTTGAGCTTAGTGCTGCCCTTTTTGACAGTTACTGACGGCTCAATTGGACTGCCGGTATATTTGTAAGAGCTATCTACTCCGCTGACTTTCACTCTCGGACTGATCTCTGATTTTGGATTCAGATACCAGAAGTTACAGTCGATGCTACCTTTTCCGACACCGACCCACGAATGCAGGCCGTTGATCTTACCCGAGCTGGTGTACTGCCACTTGCTATAGCTGCCGCCGTAGCTGCAGGATGAATAGTACTGAGCGCACCAGATATCTACGTCAGAAGGTATCTGGCTCATATCGATAAATCTGTTGAAGAATGTGAGGCTGGCGTATATGCCCGGCTGGTATCCCGCGTCTCTTATCTTTTTGCAGAACGCTTTTGCCGCCGCTGTGCCGGTCTTCCTGCTGAGGTTTCTCGATGTGAGTCTGCTATTGAATTCGTAATCCATGTATACAGGAAGATCAAGATCTTCTGGTCCAATGCCCAGCGCCTTGAGTCTCGCGATCACGTAATTAGCTTCTTTTTTTGCCTCTTTGACTGTTTTGGCCTGGGAGAAATGATATACACCGGTCATGATCCCGGCCGACTTAGCCTTCGCGTAATGCGAAGCAAATCTGGTGTCCTCTGCAAGCTTGAACTTACTGCCAATGCCTGTATACGATGCTCTCATGATCGAAAAATCGACACCGGCCGCCTTTGCGCTGATCCAGTCACTGTTATTGTGCTGCCACCAGGAAACGTCGACACCGTTCACGACCACATCGTTTGTGAATCTTGCGTTGTGGCTGTACGAATTTCCTATAAACGGGCTGTAGCCTGAGAATGCATACGCAGGTTCAGACACTGCCGCTCCTGCTACCATCGAGAGGCAGAGCGCCATCGCGAGCGCCGCAGCCGCTATTCTCTTTTTTGCTTTGCCTATTTGTTTGTTCATTGGCTCACCTTCTCTTTTCTTTTCCCTCTTCCTTACCTTCCATATTTTCTGAACTTTCAGTTCAAACATCCCAATCTTTTAGAATGTCGCAACTTCAGGGTCGCAAGGGTCGCATTTACTGAGTTTCTTTATATAAAGAACAGGACCCTTTTCTTTATATGCTTCCGTATACTCTACTCTCACCTTTGCGGTGATCTCGATCCAGTCGCCTACTTTCAGTTCTTCCGCGCCGCTGTAGTATGCCAGCAGCCCCGCGAACTGTATGTCTGCCTCACAGCAGGTCATCACGTGTCTTCCGAACGCGAACTGGCCCGCCGGCAGTTCATCTGACAGCGCTACTCTGCCCTTGATCACGAATGTCTTGCCGTCGTAATCGTCTTCGTTTTCGTTTATATCTCTGTACCACTCCGCGTACCACTCGTCTTCGATCTTTATCTGAGACGCGTTCATGTCGTATGGCAGCGGGTCGATGATATCATCGGGCTCGATGTCGTCAGGCGCGTATTCGTAGACGATCATATTGCGCCTGTTGGCTATCCTGACTTCCTTGTGATAAGGCATCTTGTCGAAGCCTTTCACGCAGCGGTTGAACACGACCATGTCGGCAGTCTGCATCTTGTTGAAGCAGAGCTGACGCATGTTCTTGTTGTACATCATGAATGTCGAGGTGTCGAAGAGAGCCATCTCCTGTGCGATCACCCAGCCTCTCGGCATAGCCGCGAAGAGTTTCTGGTTCTCCCACATGCCGTTCATCTCGACTACCACGCGGTCGAATCCGCCCCTCGCGTCGATCATTCCGAGCTTGGCCTCATTGAGTTCAGCCTCGCTCTTGATGCGCTCGACTGTCACTCCGGGGCCAACGAACTTCTCAGGCTCATACTGCACCTCTCCGTTCTCACAGATGAGGAGCAGAGTCCTGCCGTCGTCTCCGAACTCGTGGTTTTCCAGAGTTTCCTTTATGAATGTTGTCTTGCCTGCACCGAGAAATCCGGTGAACAGGTATACTGGTTTTTCTGTCATTATGAATTATTCTCTATGAATTATCTTTCGGTTTCGTTTCTGCCGGCTTCCGCCGCTTTATCTTGCTATGCCAGCCTGAAAAGATCTTTTAGTTTTTCTCTGTTGAGTCTGGTGCCGATCACTGCGATCATGCCGGTCGCTTCAGCTTCGGTATCTCTCACTTCGCCTTCGCCCGGCACATAGTCGAACTCGAGCCAGCCGCCTTCTGAATTCTCTACGATGCCCTTTGCTCTGAGGACCTCACCGCACTCGTCAAGCGAATCGATCGCTTCTTCGATCTCTGCTCTGGTGTACTTGTTGCTTGTCTGTACTCCCATTTCCTCGAAGACCTCATCGGCATCATGACCGTGGTGGTGATGATGGTGATGATGGTGATGGTGGTGACCGCAGCCGCATTCGTGATCGTCATCGTCATCGTCGTGATGGTGATGATGGTGGTGATGGTGTTCGTGATCTTCGTCGTCATCGTCATGGTGATGATGATCGTGGTGATGGCAGCATTCGTGCTCATTATCATCGTCATGATGGTGGTGATGGTGTTCGTGATCTTCGTCGTCATCATCATGGTGATGATGGTGATGATGGCCGCAGCCGCACTCTTCACCGTGCTCGTGTTCATGCTCGTGTTCTTCGAGTTCTTCGTAAGCTTCTTCTCTCAGCTTGTCGAGCTCGGCATTGAGAGTCTTATCGGACTCCATTACTTCAAGCATCTTTGCTCCGCTCAGCTGATCCCAGTCTGTCGTTACCACCTGAGCTGTCTTGTTCAATGTTCTGATGTCATTTACGACTTCATCGAGCTCAGCTGCCGACATACCCTGCTGATGGGAAAGGAAAATCGAACTCGCGTGCTCCACCTGATTGGCAAAGAATTCACCGAAGTTCTCCATGTACATTTTGTATCTTTTGGCGTCAACGACAGTCGTAAAGCCACCGAGCTCGATCTTGTCATTGTTAAGATCCTGCACGGCGATAATGACGTCAGACAGCTTGCCGACTCCCGACGGCTCGATGAGGATGCGGTCAGGATCATACTGCTCTACTACTTCGTTCAGCGCCTTGCCGAAATCTCCGACCAGTGTGCAGCAGATGCAGCCTGCAACCATCTCGTTGATCTTTATGCCCGACTCTCTGAGGAAGCCTGTGTCGACTCCGATCTCACCAAATTCGTTTTCGATGAGAACTATATTCTTTGTTTCATAGCCCTCGGCTATGAGCTTCTTGATAAGCGTTGTTTTTCCTGCTCCGAGGAACCCGGAGAAGATGTCTACTTTTGCCATTTCGTTCCTTTCTGATACCCGCCGAGTTTGCGGGCAATTGATAATTAACCCAGGCACAGATCGCCTGATTATTAGACAGCATACATATTATACTCCGCCTTACGCCCCGTAAAGGCATCTTTACAATATTTAAGCGTCGGGAATGTCGAATTATTCCTGCCGGGCTTTGATCCAGGCGGGATAGAAAATAGAGATGAGGATAAGGACAGCGCCGGCTATGATACTCGGTGTAAGTTTCTCATTGAGGAAAATAACGCCAAGCAAGGCGGCAGCGAGTGGATTGGCGACGGTGAGAAGGCCGGCGCGTTCAGGGGTGATGTATTTCTGCCCGAGAGGCTGCAGCGTGAAGCCTACGCCGCTGCAGATGAGCGCGAGCGCGAGCACGGCACCCCATTCGGTGCCGCTCTCGGGCAGGCGTATGTCTTCGAATATGAATGCGCCGATGAAGGCGAAGATCGAGATGAACAGCATCTGGTAGATCGCAACTGTCATCGGGTCGTCGTTTTTTGCCGCCCAGTCTGTTATGAGCACGCTGATCGAATAGAACAAAGCATCGATTATGATGAGTATCTCCCCAATAGTGAATCCGAGGTGATCCCCTTTAAGTGTCAGTAAGCCTATTCCCGCCATTGCGATGACGACCGTAATTACCGTCACCTTGTCAGGAAGTTTTCTCGCTACGATGCAGGTGAGAACAGGAACTATCGCCACCACGGCGCCCTCGAGGAACGATGTTACCGTGGACGGTGTAGTCTGAAGGCCCTTAAGTTCGAAGAAAATGGAAAGAAATAAGCCCATACCGATGAGGGCACAGTGGAGCAATTCCTTCTTCGTTACGCTGACCAGTTTGTCGCGGAACAAAAGACCGATCACGATGAACGCGATGAGAAAGCGCGTTCCCATCAGAAGGAACGGCCCCATGGTGCGCATGGCAATGGAAGAGAACAGAAGAGAGCTGCCACGAAGCGCAAGCGCCGTTCCTACCAGTATTTCTCCCGTTGTTTCGTTCATCTTTATCTTCATATCGTTACTGCTGACGCTGAGCCTTTAAGTTTATTTCACACAAGGAACTCGCCTGGGCCGTAGTCGTAGGCTGAGAGCCCGTCAGGCGCGAAGATGCCTTGGTCTGTCACGACGCCTGTCACGAGTGACGGCGGAGTGATGTCGAACGCCGGGTAATATCCCTTTACATCCTGATTTGCGGTCGGCGTGCCCATCGCGCTCAGCACGAGGGCCGGATCGCGCATCTCTATCTCTACGCTGTCAATTGACGGATGGCCTTTGTCGGGCGATCCGGTCACGTAGTAAGGCACGCCGTGATATTTGGCACATATCGCTATCTGATATGTGCCTACCTTATTGATGACGTGACCGTCGCCGGTGATGACATCGGCGGCGGAGGTGAAGATGTCTATGCCTTCGTTTTTCATGACCGCCGCCGGCATATTGTCGGTGATAACGGTCACATCATATCCCATGTCGCATGCGACGCTGGCCGTGAGACGCGAGCCCTGGAAATACGGACGCGTCTCGGGGCAGAAGAGCCTTATCTCTTTGCCCTGGCTCTTCGCTTCCCTGAGCATCATGCCGACTATCGTTTCGCCGAAGCACTGGGTCATGACGGCCCCGTGTTCAGGGAAGAGCGTCGCCAAGTGATGCCCCACCTTGCCTATTCTCGAATATCTTTCGTTGTTCTGCTCTATCGCGAATTCTCTCAGCGCGTCTGAAACGTCACCGCGAAGCTCCCCGGCGAACAGTCTCTTTGCTTCTTCGATGCACGATTCAGTGACTTTCTGCATCCTCCAGGTCGTGGTCGGCCTGGCGTGAGAAATAGTATAGGCCGCGTCCTTGAGGTATTCCAGCTGTTCTTCTTCTGACTTCCCTCTGCATTCATATGCCGCAAGAGCCATGCCCATAGACGCCGCCACATACGGCCCGGCGCTCTGAGTCACCATGTCCCTGATCGCCTCAGCCACCTCGCGGTGGGTCCGGCACTCGACCTTCCTCACTTCAATAGGATAGACCCGCCTGTCGAGTATCCGGACAGCGCCGTCCTCATACCAGGCTATATTCTCATATTGCAGCATCCATGCCAGTCCCTTATCCTGTCTCTGCATTTTTGATCCTCTTTTCACTCATTCAGCGTGATCGCGCTAAAGAAAAATTCATGCATCATTTCGATCTCTCTCCATTTTGCATGAATTCCTTGACTATGCCTCAGTTCCCTCGCCTGCCGCAGCAGTCGTCTCGGCTCTCTTCGCCGCTTCCTCTTCCTCGAGCACGCGGTAAGCCACCTTGCCCACCAGCGTCTTAGGAAGATCCTCGCGGAACTCGATATCGTAAGGCATCGCGTATTTGGCGATGTTCTTCTTCGCGTATGCCATCAGCTCTTCCTTCAGAGCCTTCTTGCCCGCCTCAGTCGTCGGAACTCCGCCCGCCGGCTTCACGAACACTTTGACTTTCTCCATCTTGTAGTCATCAGGCACTCCGATGACGCAGCTCATCTGAACTTTTTCGTGAGCGTCGAAGATGTTCTCCAGCTGAGCCGGATAGATATTGTAACCGCTCGAAACGATCATCCTCTTGGCTCTGCCCTTGAAGTAGATGAAGCCCTCGTTGTCCATCGAACCGAGGTCGCCGGTGTAGACCCATGTGAGTCCGTCCGCGTGAGTCCTCATGGTGTTGGCAGTCTCATCAGGCATGTCCATATATCCCTGCATCATTGTAGGACCGGTGAGCAGGATCTCGCCTTCCTCGCCGTAAGGAACTTCCTCAGCTGTGTCAGGCTTTACGATCTTGTAGTAAGTGTCAGCGAACGGGATGCCGATGCTGCCTTCTTTGTACATCTGTATCGGAGTGAGGCACGAAGCCGTAACGCACTCAGTCGTTCCGTAACCCTCGCGCACCTGCACTTTGCAGTTGTGGTCGAAGAGGAACTTGTCGAGCTTCTTCTTGAGCTCTATCGACAGCGAGTCGCCGCCGCTGAATACACCCTTGAGCGAGGAGAGATCCTTGCCGTTCATCGACGGAAGTCTCAGTAACGCCTCGTAGAGTGTAGGCACACCGGCGATAAAGTTGCACTTGTTCTTGGTGATCTGCTTCGCGTAGCTCTTCGGTGTGAACCTAGGCACCAGCAGGCAGCGTCCGCCCTGAGCCAGCATTGTGTGGAGGCAGACTCCGAGTCCGAATCCGTGGAAGAGCGGCATCGCGGCCAGCATCTTATCTCCCGGACGGAACATCGGATTTGCAGCTATTACCTGTTCCGAAAGAGCGTTGAAGTTGAGGTTTGTGAGAACGATACCCTTTGTAGTTCCTGTCGTTCCTCCCGAATAGAGGATGGCAGCCGGGTCGTCAGCAGCTCTCTTTACTTTGTACTCATAGCCGCAGTGTCTGCCGAGGGCTACGAAATCCGGCCACTGGAAGACAGGAGCGTCACTTGGGATCTTCTCGATCTTGCGGCCTTCGGTCAGCATGTATCCGACTTTGATCGGTCTTGTGAGCTCGTCCTTGATGCGGGCGATGATCACGTTCTGTACTTTTGTATTCTTACGAATGGCTTCGATCTTGTGATAGAACTGGTCGAGCGTGACCACCATAACCGAGTTCGACATATTGAGATAGTTCTCGATCTCCTTCTCGGCGGACAGCGGGTGGATCATGTTCGCGATAGCGCCAACGAGATTGATGGCGTAAAGCATGTAGATCGCCTGCGGACAGTTAGGCATCGCAATCGTAACTTTGTCGTTCTCGCGGATACCAAGGATACGCAGAGATTTTGCGCAGAGGTTGATCTGATCGATCATATGCTTATATGTTATGTGCTTGCCCATGAAATCGAGAGCGATATTGAGAGGATGCTTCTTAGCGATCTCCTCTACTTTCTCGTACATGGTGCCGTTGAAGTATTCCAAAGTCTTTGGCTGCTCGCCGCGGCTATCGAACCACGGAGTCTTTACACCTTCAGGTATCGGAAATACTATCTTGTCATTTTCGTTAAGTGTCCAGTTCTGTGTTGTTTCCATTGCCATTAATGTTTTTATCCTTTTCTAAATAATACGTTTTTCGCTGATACGGTGTGTATTGTAACACCATTTTCATACTACTTCCATATGAATACGGTCTTTTCCGTGCAAAAAATTGTCTTGTATTCATATTTATTGTCATGTGTGTATAAAAGATGTAGAATTTCACCATGCTTGAGCTTAAAAACATCTCAAAAGAATACAGGACCGGAGCCGAGGTCGTGCACGCCCTCAGAGGTGTTGACCTCGCTTTTCGTGAGAGCGAATTCGTATCCATCCTCGGACCGTCAGGTTGCGGCAAGACCACCATGCTCAATATACTCGGTGGTCTCGATCAGTACACTGATGGCGATCTTGTCATTGACGGGATCAGCACCAAGGAGTATAAGGACGCGGATTGGGACGCTTACAGAAACGACGCGATAGGCTTCGTGTTCCAGAGTTATAATCTCATCTCGCACCAGACAGTGCTTTCCAATGTGGAACTCGCGCTGACTCTTTCGGGTGTTTCTTCAGACGAGAGACGCAGAAGAGCTATAGAAGCTCTAGAGCAGGTTGGCCTCGGCGATCAGATCAACAAACGCCCTGCGGAAATGTCGGGCGGCCAGGTGCAGAGAGTAGCGATAGCAAGAGCTCTTGTGAACGACCCTGATATCATTCTTGCCGACGAACCGACAGGAGCGCTCGATACTGAGACGAGCACTCAGGTAATGGACATCCTCAAGGATATTTCCACGAGGAAACTCGTCATCATGGTCACACATAACCCTGAGCTCGCTGAGAAGTATTCTACCCGTATAGTGAGACTGTCCGACGGGCAGATCATAAGCGACAGCGATCCTTTCCTGCCGGGCAGCAACGAAGCAGAAGAAGCTGTATCGATAGAGCCTGATTCCCGCAATAACATGGTCGGCAAATTTGCAGGTAAACACGCGGGCAAAGCGATAGGAAGCGGCGCGGGTGAGATGATAGCAGGCCCTGCCGGCGCTGTTATAGGAGGCCAGGTCGGAAAGGCCGTAGGCGGAGAGCTTGGAAAAACGGCAGCAGATAAGGCGACGATGCAGCAAAGGCAGAAAAACGGCGGAAGAGCGCGCCGCAGGCGCAACAAATCCATGTCGATGGCTACTGCTCTCCACCTATCGCTCAACAATCTGATGACCAAAAAAGCGCGTACGCTCCTGACAGCGTTCGCGGGCTCCATCGGTATCATCGGAATAGCGCTCATACTTTCCGTCTCGCACGGATTCCAGACATATATAGATAAAATAGAGCAGGATACGCTTTCGTCATATCCTCTCACCATAATGTCGGAGACAGCCGACATGACATCCATGATAACGGCGTTTATGACAAACGCCACGGACACCGAAGGCGAGGCATCAGGCGACAAGCTACACGAGCAGCAGATCATGACAGACATGCTCGCGAGCGTCGGTTCCAACGACCTCGCTTCGTTCAAGAAACGCATCGACTCCAACATTGATACGATAGGCAATTGGTTCAACGCTTACCAGTACAACTACGGACTTACGGTCAACATATATTCAACAAACATGGAGTATGGGCCGCTCAGGGTGAGCCCCGGCTCCATCATGCAATCGTATATGAGCGGTTTCCAGCAGAGCAACTTCTCGATGATGAACAGCGATGTGTTCTTCCAGATGATGGACAACGAGGATCTGCTCAAGACTCAGTACAAGGTGCTCGCCGGAAAATGGCCTGAGAAGTACGATGAACTGCTTCTGGTTCTCGACAGTGAAGACCAGCTTAACGACTATATCGTATACACACTCGGCCTGCGTGACCCGCAGGAGCTGAGAGACATGATCACCGATGTGATGAATGGCGAAAAAGTCGAGAATACAAACGACCGCCTCGAATGGACATATGATGACTTCCTCGGCATGGAATTCGCCCTGGTGCACGCATGCGACACCTACAAGCGGAATTCTTCCTATGAAGTTTGGGAGGACATGAGCGAAGACGAGGACTACATGGAAGATCTCATCAAGAAGTCTGAAAAGCTGAAGATCACCGGCATCGTCTGCGCCAAAGAAGTCTCTTCCGCGAATGCCATGACTTCCGGAGTCGGATACCTGCCGTCCCTCACTCAGCACATGATCGAATACTCGTCTGAGTCAGATATAGTTAAGATCCAGCGCGCCAATGACAAAGTAGACGTCTTCAGCGGCAAGACCTTCGAGTCCATCCGCAACAAGACCGATGAAGGTCTCGGCTTCGAGGACATGATAAGCATAGACGAGAACAAACTCAAAAAGGCTCTCGGAGGAGACATCGATCCTAACGCGGTCAAGAAGGATATCGAAAAGATAGCCGGAAAAGAACTCAAGGATCTCAGCAAGAATGATTCGGCCGAAAAGATCGAGGCTGATGTCAATAAAGCTCTTCGCAAAGGCTGCGAAGGCATGAACGACTATATCGTTAAAAAGTACAGTTCAAACCCGGCCAAGTTCAAGTTTGACGAGAAGCTGGTCAATAAAGCCCTCTCCGAAAACCAGAACAAAGGCAAGCACAAGAAGGTGGTCAATCCGCTACTGAGCGGATACTCTGAAGCCCTTAAGCTGGCCAGTCCTAAGATCATGGAGGGCATCGAGGCCGCAGAAGCCGCTTCGAGTCCTGAAGCTATCGCCGCTGCTAAGCAGCAGGCGAAAGAAGCCGCGCAAAAGGAAGCCGCAAAAGAACTGGTTGCTTCGTTCCCTGAAGGCTCAGGTCTTACAGAGGATGATGCCTTTGAGATACTGAAGAACGGTATCACTGCGGAACAGCTGATCGAAAGATCCGGCGGTTTCATGCCTGCGGATCAGGCTCAGTCTCTGGCCGATCGGATCAACAGTGCTGCCGATCGCGCGAACAAATCCATCGATGACTCGATCAACAAGCAGTTTGCCAATATGCAGATGGATCCAGCCGACATACTCAGTCAGGCGCTTGAGGCAATTGTGGATCCTTTCGTCAAGGCAGATAAGCTGCAGGACGGTATCAAGCAGTATGGCGAGGGCATAGAGATGATGGAGAACGCCAATGTGGTAGGCCCGGCTCTCGGCAAAGCAGCTGAAGCTGTCGGCAAGCAGTTCAAGATCGACCCATCAGGAATCGCCGATGCCTTCACCATGAAGATGAGCGAAGATGAGATAACAAGACTCATAACCGCATACGTCTCGGGTGGCGAGGAAACCGGCTATGAAAAGAACCTGATGAAGCTTGGCTATGCCGACATCAATAATCCTTTCTCCATGTCGTTCTATCTCAAGGACTTCGAGTCGAAAGAGAACTTCCTGAAGTTCATCGACGACTACAATCAGGAGATGCAGGATGATGGGCATGATGAGAAGGTCATCAGCTATACGGATGTCACCGGCGTGCTGATCAAGTCGGTCAAGTCGATCACCAACGCTGTCAGCTACGTACTCATAGCGTTCGTCGCGATCTCTCTGATCGTATCTTCGATAATGATAGGCGTCATCACATACATTTCTGTACTCGAGCGAACCAAGGAGATAGGTATCCTGAGAGCGATAGGAGCTTCGAAGAAGGATATAGCCCGCATCTTCAACGCGGAGACCATCATAATCGGACTCTGCGCAGGCTTGATAGGAATAGGCGTCAGCTTGCTCCTGCTGATACCGATAAACAAGATACTCCTTAGTCTCACGAACATAGCGGCTCTCAAGGCCATACTTCCGGCCGTCGGTGGAGTCGCGCTGATACTTATCAGTATCCTGCTCACTTTCATCGCAGGCCTCATCCCTTCAGGCATGGCTGCCCGCAAGGATCCGGTCGTCGCTTTGAGAACCGAATAGTAAAAAAGAACCGGCTGCCTAGTGCAGCCGGCCTTTTTTTCTTAGGTATTATATGGAAGATGTTATATGGAGGTTTCAGAGTTTTCCTCTCTGTTCGCCGTTATAATACATTTCGTATATGTTGAAATTGTGACATTTGTGAGATTGCTTTTTGTTTTTTATGCTTAATTCGCCTTTTCTGAGCGTTTTTTCAGAAAAATACTCCTTTTACCCATATTTCAAGACCTATAGCGATCAGTATTATTCCTCCGAGTATAGAGGCCTTGCCTGCAAGGACAGTCCCCAGCCTGCGCCCGATTCGAAGGCCTGCTACGCATATAGCAAAGGTCACGATGCCGATGATCAGTGCAGAAGCCAGCGCCATTTTAAAGTCATAGTCCGATATCGTGAATCCGACCGAGAGCGCGTCTATTGAAGTAGCGATGCCCTGCATCATCAGAGCGCCGATACCAAGACGTGTCGCCGAACTGATCGCATCTTTTTCTATCTGTTCAGCATCGTTTTCAACAAAAGCTTCCCTGTCACTCTTGTCACTTTTATCGCTGCCCCGGGCGTCTCGGTTTTCCGAAATACCATCTTTCAGCATGCTCCCACCGATCATAAGGAGCAATACCAATGCTATCCACGGGATGAAAGGCCTGAATGCCTCGAACTTCTCCGCTACTCTCGTAACCAGGAACCAACCTATCATAGGCATAGCGAACTGAAAGCCTGCATATGTGCCTGCTATGCCTGCAGTCCTCCCGCCGCTCATCTTAGGCTCAGCGAGCCCGTTTGCAAGCGACACGCTGAATGCGTCCATCGCGAGCCCCGCTCCGAGAAGCGCTGCCGTTATTATCAAATCGAGTGTCAGATTTTGCATTTCTATTGTTAAGCTCCAATCATTTGATCCGGGTCTGCTTAGAACAGTCCTGCGGTCTTCAGTGCAAACAACCATAGAGGCATGGTGATACAGGAGAGCATAGTAGTTATCACGACCAGCTCGCCCGCCAGTTCTCCGTTGCCTTCCATGGACGAAGCCATCGTGAACGCGGCCAGCGCGTCAGGCGTTCCCACCATCAGAGTCAGGGCTATGAGAGGTACTCCCGTAAATCCCAGAGCTGCAGCACCTGCGAGGCAGATCGCAGGGAATACTATCAGCTTGCCGACAGTACAGATAGCGATGCGACCACGGTCGCTCTGGAAAGCCTTGATGTTGAGCCCTGCTCCGAGCAGTATAAGCGCAACAGGGGATGTCGCGTCTGACAAAGCTGTTGCGGCACTGTGCAGAGTCTCCGGCAGTTTTATGTGAAAAGCCATCAGGACCATCGCCGCTATGGCTCCCTCGATGATAGGATTCGTCAGTATTCGCCTGATAATAGTCAGGATGTCAGCCTTGCCGCCGCGGAAGCGTTCGAACAGTATTACTGCTGAAGCGTTGTATATAGGCACGATGAACAGTATCAGCACCGCCACCGTCGCTACATTGCCTTTACCGAAAAGGTTGATGGCGATAGGCAGGCCCATGAGCACGAAGTTTCCTCTATAGAGACCCTGTATCATGGCTCCCCTCTGGTAGTTGTCCTTTTCGATCTTACAGACAAATATCCACGAGATAGCAAACTGAAGCAGCGTGAAGGCCACTCCGTATACCACGAGGAGCATGTTCATGTTCTCCTCGATGTGCCTGTCGTAAAGATTATCAAACATCATGAAAGGATAGAGGGTAAGGAATACGATATGAGTAAATCTCTTCACCTCTTTATCCGTGATCGCGCCCGAGGCTTTGAGTATGACCCCGATAGCGAGATATATGGCCGATGGTATTACGGCGTTTACGCATATAATAAAGTTCTGTAACACGAACGATATTCTATCAGTAATAACTGCCATTCTCAACATCGAAAAGTGCTCTTTACGCCGCAAGCGTATACTGCACCACGTGAGGCTTCATTGACAAGACAGCCCTCTCATTGTATTATGTTGACGTAAATCAAATATGTGCGTGAGGAGTCAGAACTGAAATGTTTGAGATTGCCACCACCATTTCAAAATGGTCGGTGGCTTTTTTAGAAATCGGGAGGTAAAAATGTTTGCTTATCTATGGCCGATAGCCCTGGTGATGATCGCAAACATCATATATCAGGTAAGCGCCAAGGAATTGCCCGTCGATATGGACGCCTTTGCTTCGCTTACGATTTGTTACGGGATAGCGACAGTGATGACGCTTGTCTTCTTCTTTATATTCAGTGGCGGCGGCCTAAGTGGTCTGATGGAAGAATACGCCAAGATCAACTGGGCTGTGATAGTGCTCGGGATAACTGCCGTAGGTCTCGAGGTGGGATATGTCTTCGCATATAAAAATGGCTGGGAAGTCAGTCTGCTATACGTGATACAGTCGGCGATCATGGCAGTTATGCTCCTCTTCGTCGGATATCTTCTGTACAGCGAAGGGATCACCTGGAACAAATTCGCCGGCATCGCGGTATGTCTTGCCGGCCTGATCATGATCAACAAGAAGGGAGGCTCGGAATGATCAAACGTATATGGCCGGTCGCCCTGGTAGTAGGTTCAAACATCTTTTATCATATTTGCGCCAAAGAAATACCATCTGACATGGACGCTTTCGCTTCGCTTACGATCACATACGCGGTCGCGTTCGTAGCTACACTCATTTGCTACTTTATATTCAAAAAAGCTTCCGGAAGCGAAGGGTTCACCAAAGAGTGCCGCAAAGCCAACTGGGCTCCTTTTGCTCTAGGCGTAATCATCGTGGGACTTGAGTTCGGATGGATAATGGCGTATAAGGCCGGCTGGCAGGTAAGTATGGGCTATATCATAGTCACATCTGTCGTGTCTGCTGTGCTTCTCGGGGTCGGATGTTTCGTTTACAAAGAAAAAATCACCCTCAATAAGGTGATCGGTATCGCGCTTTGTCTGGCGGGACTGATAATAATCAATATCTAGAGGAACCACTCGGACTGCCTTCTTTTCATGCTTAATCTTTCGCATAGTCTCTGCGCGGCGGCTGCAGCCCCCGGCGAGTATCTGCTTACCAGATGGACAGGCATATGTCCCGGCGCTTCGACAGGCGCCGGTTTTATTTTGAGACCTTCCACTTCACAACCCGCAAGTCTTGCGATCTTGCCCGATGCCGCAGTTTCGAATCTAACGATCGAGTCCTCGTCGATGGCAGGCGCTTTGAACTTCCTCTCGCTCAGAAGAGTCTTACAGAAGAGCATGAACGCGGCGGCTCCTATCACTTTGAACCCGGCTTCTTCAGCGTAGCGCTGCAACTCAAAAAGAGCGTTTCCGTATGATCTTCCGCCGTACGACACGGACACAAGAGTCATCACATCATCGCCCTTTATTTTGCTAAGCGCCTTAGCCGCAGGCAGGGGGATCTTTCCCATGTATACAGGCGTCCCTATAATTGCAACGTGTTCTTCATTCAGTTCCAGATCACAGGTCCTTTCATCCTCAAGGTCATAGCAATCAAAGCCTACTTTTTCAGGACAGGCTTCGTTCAGCTTTTCGGCGAGATCTCTTGCGAGCTTCTCTGTCAGCAGTCTGCTGCCACCTATTGGACTGTAGTAAAAACCTATGACTTTTCTGATCATAATATCTCTCTCAACACAAAAACAGCCGTCAGTCATTCCCCCCGACTGTCAGAAAAATTGTAGCATCGATGCGGGCTTGAAATTCGATGAAAATGTGAAGATTATCTGAAGGCAATAGAAACGGCGCTTTCTTCTCCCTCACAGATGAAGGAGAACCCAGCGCCGACCGGAATCTATTGTTATTTCCTGTTTCTATAGTACTATATATCGAATTCCTCGCCGTACTGCTCTGCCCAGCCTTTGAAGTAGTCGATCCTCATCGCTTCCTTGACATCGGCCAGCGTCTCAGCTGCTGTCTCGCGCGCGGCCTGTGTACCTTCAGTCAGAACGCGGATGACTTCCTCAGGATGTGCTTCATAGTAGGCTCTCTTCTCTCTTATTGGAGTGAGGAATTCATTGAGCACGGCGAAGAGGAATTTCTTTACCTTTACGTCGCCGAGTCCGCCCCTTCTGTAATGGGCTTTGAGTTCATCGAGATCCTTATATTCAGGCAGATACTTCTCGAATGAATCAGGCTTCACGAAAGCGTCGAGATAAGTGAAGACCGTATTGCCTTCCACCTTGCCCGGATCGTCCACTCTGAGGTGGCCAGGATCTGTGAACATCGACATGACTTTCTTACGAAGAGTCTCTTCGTCATCCGAAAGATAAATAGTATTGCCGAGCGACTTGCTCATCTTTGCCTGTCCGTCTGTTCCCGGCAGTCTCAGGCAAGCTTCGTTCGAAGGAAGATATATCTCAGGCTCTACCAGAACTTCTTTGCCATATGTGCGGTTGAAAGACCTTACTATCTCTCTTGTCTGCTCCAGCATAGGCTCCTGATCCTCACCAACAGGAACGATAGTCGCCTTGAACGCGGTGATGTCGCTCGCCTGGCTGATAGGATATGTGAAGAATCCTACCGGCACACTCTCGCCCTCGAAGCCTCTGAGTTTGAGTTCCTGCTTAACGGTCGGATTTCTCTGGACTCTTGACACGGTCACGAGGTTCATATAGTAAACCGTGAGCTCGTGGAGCTGAGGAACCGCCGACTGAATGAACATATAAGTCTTCGCAGGGTCAAGGCCTACCGACAGATAGTCGACAGCCACCTGGAACACGCTCTCTCTTACTTTCTCCGGATCATCGAAGTTGTCTGTCAGAGCCTGCGCGTCTGCTATCATGACGAAGATCTTTTCATAGCTCGGATCATCCTGGAGCTCGAGTCTCTGTCTGAGAGATCCGACGTAATGTCCTATATGCAGTCTTCCGGTTGGACGGTCGCCCGTCAGCATTATTTTCTTTTTCTGTTCTGCCATTTTGTTTCCTCTCTATTGTTGCGCTTCGATAACATTACCATCTTTATCGCGCGGTGTCATCTTATTGATTATAGTCCTTCTGATGCGTTTAGTATAGAGTATGGACATCGTGACGCCTGCTACTTCAGCGCACGGGAACGCCCACCATACCATATCCACACCACCGATCTTGGCGAAAAAGTACGCGCAAGGGATGATTATCAGGAGCTGTCGCACCAGCGAGATGTTCATGCTGTAAATACTCTTTCCCAGCGCCTGGAACGCCGCGCCTCTCATTATCGCGTAACCCGCGAACGGGAAGTTGAGCGAGATGATATGAAGCGCAACCACGCCCATTGCCACCATCTCAGGAGGAGATTTGAAGAGCGCCATCAGTTCCTCTGGGAAGAGCCAGAATAAGATCGTGCCTACCGACATCATGCATATCCCATATCTCGCGCCTAGGCTCATGCACTTTTCCAGTCTGTCTTTTCTGTCTGCCCCGTAATTGTAGGCGATGATCGGGACCGACGCGCTGTTCAATCCGAAGAGCGGCATGAATATGAAGCTCTGAAGTTTGAAGTAAACTCCGAATGTCGCGACCGCGAGAGGCGAGAACGATCCGAGTATCTGGTTCAGGCAGAAGTTCATGACCGCACCGACAGACTGCAGCACTATAGATGGGATACCGATCCTATAGATATCACGCATCGTGCGAAGGTGTGGTCTGAGTTTTCTTATTGAAAGCGCTATCTCTTTGTTATATTTCCTGTTGAAGATATAACCGAGCACACAGCCGAGCAGCTGCCCGAATACAGTTGCCAGAGCGGCGCCTTTAGCCCCCATAGCAGGGAGTCCGAAGAAACCGAATATCAGTATCGGATCGACTATGGCATTGAAGATAGTGCCCGACAACTGCATGTAAAATATGAAGTTGGTCTTTCCGGTGCCCTGAAGAAGCCTTTCAAACATCGACTGCACCATAGGCGCTATCGAAAGCCACTGTGTGATCCTCAGATATACTATCGCATCCTCGGTTATCGTACCGGTATCGCCGGTAACGACCATACGCATCAAAGGCCCTGCCAGGCAACCTACCACAAAAAAGATCAGGTAATTGATCCCGGCAAGTATGAATCCGTTGTGCGCTACCTTGTCTGCCTTATCATATTCCTTGGCTCCGAGATATCTTGAGAGCAGGGCGCTCATACCCACGGCCGTTCCTATTCCGAAAGCTATGTTCAAACTCTGGAACGGGAAACAATATGATACGGCGGCCAACGAGTCTGTGCTGTAGTGCCCGAGATAGATGGAATCTACTATATTGTATAGAGCCATCACAAACATCGACACCATAAGAGGTGCTGCCATTTTGAGCATCAGCGGATGTACGGGCTCTATACCCAGCTTGTCCGAATCACGTTTCTGACGTGGCTCTTCGCTATTCGCTTCTTTCAGTTCTTTATTATCTTCCAACTATCCTTCTTATTATCTGTTACTTGTGTATCTGTATCCGTAACTCTTCTCTGACGTTCAACGTCACTCGGTCGAGTCTCCTTTGCTCTTTGCGGATGCCCGCTGTATCGCCTTCACGATCTCAACTATAGGTATTATAAGGATCGCAAGACCCATTGCAATACCATATTCCTTAAGGTTGATCGTTGTGAACTCGAATATCTCGGCAAGAGCCGGGACCTCGATAACGACTGTCGTAAGGATCAGAGCTGCTATAGCCGAACCCCATAGCCACAGGTTTTGCTTTGAGAGTGTGAATATGGAGCGGCGGCGCGACCTCATATTGAACGAGTGGAATATCTCGCACATCGACATAGTGAGGAAGGCCATAGTGATGCCATCATTGCTCGCCGTTATATGCCACTGCCCGGTCTCGAGGAATTCTCCGACGAAATATGCTGTCAGTACGAGCAGACTGGTCACTCCACCCTGATAGATTATGTCTACATCCATACCGCCTGCGAACACGCCTTCTCTTGAGCTTCTCGGTTTCTGCTTCATGGCATCGCCTTCGCCATCTTCCATTCCCAGAGCGAGAGCAGGGAGCGAGTCCGTGATCAGGTTGATCCAAAGCAGATGAGCCGGCTTCAATATGGTGAAGTTCAGTATAGTAGCGATCAAAATCGAGATGACTTCACTGATATTAGTCGCAAGCAGGAACTGTATTGACTTGCGGATATTGGCGTAGATGCGGCGGCCTTCCTCGACAGCGGCAACTATCGTAGCGAAGTTGTCGTCGGCGAGTATCATGTCGGCGACGTTCTTTGTGACGTCGGTACCTGTGATGCCCATTCCGACTCCGATATCCGCCGACTTGATGGCAGGAGCATCATTGACGCCATCGCCTGTCATGGCCGTGACCATATTTCTGGCGCGCCACGCCTTGACTATCCTTACTTTATGTTCAGGCTGCACTCTCGCATACACCGAATATGTGCCTACCTTATTGAGCAATTCTTCATCCGACATATCGTCAAGAGCAGCTCCGAGTATAGCGTCATCAGCGCTCTCTATAATACCGAGGTCCTTACCGATGGCTACAGCCGTATCGAGCTGGTCGCCCGTGATCATGATAGGTCTGATTCCTGCGGTGCGGCACTCAGCGACCGCCGCTTTTACTTCAGGCCTGATAGGGTCGATCATTCCGACGAGTCCAACAAAGACAAGATCCTGTTCGAGAGCCTTGTCGGAATAATCATTTGGCCGCTCGTGATATACCCTGGCTGCGAGCGAGAGCACTCGTAGAGCCTTGCCGGCCATCCTGGCATTATCTCTTCTCACATTTGCCGCGAGATTCTCAGCCATAGGCTCGATTCCGTGGTCTGTCAGTATATGTGTGCAGTGCTTCAGGACAACATCAGGAGCACCCTTTGTGAACTGTACATATTCTGACTTCGCGATGAGTTTGTCGAGTTCCGTGTCCAGGCCTGCAGGGGAGTCCATGTCGTTGTTCTTGTGGACGGTGGACATCATCTTACGGCCTGAGTCGAATGGGGCTTCTCCCACGCGAGGGAATAATTCCACGAGCTCAGTCTTAGGGAGGTTCTGAGTCGATGAGTAAGCTACCAGAGCTGCCTCTGTAGGCTCACCCACAACTTCCTCTACGCCGTTTTCTCCTATCTTAAGTTCAGCATCGCAGCAAAGCGCCATGCCCGCGGCGAGAAGATCGCGGTCCTGACCTGCGTAATCCACGACTGTCATCTTGTTCTGCGTGAGTGTACCTGTCTTGTCTGAGCAGATGACCTGAGCGCAGCCGAGGGTCTCTACAGCTGTGAGGCGTCTGATGACTGCGTTCTTTTGCGACATCTTGGTGACTCCCATTGAGAGCACTATCGTGACTACCGCGACAAGCCCCTCCGGGATAGCTGCCACGGCAAGCGATATGGCAAGCATGAAAGTGTCGATCATGACGTCCATGCTGAACTTGCCTGCCTTGATAACTCCGAGGGCAAATATGAACACGCAGATCCCGAGCACCAGCTTGGTAAGGATCTTGGAAAGCTGCGCAAGTTTGATCTGAAGCGGAGTGAGTTCCTGCTCGGCCTGAGCAAGCGCGTCTGCGATCTTGCCCATCTCGGTATCCATTCCGGTAGCGGTGACCACAGCTCTGCCCCTGCCGTACACGACAGTGCTTCCCATGTATACCATGTTCTTGCGGTCTCCGAGCGGAACGTCCTTGGCGCCTGCCTCTATCGTGAGTGTATCTGTCTGCTTGGTCGCAGGTACCGACTCTCCTGTGAGGGCCGCTTCCTCTATCTTTAGGGATGCATCTTCAATTATGCGCCCATCTGCAGGCACGCTGTCTCCCGCTTCAAGTATGACTACATCACCTACCACCAACTCGCTGTTTTCTACGCTGACGATCTGCCCGTCCCTAAGCACATGGGAAGTAGCAGCTGTCATCTTCTTGAGAGCTTCGATTGCTTCCTCTGCTTTGTTCTCCTGAACAACGCCGAGCACTGAATTGAGCACCACGACGAATAATATAATGAAGACATCCGAAGGACTCTCGCCCTGATAGATCGAAGTGATCAGTGACAGCAACGCAGCCGCCAGCAGTATGATGATCATCGGGTCTTTCATCTGATCGAAGAAACGAAGCAGGCTGCTTCTTTTCTTAGCTTCTATTAATTTGTTGGGACCGTCCGTTTCAAGCCTTTTAGCGGCTTCGTCGGCAGCAAGCCCTTCGACACCGGTACCTGCTATCTCAAGCACTTTTTCCGTGTCTTCCAAGTACGGTCTGTATCCTTCTTCCATAACTGTTTCCTGTCTGTTCCTTTCAGTACAAAAACGCTTTGATATTCTATCACTATCGCGGTCAATTTTCTACAATTCATATTACTTTATGATTACTTTCCGACGGGTAATTCAGGAAGTGCTTTAGCTTATAGCTATCATTAACAAAAATTTATACAAAATGCTTGAAATTTCAAAGATATTGGAATTTCAAGAATTGTGATGCTTTTGTGAAAACATGACAAATAATTGTCGTAGATTTTGTTTGACATCAATTTGCCTACATCTTAATATAATAGTGTTAACTACTATCGTTATAGATAGGAGGAATGTAAGGAGGTTTTTATGGAAAAATTTATGAGCATTAATGATGCCATTAACGGTTTCGTTTGGGGACCGGTAATGCTCATCCTTCTTATTGGATGCGGTGTTTACCTCAGTATCCGCATGGGATTCATCCAGTTCACAAAATTTGGATTCGCCATGAGGAACACTCTTGGTAAAGTATTCAATAAGCAGGATGCCGGAGAAGGAGAAGTAACTCCTTTCCAGGCTGTATCGACAGCTTTGGCATCTACCGTAGGTACCGGTAATATCGCCGGTGTTACAGGAGCTATCTTCGCTGGCGGCCCTGGTGCTGTATTCTGGATGTGGCTCTCCGCTATCTTCGGAATGTGCACAAAGTATGCTGAGGTTCTCCTCGCTGTTAACTACCGTGAGAAGAATATCAAAGGCGACTGGGTAGGCGGACCGATGTACTACATCAAGAACGGTCTCGGCAAGAGCTGGAAATGGCTCGGCGGTCTGTTCTGCGTATTCGGAGCACTCGCTGCTTTCGGTATCGGTAACATGACTCAGGTTAACACTATCGCTTCTTCGATCAACTCTTGTATCGATGCGTTCGGCGGTAATGTTGAGGCAAGCACAGTCGGAGTCTTCGGACAGACAGTTCCTGTTTCCAGCATCGTGATCGGTGTTATCATCATGGTACTTGTTGCCATCGTACTCTTCGGCGGCATCAAGGGTATCGGAAGAGTTACTGAGAAGCTGGTTCCGTTCATGGCAGTCGTTTACATCCTCGCTGCACTGATCGTTGTAATCGTCAACATCAAGTACATCGGAAACGTATTCGGAGTTATCTTCGGTGAAGCATTCACACCACGCGCAGCTATCGGCGGCGGCATCGGACTCACGATCCAGAAGGGATTCGCTCGTGGAGTATTCTCCAACGAGGCCGGCCTTGGTTCCGCTCCTATGGCTCACGCTGCTACATCTGAAACAAATCCTGTACGTCAGGGACTCTACGGAATCTTCGAAGTATTCATGGATACGATCGTTATCTGCACACTTACTTCTTTCGTAGTAATCATCGGAAACCTGAATGGTGCTGTTACCAGCCTCCAGATCGGTGAATCCGGTGCAGGAACAGCTCAGGTAATCGAGTCCTTCAGTGGAGTCTTCGGTGCCAAACTCGGATCACTCATCGTAGCTGTCGGTATCGCATGCTTCGCGTTCTCGACAGTACTTGGTTGGTCACTGTACGGCATCCGTTGCTTCGAGTTCCTCTTCGGAACAAAGGCTTCTGCGATTTATAAGTGGGTATTCATCGTAGTAATCTTCGTTGGTACTACACTGGCACTCGAAACAGTATGGGGTATCGCAGATACACTCAACGGTCTGATGGCAATTCCAAACCTGATCGCAGTCTTCGCTCTGTCGCCTGTAGTAATCAAGCTTACTAAGGAATTCTTCGCAGATCCGAAGAATCTCGACAGACCTAAAAAGTCTGCATAGTCAGGACTGAATTATCCTGATCAAACGATCGATCAAAAGGACCTTGCGCTAAGCGCAGGGTCCTTTTTTACCGCGTAAATCTCTCTATTATGTATAATTCTTTCTTGGCAAAATAAGAGCGCCTTTCCGGCGCTCTGTGTTGTCCGCTTTATTTTTTCTTCCTTGATTGTGGTGTCTCGATGATCGGCTCTGCCTTTACTTTTCTCCACAGCCTTCTGGCTGATTCGATCTGTTTGACATCGGTGTTTCTCTTGCGAAGCTCGTTGATATACATATCCTCAGTCATACCGATCTGCTTGTAATATGTGATCATCGCCTTCTGAGTATGTCTGAGATACAGCCACAGACCTCCCATCATTGCAGCCAGCAAAACTGTGCCGATCAATACGCCCTTCCACTTAAGAGTAATCGCCAGCGCCACACTGATCGCGAGCCAAATCACTCCTGCGACTATCAGACCTATCCTGAGAGTCTTCTGTGTAAAGCCCTTAGGCTTCTTTACGTTGTTTGCCAGCATCTGCTGTCTGTAAAGATTCTTCTGATAACCGCCCGATGGACGATTGTACTGCATATTGCCCTGCATTTTGCCGTATCTGTTCTTAGCCATTTGTTTTCTTTGTTTCCTTTCCCGTCTGTATACGAGTTTGATCTTTCTTGTCTTTCCCTACTATTGTACATATTTTTTTCTAAATTGAAAGTGTTTTATTCAAGTCTGAAAACAGGCGGGGTAGCCATATCTGACTGCCCCGCCTTCCGGTCATTTTATTCCGGTGTATCTGTGTCGTTTCACAGACTATTCAGCATCTTCCTCGAATTCACTTCCGTTAGATGCTGCCTTGTTAACGATAGCCGATACTACCTGAACTGCCAGGAGACCTGCCATAAGAGGTGTCCACTTGTCGAATGCCACCGCCGTGCCTGAAAGGTTCTCCGTAATGAAGAATGCTATCGGTGCTGCGACTCCGGCAATAGCTCCTACGATCTTAGACGCAAGCATTTTCTTGTCGGCAGCCTCATCCTCATATTCATCATCGTCCTCTCTCTTGCGGAAGAGCGCGATCACTGCGCCAAGTGCTGTCAGAGCAGCAAGCACAAGGTTAGCAACCGACCATGCATTGGCCAAAGGAGTTGGCTCATCTTCGATGATGCTTTCAGGTGTCTCCGCCTGTGGCGTCGGCTCATCTTCGATGTCCTCTGCAGGCTCCGCAGGAGCTGCAGGAGGAGCGGCTGTTGCCGCTGCCGCCGCTACCGGATTATCATCGTCATCGTCGTTCGAATCGTTATCATTGTCCGAATCGTCATCATCGTCAGAATCGTCATCATCGTCAGAATCATCATCATTGTCAGGGATAGGTGTTGCAGTATAAGTTGCTGTGTACGTTGCATCCTCTGTCACTTCTGCGATTTCAGGATCCCATCCCGCAAACTCATAAGTGTTCTTGCTGTCAGATGCCTTTGTAGGATCTGCAGGCTTCTGTATCTGGTCTGCCGGTGTACCGTAATCGTACTGAGTCTCGCTGAGAACTTTTCCGTTTTCATCCTTGAATGTGACAGTGTACTTGTTCACCGATTTATTATAGGTAGCAGTATATGTCGCATCCCCTGTGACCTCCGCGATCGCAGGATCCCACCCTGCGAAGGTATAGGTGTACTGAGCGTCAGCCGGCTTGGTCGGGTCATCAGGTTTCCCGATGTCCTGTGCCGATGTACCATAATTATACTGAGTCTCGCTGAGCACACTGCCGTCATCGTCAACGAACTTGACCGTGTACTTTTTGACAGACCATATAGCGTAAAGTGTTACGCCCGGAGAGGCAAGGTCATCATCAGTTATTGTGATCGTGCCTCCAGCCGGATAGTCAGGTGTCTTTGCTTCCGCGCCCTTTGCCCAGCCAAGGAATTCGTAGTGCTCTCTTTCAGGAGTGTTGTCAGGTAAAGTTTTATCCCCGGCTTCTACGACCTTCATAGGCTCAGGCATATTCGTTACCGTATCGCTACCGGCGTTCTCATCAAAATCTATACCGAAGTAAATGGTGATCGTGCCAAGCCCGGCTTCCTCATCTTCGACAACCGTATAGTTGTATTTCTTTGCGGATGCTGTCTCCAGATCGTTTTCCCAATCATCCGGCTTGCCCCAATCAACGTCGTAACCATTTTCAGTCTGACCGACCTCAGTCCTTGTGCCGGTGGTTCTGATGTTTACTGTTTCGTTCTTGAAGAGTGTAACATGAGTTCCACCATACGCAATAGCCGTTTCGTTATCGCCCAGTTTTACTGTGCCGCCGGCTGTGAGTGGCTCTCCGTCAAACACTTTTTCGGCACTTTCGGTTGAAATTTTGATTTCAGCAGGTATGATCTTAAGCACGCCATTGTCGATCTCTATATATGGCGCATTAGGCATCCTCAATAATATTCCGGTCACTAATTCCCTATAATACAGAGGGGCGCTCATAGGTGTTGAATAATGACCGACATTTGTGCCTGACGCCCCAATACCGTCAACTCTCGCGAAAATGTCATTACCGATTATTGCTGTATCGCCTACTTGGATGTATGTACCGCCACCTTGATGAGCGATACTACCACCACCCTTAATGTCTTCCGGACCGATGCTATGTTCTTCAGCATCGTACGGGTATTCAACATCATCGATTGAAAGTTTCGCAAGTTCATTGTAGGACACGCGTCCCCAAATTGCGTAGAGATTTATAATGTTAGCATCTCCTGTGGTGAATGTATCTCCCGGATAGTAGGACGGATTATCAGCATTGGATCTCGTTGCCCACCCACGGAACAGGTAAGAAGATGTCGCCGTTGAAGGCCTTGTTGGTATTTCTGTAGTTAACCTGGTTCTTGAGTTTTTATAAATGCCTTGTCCAATACTTCTCCATGCATCTGAACCGCTGCCCGGGTAGTTTTCATAATAACGCATTACCACTTTGTCTCGATCCCAGATTGCATATAGCACCATTCCGCCTTCAGGCATTTCAACCATTTGTCCCGGTTGATAGGAATCACCTTCACCGTTTGAAGCTGTGTTCCATTCAACCAAGACATATCCACTACAGCTTGCCTCTCCAAGTTGCACTCCGACTCCTATACCCGAAGTAACCGGATTAGGAATCGTTGCAGGATCACTTGTATTTTTCCTATATGAGATAGTCGCTTCTGTTGTGTACTTGCCGTAGAAAGCTTTATCTCCATCAGCTATGCGGAAGTCTGATTCGACAGCTTTCTTTGTGCATTCTTCGTCAGTATACCATCCGTAGAATGTGTAGTCTTCAACCTCTGGCATATCAGGGGCAGTAAAGGTTGAGCCATTGTAGACCTCCAGTTCGTCTCCATACGGATCGAAACCGCTTCCACCCGGATTCTGAACATTAAAAGTCACTTTATACTTTATCGGCATTACTTTGACATAGAAATACTCAGAACTCCAAGTCCAATCCCAATTAATATTGCCGTATCTGTGTCTGACCGTAACGTTTTGTTCACTTCTCGAGGTATTATTATTAGTTAATAATTTGGTAGCAGCATCAAAATGGGTATAGTTTCCCCCTGCAGTAACCTGCCAATCGCCATATCTGCCCTGATTACCCGTAATACTCGAAACAAGCGTGACCGAGTCGGGATACTCCAGCACTAAACGGTGCGAGGTGGAATTTGGTTGATTGCTTCCATCCCCGTTTGGATCTGATGCACTTGCTCCGGATACATAGATCGTGAAGTGACCGGTATCGAATTGTTGCTTATCGGCTGTAGCAACACTCGTTCCCATCTCCGTTACCGATGTAGCGCTATCAGAGACACGGAAAACATCAACATCGCCGCCCGTGGCAACATCAAGATTGGTGTTCTTGATTGTGACCGAGACTGCCTTCTTTGGCTGGACCGGTTTGCCGTTTTTGTCTGTAGGAGTAATATCTACTGCCACCGCATCTGTAAGCACTTTGCCCTCTGTTGCAAGTTGCTCAGCTACGGCATTGATGTACTTCTCGGCTGTGACGATGCTAGCATTCAGCTTAGCGCCTTCAGGGAGCGCCCCTTCAGGTGCATAAAGCACGACAGTGACCCCACCAGTAGTCGCGGAAAGCGTTACTTCAGGATACTTGTCATCTTCATCCTCATCCTCATCTTCGTCTTCATCCGAGTCCTCATCGTCGACATCTTCACCGATTTCTTCATCTTCACCCGGAATGACGTCTTCTGAAGGCTGTTCTTCACCCGGAACGGCGTCTTCTGTAGGCTCATCCGTATCAGTTACTGATCCGCCATCGAGATCACCGCCTTCTTCGCCTTCAGGATCACCGACTTCACCTTCAGGCACTTCTGCATTCCCGGAATCATCCTGTACTGACTCCACTTCAGTCGCAGCCGGTTTTGCTGTTTGCTCTGTGGACTGCGTTTCAACAGGTTTCGGATCAGGTTCTTTCTGTTCCTGGGACTGTTCCGTTTCCTGTGCTTTTGGTGCAGGTTCCGGGTCCTTTTCCTTTGCCTCAGGAACCGAGGCTTCCGTCTTGTTTGAAGCCGTGTCGTCCTGCAGCTCCTCAGCATATGATGTGAACATGCCCGCGCCGATACTGTACTGGATGACCAGCGCGAGCCCCACTATGATCGCGAGGAGCTTTTTGTAGTTGCGTTTCAATGTCACGCCCTCCTTTCGTGCTTTTTACATACATGCCTAAGACAATCTTTGTGTATAGTTGACAATTTTCAACCATTTTGTAATAATTTAAACTGATTTATTATAGCAGAAGGTCGTTATTATTAACAATAATTTAATGTAAAAAGAGTGAAAAAAGGCGTCAGTTATTTTAAGAGCAAAAAATAACAGCATCCGGAGATCCGGATGCTGTTTTTAATGAGATTGAGAGAGGGAAAAAGGAAACCTTTTTCGCCTATGATTGTAATGTGGTCTCAACCACCGCACAAGCCCACAGGGGGGTTATTTTTTTGAATTCACAATCAATTATTTATTATCCAGCTGCTTATGATCTCAGCTGCTTCTTTCTGCTGTTCGCTTGCCGTTATTTCAGCTTTGCCGTCGCCATTCTGCTCGCCGTAGTTTCCAAACCGAGCGTGGTTGCCTCCTTCTATCACAGTCTCCTTGAAATCATCAGGCCAAAGGCCATCAAGCTCTGTCCTTTTGTACTTATTTTTATCAAGGACTGTGTCCTCCGAGCCATATATCGAAAGCGTCGAAGTGCTGAGTTCTTCTGTCGGATATGCGGCGAGCAGGATCAATCCGTCCCATTCATCTATGCCGCCCGGCTCCTCTGCATCATCAGCAGTCATCGCCGCGGCCACACCGCCTAGTGAATGCCCTCCGATATACCACTTCTCATAGTTCTTTGCGCCTGCGGCGCGTATATCTTCGGCTGCGTCTTTATCCAAAAGGGCGAAGTTGAGTGGCATGTCGCAAAGGAAACAGTCTATTCCCCTTGAAGATATCTCGCTCATGAGCGGCGCGTAAGTAGCCGCCTCGACTTTTGCACCAGGATAAAACACCAAAGCGGAATCTGTGCCGGGTCCATCAAAAAACCATCCATCCGCTCTAGAAGCCTCTGTTCCATAGGCTGCTTGAGATATCTCAGAGACTTTGACATCTTTCGTGCCTTGAAGCGCCTTGGCTGCCGCTGCATCTGCATGATAATAAGTCCCGAAATAGACGACGACCATAGCAATCAGAAGCGCTAACTGGGCAAGCGTATTTATCAGTTCTTCTATCCAGTTTGAACGTGCGTTGCTGTCCATATGCGAACCGAGATATCCCATGAAGCACATAAGGATGAATGCGGCCGCAAACAGTATAGTCGCAGGCATCATTGTCACAGAACGCCACAGTCCGGTAAGAGCAGCCTTTCCTCCCACAAGCACGGAAAGGATCATCAGCGCAAAACCTGCAGGCATGAGTATGTGGAAAGCGCGGGTCAATCCCGTGCGGTCTTTTTTCCTAATCACTACGATCAGCTTCCAAATGGCTTTGCACAGACCTCCGATGAAGCATGCCAGTACGCCTGCGAGAAGCAACGGACTTTTGTACATGCTGTACATGATAAGCCCGCTCAAAAGAAACAGTAAGACCGGCGCCAGATCCACCAGCGCCAGTCCGATAGTATATTCGTTGTATTCGCTATGTTTGCTGAAATTATTGACCTTCTTCGGACTATCCGACATTTACGATCATTACTCCTTTATAAAGTCTCCGCTTTTGCCACCGGTCTTGCTCACCAAGTGGATATCTTTTATCGTCATACTCTTATCGATAGCTTTGCACATATCATAAACAGTGAGCAGCGCGATGCTTACACCTATGAGAGCTTCCATTTCCACGCCGGTCTTGCCTTCCGTTACAGCGGTGCAGGTGGCAGTTATCTCACAAGCTTCCGCGTCAACATCAAACTCCACTTTGGCGTTTGTGAGCGCAATAGGATGGCACATAGGTATCAGCTCCGATGTGCGCTTTGTTCCCATGATCCCCGCGACCTGAGCCACAGTTAGGACATCTCCCTTTTTGATCTTATGCCCGAGCACAGCTTCCATAGCCTCTTCCGAAAGCTTGATAGTCCCCTGCGCCACCGCGCTCCTCTTAGTTATGTCTTTATCTGAGACATCTACCATATACGCGTTTCCTTGTTCATCAAAATGTGTAAATTCGCTCATGTCTTTTACTTGTCTTGTCTGCTCTCTTTTATCTGTCTATTTCAGGAACAGTATGCCCTCTTCATTTAAGCGGAGATAGTTGGGCATTCCTTTCTTGACGAGCTGTTCCTGCTCTTCCCCCTGCACGAACCAGTATATCAGTTTTTCATCTGAGTCAGTTCCGCCTGTAGTCTCGGGTCTGATGTAATAATTATACTCAAACGGCAATTCATCAAACCGCGCAAGATCAAATCTCAGACAGTTGTCCTCGCGATCTCCCCATACGGGCTCAAAGTGGTGAGCTCTGTATCCAATGTAGCGGGTGTCTTCGGGTATCGTTCTTTTAGTATTCAGCACAATGCCCCAATCTGTCAACTCCATAGTATGCTCATGCGAAATCTTTCCAGCATCTCCATCGCAACATCTCGGTTATCGGTCTTTGTCCCTTTCAGCCCTGCCATCACATTCTGAAGGACTGTCATCGTTGGGAACAACGCTCTTAAGGCCTTGCGCATTCTCCTGTTCTGCCGAGCATTATCTCAAGGCCGTGCTCCAGAGGATGCATCAGAAATTCCAGGCATTCCCTTACAGCCTTAGGGCTCCCCGGAAGATTTATTATCAGTGTCTTTTTTCTGATCCCTGCCGCTGCTCTTGAAAGCATCGCGGTAGGCGTTTTAGTCATAGAATATGCTCTTATCGCTTCAGCGATCCCGGGAGCCATCCTGTCGCAGACAGCGATAGTCGCCTCAGGTGTCAGGTCTCTTTCCGAAAAACCCGTTCCTCCTGTGGTGAATATCACATTCACCTGCCTCTGATCAGCCAGTCTTATCAGCTGCTTCGACAGCTCTTCAATGCCATCGGGTATCAGCAGCCCTTCGACCACATTGTAGCCGGCTTCTGTCAGCATCTCCCCGATAAGCGGGCCGCTCTTGTCTTCGCGTTCACCGGCCGCGCCTTTGTCTGAAAGGGTGATCCACGCCGCTGTAAAAGGCCTTGCCGGGTCGGCTTCGATCAGCTCTATCTCATCGCCCGGCTTCACTTCGCCACCCTCGATCACGATGCAGAAAACGCCTTCTCTCGGCATTATGCAGTCGCCCACCTGATGATAGATCGCGCAGTGTGTGTGACACTCCTTGCCTATCTGCGTGAGTTCAAGCAGAGCGTCGCCTATACGGAATCTGGTGCCTACCGGAAGCGCCCTGAGATCAAAACCCTCGACTATTATGTTCTCCCCGAACGCACCGAAATCGACTTCAGCGCCCTTTGCTCTGAAACCCTCTATCTTTTCCAGACCAAGCATGCTCACCTGCCTATGCCACTTGCCGGCGTGAGCATCGCCTTCAATGCCCCATTCAGGCACTAGTTTTATACAAGACACTTCGGCCTTCTGAGTCCCCTTCTTTTCACTTGTGCATACAGCAATCACCTTGCCTTTATTGCTCATGATCTTATCCTCCGATCTGCGACATCGATCTGCGGTCTGTCTGCCCCGGGTCTTCATTGAAACAATGCTGACCGGGTTTCGACGTTATGGCTTCCTCAAGTATCTTCCGAATATCTGTTATATCTCCCGCAAGAGCAGGTTTTATATCTATGCTCTCTTCATAGCAGAGACACGGCTTGATGTATCCCTGCGATGTAAGTCTTATGCGGTTACAGGACTCGCAGAACACTCCATGCATGGCGCTTATGAGTCCTATGCTGCCCTTCAGTCCCGGGATACCATAGTACACAGCAGGCCCGTTTCCGTGTATGCTGTCGTCTGGTGTAAGTTCCGGAAAGTCGCTGCGTAAAGCGTCTATTATTTCAATATTAGAAACTCCTTTGCCGTCGATCGCGCTGCCTATAGGCATCAGCTCTATGAATCTCACGTCAATGCCCCTGTCGAACGCGAAGTGCGCAAAGTCCTTTATCTCATCATCATTGAAGCCTCGCTGAGGCACGCAGTTGATCTTGGTCTTGATACCGCTTAGGAGCGCAGAGTCGATGCCCGCCATGACTTTGTCGATACTTCCTCTCTGGGTGATGTATCCGTACTTCTCCGCATCCAGAGTGTCAAGGCTTATATTGACCGCATCGAGACCGGCATCCACTAAGGAAGCCATATGTCCGGCAAGTTCTACGCCATTTGTGGTCAAAGTCACTTGCTCTGTCCCCGGGATCGACTTTATCGATTTCACCAGATCACTGCAGCCTATACGTACTAAAGGCTCGCCGCCTGTGATCTTGAATTTCGTTATCCCAAGCCCTGCAGCCGCCTCGCATATCCTCACTATATCCTCATACGATATGATCCTGGCATGTTCGACCTTCTCTATACCATGAGGCATACAATACCTGCATCTCAGATTGCACCTGTCGGTGATGGATATGCGCATGTATTCAATTGATCTGCCAAATTTATCTTTCATATATTTCTTTTTTCTGTTCGAATATCATTTTCCGAATCCGCAGTTTGGGAACATGCAGACTTCACAGTTGAGGCAGAGCCCGCCTTCTCCGAGTCTATCCAAATCTCCTTTTTGCAGTATCTCTCCGCTCATGATGCGCGGGAGCACCAGGTCGAAGACAGTCCTCTTCGCATACATTACACAGCCCGGAAGACCCATTACCGGGATCTTTTCATCTCCATAATACGCAAGCAGGAACATGGCCCCCGGCAGCACCGGCGCTCCGTATGTAACGACATCGCCACATACGTTCCTGATCGCAAGTGGTGTTTTATCATCAGGATCTACACTCATGCCGCCTGTGCAAAGTATGAGGTCACAGCCATCGGATATAAGTTCCCTTATACATTTTTCTATGTTTTCACTCTGATCGTTGGTGATCTTATGCCCTATCACTTTTGTGCCGTACTCTTCGATCTTAGCCTGCACCACCGGTGTAAAAGTGTCTTCGATACGGCCTGCATAAACTTCATTCCCCGTGGTCACGATCCCGGCTTTATACTCCTTGAACGGTACCACCTTCATGATAGGCTCGCTTCCGCAAAGAGCCCGCACTCTTTCCATCTTCTCCTTCTCTATTACGAGGGGAATTATCTTTGTCCCCGCGAGCTTATCGCCTTTTCTGACGGAAAAGTCTCCGTGACGCGAAGCTATCATCATCTGACCGAAGGAATTGACCGCGAGCAGCTTTTCCCTGTCGATCTTAAAAACTCCGTCGCACTCCGCAGTGAGTTCTATCTTTCCTTCGCTCACATCGCCGCGCCCCATATTGTCGCCCTTGCAGATGGCGCAGAGTACCTCGGCCGCGTCATTTTCGTGCATCATGTTCTCGTCGTTTTCCCAGATATATAGGTGTTCCTTGCCGACCGAAAGGAGCACGGGAATATCTTCCTCCGTTATGATATGCCCCTTCTTGAATACGGGTCCTTTACTGACGCCTTTTATTATCTGCGTGATATCGTGGCAGAGCACCTGCCCGACAGCATCTTCAGTTTTGACCAGTTTCATTCTTGTTCCTCCTGATCATCTCATCTAACATGTCTGCGATCCCATCTATATAGTCTATATCCGTCGTATTCTCACTGAATGTACCCTCCGGCAGGTCCGTCGCGATGAGGAACCTTCCTTCCGGATTTGATACCGGCACTATCGTTTGCATGCTTCGCCTCTTCGCACCGTTCCGTCGAAACAGCTGCCCGCGTCCACTTCCGTGATTACTCTGAGAATATGCTGCTAATTTTCTCAAATATATATCACATAATCAGCTATTTTTAAAGGATATATGCGGTCTTGATACTGTCGATCACATCCATGATCCATGAAATGTCAGCACATAAAAAGCTCCTGGAAATCATTCCCGGAGCTTTTATTCTGAGCTTTTATTTCAAGGCTATTTCACTTTTACTTTTACTTTCTTGAAGACACCATCCTGTGCGTATGCATACACGTAGCATGTGCCCTTTGCCTTTGCAGTGATCTTGCCTTTTTTATTGACCGTTGCGATCTTGCTATTGGTCGATTCATATCTAAGGCCAACATATTTCTTTACTTTTAGTTTCTTTGACTGTGGAACTGCCTTGGCTTTAAGTTTAAGAGTCTTTCCCTTCTTTAACTTCTTTGCCTTAGCGATCACAGTCTTGCTGACTTTTACGCTCTTGTGATTGCCTACCTTGTTGCCCTTTTTAGTGACGTAGATCATCTTGGACGCTGAGACTACATTTGAGTCTTTGTCGAGAGCAACGATCATGAATTTGTAGTACGCTCCAGCTTTAAGACTTTTACGGTTTACTACAGCGACCGGGAATGTGTTTCCTTTTGAAACGCCAAGTTTCTTTAGCTTATTCTTGCTGCCGCATTTATTGCCATAGATGACATAAGTCTTAGCTTTACCCGGCTTTTGCCATTTTAGCTTAATGACTGTCTTGGTCTGAGTAGTCGACCTGAGCTTGAGCTTTGAGTAGCCCGTACCCTTCAAATCGCTTTCACCGGTCTTATTCGTAATGATTCTGTCTGCTTCTAACGCGCTGATCCCCGGTTTAAGCTCTGTTGCGGATGGCTTTGGGGTAACCTGTTTTTTATCCACGAAGCCCTTGATTTTCAGTGTGTGATTATTGTCGGACAAGCTATATGTATAATCCACGTTGAATCCGTACTTGTCTTCGTTATAAAGGAATACCAGAGCATTATTGAAACTGAATCCCTCTTTCGTTTTTAAAACGAGCTCATAGCTGTATTTGTCACCACTTATACGACTAGCCTTGCTGTTGTCCTTATCGACGTAAACAGTATTCGAGGTATTATTGCCATTATCCAGAATGACACCGGCAACATCGGAGAACTTGCCTGAAGCCGCCATCGCCCATATTTTTTCGGCACCAACCTTAACAATATTGCCAAAGTCCCCCCGAACTATCATTGTGTGATTACCACCGTCAGGAGGAAACTCATATGTCATCTGATAATTTTCTACATCGACGCCCTGATAATAGACATCCGTTAGCTGATTATCGAAGGCAAATCCATCTTTTGAACTTAGTTTTAATTCAAATCTGTATTTCCCGCCTGCAACTGCTATATTGTCGCCGCTTATGGTAACTTCTTTATTGTTGCTGTCAATAAGCTTTCCGCTTACAAACTCTACACCCTCCAGAGCCGGATCCAGCTCAACAGAAAACTGAGGCTTCTCTCCCACCAATAACAATGTGCAGATATTATTTATATTTACTTCATATATTGGCTTCTCAGTATCATCGGCAAATGCAGTAAATATGCTTCCCTGAAAGGCCAGAGCTGCAGCCAGCAATATTCCGATCAATTTTTTCATGACAGCACCTCCTTATATGATGCAGTGTCGTTCTTGCTTCAGTTGCAAAAGTGTTGAGCCCATTATACCCGAATTTTCACTTTTATGATATAGAGTAATCTGTCGCCTTTCTTCTTTAGCATCAATGAACTGTATTTAGAACTGTTTCCAGTTGAATTCCTTTGCTCCCGCAGATGACGGACCCACTTCTGTAACTCCATCATTTGCAGATGGATCAACCTTAAAATAATATCCATCTTTGTGGTTTTCGTCGGGGACACCATTACCTTGATAAGTATGAATAGTACCGTCAGAAAGAATGTTTACGAAGTAGCTCAGATCCGGCAGATATAACTGGTCGTCCTTATACATGTACACTCCAAGAGGAGCGATGGTGCCATCTTCATAGCCTCCGCCTATGA
The DNA here is from genome assembly GCA_902798745.1 of uncultured Eubacteriales bacterium. Lineage (GTDB taxonomy): Bacteria > Bacillota > Clostridia > Peptostreptococcales > Anaerovoracaceae > Crickella. The sequence goes on from CADBXM010000015.1 coordinate 34,835, forward strand.
TCAGCTCTCTATATCCGTCTCCATTAAGATCTGTTAGGTCATAGTACAGTGTTCGCTCCATATCACTAGGTCCAACAAACAGATACTCAGCTATATCGGTTGAAAGGATCCCCTGATCCTCTTCTTTTCCCATCTGTATTTTCTTTATTTTGGTAAGAGCTTCGCTAAGCATCATGTTGCCGAAGTCAGCGTCTTCCTCTACTTTAACTTGTCCGCTATCTTCTTCAACCGCCGGCTGTGAACCGTTTTCCTCCCCATTGGTCTCTTCTGTAATAGTTTGTTCCGGTTCTTCCGGAGTATCCGGCTGCTGCGTACTTCGACACCCACAAAGTGCAACACACATGATCAAGGTAATTAATCCTGCAATGAGTGTGGTCCTTTTGATGTTATTGTTTTTCATTTTGTCCCCCCTTTTTTGAATAGCATATCTGATTTGCATATTTCTTATATGGTTTACAATTCATTATCTGCCACACCACACCTCATAGTCAATGACTGCTGATCCGAAGAGCCGCTTCCGGGTCTGCCCTTTATCCGCAAAAACAAAATACCCCCTCACCATTTATGGTGAGAGGGTATTGGTTCGTTATCTTAACTTAAATGACAATGTCCCGGCTTTTTTTATTGTGTATAAGTACCATAACCGGCAATAGCCTCATCTATGGTCATTGCACCCGTTCCAAAGCCATAAACAGCCTGCCTCATCTGTATGACCGCATCATCTGTCAGTCCGATCACTTCCGGCGACAGAACGCGATCTTCCGGAACATCCCCGAAAGCGGCATACATACTGTTAAAGGACAGATCTTTGGTCGGCGACATAAGGCCCTTGTTTTGTGCCATATTGTTCAGTTCCTGAGAAGTGATCAAGAAGCGCATGAATTCATTGGCCATGTCCAGATTCTCGCTGTCTTTGTTGACCGAGAACTGCAGATTCGACATGTCGAGGAATGTAGTTCCCTCATCCGACATAGGGACAGGGACAAAGGTGTATGCAAATGGATTGGCGATAAATGCCTCGGAGCGGCTCTCACGCTTCTTTGTTCCCGAGACTGTATCTCCGGAGCAGGTCATCATTGGTACGTCGCCTTCAAAGAATCGCATGATCACGGCTTCATAGTTGTCTTCGATCTCCGCACAGGCATCAAGATTCACACAACCATCGTTCAGGAACTGCTGCATCTTCTCAAGTGTAGGGCGCATATATTCGCCTGCTGAAGGATCGAGAGAGTTGAGTTTTTTGACAGCCTCTGCATCATTTGCCACTGTTTCGCAGAAGAACGGATATGCAGTCAGAGAGAAGATCGATGTCGTCTCCTCCTTTGAGAATCCCATCATCGGGTTATCATAACCCTTTTCGCGGAATGCATTACAAACATCCACCAGTTCCTTATATGTCGTAGGAACGCTCAGTCCTTCCTTTTCAAAGAGGTCGTTGTTCACGAGCATGCCATAGGTGTTAGCGAAAACCGGTACCATCGGAAGCGAGCCGTCCTCTGTATTCAGAATAATATTGCTGCGGATGCAATCCAGATCAAGTCCCAGTTCAGGATCGGACAGATCCTCCGCATGTTCGATCGATGATTTATATTGATCGCGGCCATACATCCATGAGTAATTTACGTAGATGTCAGGGGCATCATTTCCATCCAGTACCATACCGATCATGTTGTTATAGTCATCGACCTTTGTGAACGTCAATTCCGCATTTGGATAATACTCGTTAAAGCTGTCAAATTCAGCTTCAAGTGCCTCAAAGTTGTCGTAGCCGCCGGCAACGATTATTTGGCATTCGGTAGAAGTATCCAAAGCCGGGCTGAATCCTTCCTCGGTCGTTGATTCCTGCTTATCAGAGCCGCAAGCAGCCAGCGCCAGGACCATCAATACCGCCAATAACAAACTCAACATCTTTTTCATAATTCTTTTCCTCCGTCTTTTATCCTTCGAATCTCTTTTATAACTAATTTTATATCTACAGGCTTCGCAATATGTCCATTCATTCCCGCATCCAGACATTCCGTGACGTTCTCAGAGAATGCGTCCGCAGTCATAGCAATGATCGGGATGGATGACGCCCAAGGATCTTCCAGTTTACGGATCGCCCTGGTTGCTTCAAGACCGTTCATTTCCGGCATCTGTATATCCATGAAAATCAGTTCATAACTACCCTTCGCGGCCGCGCGCATCATATCCACACAGATCTGTCCGTTTTCCGCACGCTCGGTAACGATCCCATACATGGTCAGTATGGTCGATATGATCTCCCAGTTGATATCGTTATCCTCAGCTATAAGGATGTGCAGCCCATTCAGATCGGAGTAATCATCCTCCGGCTCAACAGACCTTGACTCTACTCCTATGAGATCGTTGATCTTATCATAGAGAGTGGAGCGGAAAAGCGGCTTGCTGACAAAGGCGTTCGCTCCCGCAGCCCTGGCCTTTTCTTCTATATCCGACCAGTCATAAGCGGAGATCAGTAAGATAGGAATATTTGCGTCTATCTCTGCGCGAATGCGCCTGATCGTCTCAAGGCCATCTATTTCAGGCATTTTCCAGTCAATAAGGATAGCATCGTAATCCCTTCCGGAAAGATGCCTGTGCTCTATCATGCCCAGCGCTTCCAATCCGTTATGAGCCTGCTCCGCTGTTGCTCCCAGAGACTCAATGATGTCGACCGTTGTCTGAAGCATGATCTCATCGTCATCAACGATCAGAATGTCTACGGATTCAAGCTGCATATCTTCACGCTGCCTGTCTGCTTCAGGGATGTCCAGCACGACAGTAAATGTCGTCCCCTTGCCAAGTTCGCTCTGACAGTCGATCGTTCCGCCGAGCAAATCGACCATCTGCTTTGTAATGGCCAAGCCAAGGCCGGTTCCCTGAATGCTGTTGACACGGCTGTCTGTCTGACGAGAGAAAGGCTGATACATGGTTGCCATGAATTCCGGGCTCATACCCATGCCCGTATCTGCTACGGTATAAGTCAGCCTGATGCAGCCTGGCTTGTCGCTCTTTTCCTGTCTCAAATCTACGCTGACACGCCCACCGGGCTCCGTGTATTTGATAGCGTTGGAAAGGATGTTGATATATATCTGATTCAAACGGAGCTGATCCGTATACAGGTATTCTTTTTCCATCTGATTGATATGGAAGCTGAATTCAATATTCTTTTCCTTGATCATCGGCTGCGAAACCGTTACAAGATTCTCAACCGTTTCTACTATAGAGAATGTCAGAGGGCTCAATTTCAGTTTTCCGCTTTCCACCTTCGATATGTCAAGAATATCGTTGATCAGAGTCAGCAGATGATTGCTGGCAAGACTGATTTTCCTAAGGCTTTCCCCTGTCGACTCAACATCCCCGAGATTCTTCTCTGCGATCGTCGTAAGTCCTATGATGGCATTCATAGGTGTACGAATATCGTGGGACATGGTAGAGAGGAAGTCGGTCTTTGCCTTGTTTGCCGCCTCAGCTTCCTTGGCCGCGATCTGAAGACGCTTGTTGAAGTAAAGAATATAAAGCAGATCACAGAGGAACAGGATCAGCAAGCCAACAGAAATAACTCCTACCAACAGCCAGTTTTCTGTATCTATATTGAGATCCTTTGCCGGTACCAATCCCAGCAACGTCCAGCCGGCATTGGCCGATACAGGGGTAAAGGCAAGAATGCAATCCTGTTTATGCGAGTTTGTCATTGGAACGGAGCCTGTAGATGAAGTGATCCTATTGAACAACTCTTTCGACGATTCAGGATCCGTTGGGTTATATGATTTGTAAAACTCGAAAAAGCTGGAGTTCTTGAAGCTGTCTCCTTTAAGTATATAGTCGCCGTTGGCGTCGATCATTGACAGTTCCGCGTTCACCAGCTCTGTCTGCGGGAAGACCCATTTCTGCTCCAGCTCCGAGATAGGGATGACCCTCAGCAGGATCGCATCCTTATGAGCACCACCCTCCGAATCAGACAAATCAACTATGTTGCAGAAAGCCAGCGACTGTTCGCCATTCATAGGGTTGGTGTAAGCTCGTGTTATGTTGATCGACTTACCGATCTCATCTATCCAGTCTGTGTTCTCCAGTAGACCTACCTTTTTATAGGAAACAGCATAGTCATTGTCAGTGCCCTGTTTAGGACGTGTTGAAATACCTTCGAGCGTGTCCGGATCGATCAGATGTGCCGAAGTGTTCTCAAGCACATGCGAAGAGCGGATATATTCAGCCGCCTCTTCCATTGTCATGTTCTTGTTGTTGATATAGCGCGCCCAAATATCGCAGATCCTCTGCTCGCTTTCCAGATAATTCTCTGTAACTTGCTCCATGGTGACAGTTGTATCTTCGAAGTGTTCTATCTGTCTTTGGTATGAAGCCTTGCTTTCAGATCTGGTGTAGAGAACTACAAAGATCAATATTGCAGCCATGATTACCACGTTGATTATGATAATTAAAGACTTTTTCATGCCTTGATCTCCTACAAAAGGACGGTTCTTTACTGCCGATGTTCAACCAATAAAACGAAATTATACGGATATATTATATATCATGTGGAGGCAAAATGGGCGAGGTCCTTAAAATCATGCAAATTTATTTGATGTAAGAGACATTTGCGGCTTAATATATTCTGTTCATCACGTTTTGTCTCAACTATCTGTATTATGATAAACTGAATCAGGAATCGATAGATAAGTACACAATATAATCTGTAATAAATATATAGCGAAGTACGCGAAGAAGATCATAGTCAACAAAAAGACCGGTAAAACCACTGTGAAAAAAAGTCTGAAAAAAGGCATCTACAAGCTGAATGTAAAGGTCACTGCTGCGGGAAATTCAAAATATAAACCTGCGACAAAGACCGTAACCGTGAAGCTGAAAATCAAATAGTGAGTAGAAGTTATACGAGAGGAGGATCCAACATGAAAAAACTTATTTCCTGTATGATCACACTTATCATGGCATTTGCCCTAGTCCTGACAGGGACCGTTTTCTTAAGCTCGCAAAGTGCCAACGCGGCCGAAGACAGACCTCTGTCCAAGAAGGTGTCGTGCATAGTATTTTCAGACAAGTCATTGAACAAGATAGTGCTGGACAAGAACTTCACATATGATGTTGATAAATGCACTTCTTCAGATAAAAAAGTCGCTGTCATCAAGGGCAAAAGCAGCAAAGCTTATCTGTTTGTAAAGAAAAAAGGTAAAGCTGCAATCACCATTTACGCTAAGAAAGACGGTGCTTCCGAATATAAAAAATACAAAGTCAGTGTAAAGGCCTTTAACTACACCAATCCTTTCAAGACCTATAAAATCGGAAAGAAGGACTATAAAAGCAAATATAACAAGAACCCCCACTACGGTGCAGGCGCTATCAAGGGCAAGATCAATATCAAAGCAGCCAAGGGTTGGAGGCTTGTCCGTATAGAAAAGATGGGGCCTCAGGACGATGATTTTATCAGGGTCAAAAACGGCAGTTCAGTAAAGATCCCGCAGATGGGTGAAGTAAGAGTCACTATGAAACATAAAGCCAGCGGAAATGTCGTCGAATTCAGCAACGTCGCAATGTGAATACATCATAAAATTGTGTAACGAAAGCGTAAGTCCAAATGGACTTGCGCTTTTTTCTTTTTACACTTTTGCGTTTATATCCAGCCGTCAAGGAAATTCTTGAGCAACGGTTGAGAGTTCGACGCAACAATCTATTCCACTGAAAAAGGGTCCGAATGGACCCTTTTCAGTAGAGCTGATAGTCAGATCCGAAGTTTTGTAATCCAGTCTTTGCAAGCCTCAGCGGATGTCGCATCTCATATGTTTGAAATTCCTCACATATTTCTCTGTCAGTTTGTGACATCCAGTTCCTTCACTACTTTTCCTTTTGTTGTGACAATCTGTATCTTCTCAAGCTTTGCCATGTGCTCTCTTGACAGTGGATCTGAATAATCATCGGTGTTT
>CADBXM010000016.1 GCA_902798745.1 uncultured Eubacteriales bacterium
CATCACTGAGGACATGACTCTCAGGATGGCTCTGACAGACGGATGGACGCTCCTCATGGCAGCTATCCTCCTGATCCAGGCAGTCATCGCAGTGATCGCCAACAAGTCAGACAAGGAAGACGAAGAAGAAATGACAGAAGCAGTTAACGCTTAATAGAAAACAGATTTCAACATAGACTCCAACCCCTAATACATGGGATGTTCTCCCAGGCAAAACCCCGGCTCAAAGAGCCGGGGCTTTGCTGTTCTGACGATTCTCTGTGCCAAAACAAGTGGTGCTCAACGGGAGTTGGGCACCACAGTTATTTTGCGAAAGTATTATATTTTGTGATTTGATGTTGCTTGACTGAAACCGCGATTAGAGCTTTTTCGCTATCCTGTCGAGTATAGCGTCGGCGGCTTCCTCTTTGCTCATGATAGGGAGTTCGTCGATTTTGTCTTTCGTGATGAGAGTCAGGATGTTGGTGTCTCCGGCGAAACCGGCGCCCTCTTTCCTGAGGCTGTTGGCGCAGATCATGTCGACGTTCTTTTTCTCAAGCTTGGCTGACGCGTTTGCAAGGAGGTTTTCTGTCTCCATCGCGAATCCGCAGAGGAACTGCCCCTCTCTTCTGTGGCGGCCGAGCCAGGCGAGTATATCCTGAGTCGGTTCAAGCTCTATGCTGCGGCCCGATTCCGCGTCGCTCTTTTTGATTTTCTCTGTCGCGACTTCGGCCGGCCTGTAGTCGGCGACCGCCGCTGCTTTGATGATTATATCCATGTCTTCTGCGCGGGAAGTCACCGCCTCAAACATGTCCTCGGCGCTCAGCACGTTTACTGTCTCTACGAAAGGCTCTTTTGGAAGAGCTGTTCTGCCCGATACCAAAGTAACTTCGGCTCCGCGCCTCGCTGCCATCCTGGCGATGGCATAGCCCATTTTGCCGCTGGAATGATTGGTGATGTAGCGCACAGGGTCGATCGCTTCCTGCGTCGGCCCTGCGGTCACGAGCAGCTTTTTGCCCAGGAGGTCTTTCTCGTGACCGATCGCATGCTCCACGCATGCGATCAGCGCGTCCGGCTCAGGCATCTTTCCCTTGCCCTCATCGCCGCACGCGAGCAGGCCCTCCGCCGGCTCTATCACTTCGAAACCGTAATCGCGCAGTATATCCAGATTGTCCTGCGTGGCAGGGTTCTCATACATCGCCGTATTCATCGCCGGCGCGACGATCTTAGGGCAGGTGCAAGCCAGAACAGTAGTAGTGAGCATATTGTCCGCTATTCCGTGGGCGAGCTTTGCGATGGTGTTCGCTGTCGCAGGCGCTATAAGCACCACATCCGCAGCCTTGGCAAGCGAGATATGCTTCACATCATATTCAAAATCGCGGTCAAACATATCCACTGTGCAGCGGTTGTTTGTCAGTGTCTCAAATGTGAGAGGGGAGATAAACTTTGCAGCGTTCTCGGTCATCACGACATGGACATCGTATCCTTTTTTCTTGAGCCCGCTTGCGACATACGCCGTTTTATACGCGGCTATCCCGCCTGTGATCCCCAGTAGTACAGTCTTTTTCTTCGCCATTTCGAATACCTCGCGACTTCAAAAGCTATTTTCTACCAATAGTGTAAGCATCTGCCGTGCTTTGGTCAATAAAAAGTGTTTTATTTAACGCCCCTCGCTGATACAATATATACGGCAACAATATTGCAAGATTATCACTGATTTACTAATGAAAACGGAGATTTGATATGTTTGACAAACTGATCGAAAAAGTAAAGGCTGAGCCTAAGACCATCGTATTCACAGAAGGCCCTGACGCACGTATCCAGGAGGCTGCTGCGAGACTTCTCGCTGAGGGTCTCATGAACGTTATCCTCGTTGGTAACGAGGCTGAGATCAAGGAAGCTGCTGCAAAGGGCGGTTTCGACATCAGCAAGGCTGAGATCATCGACCCTGAGGCTTATGAGGGCATGGATGAGATGGTAGCTAAGATGGTAGAGCTCAGAAAGGGCAAAATGACCGAGGAAGAGTGCGCTGCCAACCTCAAGAAGGGCAACTACTTCGGCACTATGCTCGTAAAGATGGGCAAGGCTGACTGCCTGCTCGGCGGAGCTACTTACTCCACAGCCGACACGATCCGCCCTGCGCTCCAGCTCGTAAAGACAAAACCTGGCGCTCACCTCGTAAGTTCATGCTTCATCCTCAACCGTGACAGCGGCGACGAGAATCTCAGAACTATCGCGATGGGTGACTGCGCGGTCAACCTCGACTACACAGACAGCACAGACAAAGAGGGCAATGTGACCTTCACAGGCGCTCAGAAACTCGCTGAGGTAGCAGTTGAGATCGAAAAGTGCGCTCGCACATTCGGCATCGACCCTAAAGTAGCGATGCTCAGCTTCTCCACAAAGGGATCCGGCAAGGGCGGCACAGTCGCTCTCTCCGCAGAGGCTGTCAAGATCGCGAAAGAGCTCAACCCTGATATGAAGATCGACGGCGAGATGCAGTTCGACGCAGCTGTTTCCCCAACAGTCGGCCAGCTCAAATTCCCTGGCTCCGACGTTGCGGGTTATGCAAACACATTCGTGTTCCCTCTGATCGAGGCTGGTAACATCGGCTACAAGATCGCTCAGAGACTCGGCGGCTACGCTGCTTACGGACCTATCCTGCTCGGACTCAACGCGCCTATCAACGACTTGTCGAGAGGCTGCGACGCAGAGGAAGTTTACAGGATGTCGATCATCACAGCAGCTCTGTAATCTGCGCGGATCTTCGCTTGCGGCATTGTAAGGTTTCGACCGGTCGCAGCGGATATATTGAACAAAAAAGGCGGATAGCTGACAAAGCCGTCCGCCTTTGTCATTGACTGATATGCCTTTTCGTTCATGTGTGATAATATTGATTTGTACGGGCAACAAGTTAGTTGCATATGTGCATATGAATGATTTAGTTTTATGAAGGGAGATAACAATGGGGACTGTCAATTTGAAAAAAATCGCATCTGTTGTGTTGGCTATGGCGGTATTCTTTTCCTTTACCCTGGCTATGACAGCAGAAGCAAATGCGGCTTCATCGGGCACATTGAAATCAACAGTGTATACAGGAGTGATTAAAAACGGCAACACGGTATACTGCAGCACATCAGCAGGCATATACAAAGTGAAACTGAAAAATCAGAAAGTTGTAAAGAAAACGCGTCTGGTAAAAAGCTATGAGAATAACGTTGTTAATACTATGAAACTAAAAGGCAACTACTTGTATTACACATGCTTCTATCCTGTCGGCGAATACATGAATAGGGTCAATGTAAAGACAGGCAAGGAAGAAGAAATTTTTGGACCTTATAAAGGACGCTTTAAAAAATATATGTCAGTATCCGTATTATCATATGCGATTAAAGGGAAAAAACTATACGCAAGAATTAATTACGGTGATGGGGATGAAAAAGATTACAAAAAAACTTTTGTTTCAAAGTTAAACGGAAAATCCCCGGAAAAAACAAGCGTCAAGATAAAAAGTACGGAAAAAGCTTCAAATAAGAAGGGTTACACGATAGTCGAAAAAGGAATAGAAACGGAAGATAGTTATGAAACTAAGTGCTATCTTAAAACTCCTAAAGGAAAGTTCTACCTTGGAAAGTACGCGTATTAAAGATTTCTGACAGCATTGACACATAACAACAAAACTGACCTCCTTAAGTTGGATATTTTGTCTAACTTTGGGGGGTCAGTTCATTTTCAAGGGTATTTTCAGCCACTTATAGTATACGCTTAGGATATCTTGCTTATGCGCGCTTGTTATCCTCTACGAAGCGTCTTATCTTCATCGATGTGGTCTTGTCGAATTCTCTCTCTCGTATGATGAAGTGAGCTATCTTCTTGAACCTCGGCATGTCGGAATTGATCTTGTCGATCTCTTTGTCGATCAGATCGTACACCTGCTCTTCGGTGTAGCCTTCGCCGAGCTTCGCCTCGACTTCCTCCTTGTTGAGCCTTACAGTTGCGTGGATACCGTTGAACTCAGAGCTTGGGTCGAGCTCGCCGCCCCATACCATGCACTCATCGATGTATTTGTTTGCCAGCAGATAACTTTCGAGTTCCTCAGGGAACACGTTCTTGCCGTTGGCTGCGATGATGATGTTCTTCTTGCGGCCTGTGATGAATACATAGTTGTCGCGGTCGAGGTAACCGACGTCGCCTGTGTGGAACCAACCCTCTTCATCGAGCACCGCTTTGGTGTTCTCTTCATCTTTATAATAGCCCTTCATGATCTGAGGGCCGCGGAACGCGATCTCTCCGATTCCGTTTGAGTCGGCGTCGAGTATCTTGCACTCGGTGAATGGCATGACATGCCCCGCCGAAGAGTTCCTCATATATTTACGCTTGGCCGGGTTGAGCGCCACGATAGGAGAGCACTCAGTGAGCCCGTATCCCTGTATCGCGTTGAAGCCCACGCTGCAGAAGAAATCGAGTATGGCTCCGTCGATCGGAGCGCCACCCGAAATAAGGGTGTGCAGCCTGCCGCCAAACACTTCCTGAATGTCCTTCGATACGCTTTTCGGCAGCTTCACTTTGAAGCGTCTGGCTTCTCTGTCCATCAGTCTGAACGCCATCATCTGCTTATCGGTGAGCTTGTCCTCGATATTGCGCATTATCTTGCCGTAGAAATTCTCGATGAGAGCCGGAACCGCGAGCAAGATCGTCGGGCGCACTTCCTGTATATCCTTCCTCAGGTATTTGAGGCCGCGGCTGAACGCGATGGTCGAACCGCTGTAGCAGCATGAAAGGAATGTTGCTGTGCATTCGTAAGCGTGGTGTATCGGCAGCACTGAGAAGCAGATGTCTTTTGGCTTCGCCTCGAACATCGACTGCACCAGCACCGTGTCGAGCAGGAGGTTTCTGTGGGTGAGCATGACGCCCTTGCTGACTCCGGTCGTTCCTGAAGTAAAGAGTATGGCGGCAACGTCTGTGTTGACAACCTGCGCGTCGATGTAGCGCCTGTCGCCGCTCCAGATCTTATGCCTTCCTTCTTCTCTCAGCTTCTGCCACGAGAGGAGACCCGCTTCGACGTCTTCGTCTTCCTCCATGTCCGCGTTGATGATATAGCGGAGCTTTGTCTCGCCGCTCGCCTTGATGTTCTTGAATCTCTCGTAGTATTTCTTGTTGATCGTGATCACGGCTTCCATTTCGCCCTTGATCGTGAGCTGTTTCAGCTCGCTTTCGTTGAGCTCCCTGTCGAGAGGGCATACGACTCCGACTCCGCCTACGATGGCGAGGTAGGACTCAGCCCACTCTGAGGAGTTTCTGCCGATAAGACCGATGTGCCTGTCCTCGAGCCCGAGGTCCAGAAGCCCTGTCCCGATCGCGTTGACATCCTCGCGCGCCTTGAGGAAGCTTATCTCCCTGAACGGCTCGTTCGGCTTATACTTCTGCATGAAAAACGGCAGATCCGGGTGCTCGTCGGCGCTGTAGTTCAGCATGTCCTTGAGATCCGTCACCACGTGCTTATCTTTGAAGAGGTAGCGCTTGTCTTTGGATTTTCTGAGCCCATCGAGCATCTCGCTGATGACATCGCGCTCGCGCCTCTTGATGTTTCTGTATTCTGAATCTGTAAATCTTCTGCTCATATAGTGTGAGTTTATATCTTTTGATACCCTTTGTTATTGATGCTTGCATATTGAGCGCTACAGCGTACTATAGCACAAACATATTATGCGTGCATATTGAAATAGAAATTGGTAAAATACTTCTTAATAGTTGCTAAGCGTTATGGCGAACCAACTATAACGAACGAATTATACCATACATGGGCGACGTGTCCATGAGTATGTGTATATAAATGAAGAAATATTAATCGAAAGGCAAAACTATGGAACTAAGTGAACTTAAGATCATCGATCTGAAAGAGAGCATCCTCGCGGACAACGACGCGGACGCAGAAAAACTGAGAAAAGAACTCGCGGACGAGAAGACAGTGTATATCAATGTGATGAGCTCGCCGGGGTCGGGCAAGACTTCTACTATACTGAGGATCGTCGAGCAGCTGAAGCTGAGCCACAAAGTGGGCGTGCTTGAGGCGGATATCGACGGTGACGTGGATACAAAGACAATGCTGAGCGAGGGCATTCCTTCGATACAGCTTCATACGGGCGGCATGTGCCATCTCGACGCGGACATGTCGAGACAGGCGCTTCGCGAGATCGGCTCGCAGGGCCTCGACATCGTGATCCTGGAGAACGTCGGCAATCTCGTTTGCCCGGCGGAGTTCGACACAGGAGCAAATATCAATCTCGTGATCCTGTCGGTGCCTGAGGGCGACGACAAACCTCTCAAGTACCCTCTGATGTTCAGCAAGGCCGATGTGGTAGTCGTCAACAAGATCGACGCCATGGAGGCGTTCGACTTCAACACAGAGAGGTTCAAGGAGAACGTGGCGAAATGTACCAACGCTCCTGTGTTCTTCGTATCGGCTGCGACAGGCGAGGGCATCGTGAAGCTGGGAGAGTGGCTGCACGAGCAGGCCGACGCGCTGCTTGCGTAAACGGGCAGGCGGGAAAGCGACAGCGCTATACGGACGATACTCTCGCACGGCGTGCTGAAAGCAGAAGAAACCGATAATGAGCGATTGTCAACAATAATTATTAAGGCGAAAGACAATAGTATAATATGCTTATAAAAATCCAAAGAAAGTGATAAGGATATGGCTGAGGAAAAAGTAAGAGTAATAGACGTAAACGTAGGAATATTTGAGGAAAACGACCGCATCGCCGCTGAGGTGAGAGCGGACAACAAGGCCAAGGGGACATTCATGGTAAACGTGATGGCGTCGCCGGGCGCAGGCAAGACAACGACACTCCTGCGCACCATCGCCGATCTCGGAGACGAGTATAAGATCGGCGTGATGGAGGCCGACATCGAGGCCACCGTCGACGCCGAGAAGATGGCAGAGGCAGGAGTCCGCTCCATGCAGATCCACACGGGTGGTGAGTGCGCGATGGATGCTTCGATGACTCAGGCGGCTCTCGCGGAGTTCGATACATCCGACCTCGACCTGGTGTTCCTCGAGAACGTTGGTAACCTCGTCTGCACAGCTGAGCAGGACACGGGCGCCAACATCAATATAGAGATACTGTCGCTTCCTGAAGGCGACGACAAACCTCTCAAGTACCCTCTGATGTTCACAGTGACCCAGGCTGTTATCGTCAACAAGATCGACACACGCAGGTTCTTTGAGTTCGATGACGAGGCGTTCGTTGAGAGAGTAAAGAGTCTCAATCCGCTTTCCGAGGTGTTCTTCGTATCCGCAAAGACGGGCGAGGGCTTCGACGCGTGGGTCGAGTGGCTCAGGAAACAGATCGAGGCGGCGAAGTAGTTGTATATGAGGTGACGCAATGTTATACGATGTAGCGATAGTCGGTACCGGGCCGGCGGGACTGTCCGCTGCGCTGACGCTGAAACTTCACAACAAAGAAATCGTTTGGTTCGGCTCTGCTGAGCTTTCCGACAAAGTGGGCAAGAGTGAGAAGATCGCAAACTACCCGGGTGTTCCGATGGTGAGCGGGGAAGAACTCAACGCGAGGTTTCGCGCGCAGGTCGAGGAGATGGGCATCGAGATGACCGAGAAGAAGGTCACCAACATCGCCGATCTGGGCGACAAGTTCATGCTGCTCGCGGACAACGAGATGTTCGAGGCCAAGTGTGTGCTGCTCTCGACCGGGATGCCTGCTGCGAAAGGCATGGAGAACGAGGACAGGCTGCTAGGTATGGGCGTCAGTTACTGCGCTACCTGCGACGGCTTCCTCTACAAAGACAAAGTGATCGCATGCTACTGCACCGATAATCGCATGGAGCATGATATCAAGTATCTTGAGGAGATCGCGTCCAAGCTCTATATTTACACGAACTTCGGCTACACGAGCGACTCGCCGAATGTGGAGATCCTGCCAAAGCCTGTCACCAAACTGGATGGTGGAATGAAGTGCGATAAGATAGCGCTTTCTGACGGTACAGAGATCGATGTCGACGGAGTCTTTATCCTGAGACCTGCGATCGCGCCTTCAACGCTCTTCGGCGGACTCGAACTCGACGGCGCGCACATCAAGGTGGACGGAAACCAGGAGACCAACTACAAAGGCTGCTACGCTGCGGGTGACTGCACGGGCCGGCCATATCAGATCGCGAAGGCAGTTGGAGAGGGAAATGTCGCTGCCCATGCGATGCTCGAGCGATTGAGTGAAATGGATAAAAATTAGAAACAGATTGATAGAATAATAAAAAACCCTTTTTTACGGACATGAATCGTCGAAAAGGGTTTTTAATGTCCATCCATTCAGGCAGAATTGTTATCATAGCGCGCACGAGAGCACGATACATTCACGCTCTGCGATATCTCGTGTGCGCTCAAAATCGCATCGTCTTTACCTTATTTTTCTTTAGCAAGTTTAACATCCAAAAAATCCAGGACATCTTCCTTGACTGGTTTTGGTACATTGCGGAGTTTACCTATAAACTCTCTTTCGAAATCGGTGAGCGGCGAGTCGTTAATAGGGGCTCTTCCATAGAGGTAATCTAAAGAAACACTGAAAAACTCGGCCAGCATGACAAGTGTTTCAATAGATGGTTCCCGATCCCCGGACTCATACCGGTTGTAGGCAGCGGTCGTGCAATTGATTCCTTTGGCCACCTGAGCTTGTGTTAGATGCTTAGTCTTTCTGAGTTCTCTTAGTCTTTGTCCAATAGGCATAGTGTATCCTCCTTTGATTTCTGTTATAATTTTGCCATCTTAAATAGCGAAGGTCTTATCCGATCGGACCGGTTGCAGGTATGAGTGCAGCAGGATATGCGTGATTTCAGGCACGCGTTCCTGCTGTTTGTTTATGTTGACAATATATTCTTGTAGTTTAAATCGCATGAGCATATCAGGAGGTGCTGCAATGCCTAAAGTTTATGGTTATGTGCGCGTGTCCAGTGCAGATCAAAATGAGGATCGACAGATGGTCGAGATGCACAGGGTTGGCGTGCCAATGAGTAATGTGTTCGTTGATAAGCTGTCCGGCAAGAGTTTTGATCGACCAAGCTACAAAAGCCTCGTAAAAAAACTCCGCGAAGGTGATCTGCTATACATATTGAGTATCGACCGTCTCGGGAGGAACTATGAGGAGATCCAGGACCAGTGGCGCATATTGACCAAAGAGAAAAGGATCGACATAGTTGTGATCGATATGCCTCTCTTGGATACCAGACAAGGCAAGGACCTGATGGGGACCTTTATAGCTGATCTTGTGCTTCAGATCCTGTCGTTCGTTGCGCAGAATGAACGCGAGAAGATCAAGGAGAGGCAGTCGCAGGGGATCGCGGCAGCCAAAGCCCGGGGTGTGCGGTTCGGCAGACCGGAGAAGGAAGTGCCTGACAATTTTAAGCAGCTTGTAAAAGCGTGGGAGAAAAAGCAATTACCTCTGCCCGAGTTGTTGCGAAAGTGCGATATGTCTGAGTCTACCTTCTACCGAAGACTTCGGGAGATGAGGATCAGAAGCTGAATGAGCTGTCAAAAGGTGTACCTTTTGATAAAAGTGGGGTAAGTTTTTTGGCATGCTTCTTTTGGTTTACAATAGTCGAAAAGAGTTATCAATAGCTTGCGTTTTCTTGAGTTTATTACTGATTACTGCTACAATTAAAGTTGACAATAGGCACTACCAAAAGGTACACCTTTTGATAAAACTGGATGGATAAGGAAAGAAGTAATGTAATAATGAAATAAAGATCCGGCAAAAGGGAAAGATAGGGAGCGCAGTATTACCGCTACGTCTTTACTTTTTGAAAGGGGTAAATATAATAGAGATAGAAATGAGCTACCGATAGACGGTTAGCCCGAAAGTAGCCAATAAGATTAACCGCCTTCAAGCCACTTGGCGGTTATTTCTTTTTACCGAGGCTGTACCCGGCTATTAAGAAAGCGAGCCCAAAAGAACACTTGTTCTGAAGGGCTTTTTCTGATACAATACATGCGATGGGAAAATTTGTAGTTAAAAGTGATTTTGCTCCTATGGGAGATCAGCCGCAGGCGATCAGAGAGATCGCAGACGGCATACTTGCGGGCAGGCAGGCGCAGACCCTGATGGGTGTGACCGGCTCCGGCAAGACTTTTACGATGGCTAAAATCATCGAGGCGGTACAGAAACCAACGCTCGTTATTTCGCATAATAAGACTCTTGCTGCGCAGCTTCACGGCGAGTTCAAGGAGTTCTTCCCGGACAACGCCGTTGAGTACTTCGTTTCGTACTACGATTACTATCAGCCTGAGGCGTATGTTCCTTCGACTGACATGTATATAGAGAAGGACGCGGATATCAACGACGAGATCGACAAGCTTCGTCACTCGGCGACGGCGGCACAGCTCGAGCGGAAGGACGTTATCATCGTTGCTTCAGTGTCGTGCATATACGGGCTTGGTAGTCCGGCGTCGTACCGCAATCAGCTGATCAGTTTGCGGCCCGGCATGGAGATGGACCGCATGTCACTTCTTCGCAAGCTCACTGACATCCAGTACACCCGAAACGATATGGACTTCGCGAGGGGCACATTCAGGGCGAGAGGTGATATCGTCGACATCTATCCGGCCGGCGGAGAAAGCGCTGTCAGGGTCGAGCTGTTTGGCGACGAGATCGAGAGCATCAGGGAGATCGATCCGCTGACGGGAGAAGTCACCGGCGCGAGGCAGCATATTTCGATCTTCCCGGCAAGCCATTATGTGACGAGCAAAGAGGACATGAAGCTTGCGGTGGCATCGATCAGGGAGGAGCTTCGTGAGAGGCTCGACTGGTTCCGTGCGAACGGCAAATTGCTGGAGGCTGAGAGGCTGGAGCAGAGAACTAACTACGATATAGAAATGATGATGGAAGTCGGAAGCTGCAAGGGCATCGAGAATTATTCGAGGCATATCAACTTCCTGAAGCCGGGCGAGAGGCCTTACACTCTGCTTGACTACTTCCCTGACGGGGACTTCCTTACGATAATAGATGAGTCGCACGCTATGTTGCCGCAGCTGCGCGCGATGTATAACGGCGATCATTCGAGGAAGGAATCACTGGTGGAATACGGCTTCAGGCTGCCGTCCGCATTTGATAACAGACCGCTTAGATTCGAGGAATTCAATGAGCTCACGGGGCAGACCGTTTATGTGTCTGCGACTCCGGCTGCTTATGAGGTCGAGAAGGCGGGCGGGATCACTGCGGAGCAGTTGATCAGGCCGACAGGCCTCCTCGATCCGGAGATCGAGGTCCGCCCGACCGAAGGGCAGATCGACGATCTCATTGGTGAGATCTATCAGACGGCTGAGAAGGGCGAGAGGGTGCTCGTCACCACGCTCACCAAGCGCATGGCCGAGGATCTCACTAAGTATCTTCAGGAACAAGGGATAAGAGTCAGGTACCTCCACTCTGAAATCGACAACTTCGAGAGGCTCGAGATCATACGCGATCTTAGAATGGGCAAGTTCGATGTGCTGGTAGGTATCAACCTCCTGAGAGAGGGACTCGACCTGCCGGAGGTCTCGCTCATCGCCATACTCGACGCAGACAAAGAAGGCTTCCTCAGGACCGAGACTTCACTGATTCAGACGGTAGGCCGTGCCGCTCGTAACGAACACGGCCGAGTCATCATGTACGCTGACCGGGTCAGCAAGGCGATGAAGGTCTGCATAGACGAGACAGCGAGGCGCCGGGCGGCTCAGGATGCATACAACAAGGAGCACGGCATCGTGCCGAAGACCATAGTCAAACCGATCCGTGAGATTGCAAGGGCGACTGACGCGTTTACTGCAGAGATCGATATAAAGAATCCTAAGTCGATGACTGCACACGAGCTGCGCGAGACTATAAAAGATGTAGAGAAGAGCATGAAAGAAGCCGCGAAACAGCTTGACTTCGAGCGTGCGGCAGAACTTCGTGATATACTGTTTGAACTGCGGGCAAGCACGCGGGCCAAATAGGCCGATCTAAGTGCCGAAGCAGCGAGCTGTATATAATAATAAGAAGAAAATGGAAACAAACATTGTAATTAAGGGTGCGAGAGAGCACAACCTAAAGGGAATAGACGTTACGATCCCGCGTGACAAGATGGTGGTGCTGACGGGCCTCAGCGGCTCGGGCAAGTCTTCGCTTGCTTTCGATACCATCTACGCCGAAGGCCAGAAGAAGTATGTGGAGTCGCTCTCATCTTACGCGAGGCAGTTCCTCGGGCTCATGAAGAAGCCAGACGTCCAGCTTATTGAGGGGCTCTCACCGGCTATCAGCATCGACCAAAAGACGACCAATAAGAACCCTAGATCGACCGTTGGTACGGTTACTGAGATATATGACTATCTGAGACTGCTTTACGCAAGGATAGGTGTTCCTCATTGCCCTGTCTGCGGGCGTGAGATAACGAGCCAGAACATAGACAGCATTATAGAGCAGATACAGGAGCATGCGGAAGGGACCAGGCTCACTGTCTTTGCGCCTGTCATCAGAGGGCGCAAAGGCGAGCACAAGTCGGTCCTTGACCGACTGCGCCGCGACGGCTATACACGCGTGCGCGTCGACGGCGAGATGTCGCGTCTCGACGACGGCGACATCGTGCTCGCCAAAAACAACAAGCACAACATCGACATAGTGATCGATCGCATAGTCCTTCGCGCTGACAACAGGAGTCGCATCGCGGAGGCGCTCGAGCTCGCCATCAAGGAAGGCGAGGGCATCTGCAGCGTGCTCTTCGCGCCTCCGAAATCATCAGCTACAGCTGATGCTTCTGCCTCCGGCAGCGATGTGCCCGACGGCAATATCCTGCGCGAAGAGTCAGAGACAGAAGTTACATATTCAACCAATTTCTCGTGCCCGGATCATGGGGTCGGGCTTGAAGAGATGGAGCCTCGCATGTTCTCGTTCAACGCTCCTTACGGCGCCTGCGAAAACTGCAGCGGGCTCGGTTTCACACTTCGCATCACAGATGAAGCGGTGATCGCCGATGAGAACAAAAGCATCCTTAACGGCGCGATGGGCAATGTCTTCGCGTCCCTCGACGCTATGGGCTTCTATCGCCAGATGCTCACCCGCCTGGCAATAGACCACGGCACAGACCTCAGTGTTCCATACAAAAAGCTTCCGGCGAAGTTCAAAGACGAGCTTCTCCACGGCACAGGGACACGCAGGCTCAAATACACCTACGAGAGCCGCTCCGGCAGAGTCTCGCACATGAACCACACCTTCGAGGGCGTGATCCCAAGCCTCGAGCGCAGGTGGGGCGAGACAAATTCCGAATATATAAAGAACAAGATCAGCGAAATGATGACCGAGGATGAGTGCCCGGTCTGCA
The DNA here is from genome assembly GCA_902798745.1 of uncultured Eubacteriales bacterium. Classification (GTDB taxonomy): domain Bacteria; phylum Bacillota; class Clostridia; order Peptostreptococcales; family Anaerovoracaceae; genus Crickella. The sequence continues at coordinate 13,321 of CADBXM010000016.1, forward strand.
AAGGACGCAAACTGAAGGACACGGTGCTCGCCGTCACTGTCGGCGGGCTCAACATAATGGAACTCACCGATCTTTCGGTAGTGCAGGCGCTCGACTTCTTCGATAAACTCGATGACCGTCTGTCCGAAAGAGATAAGAAGATCAGCGAGATGGTCACAAAAGAGATCAAGGCCAGGCTCAGCTTCCTAAAGAACGTAGGGCTCGGCTATCTCACACTTTCTAGATCAGCCAACACTTTGTCCGGTGGTGAGTCGCAGCGCATAAGACTTGCGACACAGATCGGTTCGGGCCTAGTAGGAGTGCTTTACATTCTCGATGAACCATCCATCGGTCTCCATCAAAGTGACAACAACAAACTGCTGGCGTCACTTCGCGATCTTACCGACATGGGCAATACGCTCATCATTGTCGAGCACGACGAAGACACGATGTATGCGGCGGACCACATCGTAGACATCGGACCGGGAGCAGGCGTTAACGGCGGCGAGCTGGTGGCGCAGGGCACAGTCGAAGACATAAAGAACTGTCCTGAGTCGATAACCGGGCAGTTTCTGTCGGGCAAGCGCCACATCCCTGTCCCTATGGCAAGGCGTGACGGGAATGGCAAATATCTCGAGATCATAGGGGCGGCCGAAAACAATCTGAAGAATATCGACGTAAAGATACCGGCGGGCAAATTGGTGCTGGTGACCGGAGTGTCAGGCTCGGGCAAGTCCAGTCTGGTCAACGAGATACTCTACAAGGGAGTCTCACGTGTCACGAACCGCACTCAGGAGCGCCCGGGCAAGTTCCGAGAGATAAATGGCATAGAAAACTTCGATAAGGTCATCAACATCGACCAGTCGCCTATAGGAAAGACGCCGAGATCCAACCCGGCGACATACACCGGCATGTTCACGCACATACGCAATCTCTTCGCGGAGATGCCTGAGGCCAAGGTGAGAGGCTACAAAGCCGGACGCTTCAGCTTCAATGTCAAAGGCGGGCGCTGCGAGCACTGCAACGGCGACGGCATCATCAAGGTCGAGATGAACTTCCTCCCTGATGTCTATGTGCCATGCGAAGTCTGCGGCGGCGCGCGCTACAATCATGAGACCCTAGAGGTCAAATACAGAGGAAAGAACATCTCCGAGGTCCTCAACATGACGGTCGCGGAAGCGATACCTTTCTTCGAGAACCAGCAGAGCATACTTCGCTATCTGAAGACTCTCGATGATGTCGGTCTCGGATACATAAGCCTCGGTCAGCCGTCGACTCAGCTGTCCGGCGGAGAGGCTCAGAGGATCAAACTCGCGACAGAGCTCTCCAGAAGGAGCACCGGCAGGACGCTTTACATACTAGACGAGCCTACCACGGGACTTCACTTCGCTGACGTCGAAAAGCTGCTCTATGTGCTGAACCGCCTTGTCGATGAGGGCAATACCGTAGTCGTCATCGAGCACAACCTCGACGTGGTCAAGCAGGCCGATCACATAATCGACCTCGGGCCTGAAGGCGGAGACGAGGGTGGCTTAATAGTCTGTGAAGGCACACCGGAAGAGGTGGCAGAGGTAGCCGAGTCCAAGACGGGGCAATACCTCAAGCGCATGCTCTGATAACGCATCAGAACACATTGCCTGTCTTGCATCACAAATGGCATACATCCTACGCAGTCTGCCGGGCTGTCTGACAATAAAAAGACTTTTATATATTCACTAATACGACTCTGATATACTGAACCTGCGGGGTAGCATAGTAAGGAAGAAACGCATTAGCTCGGAAGACAGATGAAAAGGAGTGCGCTATGAAAAAGAAACTGTTGATGCTATTGCTTGCACTGTGCATGATCGCAACCATGACAGCACTTACTGCCTGTGGAGGCGGAGGTGGCTCCGAAGACAGCAGCAGCGAAACTGCAAGCGAAGAGACCGCACAGGCGGAAGATGAAACCGATTTCCTGCTGGGCTCGTGGTTCGCGAAGACCGCGACATACAATGGCGAAGAAAAAGACCCTGACGAAGTATTCAACGGGACTTTCCATCTGTACTTTACAGAGGATAAATGCAATATGGCCATTGACAGCAAGACGGCTCCGGTGTCCTGGGAACGCACAGACAAAGGAGTTACACTTATCGGCGATGATACTTATTACATTACGTTCCCTGACGACAGCAAGGAGACCTTGATAATTACGATCAACGGCATTGAGGTCCTCATGGAAAAGTACGAGGAATAGCTGAAGACTGTAAAGACCAACAGTTACAACGTCAAGAAAATCAGCAAGAAGCTCAAGAAGGGCAAGACTCTGAAGCTGAAAGCCAAGGCTGTTGCCAAGAGCAAGAAGCTCAAGGTGAAGAAGCACGTAGCAGTTCGCTACGAGTCGACCAATACCAAGATCGCGACAGTCTCAAAGGCGGGCGTGGTAAAGGCCAAAGCTAAGGGCACATGCTACTTCAACGCATATGCACAGAACGGAGTTGCCAAGAAGATCAAGGTAACAGTAAAGTAGTGACTTAATTGTTATTTCGCTTTTACTTCTAGAAACTAAGAACAACGAGAGGATCAGACATAAAAAGCTGATTCTCTCGTATTCTTTTTTGAGCTTTTCTTTTGAAAGAGCCTCTTTTAAAGCAGGCTTTTCAGTGATAAGTTGGATGATTCTAACCCTGTAATATGATACAATCAATCCGTGAAACCGATAAGATAGAGGAGGAATACGATGAAACGGGTATTTAAAAAGGGGGCTATGCAGATCCTGACGGCACTGCTGACTATGGCAGTTATTATTGGATTTGCACCGCGGATTGGGATGCCGGTCTATGCGGAAAGCAACGGCCTGTCTATGACGATGGGCGCCGGTGTGCTTGGACAGAATGTAAACACGCCCGATGCGCAGACCGTTTGGTATGCAGACAAGACATGGCGCGTGATTGGTTATGATTCCAAAGACACCTGGGCAAGTGAAGAAGATGTTGCTACATTACTGTCTGCGGTAAATCTTGAACAAACGCCGTTTAATGAGAACAACACCAGTAATGTTTACAGCACCAGTCTGCTCAAAGAGAAGGTCGATCAGATAACGGAGGATCTGACACCAGGAGAGAAAAAGGCGATAAGAACAAGGACCCTTGAGAGCGGTCCTTATGAAGGCCAGTTTACTAATTGCATTGCTGGGCCGGAGGTTCCTGACACTTGGATGTGGCCTCTTTCATCGAGGGAAGCAAATGATGTAAATAGAGAACTACGCAAGCCAGATCCTGAGCACCCATATTGGGAAAGCAGCTATTGGTGGCTTCGTTCACCGGGAAGTATGAAGTCTGCTTTTTCACAAGTTGCTGAAAACGGGCTTCTTTATAGCAATATCATGCCTCTTCCAGGAAGTGCATGTGGAGTGCGTCCTGCTTTTTATCTGAATCTTGAATCTGTTCTTTTCACATCTGCTGCTGAAAACGGCAAGGTCACCGGTGAAGCAGGTGCTGACGCGCTTACCGAAGTAACAAATGCAGCCGGAAGCGAATGGAAAGTAACAGTTCTGGATCCTGAAAGAAACTTTAAAATAACACAGTTGAATCAAGCGGGAAATGTTTTTACGGTAAACTATTCAGGCGCCAAGATAGGAGCCAACGAATATATCTCCGCTGTTATACAAAACAGCAATGGTGACGTGACATATTATGGAAGGCTCAAGAATGTAACTTCAGATGCTGACGCAAGCGGAGAGATCTCAATCAATACCGAAGGAAAGTTCAATGCCGGTGATACGATCTATGTTTTCAACGAACAGTGTAATGGAGACAAGAAAACGGATTATGCAAGCAAGCTTCAAGGGATCTATACCGTTACATTCTTAAATGGCTATGAAGAAGAACCAATTAAGTCGGAAATAGTTCTAGAGGGCAAGAATGCAACTGCTCCTGAAAATCCGACAAGAAAAGGATATTCATTCAAGGGCTGGGACAAGGATTTCAGCAATGTAACATCTAATTTGAACGTAACAGCAGAATGGGAGCTGGTGACTTATACAGTAACATTTGTAGACGACCTTGAGAACGTTTTTGATACACAGACTGTAGTTAGCGGCAATGCAGCTACTGCTCCGGAGGTTCCGGTAAGGTACGGATATACATTCAAGGGCTGGGACAAGGATTTCAGTAATGTTACAGGGGATTTGACAGTAACCGCAATATATGAGCCGATCAAGGTCACTTCCCTTAGATTCAGGAAAGTTCCTAGCGAAATCGATGAAGGCAAGGAAGCTGATATAACAGTTTCTATCGAGCCTGTAAAGGCGCTGGACAAAAGCTTAGAGTGGAGCAGCAGCGATACAGACGTCCTTACGGTCGACGAGAATGGCCATATCGAAGGACTCAAAGCAGGTAAGGCCACTGTGACGGTCAGAACTAAAGACGGAAGCGATCTGAGCCGATCAAGAATTATTAAAGTCAATTGTGCTCACGATTGGGGTGGTTGGAGTCCGACCAAGCCGGCAACAGCAGAAGAAGCCGGCGAGGAGACTCGCGAATGCAGTAAATGCGGAGAAAAAGAAACAAGAGTTATCCCGATCGATCATGATCACGACCTGATCCTTGAAGAGACAGAGGCAACATGCACAAGCAGCGGGATGATGGCTCATTATAAATGCAGCAAATGCGAAGCACTGTTTAAGGATGCAGCCGGTACTGAAGTGACATCGGCCGGAGAGCTTAGGATCCCTCCAACAGGTCATATCGGTGGAGACCCAGTGAAAGAAGGCGATGAGACAGCTGCGACTTGTAGTTTGCCTGGAGGTTATAACCTGTATACCAGGTGTGAGAATTGTAATGCCGTACTTACGGTCGAGCGTTTTGAGATCCCAATTGATCCGGATGCGCATGTCTGGGGCGAGTGGAAGGTGATAACACCGGCAACGACTTCAGCAGAAGGAGTAGAGACTCGCACTTGCAGTCTCTGCGATGAACAGGAGACCAGAGCAATTCCGAAGATCAAGCCTGAACCAACGCCTGCACCTGGAAGCGACCCTAATCAGAAGGGCGCAGACGGCACGGCAGTTGGGCCAGGAGCTTCAGCTGCTTGCGCAGACAAGGCCATCACTTCCATGAAGAGCGATAACGACCCTGCCGGTTCCAAGTTTGCTCCGCTCAAGCTCAAGAGCACCAAGCAGGGCAAGAACAGCGTAAAACTGGCCTGCACAAAAGCAAAGGGCGCTACCAGCTACGTCATTTACGGCAATGCCTGCGGCACTAAGAACAAGATGAAGAAGCTGACTACTGTAAAGACGAACAGCTACAACGTCAAGAAAATCAGCAAGAAGCTCAAGAAGGGCACATATCACAAGTTCATCGTAGTTGCGCTGGATAAGAACAACAACGTAGTATCGACATCAAAACTGATCCACGTCGCGACAACAGGCGGCAAGGTCGGCAACAACAAGAGCGTGACAGTCACGAAGAAGGTCGTGAACAAGGCGAAGAAGCTTAAGAAGGGCAAGACCCTGAAGCTGAAAGCCAAGGCTATCGCCAAGAGCAAGAAGCTCAAGGTGAAGAAGCACAAAGCAGTTCGCTACGAGTCGACCAATACCAAGATCGCAACCGTTTCAAATGCGGGCGTCGTGAAGGCCAAGAAGAAGGGCACATGCTACATCTATGCATACGCGCAGAACGGTGTGTCCAAGAAGATCAAGGTAACAGTAAAGTAGTGATGTGCTGTAATATGTAGCGATATAAGGTTCATTTAAGGTAAATGCGCTTAAATTCAATTATTGGATCTAAGCGCATTTTTACTTTTGCGCCCGGTAAGGGTAAAATGGTTTCAAATACAGTGATGGCATTGCCAAAAGGGGGGAAAATGAGGATATTGCTCGCGGAAGACGAAAAAGCGCTGTCGAAAGCGCTCGTAAAGATCTTTGAGAACAGCAATTATTCGATAGACGCTGTCTTCGACGGACAGGAGGCTCTAGATTATCTAGAGGCAGGCAACTACGATGTTGCCGTGCTGGATATAATGATGCCTAAAGTCGACGGCATCACTGTGCTGAAAAAGCTTCGCGCTTCGGGTTCAGACCTTCCTGTGTTGATGCTTACCGCGAAAGCTGAGATAGACGACAAGGTGCTCGGTCTCGACAGCGGGGCCAACTACTATCTTACCAAGCCTTTCGATGCGAAGGAACTGCTGGCCGCCGTCAGGGCGATTACCCGCAGCGGCAATGAGGTGGACACCAAGCTCAGCTTCGGCAACATCACACTCGACAGAGCCGGTTTCGAGCTCTCGTCTCCTACCGGAAGCGTAAAGCTTGCGAATAAAGAGTTCCAGATGATGGAGCTTCTGATGGCGAAACCGGGCAATGTGATCTCAGTTGACACTTTCATGGATCACATCTGGGGATATGACACAGAGACCGAGAGCAACGTGGTGTGGGTATACATCTCGTATCTCAGGAAAAAACTCACGGCGCTCGGAGCGGACATCAAGATAAAGGCACTTAGGAATGCGGGCTACTCGCTCGTAAAGTCGGAGGAAAACTGATCCCTTAAAGCTGACACACAGGACAAAGACACAATGATCAAGAAACTGAAAATCAGATTCATAGTGCTTGCCATGGCATCGCTGGTGGTGCTGTTGTCACTGATAGTGGCGGGCATGAACATCGCAAACTACCGCAATGTGGTAAGCGATGCGGACAAAAGGATAGAGGTGCTCGAGGAGAACTCTTCCAGACTGCTTGATATGCGCAAAGATGCAGGCTCTGTTCCGCCGCCGGGTGTATTTGGAGAGCGTGAAGACGCCGACAACTTCGGTGAAGAAATCGGAGATCTCGATGATCAATTCGACTCTGATTATGCGGAAGACGATATCGATGAGGGCGGACGCTATTTCGGCAGGAACGGTGATCGCGGGCCTTCGATGTCTCGTGACGAGGCTGAAGAATCCAGGTTTTTCATGGTCACTCTGGGCAGCGATGACAGTGTCGAATGGACCAACGTAGATCGCATATCCTCCGTTGACAGCGATGAAGCGGGAGAGATGGCGAAGCAGGCAGCTTCTTCCGGCGAAGATAAGGGCTTCATTGGCGACTTCAGATACTCGGTCGATGAAGGTGAAGAGGATGGAACCACTCGCGTTACTTTCCTCGACTGCGGCAGGACACTCGCCGATTTTCACGACTTCCTTAGAGCAAGCGTGCTGATGTCGCTCGCGGGATTGATTGCTGTGTTCTTCGTGATCCTCTATTTCGCAGAGCGCATCGTGAAGCCGGTGGCTGAGAGCTACGACAAGCAGAAGCGCTTCATTACTGATGCCGGGCATGAGATAAAGACTCCTCTCGCAATCATCAAAGCCAACATCGACCTTATGGACATGGAGCTCGATGGTGAGAACTTCGACAAGGGCGAGATAAAGGAAAGCCTCGGCGATATAAACGATCAGGTCGATAGGCTGACAGGTCTCACTAACGACCTCGTATACCTTTCACGCATGGAAGAAACGGAAGGTCAGCTCGTGATGACCGAAGTGCCGGTATCTGACATAGTTGCAGAAACGGTCTCGACGTTCGAAACACTCGCGGCCGAAAAAGGACTGGCGATATGCCCGGATATCGAGCCGATGATCTCCATACAGGGCAGCAGCAAAGAACTTGAGAAACTCGTATCCATATTGATGGAAAACGCGATAAAGTATTCGGAACCGCCGCGAGTCATAGACCTTAGGGAGGGCGAGGACGGCATGCCGGCCCCTCCTGAGATACGAGTGGACTTCCATAAGGAAGGTAGGAACGCTGTGCTCAAGGTGTCGAACAGGACCGAGACCGAGCTCACCAACGAGTCACTTTCGCATGTGTTCGAGAGGTTCTACCGGGCAGACAGCTCCCGCAACTCACAGACAGGCGGGCACGGCATAGGACTCTCGATGGCAAGCGCTATCGTAAAAGCGCATGGCGGTGATATCTCCGCACGCACCACCGACGGTCACGACTTCATCGCAACTGCATTCCTGCCGCTATGAGGTAATGAAATGAAACGGTTATGTGTTAGTAGCGTTGACTAAATTAAGGTACATGGTATAATTAACCTACAAGATGGATGATGTGAAGGTTAATTATATGAACGACTTAGAAAAAGCAGTAATAAATGAATACCAGGCTTTAATGAAGAAAGAGAAGCTCCTAAGAGAAGATCTAAGTGAGCTTCCTTTTGGTTATTTGCAAAAGAAAACAATCAGTGGTAAAGAGTATTACTATCTTCAGCACCGTGAAGGGAAAAAAGTGAAGTCAGTATATGTTAAAAAAGAAGATTTGGAAGAGACAAGAGAAAAAGTTGAGAAGCGTAAAGAAATAGAAAAAGGGATAAAAGAAATAAAAAAACGCAAACAGGCGTTGGAAGGAATAATAGATAAGGATTTGCTGCAGGTGCTCGTAATAAAACAGGCCGTCCTTAAGGTAATAGCGGATTACGAGGGGATAAAGAAAGTGGTGCTTTTTGGCTCAAGAGCTGAGGGCCGATATAGAGATGACAGTGATGTTGATTTGATGTTCGAATCAAGAGAATCGATGTCTCTGATGACTCAGGCTGAGATAAGGTTGAGACTTGAAGATGAACTCGGCCTAAACGTTGACCTTGTCCATGGGCCGATAAAAGAGGATGCCTTCCTTGAGATCGACAGAGAGGTAGAGATTTATGCAGCATAGAGATGAAATAGTTATACAAAAGATCATTAAAGAAATAGATTTTGCGACTAACAGACTTAAGGGCATCTCCAATGACGACTTTATTGTTGATGATGATGCGCAACATGCAGTTGGAATGGCTGTTATAAACGTCGGAGAGTTGATAAAGCATATATCCGACAATCTACGGAAAGATAATCCGGGAATTCCCTGGAAAGAAGCTGCCGGGCTCAGAGACGTTGCTGCGCATTCTTACGACACAATACGAATGGATGACTTGTTTAGTACAGTGACCGATGATTTTCCAGTGCTGAGAGAGATGTTGGAAAAGCTTTTGTAATTAGACTGGAAAACGTTACTTGGCGCATATGCAAAAGACTTTCCGATCGGGAGGTCTTTTTTAGTTTCATTTAAGTTACGCGGGCTATTATGTGAACTGTAAAGAGAAAGAAAGGAGAGCTCGCGGTGAAGTATCAGGCGGTTTTCAAAAGATATGAAATCAAATACGCTGTTACGGCGGCGCAGAAGGAGAAGATCATCGAGGCGATGAAGCCATATATGGTCATGGACAAATATGGAAAGTCGACTGTCAGGAATCTCTACTTCGACACGGATGACTTTGTGCTAGCCAGGCATTCCATCGCGAAGCCTGACTACAAAGAAAAGCTGCGCATAAGAAGCTACTCGAAGGCTGATTCCGAGAGCACGGTGTTTGTCGAACTGAAGCGCAAGTATGACGGCGTTGTATACAAGAGAAGGATAAGCCTGCCCGAGAAAGACGCGATGCGTTGGACTTCGGAATCAAAGGACAATGCGATCATGAACGAGCTCAGCAAGGAATCCCCGCAGGTCGCCGATGAGATCGGCTATTTCCTGGGTATGTACTCATGGCTTAAGCCTGTCATCTACCTTTCGTATGACCGCGAGGCTTACAGGATGAGAAACGGTATGAGCGCGACCGAAGGAGGCTCGGATTTCAGAGTGACTTTCGATTCGAACATTCGCTGCAGAGAGACCGATCTATCGCTTGCTTCTGACCCTTACGGCAGATCCATCCTGGAGGACGGCATGTACCTGATGGAACTGAAGTGCTCGGGCAGCATCCCGCTCTGGCTTGCGAGGCTTCTCTCGGAAGAGCATATATACAAGACTTCGTTTTCGAAATACGGCACGGCGTATTGCCACTTCATGGACGAAACGCCGGCAGACAGATCGCATATGATAGCGGTCGAAGGAATCAGAGCAATAAGAACCAAGGGAGAAACAAGATCGATACATTCAGATTTCGGAAGATCGGAAAGAAACCGCGCGGCGGAAGGCGGCAGTCGTCGAAGGCTCGCGTTCCTTGGCCACAGAGCAACAGCTTGATCGCATTAAGTTCTTAAGCAGGGTGCACTTTATTGAACAAAATAGCTTCTTCATAACAATTCCCTTAATATATAGAGAGAGGTCCGCGGAAACGCGGGCTTTTTTCTTTGTGCTCGCAAACTGCTGTCGATACCAACCATTTGCGGGCGTTTTGCTCGTGTAAAAGTGGTTTCAGCCGAGTAAAAACGTGTTATACTTTTTGCATGGCTGAACTCAAGGAAAGCAGAAGCAAATTATATATCGAAGGCGTCAAGGCGGGTTTCCCGATCGGACTCGGGTATTTTGCTGTTGCTTTTTCTCTTGGTATCGCTGCCAGAGACTACGGCTTCACGGCGTTCCAGGGATTCATCTCGAGCCTGTTCACCTACGCTTCGGCAGGGCAGTACATAGGATTCTCGCTTTACGCGGCGAACGGTACGCTGCTTACGCTGATACTCCTGACCGCGATCACCAACCTCAGATACATATTGATGGGGTTTGCGCTCAACCAGAGGATGCCGGCCGGCACGAGCCTCGGCACTCGCATGCTGGTTGGCACATGCATCACGGATGAGATCTTCAGCGTTACGATTGCGAGGTCGGGTATACCGACTCCGTGGTATACCTTCGGAGCCCTCCTTACGGCGGCTCCGATGTGGGCGGCCGGCACTGCTGTCGGCATCAGTATGGGAAGCATACTTCCGGATCGCATAGTCAGCGCGCTTTCGGTGGCGCTCTTTGGCATGTTCATCGCCAGCATCATACCGCCCGCAAAGAAGGATCGCGCCGTGGCACTTGCGATAGCGGTCAGCTTTGCCTGTTCACTTGCATGCGAATACATTCCTTTTGTAAAGGATCTGTCTCAGGGCACCAGGCTCACCATTCTCGCGATAGGGATCTCCGCGTTGTTCGCGCTGCTGTTCCCGAGGGCCGATGAAGAGGACAAGATGCTCGAAGAGGCCGAAGGAGTAACATCGGGTGAGTCCAACGAAACAGACGGGGAGGTGCGTAATGAAGGTTAACATCTACCTGTACATATTCGTGATGGCCTTCGCCACATGGTGCATGCGCGTGATCCCGTCACTCATCATGAAGAAGCCTATCGAGAACTGCTTCGCCAAATCCTTCTTATACTATGTGCCTTACGTCACTCTGGCCATCATGACTTTCCCTGCGATAGTGCAGGCGACCGATCAGCCACTCGCGGGTGCGGCGGCTCTGGTTGCCGGGATCGTTGCGGCGTGGTTTGGCGCCAACCTCTTCAGCGTGGCCAGCATCTGCTGCGTCACAGTGCTCATACTGGAATTTCTGCTGTAAAGAAATAGGATATTCAGATGACAGATTATAAACTGCTTTGCGAGCAGATAACTGAACTTTCAAAAGAATCCGCTGACCCTGTCCCGCTCATGGCGAACGCATCGGCCTTGCTGTATCACGCCATGCCCGATGTGAACTGGGTCGGCTTTTATAATGTAAAAAACGGCGAGCTCCTGCTCGGACCGTTCCAGGGGAATACAGCATGCGTCCGTATTCAGAAGGGTCGAGGTGTATGCGGAACCGCATGGAAGACAGACAGCACTCAGCTTGTGCCTGATGTTCATGCGTTCCCGGGACATATCGCTTGCGACGCTGCCTCCAGGTCTGAAATAGTGGTCCCGATACATCGTGACGGAGAGGTCGCAGCGGTACTCGACATCGACAGCCCTGTCCCGGATCGATTCGCAGAAGAAGATAAGGAAGGGCTCGAAGCATTTGCCGCCACCCTCGAGCAGATCATGTGACCACAATAAACGATTAAAAAAAGAAACTCCGCTCCTTTTAGTTTCACTTAAGGGAGTGGAGTTATTTTATTGGTGTAAACAGAAAGAAAACACCCAGAGCAGGGGCGGCCGGTGGGTGCGAGACCCATATAGACGTTGCTAACGGAGAAAAGGAGATTATGAAAATGGAAGAATTGATCAGCAGCATTTACGCAAGTCAGGCGGCATCGATAAGCTTCACGGATTTCGCGGCAGCGTTCGCGGCATCCATAGCGCTCGGTCTTATGATCGCGGCCGCATATATGCATAATACACGCTACACCAAGAGCTTCGTGGTAACACTCGCGATGCTTCCGGCGATCATATGCGTCATCATCATGATGGTGAACGGCAGTGTCGGCACGGGAGTCGCAGTGGCAGGAGCGTTCAGCCTCGTGAGGTTCCGCTCGGTACCGGGCACAGCAAAAGAGATCTGCGCTCTCTTCCTCGCAATGGGAACAGGCCTCATTACCGGCATGGGATACCTCGGGCTCGCGACAGTTTTCGCGGCGGTGCTCTCGCTTGCGATTGTGGTCTTCAATCATGTCGACCTAGGCGCGAAGAAAAACGCGGACAGATACAAGAGCATAAGAGTCATGATCCCGGAAGACCTTGATTACACCGGTGTGTTTGACGAAGTGCTTAGAGAGTACACCAGCTCGTGCGAGCTCGTGAATGTCAAGACGACCAACATGGGCAGCATGTTCAGGCTCACCTACGATGTGGTGCTCAAGGACCCTGCGAGGGAGAAAGAGATGATCGACAGGCTGCGCATGAGAAACGGCAATCTCGAGGTCAATGTGTCGAGACAGGCGACGGCGGCAACCGAGCTTTAAAGAACGATGCGTAGCACATGATGTTTGATAATAGAGCAGCAGAACGCGTGAAAAAGAACACTAAATGTTTGATGCTAAGTAATAGATCGGAACAGATGAAGAAATGAATAAATACGATAACAGAGTATGTAATAACGGCGAAACGAAAATCGGGGCGGAGACCGGAACAGAGAAGGGCGTTGCGGCAAAGGCTTTCGCAGCGATGCTGGCGCTGTTACTGGCGCTGGTCCTTACACTAAGCTCATGCGGAAGTTCGGCCGCAGGGTCCGGCACAGACGATGAAGCGATCGGTACGGTTTCGGCAGAGACGACAAGCACTGCGTCAAGTAATGCGGCAAGCAAGTCGGAGATGTTCACGGAACGTGACCTCGCGGATGACTACAACGAGTCGGAGGCTGAGACGATCACACTGAGCGGTACATCGGCGGAGACTTCGGCAAAGTCCGGCGTGAGCATTGACGGAAGCACTATAACCATTTCGGCAGAAGGAGTGTATGTCGTGAGCGGCACACTGAGCGATGGCAAGATCGCAGTCGATGCTGACGAGAACGCCAAGGTCCAGATAGTGCTGAAGGACGCGGATATCACAAGCAAGACTTCGGCGGCTATATATGTCAAGTCGGCGGATAAGGTGTTCATCACGACAGCAAGCGAAACAGAGAATTCTCTCGCAAATGGCGGCAGCTTCACGGCTGATGGAGATACAAATATCGATGGGGCTGTCTTCGCAAAGGACGACATCACATTCAATGGTAGCGGCAGCCTGGCCATCGAATCGCCTGCGGGGCATGGCGTTGTCGGCAAGGATGATGTCAAGTTCGGCGGCGGCACATACACGATCACCGCGGCAAAGCACGGAGTACAGGCCAACGATTCGATAAGGATGGCGGAGTCGGACGTCACCATCACGGCAGGAGCTGATAAGGATGGAGTCCACGTATCTGACGATGACGCGGAAACCTCTGAGAGCTTCTTCTATATGGCTGACGGAACGCTCAGCATCGACTCTCAGGATGACGGTATACATGCGGATGCAGAGGTCATCATCGAAGGCGGCGAGATCAACATCACGGAGTCTTACGAAGGTATCGAGGGACTTTCGATAAAGATCAGCGGCGGAAGCACGTCTCTGGTCGCGACGGACGACGGACTCAATGCGGCAGGTGGCAATAATTCCACGAGTGACAGTACTTTCTCGGAAGACGACTGGATGGGCGGCCACGGAGGCGGATTCAATGATGGCGGTACCAATGGCAGCATCGAGATCAGTGGTGGCAAGCTCCATGTAATAGCGGGCGGTGACGGCCTCGACTCCAACGGATCGCTTGAGATCAGCGGCGGCTATACAGAGGTGGTCGGACCATCGAGCGGGGACACTTCAGTGATCGACTTCAATGGTTCGGGCGTTATCACAGGCGGCACATTCATCGGAACAGGCGGAGCCGGGATGGCCGAGAGTTTCACAAGCGCGGAGCAGGGCCTCATCGCGGTGAGCGTAGGAAACCAGTCGGGCGCAGTGAGCCTGAAGGATGCTGAGGGAAATGTCATCGCAGAGGCAGAGCCGGAACTTGACTATGCTGTTGTATATATCAGCACAGAGGATATGGCAAAAGGCGAGACATATACACTGACTGCCGGAAGCTACAGCGGAGAGATCACGCTTGAGGACTATATGTACAGTGAACTTGCCGGCGGAATGGGTGGCGGCATGGGCGGCCACGGAGGAGGAATGAAAGGCGGCATGAGCGGCCATGGAAATGAAATGCAGGGCGGCATGAGTGATGTCATGCAGAGCGAAGGTATTGCGTCGTAAATGTCGTTGAAGATAAAGGATGGGTGAACTACGTTGAGTAACAGATATATAGCATTGATACCGGCGTATGAGCCGGATGAGCGGATGCTCGCCTTGATCGACGAGCTGAGCGATAGAGGCTTCGATATAGTCGTCGTGGATGACGGCAGCGGAAGCGAATACGAAGGCATATTTGAAAAAGCCGAGGAGAAGGCGATAGTGCTGACCCATGCCGCGAACCGCGGCAAGGGCGCCGCCCTCAAGACCGGCATGAAATACATAGAAAAATACATGGCCTACTACGAAACGGCAAAGAAGGCGGGCGGCGCTGTCAGCGTCTCCGGCAAGGATGCCGTGGTAGTCACCGTCGACGCTGACGGTCAGCACAGACCCGACGACGTCGAAAGAGTTGCAAGGATATCCGAGCAGCACAAAAACGCGCTGGTCCTCGGAAGCAGGGCTCTCGCAGACGGCACTCCGCTAAGGAGCATGATGGGGAATACCATCACAAGGCACGTCTACAAAATGGCCACCGGAGTGCCGGTCCACGACACGCAGACCGGTCTCAGGGCTTTCCGTCTCAGCATGATCCCATTGCTTCTCGAGGTGGAAGGTGAGCGCTATGAGTATGAGATGAACATGCTGCTCAGCCTTGCAAGCGGTGGGACCCCGATCATAGAAGAGGAGATCGAGACCGTTTACGAGGACAACAACAGCGGTTCGCATTTCAAGACAATAAGAGATTCGGCAAGAGTGTATAAGGAGATCCTTAAATTCTCTGCCTCATCCCTTGCGAGCTTCGTTATCGACTATACCGCGTACGCGCTGCTGCTTGCCATTACGGGAGCTGCAGGCATCGCAAACGGGTTGATCGTATCCAACATAGCAGCCAGGATAATAAGCGGAGCCGCCAACTACACGATGAACAAAAAACTGGTGTTCAGGAGCAGAACAGGCTTTGCGAAGTCCGCGCTGCAGTACACGATACTCGCGGGCTTCATCCTTGCGGGCAACACCATAGTCCTCAGCATACTCACCGGAACTTTCGGCTTGAACAGTTACCTCGCGAAGCTGCTCACAGAGCTCATATTCTTTGCGATAAGCTGGACGGTGCAGCGCTATGTCATCTTTTTCAGCGACCGGGAGCCTGAAGCATCAGCTGAAGAAGTGCCGGCTTCGAAGGAAGCGCCGGCTGCGGAAGAGGCGCGCTGATCAGTCGGAGAATATGGAGAGTAAAGCAATGAGGACAATGAAGAAACATATTATCGTGATCGCGTATGTGCTTATACTTGCTGTGTTCACTGCTTATGTCGCGCTCGACACCTTCGTGATCACCAGAGTTTATGGGGACAGCAACTCGGCAAATCCGATAACAGCGGAAACCGAGCAAGGCGGCGCGGCGACAGGGTCGGCCGGCTCGACAACAGGAGCAGACAGCTCAGCAGATAGCGACGCTGCGGAATCGGCAGTCGTGACAGGCGACAGCTACTCGGATGAAAATATATCCGTGGAACTTAGCGAGTACACATCGAACAACACACAGATCCACGTAGCTGAGGTGACGCTGAGTTCGCCTGAATACCTGCAGACCTACCTCGCGCACGGAGTCTACGGCAAGAATGTGACGGAGGCGACATCTGAGATGGCTGACGATGTGGACGCGATACTGGCTATCAATGGCGATTACTACGGGGCCCGCGAGTCGGGCTACGTTATACGCGGCGGAGAGGTCTACAGAAACAGCGCCGATCAAGGTCAGGAAGATCTCGTGATCTATGAAGACGGGTCGTTTGGGATCATCAACGAGAGTGATGTCACCGCTGAAGAATTGGTCGAAGACGGAGTGGTGCAGAGCCTGTCGTTCGGGCCTGCGTTGGTCGAAAACAGCGAGGTCGCTGTAGCTGAGGGCGAAGAGGTCGGCCGCGCCATGGCCAGCAACCCGAGGACAGCGATAGGCATAAAAGATGACGGCACTTACTTGTTCGTAGTGTCTGATGGCAGGACGGATGAGAGCGAAGGCCTGAGCCTTGCAGAGCTCGCGGAGTTCATGCAGAGTCTCGGCGCAGAAACAGCATACAACCTAGACGGCGGTGGGTCGTCCACGATGGTGTTCAACGGTGAAGTCGTGAACACACCGACCGGTGGAAAAGCCGGTCATGGGGCGGGAAATGAAAGGAGCGTGAGTGACATTGTATACATCGGATACTAAGACAAAATACCTCATCGCTTCGGCGGTCATATTGATCTGCTCACTCGTATACGAGCACTTCAGCCACGGAGTGTATTCAGTGTTCATGCTCGGA
Source organism: uncultured Eubacteriales bacterium (assembly GCA_902798745.1). Classification (GTDB taxonomy): domain Bacteria; phylum Bacillota; class Clostridia; order Peptostreptococcales; family Anaerovoracaceae; genus Crickella. Next base: position 30,036 of record CADBXM010000016.1, read on the forward strand.
GCCTTCCTTGTACCGCTGCTCGGAGGAGCTATCCCTTGCTTACTTAATGAAAGATCCAGCAAGAGAATCGGTAATAGATCCGCAACAATACTTCAGTTCGCTTCGGTAGCGACTTTAACGGTAGGTAGTTTTATGCAGGGCGTTCTTGAGATCTACGGAACTACAAACAGGCTCATGGTGATCTATCCGATCGTAGGCGTGGCTCTGGCGATCGCCGCAATATGCATGAGCGTCAAAAAAATAAGCGCTTCCTCTTGAAGAGGCGCGCGTATCTTCTTAGAGGGATCGACTTAGAGGGAGCGATGGTCATACAGTCTTGAGAGATCGGAGCACCAAAGTTGCGATGATGCCGACTAATATGCCGGCCGCGATACCACTGAAAATAAGCACAGGAAAATAGAAGAATATATGCAGATCTTCGATAAGGGCGGCGGCCACGAGCAGTTGCCCGAAGTTATGCAGCACACCGGCTGCCATACTCACACCGACCACCGAGAAGCGGTCGGTTTTTTTGAGCAATATCATCCCGATCAGACTAACACAAGCGCCGGCGAGAGAGTAGACCATGCCGAAGAGTCCGTTGAAAAGAAGACCTGCGATCACTATTCTGATGACGCTGACAGCGACAGCATCTTTGGTCCCGAACTTATATAGCGCGATCAGAGTGACCACGTTAGCAATGCCTATCTTGATGCCCGGAATGCCCGGATTATATGGTATAATTGCTTCAATGTACGAAAATATGAGTGCCAGAGCAGCCATAAGGCCGACCCTCGCAACGAATGAAGCGCTGATCGATTTGATGCGAGCCGATCTGCGACTGCCGGAGGTATCAGGATGTGACTGTGTCATATCCACCTCCTTCAGGATCTTCAATCCGCACTACCAGCCTGTTCGGGAGGCACACTATAGTCTCGCCGGTACGCGAGATGCTGCCGTGCTTCACGCACACCTGGTTCTTGCACGAGGCCTCGGTGACTCTGACCTTGCCCTTGCTGATCTCTACTACATTATAGTTCTCGTTCTGCTTAGGCGCAGGGACTGTCAAGCTCACGTCGTCATACAGCGAGTATTCGGCGAACTCACTGCCGTTTGACTCGATCACGACCCTGGCGCTCCGCCCCGCTTCAGTATGGGACATGGAAAGAACGACCGTAGCGGCTAAGCCGCATGCGACCAGCAAAAAAAACAGTATTATATCTGCCTTGCGGATGTATTTCTTCATAAGAACGATGAGCAGCAAAAGCGCGCGTTTTCATAAACAAATGAACTGCAAACACACAACTTCCAAATTGGATAGGGCTTCCGGTGGAAGCCGCATTAGACTCATGAAACTGAGCGCTCTCGCAGTTTTGTTCGCTACTCTGATTATATCACAGACGGCTTGCGGCGGCACTCAGGCGCAGCCCGTCATGGACGACGGTTACTTCCTCGACACCATCTGTTCGGTTTCGATCTACAGGATGGCCGATGAGAACGGCGATGTGAAGGACGCTTCAAAAATGAAGGAAGAGGCCGAAGACACGATCGAAGATGCTTTTGATCTCTGTGAAGACCTGGAGGACAAGCTGAGCCGCACCCGCGAAGGTTCGGATATCAGCAAGGTGAACGCCGCAGGAGGTGAATGGGTCGAGGTGTCCGACGAGACGCTGGACATCGTGGAGCGCGGTCTGGAATGCTCGATAAATTCCGGCGGCGATTTCGATATAACGATAGGCGGAGTCACCAAGCTCTGGGACTTCCACGCGGCTGAGGGCGAAGCGAAGCTTCCCGATGAGGAGGAACTCGCCGAGGCTGTGAAGCACGTAGACTTTAACGATATAGAGGTCGACGGTAATAAGATCCGGCTCAAGGACCCGAAAACAGAGATAGATCTCGGTGGCATCGCCAAGGGATACATCGGTGACAGGATGACAGATCTTCTAGAGGAGAAGGGCGTCATATCCGCTACCATCAACCTCGGCGGCAATGTCATATGCATAGGCGGAAAGACAGAAGACGACGATTTCGTGATCGGTGTCGAAGCTCCGTTCTCCGACAGGACAGAGATCATCGGCAAGATAGACGCGAGAGATAAGACTCTCGTGACATCGGGCATCTATGAGCGCAAGATAGAGGTGGACGGTAAGCTTTATCACCACATCCTCGATACGCGCACCGGTATGCCGGTAGATTCAGGGCTTTCGGCAGTGACGCTCACCGCGGACAAAGGGCTTTCGGCAGATCTTGACGCCGCGAGCACCATTTGCCTTATCAAGGGCTACGATGGCGCGCTCAAATATATAAATGAAGAAATGCCCGAAGGGGTCGAGGCCGTGTTCGTATTCGAGAACGGCGACATAAAGACCACGGATGGCTCGGGCTTTGAAAAAGAGCAGTAATAATAGAAAGAGATCATAAGGAATGAGTTCAGAAAAAACGATGAAAAAGATACTGGTAACGAACGATGATGGCATAGGGGCTGCCGGGCTCAGAAAACTGGTGGAAGCGCTTGAACCAATGGCAGAAGTTTATGTTTCCGCGCCGATGGTACAGCACAGCGCCAAGAGCCAGAGCATCACATTCCTGCACGAGGTCGATGTGTCCGAGCAGAAGATCGCCGGGGCTAAAGCGGCATGGGCGGTACACGGCACACCGACGGATTGTGTAAAGATAGGGCTTCTTAGAATGAAGGAAATGGGCATAAAGCCCGATCACGTGATAAGCGGGATCAACATGGGCTACAACACAGGCCTCGCTGTTTACTATTCCGGCACTGTCGCGGCGGCAAGAGAGGGAGCTCTGAACGGCATCCACTCGATAGCTCTTTCTGTCGGAAGCCATGAGGCGTCAAAGTTCTGCTATATGCTAGACAATCTGCCGTATATACTGGAGCTTTCGGAAAAAGCGCCTGAAGATTGTTTTCTCAACGTCAACGCCCCGAATGTGCTCGCGGCAGACATGAACGGCATAAAAATCGCTCCGACGGCGCCATTTGGTTACGGCCTGCTGTTCAGCTTCGCGCCTACAAAGAGCGGTAACTATCAGCTGACGGGCGAACCGACATATACAGGAGATGAGCCGGTATATGATATGGACTGGAACAATGAAGGGTACATGACTATTTCTCCTGTCCCAACCGCCGTGGATGATTCGAAATTGTTGAAACAACTTGCTAAAGCGGCGGAGAAGATCCACGATTGAAGCTGAGATGATCACCGACTGAAATAGATAATAATTGGTAGAAATAGAAAAGGATAAACAGAGGAGAGAACGACTATGAAAGAAATGAAAGACATGGGTTTCGAAACAAGATGTGTACACGGAGCATACAAGGCGGAGTCTGCTCAGCCGCAGAATCTCCCAATCATCCAGAGCACCACTTACAGATACTATAACGCTCAGGACGTGGCCGAACTCTTCGACCTCGACAGTCCGAATCATATGTACGCGAGACTCGGAAGCCCAACTGTCGACGCTCTTGAACAGAAGATGGCATTGCTAGAATGCGGCACAGCCGGCATGTCGACTTCTTCCGGCCAGGCAGCTAACCTCATTGCTTTGCTCAACATATGCGAAGCGGGCGACCATGTACTGAGCGGCACCAACATCTACGGAGGCACATACAATCTCTTCAACGTGACACTGAGAAAACTCGGCATTGATGTGGAATTCTTCGATCAGGATCTGCCTCTCGAGGATATCGTCGCGCTGCAGAGACCTAACACGAGGGCACTCTTTGGCGAGACTCTCGGCAACCCTGCGCTCAGCGTGCTCGACCTCGAGAAATTTGCGACCGCGGCAGCTGAGATGAAAGTTCCGTTCATCGTCGACAACACTCTTGCAACACCTGCTCTTTGCAGACCTATCGAATACGGCGCAAATATCGTGACTCACTCCACAACTAAGTTTGCCGACGGTCACGGCACCAGCATCGGAGGCTGCGTCATTGAAGGCGGCAATTTTGACTGGACTGTAAAGAATGATGACGGCACACTCAAGTTCCCTAGCATGGCTGCTCCTGATGAGAGCTACCATGGACTCAACTTCTATGAGAAGTTCGGACAGGCCGCGTTCTGCACCAGACTTAAAGCTGTTCTTGTCAGAGACCTCGGTTGCACAATGGCGCCTATGAACGCATACCTCACACATCAGGGCCTTCAGACCCTCGACGTAAGAATGGAAAGACATTGTAAGAACGCGAAGGCAGTCGCTGACTTCCTTTCGGGTCATCCGATGGTCGAGTGGATCGTTTATCCGGGCCTCAAAGGCGACAAGTACTACGATCTCGCGCAGAAATATATGCCTAAGGGTGCCGGCGGCGTAATGAGCTTCTGCGTCAAGGGCGGCAGAGAAGCGGGCGAGAAGTTCCTCGAGAATCTCGAGCTCTGCAGCATAGTCGTTCACGTAGGCGACATCCACACGAGCGTACTTCACCCGGCCAGCACTACACACAGACAGCTTTCCGAGGAGGCTCAGCTTGCAGCGGGCATCGATCCGGGCCTGATCCGTCTGTCGGTTGGTCTCGAGAACACTGAGGACGTAATTGCCGATCTCAGCCAGGCGCTCGACAAGGTCAAGTAGTCACAGAAAAAGCAAAACGATATCATATATTTCAATTAGTTATAGCAGAGGAAGAATCATCATCAAATGCCACTTATAATACCTGATAAGCTCCCGGCAGCGGACATGCTGAGGAGCGAGAACATATTCGTAATGAATCGCGCGAGGGCGTCGTCCCAGGACATCCGTCCGCTCAAGGTGATCATGGTCAACCTGATGCCTACCAAGATCAAGACGGAAACTCAGCTCGCACGCGTGCTGGCCAACAGCCCTCTCCAGATAGAGATGAAGCTGGTGACCATGGATTCACATACATCGACTCACGTCTCAGAAGAGCACATGGAGTCGTTCTACACTTCACTCGACGAATTCCGTGACGAGTATTTCGATGGGATGATACTTACAGGTTCTCCGGTCGAGAAGCTTGCGTTCGAAGAAGTCGACTACTGGGAAGAGCTTTGCGAGCTGTTCGAGTTCGCGAAGACCCACGTATACAGCAGCATGTTCATCTGCTGGGGCGCCCAGGCGGCGATGTACTATTACTACGGAATACAGAAGCACGAGCTGGATAAGAAACTCTTCGGAGTATACGAGCAGTACAACGTGAGACCGCACAGCCCGCTCATGAGGGGTTTCGATGAGGTCTTCTACGCTCCGCATTCGAGACATACCGAGATAAGGAAGAGCGATATATTGGCAAGACCGGAGCTTCGCATACTCGCCGAATCGCCGGAGTCCGGTCCGCACATCGTATCGACCGACAGCGGCAGACAGATCTTCCTCTTCGGTCACCAGGAATACGACCGTGACACCCTTGCTGATGAGTACTTCCGCGATAAAGCCAGGGGACTCGACATCGAAGTGCCGGTCAATTATTTCAGGAACGATGATCCGGAACAGGGCGTGATCTTCAGATGGAGGAGCCACGCCAACCTGCTGTTTTCAAACTGGCTCAATTACTACCTCTATCAGGCCGTTCCTTACAATCTCGACGATCTCAGAGACGGCAAAGAGGACGCGTGGAAAGAGGCGTTTTCGGACGAAGGCCTCGAGCTGTGACGCGAGCGGCTGCCGGCATTTCGGCGGCCGTTTTTTAATGCTGATTTTGACGGAGAAAAACACGTGGATTCTTGACACTTTAGGGGGTATGTTGTAATATCTTAAATGCTATGCGCTGATGTAGCTCAGTAGGTAGAGCACTTCCTTGGTAAGGAAGAGGTTTCGGCAGTTCGAGTCTGCTCATCAGCTCCAGGCAACCCGTTAGGGACAGGGACGCTTGTCCCTAATCTTTTTAAGAAGGTCATCAATAAGCGATCGGCGTTGCCGTAATGCAGATGGCCTCGACCCCCGGAGGTAAACTCCTTCGGTAGAACGTTCTAACAAAAAAGGAGGAAATTTCAGAAATGGCAAAGCAGAAGTATGAGAGAACCAAACCGCATATCAACATCGGTACAATCGGCCACGTTGACCACGGTAAGACAACTCTTACAGCAGCTATCACATCGGTACTCAACAGAAAGTACGGACTCGGCGGTGACGTAGCATTCGATCAGATCGATAAGGCACCGGAAGAGAGAGAAAGAGGAATCACTATCTCGACAGCCCACGTTGAGTATGAGACACCAAACAGACACTACGCACACGTAGACTGCCCGGGACACGCTGACTATGTAAAGAACATGATCACAGGAGCAGCTCAGATG
>CADBXM010000017.1 GCA_902798745.1 uncultured Eubacteriales bacterium
CAAGCTAAAAGGACTGAGCCCTGTTCAATACAGAATTCAGTCCTTGTTAGTAGCCTAATGTCCAGCCAAAATGTGTCTAACATTTTGGGTTCAGTTCAGAAGCGCCAGGCGGTTTTGTTTATTTGCAGCATTTTTCATACATGTGCGTCTTTAGTCGTTTGTTCCTTCCTGATCGAATTCAAAAGTCACTTCAGGGGCTTCTTTAACTGACTCTGCCGGTGCAGCGAGCGCTGAAGGCCTGCCGCTCAGAGTCAGGTAAAGCTCAGCATTACTTGCTGCCTGATACGGATTGGTGAATACCAGATTGAGTATGCCGAGTGTAAAGAGTCCGAGTATCTGCCATCCGAGGAATGAGAGGTCGAGCACGAAAGATGCCCACTTGTTTCCGTACATCATCTGAGTCGACTGCGCTCTGGCTTCGGTACCGGTGATAGCAGGGTTTTCACTGATGATGTAAGGCACCATTCTCCAGCAATATGACTTATATATACCAGGGATGATCAGCAGCAGTGTCCACAGGGCAGTGAACAGACCTGTTGTAAACATCGAGCCTACGATCTTCATGTAGTGATTTTTGAATGCCAGCCCTACGTTGCTGCTGTTTAGACCGGTCGTCTGATCTGTGGCATTGTCGATAAAGAACTTCTGCAAGCCCACCTGTAGCGGATTGAGAAGGAATATGCCTAGCGCCGTTGCAAACACTATTACGACCAAAAGTATTACAACGACACCTACTATAATAGCCGGTGCAAGCCCGGGGCTTCCGGAAATATCCGGAGCATCATATTCATCTGTCAAACCATCTATACCTATATTGTCGATATCGTCGATGTCCTGCGTGATACTGCTGTTGTTATCGGTATTGTTCTTGATGTTGCTCCAACTCGAGCCTGCAGATGCGCCGCTGCCGAAGCCGCCTGAAGCTATTATAAGCAGGAGAGCGGCGATGATGCATGTAAGGCGGTTAGCTCTATACGCTGCCTTTCCCTTGGCCTTGATTTCTTTTCGATCCCACATAACAACGATCCTCCTTATACCCAATATGTTTGTATTTATTATAGATGTGTGTTTGCGTATTGTTCACGTATTTCTTCAGGGACAAGTCTGCCTCCGGTAGCCCAGCAGATCTGAGTTGAATTCGCTAGCTTCTCTGAGTCGAGTCCGTGAGACGCGAGATAATCCCTGCCGGCTTCATATTTCATGAGGCCGAGCGGGCCGCTGAATGCGGCGCAGCTTGAAGGCTCGATGAATATGTCCTCCGTATCCATGAGCATTCTCATATAGTCAAATAGCACGGCGTCCCTTACCGTGAAGTCGCCCGATAACAGATTGCGATCGAGCCTTGTAACAAGCCCGGAAGGGCTTGCGCACGCGAGGCCGTCTGCAGCGGACATGCCACTGATTCCGAAGTCGCTTACGTTGGCTTCGTTGTCTTTGCCCGATGCCATCCCGATCAGTACGGAAGGGAAGAGGGTAGGCTCACAGAAGAACACATGGACATCATCTTTATAGATCCTCTTGAGACCGTAGCAAAGCCCGCCCGGAGCTCCACCTACACCGCAAGGGATGTATACGATAAGCGGATGGTCGGAGTCTACAATAATGCCTTGCTCTTCGAACTGCTTTCTGAGCCTTGAGGCCGCGACAGCATATCCGAGGAAAAGAGGTAGGGAGTTTTCGTCATCGACGAAATAACTCGAAGGATCGAGGTCCGACTGACGGCGCCCTTCAAGAACTGCAGCGGAATAGTCGTCCTCATACTCGATGACTTCAACGCCTTTGCTTCTCAGCATGTCCTTTTTCCACTGTCTGGCGTCGGCAGACATGTGGACTCTCACTTTGAAACCGAGAAACGCGCTCATGATCCCGATCGAGAGCCCGAGATTACCTGTAGATCCAACCTGCACGGTATAATGGCCGAAGAATTCCTTCAGGTCATCATCCGCGAATCTTTCGTAATTGTCGTCCGTCGTAACGAGCCCGGCTTCGAGCGCCAGATCCTCGGCATGCTTGAGCACTTCGTAGATACCGCCCCTTGCCTTGACCGAACCGGCTATTGGCAGGTCGCTGTCTCTCTTGAGAAACAGCTTACCCGGAATCTCTACATCGTATGCCTCGCCAAGTGCTTTTTGCATATTTTCAATAGCTGAGAGCGGGGATTCTATGAGACCGCCCGCAGCCTCGGTTTCAGGGAAGCACTTCCTGATGTACGGAGCAAATCTCAGGAGTCTGTCTGCGGCATCCGCTATATCCGCGTCGGATACGACCAACTGGCAAAGCCCGTCAGTCATTTCAAAAGGAAGCAGTTTATCATTTATCCAGAGAGTCTCTTTAAGTTCCGATATGTCTTTGAAGACCTCGTCTTTCTCGATCATCTTCTGAGCGTATTCACTGATACTCATTATTTCCTCCTTAAGCAGATCATCCGGTCCATGAAGACCGTCTACACGTTCTGTTTATATCTCTTTACTTTGCCTGTGGTGGTCTTTTCCATAGGTTCATCTGTAAGATAGCGGCGGGCGATACGTTTGAACGCAGGAAGGCTGGCATTGATCTCGCTTATATCAGCCTCGACCGCTGCCTCGATCTGCTCCGGCGTTTCAGCTCCGCGAGCCTGTTTTATGCGTTTTGCGTCATACACTATCTTTATTGCAATGGCAGGGTCTCTCGGGTCATCGGCTTTTGTCTCGCCGTAGACCATGCACTCATTAACATAAGGCAGGTTGCTGACAGGTATCTCGAGTTCCTCCGGATATACGTTCTCACCGTTTTTCAGCACGATCACGTTCTTTTTACGCCCGCGAATGACAATGTTGCCGTCTTTGTCGAGGCTGGCGAGATCGCCGGTGTGGAGCCAACCACCTTCCATGATCTCAGCGGTAGCTTCCTCATTCTCATAGTAGCCGAGCATAACGTTTGATCCCTTCGCTACTAACTCGCCGACACCCTCTTCGTTAGGATCTTCGATCATAAGCAGTATCCCCGGGATGGCTTTTCCTATCGTACCAGGACAAGGATAAATAGGGCTTTCCACGGATAGGACAGGGGAACTTTCTGTCATGCCGTATCCCTGTATTATCTTGACCCCGAGGTCCATGAAGCCACGCGCAACATCGGCATCCAAAGGCGAAGCGCCGCTGATGAGATATCTCATACCTCCGCCGAGCTGTTCAAGGATCTCACCGAAGAGTTTTCTGCGGATATCGATACGGAACTTCAGAAGGAATCTGGAAAGACCGACACCGAATCTGAAGGTCTTCATCTTTCCCTGTTTCTCTATCTCGGTCATTATCTTCTTGTACATCGATTCGATGATAAGAGGCACGCCAACGAAGAAACTCACCTTGTACTCTGCCAGATTCTTCTGTATGTACTTGAGCCCGTCACAGTAGCATGTAGTCATACCCGAATAGAGCATCATGCTGAGACCTGTTGAACCGAAGGTATGGTGATAAGGCAATAGAGCCATGTTTACATCGCTTTGACGCAGATCCTCAGGAGCCACGGTGGCCCAGATATCAAAGGTGATATTATACTGCGACAGCATGACTGCCTTGGCGAGCCCCGATGTGCCTGATGTAAAGATGATGAAGGACATTGCCTTGCCGTCGATAGGCAGTGACTTGTATTCAGCGATCTTTTCTGCCGGCATTGCTTTGCCTTTTTCGAGCATCGCCGGTATGCTTTCATATCCATCGATGCTGTCCATGCAGATGTACTGAAGACTGTCGAATTCAGAATGCTCTTTGAGATATTCGACAAGCCCAAGCTGATCTTTGTCAAAGACCAAAATATCGGCTTTCGCTTTTGTGAGTGACATTGCGAGCTCCTCGGCAGGAAGGCCCTTGTCGAGAGGTATAACCACACCGAGTCCGAATACGTGCGCGTAGTAAGCAAGAGCCCATTCATATCGGTTCTTGCCTATGACCGCTAAACGCTTGTCTTTGAAGCCCGCTTCCATAAAGGCAGTACCGAGTTGATCGATCTCTTCTCTGAGTTCTATAAAACTCACATGCCTGTACTCTGCAGGGGTCTGCTTGGTCTCGCGCTTGGTCTTGATTATGAAGGCGGCTTTTTCACCATATTTCTCGGCGCTGGCGTCCAGTAGCTGCCTGAGATCATCATGGATCTTGAGATCATAGTGTATCAGCGGAAGGGAAGGCACAGGTATTCTTTTGTGCTCTGCATTCTGTGTGTTTTCCATGGCTGTTCCTCTTGCTGTGAATTATTTTTTCAATTATTAATATCATTTTCATTTTATATCTTTTGGCGGCATTGTGGCAATATATGGTTTGCCTGCCGGGAATGCTATGTGTTAAGGTATTTTTATGGGAAAAAATAAACTGACGTTGGGAATACTTGCGCACGTCGATGCGGGAAAAACCACACTTTCTGAGGCCATGCTTTATCTCACGGGGGAGATCAGAAAGCCGGGAAGAGTGGACCACGGCGACGCTTTTTTTGATGACAATTCCATCGAAAGAAATCGCGGCATCACCATATTCTCAAAGCAGGCACGCTTTAGAATAGGGGAAGACGGGGAAACAGAAGTAACTCTCATAGATACACCGGGCCATGTGGACTTTACCGCAGAGACCGAGAGAGTGATGCCTGTGCTCGATTATGCTCTGCTTGTTATAAGCGGATCAGAGGGAGTACAGTCCCATACCGGAACTCTATACAGGATGCTTCGGGAGTGGAGTATTCCTGTTTTTGTGTTCATCAATAAAATGGATATCACAGTAAGATCCCGCGAGTCTATCATCAGTGAAATGGGAAGCGAATTGGGTATAGGCGCGGTCGACTTCACGGACGCAGCGGCGAGGAGCGATGAATTCATAGATGCTGTAACACTGTATTCGCCTGAGCTTGCAGAGGCAGTGCTTGAAGGGGACGGTACAGTCAGCGATGAAGAGATAGCGCGCGCGATAAAAGCAGGTGAAGTAGTGCCATGCCTGTTCGGTTCAGCACTTAAGATCGAAGGTGTGAGAGAACTGCTGGTTGCGCTGTCGTCATATACAACAACCATGCGCTATGATGACAGGTTCGGTGCCAGGGTCTATAAGATAGCGGAAGCTGATGACGGAGAGAAGCTCAGCTTTATAAAAATAACCGGAGGCGAACTCAGTGTAAGAGACAAAGTCAGAGTCAGATGCGCTTCGGGTGAAGAAAGAGAAGAAAAGATAAGCAGGATAAGGATATATTCTGGAAGCCGCTTTATCCAGACGGAGAGCGCAGACGCTGGTACGGTATGCGCTGTGACGGGGCTTGGGAATGTGAGGCCCGGAGACAGCCTCGGTTTCGAAGAACCAAGCATGAAGCGCGGATCAGAACCATATATGGTATACACTGTCTCAGGTCCTGAAGGCATGGACCCGCATCGCGTAAAATCTGACCTGGATATACTGACTGCCGAGGATCCGGCTCTGCAGGTCGGATGGACAGCAGACGGAAACATTGAGATACGGCTTATGGGACGTGTCCAGATGGAAGTCATACAGTCGCTGATCAGGGAACGCTTTGGATACGATGTGAATTTCGGACAGGGAAGCGTGCTCTATCTGGAAACTATCAAAGGCAGATATGAGGGTGTCGGTCACTTTGAACCTCTGAGGCATTATGCCGAGGTCCATCTCATTATAGAAGAAGGAGAGCGAGGAAGCGGTATAGTGATCACCAGCGAAGTTTCTGAGGATGAGTTGGCAGTCAACTGGCAGAGACTGATCATGACACATATTGAAGAAAAGGAACATCTGGGGACATTGACAGGCTCGCCACTTACAGATGTAAAAATCAGCCTGGCAGCCGGAAGGGCCCATGCCAAGCATACAGAGGGCGGAGATTTCAGAGAAGCTACTTATAGAGCAATACGGAACGCTCTGATGCAGGCGATGCGCGATGCAAATTCTCTGCTGCTGGAGCCTTGGAGTGAATATGAGGCAGATGTCCCGGCAGAATGCGTGGGAAGGATCATGACTGACATAAAGCAGATGGGAGGCACCCAGGACGGCCTTGAACAGAAAGCAGGCAGGGCAGTCATACGTGGCAGAGTCCCATCCTCTGAGGTAACGGATTATCAGCAGACACTTGCAGGATATACTTCCGGAGAGGGGAGATTATCGCTTTCACAATGCGGATACGATATCTGCCACAATGCAGAAGAAATGATCGAAGAAATAGGATATGACGCCGAACGCGATATCACCAACACCGCGGATTCCGTGTTCGTAAATCACAGCGGAAGCGATATAGTGAAGTGGGACGAAGTCAAAGACCACATGCATATAAGGAGCGTTCTGAAGGACAGAGATGACCGCGGATCGTCTTTGATGTATGCGGGACAGAGTCAGACCGACGATGGTTTTGACAGAATGGATGTAAGGGAGCGCGCCAGGAGAAGAGCTGCTGCGGAGAAGGAACTGAAAGCGATATTTGACAGGACATATGGTGAGCGAAAACAGCATCATCATTCAGGAAAAACCGAAAGAGATTTCAGCTCGAAGCCTAAAATCAGCAAGGAAGAGGCAGAGAAGAATGCTGCGAGGAACGCTGGGATCAGAGCAAAGCACGAGCGTAAGACTCCCGTACCTGAAGAACTGCAGACGCTTATACTGATCGATGGCTACAATCTCATATTCTCAGACAAGTATCTTAAAGAGCTTGCAAAGGAAGATATAGGCTCCGCACGCGACCAGCTTATCGACAGGCTCAAAAACTATGCGGGCTATACTGGGTTTGAAGTGATAGTCATATTCGACGCGTACAAAGTGGTGCCGGGCGCGGGAAGCGCGGAAGATCATAATGGGGTAACGGTCGTATATACAGCGCAGGACGAGCCTGCTGACATCCGGATAGGAAAGATGATAAACTCAATAAAGGACAGACGTGTATACGCTGTATCATCTGATGAGTTGGTACAGCAGGATGCTTGGAGTCATGGAGCGCTTAGGCTGTCATCCAGGGAATTTCTTAAGCTCCTCGACAGCACGGATGAAGAGGTTCGCAGCCTGATCAAGTGACAAACAGGAGAAAACAGTGGGAGTGCAGATTGGAACAGTAAAGACCGATCGGTTCTTGATGGACTATTGTAAATTTGGGCAAGGTGACAGAAGTCTGATTATCATCCCGGGTATCAGCGTGCAGAGCATTATGCCTTCCGCTGAAGCCATTGCAGAGGCATATAAGCTGCTGACTGACGATTTTACGATCTATGCTTTTGACCGCAGAAAAGACTTCCCTGAGGATTATTCTATAAAGGATATGGCTGATGACACAGCGGAAGCCATAAGAGAACTCGGCCTTGATAAAGTCGATATCTTCGGAGCTTCACAAGGCGGTATGATCGCGATCCAAATCGCCTCAGAGTATCACGAACTCGTCAATAAACTGATTCTCGGCTCAACTTCGGCTCATGTAGGCGATGAAGAGTCAAGACTTTTCGACGAGTGGATCACGCTGGCAAAAGAGGGGAAAAGCGAAGGCCTCTATCTTGCCTTTGGGGAAGCCGTTTATCCATTGGAGACCTTTGAACAGGTGCGCGATCTGTTCATTCAGGCTGCGGGCACCGTCACTGAAGAAGAACTTTACCGGTTTGTCACAATGGCGGAGAGCATCAAAGGAATGGATATAACAGACTGCCTTGATAAGATCACATGCCCTGTGTTGGTGATAGGGTCTAATGACGATAAGGTGCTCGGAGCTGATGCATCCCGTTTTATTGCAAGCCGTCTAAAGGACTGTGAATTGCACATGTATGACGGGTACGGGCATGCTTCATATGATACCGCGCCCGACTACAGACAACGTATGCTCTCTTTCCTCAAGTAATAATTGTCGCAATGTAGCAAACGGAAGTTTTATAGACTACGTATTTTTGTTAAAAAGTAAGATGGATAAAAATAATATTGAAAACATATGCCGGATATTTGAGATACCCGAAGCAGGGCACGATCTGGTTGACTTTTTCTTCGAGCCTGACGAGATCAGTCTGATCCTTGAGAAGGAAAACACCGTTTTTACTGCTGAAGATATAGGCAGGGAATGGGCCGACAGAGAGTATCGCCGCGGAGTGATAGCAAAAACCGACGATTCCGGAGAGAATTACAGGATCAACAATTTCTATTATTTTTTAGACGTTTTCGCGGTTGGAAGAAGAGAAATATATGAGACTCTTCCTGAAGAGACCAGGCTGAGACTTGACGATTGGTATATTGATTCATATGTGAAGAATCTCGATACTTCAGATGGTCCGCCGACTACCGACAGGGTGCATCCACTTGAAGAAATGATGCAGGTGATAGATGAAGATCCCAAGCCCTTCTATCTCAATTATTGTGACTGCAGGATATTGTCGGGAAGGTGCGATAAGCCGACACATACCTGTATCACTCACAGTGATGGCATCAACACACTTGTCGACAGGGGCTACTCCATAAAACTGACCAAAGAGCAGGCTAAGGAGATCGTTAGGGAAGCAGATAAAGCCGGACTGATGCATACCAGCGCTATGAACGGTTACTGTAATTGCTGTGGCGACTGCTGCTATCTGTTCCGCGCGCAAAAGGCTCTTGGAAGTGTCGGGGCGTGGCCTGCAACGGGCTATATAGTCGAGATGGATGGATCCAGATGCATCGCATGCGGACTATGTATAAAAAGGTGCCATTTTGACATCTTCCGAAAGACAGAACAGGGTATTTCCTGTGACAATTCAGCGTGTGTAGGGTGCGGGCTTTGCGTAAACACATGCCCGGTAGAAGCATTGAAGCTTATAAACAGATAATCAATTATAGTAAATAATTTTTCAGAAAGGACGCCGGATGGGATACTACGAGGATCTTCCGGAATTAGACATAAATGAAGGCCTTGACGACATGAGGCTGTTCAAAAATACAGTACTTGTTGATGTACGTGAGCCGGAAGAATACAGAGAAGGGCACGTGCCCGGCGCGATCAATATCGACGCGGCGCTTTGTGTTAGAAAAAATCAGGCAAATATCGAAAAGATACTGCCTGATAAATCAGCGCGGATCTACATGTACTGCTACAGCGGTGCGAGAAGCGGCATGGCCGCGGCATCCTTAAGACTAATGGGATATAGAGCCGAAAATATCGGCGGCTTTGAGGGCTATACAGGCCCGGTAGAGAAATAGAAAGATCAGCATGAAAGGAGAGCCATCCAGTATGCTTAAAATAGATTTTGACGGGAAAAACCTTACGATCTACGAAGGAGAATTCAAACTTATCTCCACACCTTTTGTCTCGGCAATAAAGCGCGAAAAAACTTACACAACCAATCGCGGTACGGTCAAGGTGACGATCGAGGAGAAGGAACATATCCGCCTCGATAAAGTCGAAAAGCTCAGCGACACTAGCTATGTGCTTTCGGAAGCTGGACATTCTCTGAAGATCGACATAGAGGAGAGAGAACTCGGCTGTGAGTTATTCCTCGAAGGAGAAGAAGGCTGGGCCTACGAATTCAAGATCTATGGTATCGACGGCGAAGCTGTGTTCGGCGGCGGAGAACAGTACCGTCAGACGAATCTCAGACGCAAACGAGTCGTGAACTTCGTGTCCGAGCATATCAAGGCATCTACTCTGGCGGAAAAAGTAATACTGCCGAACAACCGTTACCGCGAGAAAGAAGCGGAGAGCATCGGCAGCTATTCACCTATGCCTGTGTTCGTGACCGACAAAGGCAGGCTCTTTTATTTCGATACTTCTTCTGACGGCGTTTCGAAATTCGGTATCAACAACTACAGATGCTCATTTGACAGATGCCCAAAGTCTATCATGCTTCTTCACGGAAACAGCTATGAAGATCTGGCCCGAGCTCTGGCAAAGAAAAACCCACCTCGGATGTATCTTCCGGAATGGTGCCTTGACGGCATGATACTGGGAGTCCAGGGCGGAAATGACAAAGTGATCTCCAAGGCATACACCATGCTTGACGCGGGCGCGAAGGTGAGCGCTGTATGGAGCCAGGATTGGTCGGGAGAAAACATCACCGTGATGGGCAAACAGGTCTGGTGGGAATGGGAGCACCATTATAAGCTCTACCGCGATCTGCCTAAGGCCATAAAGAGGCTCGAAGCGCGCGGTGTGAAATTCCTCGCGTATATAAATCCTTATCTCGTCAAGGACAGCAGAATGTACAAACATTGCAGAGACAATGGCTGGCTCATTACTCATGAAGACGGCAGCGTTTATCATATAAAGTCAACGACATTCGATGCGGGAATGATCGATCTCACAAATCCTGAAGCGGTCAGATACACAAAGGATGTTCTTATCAAGCAGAACATGCTGGATATCGGCATAAAAGGCTGGATGGCTGACTTCGGAGAATATCTCCCTGTGGACTGCGTGCTGCACGACGGAGACCCTGCTGAGCTCCACAACCAGTGGCCGGTCATATGGGCAAAGATCAACCGTGAAGCTATAGAGGAATATGGTGCGGATGACGTGATGTTCTTCACACGATCGGGATACATCGGGGAGCAGTGTTATGCTCCTATCATGTGGAACGGCGACCAGCATACCGATCTTACGAAAGACTATGGTATGCCATGCGTGATGCCGGCTACTTTCTCACTCGGTTTCTCCGGAGTGCCGCTGACTCATTGCGACATAGGGGGATTCTTCTCGATCGCCAATTTGAAGAGAGATGAAGAGTTGCTTACACGCTGGATGGAAATGGCGACATTCTCGCCGTTGATGAGAAGCCACGAATCCATACGACCTTGGGCAAATGCACAGTTCGATGACCCAAAAGTCATTCCTCACACGATAAGGCTTACCAACGTCCACGTGGCGATCAAGCCCTATATACAGAAAGTGCTCGAACAAGCAAAAGAGGGCATTCCTGCGATAAGACCTGACTTCTGGCCTGTGATGGATTACTCAAAGAGCAAAGACGAGTACTCGTATTTCTTCGGAGATGATCTCTACGTATGCCCTGTTATAGAAAAGGATGTCATTGAAAGGGAAGTTCACCTTCCTGAAGGCGAATGGATCGGATTCTGGGATGGAAACGAATATGAAGGCGGCTCAGACTTCACATCTGAAGCACCACTGGGATCTCTTCCTGTTTATTACAGGAAAGGTTCTGAGTTCGCTGAATTATTCAGAAAAGCCGGCGATGCCGCTGCAAAGAGGGCAACCACCGGCGTATTCAACTGGTTCTAATATAAGCGGGAGAATATTCGGTGCCGATTTTGCATGGAGGAGCCGATAGGAATTGCACAACGAGACTGCAGGTGCTTGGCTAAGAACCGGTCGTCGCAAGCGAAGCGTCAGACTAGGTTCTCCAAGCGGCAAAGTCGAGCGAGTAGCAATTCCCGGTGAGGGAATACCAAAATCGAAGGCGAATAATCTTGCAGCAATTAGTAGAAATATGTGTCGATATCGAGCAAATCGGCAAGTGCTTCAAGGGTATCCGAGTGATGCCCTTTTATAACGACGAAATGCGGCTCGAATCCGTCTGCTACGCTCTCTTTGATTATATCCTCAGCATCAGAATCGGCTTCGAATACTATGGAAGTACCGGTAAACTGTTTAGGCTTGTCAAGCACAGACCCTTCGGTTATAAAGAAGCGGAAGCTTCCATCGGAATCTCTTCCGACGCGGAAGACTGTTGCTTCAGGGAAGGCTTCACAGCCGAAGTCCATGGCAGGACCGATCTTGCGGTTTGGATGAACTCCCACGACTGCTCCGGTGTCTTTACGCGCTAGTGAACATGCCGCCGCGCCGCAGTGCCAGAACGTGATAGTATTCTCGTCCTCGTCCATGCTGACAGGGTCTCCGAAGAATACAGGCTCACCCGAAAGCTTCATGCCTATCCACATGGATAGGGCACCATAAACATCTGCTTCGCACGCTGATGCTATGCCATCATCGTTGAGCATTGAGAGCACTCCGCATACAGGAGTCCCGAAATCCGTGAAGAAATCAGGCCAGCAGCGAGAGGCGAGAGCTTCGACCCCGCTTTCACGAACGTATTCGGTATATGCTTTGTATAAGCGAGCGTGATCATTGACCCTCTCTGCCGGAGTGGCGTCGAGGCCGGTCATTGCTTCGTCTGAACGCTTTATGAATTCCTCGCACTCTTCGTAAGTGTATGATTTCGCCTTGTTGATCAGTTCTCTCGCTTCGATGGATAGGAGCTCCGCACCAAAAACGTTCATGAGCTCTGTGTCGCTTGCTCTTCCAAATCCAAAACCTTGAGGTGTATGACCGATCGCGGCTATCTTAAGGTTCATCATCGATTTTCTTAACTTGGCCGCTTTAATGAAGGTGGAAACAGTATCCTTTACCTCGTCTTCGTCAGGGGCCCCGAATACATATACGAAGTTATCCTTGCCGAAAGCATGCATCGTGTTCGCGGCGCTGTAAGCGCCTGTCAGTGAATTGAGACGAAGACGGCTTCCGTCGATAACAGGTTCACGCAGAGTCCAGAGCAGGACAGGGCAGTTGAAACGTCTCATTACCTCCGACATGTACGCCGCGTTGGCGAATGTGAGATTCTGGAATACGATAACATCAGGTGTGAGACCGTCAAGATACGCACAGAGCTTATCGATGCTCAGAAGCATTTCATCCGGAAATACAAAATCCTCGTCAACACTTTTCAACATTGCCTTTGATTTTTCGAATTGATCGCCTGCTTGCTCAAGATCGAACGTCGGCACTCCGACAGGAATATATACGGCTTTAAAATAATCCATGAGTTTCCTCCGATTTTCATTTAATTTGGACAAAAATATCGTATAATCAGATGTTGGATATGTCAATAAAGCTTTTTTATATGGGGAGGTAAAAAGTTTTGAGCTACGATCTTAAAGAGGTATGCAAAGACATACGCTGCGATATCATGACATGCATCGGTCATCTCGGTGTCGGTCATATCGGCGGCTGTCTGTCTATAGTTGAAGCCCTCGCGGTTCTGTACTTTGAAGCGATGAACATCGATCCTGATGATCCGCAGATGGAAGGACGCGACCGCTTTATTTGTTCCAAGGGACACGCAGGTCCAGCAGTATACGCTGCTCTGGCAAACAGAGGTTATTTTGACAAATCAGAACTGCTGACACTCAATATCGGAGGAACACATCTTCCGAGCCACTGCGATATGTTGCTCACTCCGGGAATCGACATGACTGCCGGTTCTCTCGGACAGGGCTTCTCGTGCGCAGCAGGCATTGCGCTTGCGTCAAAGCTCGAAGATGATGGAGCTACTATCTACGCGATGGTAGGAGATGGAGAATCTCAGGAAGGACAGATCTGGGAAGCCGCCATGTTCGCGGCATCAAAAGGTCTTTCCAATTTCATCGCATTCACCGATTACAACAAGATGCAGATCGATGGATATGTTTCAGAGATCAATGATATAGCCCCTCTGGCAGACAAGTGGAAAGCATTCGGCTGGAATGTGATCGATGTCGAGGACGGCAATGACGTTGATCAGGTTTCTGCTGCTGTAAAGCAGGCCAAGGGAAACAGAGAAAGCGGAAAGCCTACAATGATCATTCTGAATACCATTAAGGGCTGCGGAGTCTCGTTCGTTGAAGAAATGGGAGTCGCGAACCACAACTCTAACATAAGTGAAGAAGACGCAAAGCGCGCCATCGAGGAGATAAGGGGGTAAGGCATGGAATTAAGAGCAGCATACGCGGAATGCCTCGCCGAAATGATGAAAGAGGACAAGCATGTGGTCGTGCTCGATGCCGACCTTTCAAAAGCAAGCGGTACACGCAAGATGTATGATCAGTTCCCTGATCAGATGTTTGATGTAGGTATCGCGGAGCAGAATATGGCATCCATCGCTGCCGGTATGGCAAGCTATGGCTTCAAGCCGTATATCGAATCATTCACGCCATTCGCGACCAGAAGGATCTGCGACCAGGCGACGATCTCCATCGCTTATGCAAAGAGAAACGTCAAGATCGTAGGAACTGACCCTGGCATCTCGGCTCAGCTCAATGGTGGTACGCACATGAGCATGGAAGATATCGGAGTCATGAGATCGATCCCGAACATGGTCATCTATGAGCCTGTGGATGTCACACAGTTGAAAGCGGCCATGCCTGTCATCAACGACTACGATGGCCCTGTATATATCAGGCTTTTCAGAAAAGAGACACCTGATGTCTTTGAAGAAGGCTACAAGTTCGACCTTTTCAAGGCAGATAAACTGAGAGACGGAAGCGATCTTTCGATCTTCGTTTCGGGCATGTTCACACGCGATGTGGTAGACCTGGCTGATGAGCTCGCAGCCGAAGGCATTTCATGCGATGTACTCAACATCCATACGATCAAGCCTATCGACAAGGAGAGCGTTATCGAGTCTGCACGCAAGACAGGCAAAGTGCTTACCATCGAGAACCACAATATTATCGGAGGACTCCACTCTGCAGTCTGCGAGGCCCTCGCTCAGGAGAAAGTCCCTGTAAGCGCAGTAGGCGTTCAGGATCGTTTCGGCGAAGTCGGCAAGCTTCCATACCTCCGCGAGGTGATGGGGCTTACAAAGGAAGACTTCAGGAAGGCTATCAAGGAAGCCGCGGCGATGAAATAGGAGGCGTAGAAAGATCAATGAAAATAGCGATCGGAAGTGATAAATCCGGATTCAACGCAAAAGAAGCGATCAAAGCATATCTTGAGGAGACCGGGATTGAGTTCGACGATCTCGGTACACTCGAACTTGATAAAGTTAAGCCTTATTACGAAGTAGCGGATACTGTGGCGCCTAAAGTGCAGTCCGGCGAATACGACAAAGCCGTGCTCATCTGTGGCACGGGAGCCGGCATGTGCGTGGTGTCCAACAAGTATAAAGGTGTATACGCAGTAGCATGTGAAGGGACATATTCGGCAAAGATGGCAAGAGCCATCAATAACGCCAATATACTCTGCATGGGCGGCTGGATCGTAGGCCCTGAGATGGCGATAGAAATGGTCAAGGTATTCCTGGAGACAGAATGGTGCCAGGACCTTGAGGACTGGCGCAAGGAGAACATGAAAAAGTTCTCTGTACAGGTATCGGCCATTGAGGACAAGATCTACGGATAATAAAGCATTCAAAATGCCGAGCAGTTCAGGTCGCAAAACCTGCTCGTAAAAAATTAAAACCAAAGGAGCACTAATTAGATGAATCTTATAAAAAGAGAACTGGAGGATTACCGCGTGCTTCTGCGCGGTATTCCTTCGCTCGTTGTTTCGCTTTTCATCGTGAGCGTCATCATGATGAACCTTCTGGCAAATAAAGAATTTATAACTCTCAAGTATTTCGCGCTCGACTGCGGATTCTTGCTTAGCTGGGTCAGCTTTCTCTGCATGGATATGATATGCAAGAGGTTCGGAGGCAAAGCAGCCGCCAAGGTATCCATTCTTGCGATGACAGTCAATCTGTGCGCGTGTCTTATTTTCAAAATATCGACGTTGGCTCCCGGGAAATGGGGCGAATACTACTCGACCGGAATGAACGAGGTCAATGACGCGCTTAACGCTACTTTCGGCGGCGCGTGGTATGTGGTGGTAGGAAGCAGCATCGCCATGGTGCTCGCAGCACTTACCAACTCAGCCATCAATATGGCTGTTGGGAGACGCGTCAAAAAGGACGGCTATAAATCGTTCGCGGCAAGGTCGTTCATCTCGACATTCCTGGCACAGTTCGTTGATAATATCACTTTCGCGATCATAGTTTCATATCATTTCTTTGGCTGGACCGCTGCACAGGTGTTGGCATGCTCGCTGACCGGCGCGTTAGCCGAACTGCTTTGCGAGGTGATATTCAGTCCGATAGGCTACAGGGTGAGCAGCAACTGGGAGAAAGACAATGTTGGCTCGCAGTATCTGGAATACGTTGAGGAGGCGGCAAAATAAATGGTAGTACTTATCACAGGAACATCGTCCGGAATAGGAAAGGCGACCGCTCTGTACTTCCTCGAAAGAGGGCATGAGGTGCACGGCATCGACATAGCTGAGAGCGCCATAGTTCATGCGGATTACCATCATTATATGGTCGATATCACTGACCCTGAAAGCTTCGATGCGGGTATTCCGGGCGGTTTATCGCCTGAAATAGTGATAAACAACGCGGGGATACAGAGTGAAGACCACTTCGGTATGGCCGATATAGAAGTCAATCTCATGGGTACGATCAATGTGACCGAACGCTATGCAATAGACAATGATAACATCAAGGCTGTGGTCAACGTAGGGTCTGCATCCGGGCATACGGGCTCTGAGTTTCCCGTATACGCCGCCAGCAAAGGAGGCGTGGCTGCATACACTAAAAATGTGGCTCTGAGACTTGCACCGCACGCCACTTGCAACAGCATAGATCCGGGCGGGGTAAAGACAGATATAAACATTCCGGTGATGCAGGATAAGAAGCTCTGGGATCGCATAATGGAGTTAACGCCACTTAAGCGCTGGGCTGAGCCTGAAGAGATAGCGGAGTGGATATATTTCGTGGCTGTGAACAACAGATTCATGACCGGGCAAAACCTCCTGATAGACGGAGGAGAAGCCGGCAAATGTGAATTCGTGTGGCCTGAAGAAATGAAATAGTATCAAACGACGGTACGCAGATGAAGAAATTGTTTGAAGAATATCCCGTTCTTGAAAATGATGCGGTCATACTCAGAAAAATGACGGAGGCTGACGCGGAGAGACTATCGAAGATAACATCGCTTGAGTCTGTATACGCGACGCTTCCCGATGGCTACACATCGCTCAGACCGGCCCTGAGGATAAACACCGAAATAAGAGATGACAGTGTGCTTTACATCGAATTCAACACTCCGGTCGAATCAGACGGCAGGAGAGGATGGCTAAATATAGCCAACTGGAAGAGCACGAGAGACAACATACATTATGAAAGATCGGATGACGGCACAGTAACGATCGGTGCGCCTTTCCTGGAGCTTCGTTATAAAGGAACAGGCCTCAAAGGAGGATGTCCGGCCGAGAAGGATAACGAAGGTTGCTATTATATAGGCAATGACCTCGAGTTCAGACCGGCAGAGAATATAGACGAGAACAAGGAATTCTGCGACTGCTCGTTCAAATGGAAGTTCCATGAGGACGATGCCCATGGAGAGAGTCAAGGTAAAACTCTTCCGGCGAATTACGAGGAGCCGTCGAATCATTATCCGCAATGCGCTTTCAGCGCAAAAAATGCAGCGGTAATACCGTGCAGGCAGGTGCTAGGGGCATACATAGTACGATTCATAAGAAATAACGAGGGTAGAATAAATAATGGACAGAGAGATAAAGGCAATATTTTTTGATGTAGACGGAACGCTTTTGTCGCATAAAAGCAACGATGTACCCGAAGGAACCAAAAGGGCTCTTGCGAAGTTGCGTGATTTAGGTATCAAGACTGTCGTTGCCACCGGAAGACATATGATCGAATACAATAAGCTCCCGGTGAGTAGAATTAAATTTGACGCCTATCTTACTCTCAACGGAGATCTCATGCTTGACGAGAACAAGAGAGTGTATGAAGGTACGCCTATAGACAGGGGAGAGATGGAGGTGTTGTCCCGCATCTTCTCTGCTAAGAAAATACCCTTCGTAATGATCGGGGAGAACGAACGCTACATTAATTACGTAAATGAAACCGTGATCAGGACGCAGAAAGAAACCAAAGGCACTGTGCCTGAAGTGGGCAACTGGGACGGAGAGGATGTATTTCAGATACTCGCATTCGTACCGGAGCATGAAAAAAAGCTGCTTGAAGATCTGCTCGACGAATGTGCTGTAACAAGCTGGAGCGACACAGGGATCGACATCATCCCAAAAGGTGGTGGAAAATCTTCAGGTATCAGCAAGTTCCTTAAGCAATACGGTATCGATCGTACCGAAACAATGGCGTTTGGGGACGGTGAAAATGACATTGAGATGCTTAAGTTTGCAGGGATCGGAGTAGCGATGGGCAATGCGAACGATGAGGTGAAAGCTGCCGCTGATTATGTGACGGACAGCGTCGATGATAACGGGATAGAGAATGCCCTTAAGCATTTTCAGCTTATTGATTGATCAGGTCTGGGAGTTCCTTCAGATGAACGTGAAAAACCGATGGATGTATTTGGCAATAGGCACAGTAACGCTCATGTTCATGGGGCTTATCTATGCATGGTCGCTTTTCAGAGCTCCTATAGCAGAGATCTTTCCTGAGTGGAGCATATCCCAGCTGTCGCTAACGTTTACGATATCGATGGTTTTTTTCGGCATTGGCGGATTCGTAGGCGGGCTCATGAGCAAGGTAATGAGCCTCAGACTGAGGATGCTTATCGCAGGCGCGGTGCTGTTCACAGGGTTTTTCGCGGCATCTCTGATGAGCAAAGAGGCGTCAGGCAGAAGTCTTGTGATGCTCTACATTTTCTATGGAGTGTTTGGAGGGACCGGCGTAGGTATCGCTTATAACGGCATGCTCAGCTCGGTCAATAGCTGGTTCCCGGATAAGATAGGGCTCGCTTCGGGCATAATGCTTATGGGCTTTGGCATTGGCGGGCTCACGCTCGGCTCTGTAGTGGAGTCTATGATAGGAGCGATAGGCGTACTTCCGGTATTCAAGATACTGGGTATAGCTACCGCGGTGATATGCGTGCTTGCGGCAGTCATAGTAAAACTGCCTGTGAAGGAAGATGAAGATGCCCTCGCAGAGCTATCTCATAGGTCGGACACAGCAGGGGCTCACGTTGTAAATACAGATTCATCAAAGAACTATACAGCCGTCGAAATGCTCAGAACCTCGAAGTTCTGGTACTACATAACATGGGCGATACTGGTAGACGCGGCGGGGCTTCTTGTAATCAACAGCGCGGCGGACATATCCGTTGCTTTTGGCGGAAGCGCAGTGCTTGGCATGATAGTCTCACTTTTCAACGGAGCTGGAAGGATATACGCAGGCAGCAATTTCGACCGTCTTGGTCGCAGGGTCTCAGCCCTGATAAACAACACGTTCATATTGGCATCAGGAGTGTTTCTGGTACTTGGCGCCAAGACAGGGGCATATATATTCATAGTACTGGGATTGGTGTGTATAGGCATGGCATTCGGTGGCGCCCCGACTATTACTTCGGCATATATAAATAAGCAATTCGGTCCCGCGAATTTCCCGACAAACTTCAGCATTGCCAATTTCAGTCTCATACCCGGGGCAACTTTGGGACCGATGATATCGTCGGCTCTTCTTGAGTCAGCAGGCGGGAGATATGATACCAGTTTCATCACGATCATAGGATTTGCGATCGCAGGTTATCTTTTCCTCGGACTTCTCGACAAAACAACAGGGACCAAATAAAAAATGTTCAAAAACTCGGAATAGTCTGATATAATACGAGCAAATTCAGGGACAATATTGAATACAGCGGATTCAGTGATCGAATGTGATACTGAAACGCTGTTTTTTGATAAAGGGGGAAAAATGAATGTAAAGAACAGATGGCTCTATCTTGGAATGGGAACTTTGACTCTTCTGTTCCTCGGCTTGATCTACGCATGGTCGATCTTCAGAACACCAATAGGGGAGATCTTTCCTGAATGGAGTATTTCGCAGCTTTCGCTTACCTTTACGATCTCAATGATATTCTTCTGCCTGGGCGGTTTCGCAGGCGGTCTCATGAGCAGATCCGTAAGCCTAAGGATAAGGATGATCATATCGGGCGTGATGCTGTTAATAGGCTTTTTCGTTGTATCGCTTATGAGCGCGGATGCGCCTGGCAAAAGTCTCACGATGCTCTATATCTTTTACGGAGTATTCGGAGGAGGCGGAGTCGGAATCGCGTATAACGGTATAATAGGATCTCTCAATAAATGGTTCCCGGATAAAGTGGGACTTGCTTCGGGAATAATGCTTATGGGCTTCGGACTCGGAGGTCTTGCGCTTGGGTCCGTCGTGAACTCCATGATAGGGAGCATGGGCGTGCTCCCTGTGTTCAGGATACTGGCGATAGTTATCGCGATAGTTTGCGGGCTTGCGGCTGTCATAATAAAGGTGCCGGGAGAAGATGATGCTGCAGCTCTTGCTGAACTTGCTCTCAAGGCTGCACCGGCAAAGGCAAATGATACCAAGGCTGCTTCTGCAGTTAACTATTCGGCTGTTGAGATGCTCAAGACTCCTAAGTTCTGGTTCTTCACGATTTGGGCCATACTTATCAACTCGGCCGGACTGCTCGTGATCAACAGCGCGGCAAATATCTCCGTAGCTTTCGGAGGCACCGCGGTGCTCGGCATGATAGTTTCGCTTTTCAATGGAGCAGGAAGAATTGTAGCGGGAAACAATTTCGACAGATTCGGCAGAAAGACGTCTACACTTGTAAACAACGCGTTCATTCTTGCTGCGGGCATACTTCTCGTGCTCGGCGGGATGACAGGCGCTTATGTATTCATTCTTTGCGGACTGGTATTTGTAGGCCTTGCATACGGAGGATGCCCGACCATCACATCCGCGTATATAAACAGGGCGTTTGGGCCTGCTAATTTCCCGACGAATTTCAGCATTGCTAATTTCAGTCTAATACCGGCCGCGACCATTGGCCCGATGATATCATCGGCACTGCTTGAGTCTGCAGGGGGCAGCTACAATACAAACTTTTACGCAATAGTAGGATTCTCTGTGGCGGCGGCAGTTTTCTGGGTGCTTCTCAATGGAGCCTCAAAAGACGAGAAGTAATGTTACATTGCACAATATATTGAATTGTGATGAAATCGGGGTAGCATATATGGTAAAATAACTCCGTATGAATATCACAATAAATGACTATGAAATCGCATATAAGATCAGCGGACCCGAATCAGCGGATAAGACTGCCGTGATCCTACAGGGATGGGGCACCGAGATGGGGATGTATGACTCCGTTGCGGCTGCCATTAACGACAGTTATAGAGTAGTACAGCTGGATTTTCCGGGATTCGGAGCAAGTGATGAACCGCGTGAGCCGTGGAACGTCGATGCCTTCACCGACTTTATCTGCGATTTTTTTGATGCGCTGGATATAAAGAAGGCGACACTTATCGGCCATTCCTATGGCGGCAGGGTCATCATCAAACTCGCCGCAAGGCAGTCAAAGGGAGAGACTCCGTTCGAGATCGATAAGATCGTGCTTGTAGACAGCGCGGGTGTTATGCCAGAACGAAGCGCAAAGCAAAAGCTCAGCGTAAAGCGTTACAAGATAAAACGGAATTTCCTTATGAGCAAACCGATCCATTCGATGTTCCCCGAGGTCATCGATTACTGGATGAGCAAGCAAGGGTCTGATGATTACAGGGCAGCCAGTCCTATGATGAAGAAATGTCTCGTGATGGCTGTCAATGAGGACTTAAAGGATATAATGCCGCTCGTGAAGCAAGACACACTCCTCGTATGGGGCGATCTGGATATGGATACGCCTCTAAGCGACGCGAAGACGATGGAGAGACTTATGCCGAACGCGGGGCTTGTTGTGCTGGAGGGCACAGATCATTTCTCGTTCCTGTATAAGCCGGTCGAGTTCAGAAACATATTGAGGGCATTCCTCAGGGCAGGAGGTGCGCAGTGATCATTGCAAAACTTATAGCGCTGGCCCTCGGCATCCCGGCGTTCTGGCTGACGCTCCACTACAATATGCACATGTTCCAGCTCAACACATACATGAACAACGAGCAGAACGATTGGCTCAAAAGAAATTCTCACCTTCAGTGGATACTGAGATTTGCCATTATCTTCGGCATCGTGAGCATGCTTATCGAAGCTGTATTTGGGCTTGTTCCGCTCAATTGGGTCCTTGAGGTGTTATGTTGGCTGACGCTCATCGTCATCATACTGGTTTACAGACTCATGAAGGAGATGAACTCAAAGAAACCACTCAAGTTCACTTCAAGAGTAAAGAGACTCGTGGCTACGGATATCGTTATCTGTGTGGCGATTCTGCTGATCGTGGCGCTAGCGTTCTGTCTGACAGGCAACAAAGGTTTAGCCGATTTGATCGGATTTCCTCTCGGTGGATATATGCTGTTCATAACAGGCATGCAGCTACATCTCGATAAATGGGCAAACACCGTCAACAAGCCGATAGAGAAGGGCGTAAGAGACCACTATATCAACGATGCGAAGAGGATCCTCAAGGAAAACCCGGATATTACTATCATCGGAGTGACCGGAAGCTACGGCAAGACGAGTGTAAAGTTCTTCCTTGAGACATTGCTCCAGACAAAGTACAGCACTCTGGTGACACCTGAGAGCTATAACACCCCGATGGGCGTAGTCATCACCATCAGGACTATGATGAAGCCGACACACGAGGTCTTTGTCTGTGAGATGGGAGCAAGATATGTCGGGGAGATAAAAGAGCTGTGCGATCTGGTGCATCCACACCATGGTATCATCGCGTCTATCGGTCCGCAGCATCTCGATACATTTGGGAGCCTTGAAAACATCCAGAAGACCAAGTTCGAGCTGGCGGACGCACTGCCTGAAGGCGGCATGCTTTTCCTGAACGGTGACAACGAGTACATAAATGAGCAGCTGGATAGAGTAAGAAAAGCCGCGGCAGACGGCAAAACGCAGATGCCTCCTGCATACAAAGAACCGGTAATGTATCATTCTCAGGATATAGGGGATGGATACCATGCGTCAGACGTCAAAGTATCCGCTATGGGTACGGAGTTTACTGTGACCACTCCGGGTGGAGAGAGCGGCAGCTTTACAACAAAGCTCGTCGGGGCTCACAATGTCATTAATATTATGGGCGCTATCGCAGTGGCGCATAAAATGGGCATATCTCTTTCAGAACTCCGCATTCCTGTCCGCAGGCTCAGGCCGGTATCTCACCGCATGGAGATGAAGACGAACGGCAACGTGACGATCATAGACGACGCGTTCAACTCGAATCCGATAGGCTCGAAGGCCGCCGTGGAAACGCTGGCTCTCTTCGAAGGAATGAGGATACTCATAACGCCGGGCATGGTAGAGCTTGGAGCAGATGAAGCGGAATATAACAGAAAGTTCGGCACATATGCTGCTGACTGTTGCGATAAGATATTCCTTGTGGGCCGCAAACATACAGAGCCTATCAAGGAAGGCATATTGAGCAAAGGCTTTGCCGAGAAGGATCTTGAAGTCTTCGATAACGTGCAGGACGCGATCGCCCGCGCATACGCAGTTAAGACTCAGGATCATAAATACATACTTCTGGAAAACGACCTTCCGGACAACTACTGATAAACGGTTCTGTCAGCAGAAACGACAGATCATATTAAGGAGATAAACGATGAAAACCAAAGTCGCGGTGCTCTTCGGAGGCAAGTCCGTTGAACACGAAGTTTCGGTCATATCTGCCATACAGGCGATAATGGCTATGGACAAAGAGAAATACGAGATAATCCCCGTTTATTTGACTAAAGAAAACGATATGTATATCGGGCCTGATGTCGGGGATATCGCTGCGTACAAGGACATCAAAGGCCTTCTGGCGCGCTCTCAGAGAGTAGTCGCGGTGAGAGAGGACGGAAGAGTACGCCTGGTACAGTACCCGCATAAGACTTTTGGCGGCATGAAGCCTGTGGACGTAGACATAGCGTTTCCTATAGTACATGGTACAAACGTGGAGGACGGTGCTCTTCAGGGGTTTATAAAGACCCTCGGGATCCCATTCGTTGGCTGTGACGTGACAAGTTCGGCAATCTGCATGGATAAGCTGGTAAGCAAGGTCGTAGTCAAAGAGGCCGGAGTGCCGGTTCTTGGCGCAAAAGTATACACTTTGGCGGATTATGCCGAAATGGAAGCGATGATGGATGACGCGGAAAAGGTTTTCGGATATCCGGTTATCGTAAAGCCGGTCAACCTCGGCTCAAGTGTTGGAATAAGTGTAGCTGCTGACAGAGGCGAGCTCACGGAAGCCTTTGATGACGCGTTCAGATACGCGTCCAAAGTGCTTGTAGAGCATGCAATTTCAAAGCTTAGAGAGATAAACTGTTCAGTGCTCGGAGATGAGAACGAAGCGATAGCTTCCGAGTGCGAAGAGCCTATTTCCAGCGACAGAATACTCAGCTACGAAGACAAATATGTCAACGGAGGCGGCGGAAAAAAGACAGGTGGAGCCAAAGGAAGCGGTTCAAAGGGAGCCGGCATGGCCAATCTTTCGAGGATCATTCCTGCAGAGCTGTCTGCTGAAAAGAGAGAAGAGATAAGAGAACTGGCCGTTAAAGCATTCAAGGCGCTCGGATGCAACGGAGTGGCAAGGATAGATTTCATGATAGATGAGGAATCTGGAAATCTCTATTTCAATGAGATCAATTCCATCCCGGGCTCGCTTGCATTCTATCTATGGGAGCCTGTGGGAGTTCCATACAGTGAGCTTCTCGACCGCATGATAGAGCTGGCTCTGAAGAGAGCCCGCATTGAGGATTCGCTCACTTTCACATTCGATACAAATATTCTTGCGAATGCCAACCTCGGCGGAAGCAAGGGGAGCAAGAAATAAGAGAATTCAGCGGAGTGGTGTTTTGAACAGCGGGATAAAGAAAGTACTTGATCGTGTAGCATCGGGGGAAATGAGCACCGAAGAAGCGCTCAAGATCTTAAAAAATGAACCGTTTGATGATATCGGCTATGCCAAGGTAGATCTTCACAGACAGATAAGACAAGGCTCGTCCGAGGTGATTTATGGTGAAGGAAAGACTGCCGAGCAGATCATCGGCATTATCAGCTCGATGAAGAAACACGGACAGGGAAGAGTCCTCATCACCAGAATGGATGCGGAGAAAGCTGCAGAAGTTGCGAAGGAGCACGAGATCACATATAACGAAGCTGCAAAGCTCGCTTATACCGGAGATCTCCCTGAGGCTGACGGCATAGGAAAAATCGTAATAGCGACCGGCGGTACAAGCGACATCCCTGTTGCGGAGGAAGCGGCACTGACTGCTGAAGTTCTCGGCAATGAGGTGGAGAGGCTCTATGATGTGGGAGTCGCCGGCATACACAGATTGTTCGCTCATAAAGAGCTCATAATGGACGCAACCGTTATAATCGCTGTTGCGGGCATGGAAGGCGCGCTGGCCAGCGTTGTCGGCGGTCTTGCTGACTGCCCGGTGATAGCTGTTCCTACCAGCGTAGGATACGGCGCATCGTTCAAGGGGATATCCGCACTGCTTTCGATGCTCAACTCCTGCGCGAGCGGGGTATCCGTGGTCAATATAGATAACGGTTTTGGCGCGGGATATATGGCGAGCATGATAAATCACGTTAAATAGAATACTAAAGAATACTCAGCGAGCAGGAGCAAGCTATGAAGAAACTATACATGGATCTCGGAATGGGAGCAGAAAAGGAAAAGCTTTGCGCTGCTCTTTTTGATTTATTGACTGACGACGATAGGGAAAAAGCGATAAATACAGTAGAAGGTCTTGGGTTCGAAGTCGTCAGCGTGAGAGCGGGAAAGACTGAGAAGAGCGGTGTAAAAGGCTCAGAGTTTGCTATACTGGTTGACGGTATAACTGAAGCTGAGCATAAGCACGCTCATTCTCATCATGGCAGCGATCATGATCACGGTCATCACCATCATCACGAGCACGTACATCGCGGGATGGCTGATATCCAAGCTATAGTGAATGGTCTCGCAGGCCTTTCGGACAAGATCAAAGCGGATATAATGGGAGTCTATGATATAGTCGCCGCCGCAGAAGCCGAAGTCCACGGTTCAACTCCGGAGGAAGTGCATTTTCATGAAGTGGGTGAGATGTATGCCATAGCTACGATATGCTCTTACTGCATATTGATGGATATGGTCGATGTAGATGAAGTATATGCTTCTCCTGTAAGGACGGGTAAAGGAATGATAGAGTGCGCTCACGGCCTGCTGCCTGTACCGGCGCCGGCTACGGCCGCCATAATACGAGATATCCCGGTATTTGCCGGGGATATAGAGGCCGAGCTAACTACTCCTACGGGTGCGGCTATGGTGAAGTACTATGCAAAGGAATTCGGTGAGCAGCCTGTTATGAGTGTTGAAAAGACAGGGTGTGGCTTCGGAACAAAAGAGCTAAGCGAACCGAATATAGTCAGGGTATTGCTTGGCAAATAGAGACGATATGTCGTATAGCGAGCGATGAATGATCCGGAGGAAAAAGAGAATGAAATCAGACAAGCAGGAGATCCGGAAAAAATATAGCGAATTGAAGGAACATCTGGCGTCACTCGGCAGCCTGGTAGTGGGCTTCTCGGGCGGCGTCGATTCTGCTTTTTTGCTCGCCGTCGCGCATGAAGCGCTCGGCGACAGCGTGGTCGCTGTCACCGCGAGAAGCCCGCTCGTTCCGGCTGCCGACCTTGATGAAGCAACGGCCTTCTGCAGGGAACGCGGCATCAGGCACTTCACTGTGGACTTCGATCCTCTGGCGGATGAGACGGTCAGATCTAATCCTGCAGACAGATGCTATCACTGTAAGAAAATCGTATTTGGAGGTATCACAGATAAGGCGCGCGAGCTTGGCATCCAGTATGTCGCTGACGGCTCTAACGCTGATGATGTTTCTGACTACAGACCGGGTGAAAGGGCTGTAAAGGAACTCGGGATAATCAGTCCGCTCCGCGAGGCAGGTCTCACCAAAAGTGAGATCAGAGAGTTATCAAAAGAGATGGGGCTACCGACATGGGAAAAGCCATCGGCAGCATGCCTTGCTTCACGCATACCATACGGAGAGGAGATCACAGAAGAAAAGCTCTCAAAGATAGAAGCGGCCGAGGATTTTCTTAAGGGCCTCGGATTTACCAATATAAGAGTCAGAGCCCACGGTGACCTTGCACGTATAGAACTGATGCCTAAGGAAACAGGGCGCATGGCGGAGGAGGACATTCGAAAGGATGTTTCATATAAACTGAAGGAACTCGGTTTCACATATGTTACACTCGATCTCGAAGGCTACCGCATGGGTAGTCTCAATAAGAAGATAGGGCACTAGCAAGCACTTTAGACCAAAGCCCTGAAGGAAATTGAAACAATACTGAATTTGTTAGCACTCTCGTAAAGAGAGTGCTAAATTTTTCTTTACAACGCTTGAAAAGTGCGGTATTATTCATTTGAAAGAATTACAAACCATGTTAAAAATATCATTTTCATATATAGAAGGAGACACAAATAATGAATGTAGAAAAGTATACACAGAACGCTCAGCAAGTGCTGATAGCATGTCAGGACATCGCTGTACGTGAGGGCAATCAGATGGTGGACGGCGAGCACATCCACCTCGCGTTGCTCGAACAACAGGATGGTCTGATACCAAAACTGCTCAAGGCTATGGGGGCAGACCCGGCATCGGTCAAAGCTGATGTCCAGGCAGAGATAGATAAGATCCCTAAGGTCTCGGGCGGCAGCGACAATATGTATGGCACCCGCAGATTCAATAAAATATTCATGGATGCTGAGGCCATTGCCGACCAGTTCACAGACGAGTATGTCAGCGTGGAGCACATTTATCTTGCGCTGCTCGCAGAGAAAGGGACCGCAAGCGAGAGGATATTCAAAAAGTATGGCATCACACGCGAGAAATTCCTCGAGGCTCTTACGAATGTGAGAGGCAACCAGAGGGTCACAAGTCAGAACCCTGAAGATAACTACGAAGCGCTTGCCAAATACGGACGCGATCTGGTTGACATGGCGCGCGAAGGCAAGCTCGACCCTGTCATTGGGCGTGACTCCGAGATAAGGCACGTCATACAAATCCTTTCAAGAAGGACCAAAAACAATCCTGTCCTCATCGGTGAGCCGGGAGTCGGAAAGACCGCAGTGGTAGAAGGGCTTGCCCAGAGGATACTTGCGGGCGATGTTCCTGAAGGCCTTAAGGACAAGACCGTGTACGCCCTTGACATGGGAGCTCTTATCGCGGGCGCTAAGTTCAGAGGTGAGTTCGAGGAAAGGCTCAAAGCCGTTCTCAATGAGATCGAGAAATCGGAAGGAAGGATCATCCTCTTTATCGATGAGATCCACAATATCGTAGGCGCAGGAGCCGCTGAAGGCGCAATGGATGCGGGCAACCTCCTAAAGCCAAAACTCGCGAGAGGCGAACTCCACTGCATCGGAGCTACCACGCTCGATGAGTACAGGAAGTATATAGAGAAAGACGCAGCTCTCGAGAGAAGGTTCCAGAAGGTTCTGGTCGACCAGCCGAGCGTTGAGGATACCATCTCGATACTTAGAGGTCTCAAAGAAAAATTTGAGATCCATCATGGCGTGAGGATAACAGACAGTGCGCTCATAGCTTGCGCTACGCTTTCAGACAGATATATCAGCGACAGATATCTCCCGGATAAGGCCATCGACCTTATGGATGAGGCGGCTGCAAGGATCCGTACCGAGATCGACTCCATGCCGTCTGAGCTTGATGAGATATCACGTAAGATCACTCAGCTTGAGATAGAGAAACAGGCTCTGTCAAAGGAAGATGACAGGGGCTCGAAGGCAAGGCTCGAAGCGCTTGAAAAAGAGCTTGCCGAACTCAAGGAACACAGCGCAGCTATGACCGCCCAGTGGGAGAACGAGAAGAAGGACATCCAGGAAGTCAAAGAACTCAAAAAGCAGATAGATGATATCCGTCTTGAGATAGAGGATGCCGAGAGGCTGGCAGACTACGAGAAGGGCGCTAAGCTCAAATACGGAGTTCTTCCTGATCTTGAAAAGCAGCTCGAAGAGAAGAAGGAAATACAGGAAAAGCGCGATGAAGAAAGGATGCTTCAGGAGGAGGTCACAGAAGATGAGATCGCTGAGGTCATCTCAGGCTGGACAGGCATCCCAGTGAGCAGGCTTGTTGAGACTGAACGTGACAAGTTGTTGCGTCTGCCGGACATTCTACACGAAAGAGTTATTGGGCAGGAAGAGGGCGTAAAGGCCGTTTCACAAGCTATACTCCGTGCCCGTGCCGGTCTCAAGGACGAGAACAGACCGATAGGATCCTTCATATTCCTCGGCCCTACGGGTGTAGGTAAGACAGAACTCGCGAAGGCTCTTTCGGAATCGCTCTTTGATACTGAACGTAATATGATTAGGATCGATATGTCAGAGTACATGGAAAAGCACTCCGTGTCCAGGCTGGTAGGAGCGCCTCCGGGGTATGTCGGATATGACGAAGGCGGTCAGCTGACAGAAGCTGTGCGCCGTAAGCCTTACAGTGTTATTCTATTTGATGAAATAGAGAAAGCTCATCCGGATGTATTCAACATTTTGCTGCAGCTTCTTGATGACGGCAGACTGACAGATAATCAGGGCAGGACAGTAGATTTCAAGAATACGATAGTGATCATGACATCCAATATCGGAAGTGTCGACCTCATCGATAATATGAGGGAAGACGGTACCATCGATCCGGATGTTCAGGAAAAGGTGATGACAAAGTTGAGACAGGGGTTCAGGCCTGAGTTCCTCAACCGTATAGATGATATCATTCTCTTCAGTCCGCTCACAAAAGAGCAGATCAAGGGTATCATCGAGCTTTCGTTCAAGGATATCCGCGAAAGGCTCAAAGAGCATGAGATCTCGCTTGAGATCACTGACGATGCGCTCGAATTCATCGCGAACGAGGCATATGATCCTCACTACGGCGCGAGACCTATCAAGCGCTATCTGCAGAGGCATGTGGAGACTGAGATCGCTGAAGGAATGATCCGCGGAAATATAATAGACGGGCAGCATCTCGTTTGCGATACCGACGGGGAAAAGCTAATATACAACTAATATGAGACTATCAACTATCAAACTAAACGGCGAAGAGATCGCCGGCATCGTTACAAACAAAGGCGTGATTCCTCTGCGTGCCATAAATGCCGCTACAAATTCTGCATGGGAAGAAGATATGTTCTCGCTCATCAAAGCTGATCACGTAAAGCCTCTTACCGACTGGTACAACGACGGAGGCAAGTATGAGCTCGATGAAATGCCCGGTATAGTAGCAAAAAAGGATGTAGTATATGCGCCACTGTATCGTACACCGCCTCACATATTTGGGATAGGGCTCAATTATGTTGATCATGCCGGAGATATTGGGGACGCAGCGCCTCAGGGTTTTCCGGGAAGCTTCTTCAAATTTGCGGACACACTTATCGGACCGGGAGATGAGATACATCTGCCGATGCTGAAGGAATCCACAAAAGTCACGGCTGAGGCTGAACTCGGTATTATCTTCAGCAAAAAGTGCCGCGATGTGAGCGAAGAAAACTGGCGAGATGTAATAGCCGGTTTTACTACCATTCTGGATATGACAGAGGAATCATTCCTAAAGGGAAATGAATATATCAACGGGAATCCACGTTATCTTACGATATGTAAATGCTTTCCTACGTTCTTCTCATTTGGTCCAACTATGGTAACTCCTGATGAGGTGCCTGATGTTCTGAAGATAGAAGTGCAAAGTGTGCATAATGGAGAAGTCTACGCAAAGAATGTTGTAGCGAATATGACCCACCGTCCTGCAAGGCTTGTTTCTTTGCATAGCAGCATACAGGGATGGTATCCGGGGGATGTGCTTTCAACGGGCACACCCAGAGCATTTGGGCTGAAAGACGGAGATGTCGCAGAATGCCGCATTTACGGGCCTGATGGATTTGAGATGGAGCCGCTTCTTAATCCCGTCGTCAATCTGAAACAGCACCCGGAAAAGGCTGACAAATAAAATAGGGGACTGTCACATTGTGATACGCTCCCTTTATGAGAGACAGTGAAAAAGGAAATCACTGTTAATCATGAAGGGAGCTATTTTTATGGCAGAAAAGCAGAAATTGTCACCAGCCG
>CADBXM010000018.1 GCA_902798745.1 uncultured Eubacteriales bacterium
ATCACATTTCGCAATACATCTTTACGCAAAACAGGAACTCTTTACTTCCGGATCCCGGGATCGGCATCAATACAATCTCTTCCGGTTTATAGTACCCATGCTTCTATACTGTTCCCAGAACCTCTCGAACCATTCTGCATAGTTTATATTCCCTTCCATCTTTATACCTCTTTTAGCATCTCCAATATATTAACCATCGCAAGGGTGTCCTTTTCGCAGTATTTCAACAAATACCCACGCCATTCCTCCAGTTCGTCAGGATTCATGTGATCCATGCGCGCAAAGGTATTCATGGCTTCGTCTCCATTATGGACACCTTCAAGATTTTGATAATCCATATATAAGCCAACTAGATACAGTTTGAAGATGGGATCGCAGATCAGTACTGTATGTGGCGAATCAGGATCGAACATTCCAGACTCATCAAAGTCTCTGGCAGTGATCATCGCGATTGTATCTATCATTGGGCAAGCACATTCCATCTTTTCTTCAGCAATAACGTCTTCTTTCTTCTTTTTATTGATCATTGTGATTTCCTTTCCCCGTGTTCCGGACATAATAATTGGCCCTGCACCCTGTGTACAGAGCCATGTAAGCCGGAAGCCGGAGAAGGAAAGGCATTATCAATCTACGAACCTTATGAGCAGTTCGTCAACGGCATCAGTATATCTGCCTTCAGCCAGGAGTTGGTTCTTGAGTTCTACCAGAGCAATGACTATGATTCTCACTTCGTCATGAGTGAATCTATACTTGGGATTGAACATTACATTCACCTCCGATCACAATAATCACAATTGTCATTATTATCCTAAATAAAGAAAACGCGATCTGCAATTGTGCGAATCGCGTTAATGAGGTCGTATCATTTACAAACTGATATCCATATATATCATTTGAAGCAAGTGAGGCATCTCATTCAGAACACCCATGAATGAGGACGACTCTCGCATAATGTAAGGCGTCGAAGTGTATCGGGAGATGAGTCTGTCGCAGTTGACGAGAGTCGAAAAGCAGGGGATGTCTTGGAAACACTGAGGTTGAGGCCTCAAAAGAGCAACTTCGTTTCTCCTCATATACCACGAGACACCCCACAAAAAATCTCATTCAAACGTCGTTTTCCAGCGCTTCTAGGCGCTTCTTCTCGTCGTTCGGCGAAATATTCATCGGCACAAAACGTTGGAATTTCAACGAAAATCGACAAATAAAACAGCTCCGAAAAAACATTCCGGAGCCAATTTTTGGAGCTGATGGAGAGAGTCGAACTCTCAACCTACGCATTACGAATGCGTTGCTCTGCCATTGAGCTACATCAGCATATTTATTTGTGGGACAACGCATTCATTTGTGCGTTGCTCTGCACTTATCGGAGGAGCTCTGCCGACGGAGATCAAAGTTCCCGACCTTACGGCAACGCCGTATGTTCCGGAGGGAACTTTATTGAGCTACATCAGCATATTTATTGTGGGGCAACGCATTCATTTGTGCGTTGCTCTGACATTGAATAATGTTCGCGCTCCGTAATAATAACAGAGCGCGCCTTATATTTCAATGTTAATCTGTCAGCATGTAGTCTACGCTGACTTCATCTGTACTTTCTGCTCTTTAAACAGAATAAAGGTTGTTGTTCGAGAATTCCGGATTCGATGTGATATCTATACCCAGCGCCTTTACGGCTCTCTCGTCTTTTTCGGAAAGAATGGCGGTGCAGTGTGCGACACAGCCATCAAGATTAGGTATCTCTTTGAGCGCGAGCTCTGCAAACGGGTTCGTCAGTTTTGTCAGCGTGAGCGCCATGATCACCTCTTCGAGGTTGAGGCTGGTCTTGTCGTGGAGCACGCTCGCTTTTGTGTTAGACATGCTCTCGAAAATGGTCGGCGATATGATCAGCATATCGTCCTGTATTCCCGCCAGCTTCTTGATGGCGTTGAGCACCATCGCAGCGGTAGCTACCATCCTGCGTGAGGATCTTCCCGTCACAATGGTTCCGTCAGGAAGCTGCATCGCGGAAACTACCACGTTCTCATATCTTTCAGGGTTCTGAGCTTTCTTGATCTCAACATATTCCTCTGCAGCCGCAACTGCCGGTCTGTCATATCTATTGGCTCCGACTTCCTCCATGAGGAGTTTGCAACGCTCCAGAGTCGCCTCGTCGATCGTGCCTTTTCTGTAAGAACACTCAGCGATGAGATATCTTCTGATGATCTCCTGAATGGCTGCTTCGCGGCAGACCTCGTCATCGGTTATGGCGAATCCCGCTCTGTTCACTCCCATATCGGTAGGGGACTTGTAGCCCTCGGTCGAACCTGTGATCGCATGGAGGATACGGCTAACCACAGGGAATGCGTCAATGTCTCTGTTGTAGTTGACCGCCGTCTCGCCATAAGCCTCGAGATGGAACGGGTCGATCATGTTGACGTCCTTAAGATCAGCAGTCGCTGCCTCATACGCTATATTGACAGGATGCTTGAGTGGCAGGCTCCAGATAGGAAAGGTCTCAAACTTCGCGTATCTTGCCTTACGTCCCTTCTTATACTCATGGTAGACCTGCGAGAGCGAAGTGGCCAGCTTGCCCGATCCTCCGCCCGGGCCGGTCACGACTATGAGCGGCTTGGAGACCTCGATATACGGATTTGCTCCATAACCTTCCTCCGACACGATAGTATCCACGTCGGTAGGATAACCCTTTGTAAACATGTGCTTATATGTACGGATCCCGCGGCGCTCCAGCTTGGCAATGAACTGATTGACAGAAGGAGCGTCTTCATATCTTGTCACTACCACGGAATTTACGGAGAGGTCATAGCTGCGGAATTCATCAATGAGCCTCATTACCTCGAGGTCGTAAGTGATCCCGAAATCCTGACGCGTCTTGCTCTTGATGATGTCTCCCGCGTAAATGCATATGATGATCTCCGCTTGATCGCTCATCCTGTGGAGGAGCTTGATCTTGGCATTCTCATCGAATCCCGGCAGAACTCTCTTCGCGTGCTTGTCTCCGACCAGCTTCCCACCGAATTCAAGATAGAGCCTGCCTTCGCCGTCCTCTATCCTTTCGAGGATGTACTTGGACTGTTCTTCGATATACTTTTCCGCGCTGAATCCTTCTTTTTTCATACTTTTTCTCCCTTATGAAGGCATAACTTCTATTTCGAGAATATTCCTTCTCGAAAAGAATCTGTCAAATCTGATCTTGTAATCGACTGAGACCTTGCCGTAACCCTCTTCATCCAGATCATCAACCAGCTTGTTGGTGTACACCTCAAGTCTGAGGACAGAACTCTGCGGCAGCTGGAACTTCGTAATATTCAGCGTGCCCGGTGAAAGGGTCATGTCCATACTCTCATCGCTATCGACCGGTGCGTACTTGCGAATGCGAAGCGAGCCGTCCTTTACTTTGAACAGCGTGCGCACGTCTTCGAAGCCCTGACCGTCCTCCTTATATACTATATAAGTAGCGTCATTACGCGAATAAACGGTGCCCTCTGTGCGGATCTCTGTCGTATCCTCGAGCTCCATCTCTCGCCTGAACGCCTCGCCGCTCGGCTTCAGTTCTTCGATGTATTGATTGCTTGTGATCCTGAGATTGACATTCTTTTTCATACTTGATTATTGTAATACTTTGACTGAACTGACACAATATCGACATATTTCAAAACTACAATATTTCGTGTACAATTATTAGCACAGTATCGGGGGATTCCCAGAAGGAAAGGAGGCGCTCTGAGCAGCGCGTAGCAAATAATTAAATGGACGAAAAAGACAGACATATCGTGACATTCGAAAGTGATGAACCGGTCGCTTCCGACATACCTAAAACAGAGCATGAAGTGGTCGAGATCGCCGGAGATTCTTTCGTGATGAAACCATCAGAACCTGAAGTGGTCAAGGAAGAGCCGAAGCCTGAGCCTGCAGCAGTTCGTACTGAGCCGGTATCAAGGCAGGAAGAGCCGCGTCCGGTCGTTGCCGATGCGAAGCCGGATGTGATCAAGGCAGAGACAGAAGTCAAGCCGGCATCGCCTGAGCACAGACCAAGCCATATGACACCGAACAGCCCGGTGCAGGCAAAGGCAATGCCTAAGAAAGAAAAGAAGTATGTAACGACAAAAGCTCTCGTTGCCTGCATGATATTGACCATGATAGTCAGCTCCTTGCTTGGGGCTATGTTCGGCGGCGCTTTCTCGAGCAAATCTTCGCAGGACAACAGGGAGGCCCGCAAAGATTCGAAGCTTTCCGAGCTCAACCTGGGCGAAGCCACAGGCAGCAAACTCACAGTAGCTGAGATCGTGGAGAGGAACGCAGACGCGGTAGTGGAGATCGTAGTCGAAGGCACAACACAGGGCATGTGGGGGCAGATGCAGTTGACTCAGGGCGCAGGCTCCGGAGTAATAGTCAAAGAGAACGGCTATATCGCGACCAACTATCACGTAGTGGAGGGCGCTAACAAAGTAGAAGTGACTCTTCACAACGGCAACGTATACAAGGCATCCATTGTTGGTACAGACCAGTCCAACGACATTGCGGTCATCAAGATAGACGCCAAAGATCTCACCACAGCCACTATAGGCGACAGCAGCAAAGTGGTGGTAGGAGATCTCGCAGTGGCCATCGGAAATCCTCTCGGACAGCTCGGCGGAACAGCAACATCCGGCATAATCAGCGCGCTCGACAGGACTCTTACGATAGAAGGAACAACGCTGACCCTGCTTCAGACTGACGCGGCCATCAACGGCGGTAATTCGGGCGGCGGACTCTTCAACGGAAGCGGTGAGCTCGTCGGTATCGTTGAATCCAAGGCTTCGGCCGTAGGCGTAGAGGGTCTGGCATTCGCCCTGCCTATCAATACCGTATCCGGAATCATCAATGATATGATCGAAAACGGCGGATCATCACAGGGCGCTTCAGGATCTACTCCGGCGGTCGGTGTAGTCATCAGCGAAGTCTCTGAGGAGAACGCGCAGTACTACGGGCTTGATTCCGCCGGCGTATACATCGCTCAGGTCACAGGCGACAATGCCAAGGAAGCCGGATTCAAAGAACAGGATAGGATAGTCTCCATAGACGGCAAGGAAGTATCCACCAGCAGCGAATTCATCTCGCTCGTCAGGAAACATAAAGTCGGCGATATGGTGACCATAGTCGTCAGCAGAAGCGGCCAGGAGATCGAGATCAAGACCGAGCTCGAAGCATTGGACTCGACCCAGCCATAAAAGATCTGTAAACAAATAATACGAGCATAAACAACAAATCGCCGATTCTTCGCGGACCGGCGATTAATTATTGCTTATGCTTTATTTGTTTCTCTTTACTGATACTTATTTGTTTTCGTCGATGACGTCCATCTTCTTTCCGAGCTCGAAAATGAATTCTTTCAGCATCTTTACATGAGCGTCAGCTTCAAATCTCGCTTCTTCTTCGCGTCCGGAATTGATGGCTTCCATGATACGATTGTGCTGCTCGGCAGTGGACTCGTAGAG
The DNA here is from genome assembly GCA_902798745.1 of uncultured Eubacteriales bacterium. Taxonomy (GTDB): domain Bacteria; phylum Bacillota; class Clostridia; order Peptostreptococcales; family Anaerovoracaceae; genus Crickella. The sequence goes on from CADBXM010000018.1 coordinate 5,475, forward strand.
CGAAGAGTCATCGTAGTAGAGATATCTGAATCTGAGGGAGAGCTCCTGCACATAATGTACCAGCTCACTCAGAGTCTCGTTTCCGCTGCATTTAACGATGAAGTTGTGGAACTTTTCATCGAGCTCGATGATCCTTTCCTTATCGTCTGCCACTTCTATCGCTTTTTCATACTCTGCAGCTATGGCCTTCAGCTCATCCTTCTCCGCATCCGTTATCCTTTGAGCTGCAAGCTTGGCCACGAAGCCTTCCATGTCCTCTCTTACCTCAAACACGTCCAGCATGTCTTTGATCGAGATGTTTGCAACATACGCACCGCGCCTAGGCTCTACTTTTACAAGTCCGTCATCAGCGAGTCTTTTGATCGCCTCTCTGATTGGTGTCCTGCTTACGTTCATCTTCTCAGAAAGATCGATCTCCATCAGCCTTGTCTGCGAGACGATCTCACCGGTCAGTATCTTGTGCTTCAGCTCCAGATAAACCAGATCCTTAAGCGGCTTCTGAACTTTAAGTTGCATATCAGTTAGCATTATTACTCCCCCTGCATTTTATTACCCGTGTCCGACAGCCACATCCTTATATCTCGCTCTGCCCGGGTGAGCTCTGCGAGAAGCTTGATATCCTTCGAGGCTTTATCGCCATCGTTGTAGTAAGCTACTATGGACGGGCCGCTTCCGCTCATCAGCACTTCATCAGCGCTGAGCTTCTCCTGCATTATCCTTTTTAGTTCCGCAGCCTTTGCGTGTTCATTCAGAGTGTAGCTCTCCATATCGTTAACGAAGAGGCTGCGATCGGTTTTGTCTATATCCGAATAGCCTATGCTATCCATGGCTTCGTATGCCGCTCTAGTGGATACTCCTGTGCCCGGATTCGCGAGTATGACCATGCGTGTTACAGGCTCGGCCGCTTCGACGATCTCACCTATGCCGCCGATCCAAGCGGAGTCTTTCGCTTCTTCTATGCCCCTAAGTTCTTTGAGCGCGTTTCTGTTTCTGTACGCGTTCATGAATATAGAGAAGGGGACATCCGCGCCAACCGCTTCACCTGCTTTCATCAGATCTCTCAGTGAGAGCGGATAGCTCGCGAGCGCGTTGAGCCCGAGCATCACGGCAGCGGCGTTTCCGGATCCGCCTGCTATGCCTGCTGCAACAGGAAGCCTCTTGTCTATATCAACTATGACTTCCCCCGGAAGAGAGGATCCTTCGCATGCTTTCACGAAAGCATCGGCGCCCTTGAAGGCCAGATTGCTCTTATCCGTCGGCATTGTTTCTGAAGCCGTACATAAATATACAAGAAGTCCATTTAGATTGCAACGAGTACAAGTGTATTTTGTTGCATTTTCAGAACATTTTTTTATGGTCACCACATCATGGAGACCTGTTCCCTGCATAAATGAAACGATCTCGTGATATCCGTCAGGTCTCTTCCCGATGATCCTGAGAGACAAATTTATCTTGGCATGTGCGTTTAAAGTGATACTTTCCATTTTGTTTCCAATGAAAACAGGGGAGGTATCTCCCCTGGATCTGAGTCTTATTTCTTTTTACTCTTTGACGACTGGCCTTTCTTTGGTTTGTTCTCTTTGCGCATCGCTTTAAGAGCTTCTACCGAGCGATCCGCTTTGTTGATCGGAGCCGGTGCGTGAACGTGATATACGTTCTTCAAATACTGAGCACAGTTTTCTATCTTCTTATGCTCTTCCTGTTCGACAGCGTTTTTCTTCTTGCGAGCTAGTTTTTTGGCCTTTTTCTCTTCCTTCTTGGCCTGCTCCTCGATCACCTCTTCAACGCTCTTTCCGGTTCTCTTGGCTTCTCTATATGGATTGAAGGCTTCTTTATTTTCGTCCTTCTTCTTGTCTTCGTCATCGTCTTTATTCTGGTTGTTCTGACGCATCGTGATGACCATGATTCCGCCAAACATCACCATCATCATTCCCATGTTGACCATGTTGTTGACTCTCTGGTTGTATGTCTTGAAAGTGATGGTCTTGTCTGCTCCGAGAGTATCGCCGTCATTATCCACAAGTCCGCCGTCGATCGTGAGTACATACTCAGCGTTGTTGGCTGCTGTAAAGCCTTTGCCAACATCTGCTACAACAAGCACAAGGCCGTCATTCTTGTCGCTGAAAAGCACCTGGATCGGAACTGCTTTTCCGTTCTCGTCTAAGATCTTGAACTTGTCGGCGTCAGCCTTTTTGGCTTCTTTCGAATTGATAGGATGGTTGAAATGCAGCTTTACGCCGAGGTTCTCCATCGACGTGTTGGTCTGTCCATCTTCAGGATAAGACGATACCAGCTTCAGATCTCCATCACCCGCAAACGCGAATGCCGACATCATCATGATCATTACTGATGTAAGTATCGCGATCAGACTTACTCTCTTCATTAATATTATCCTCTTCTTTCTCTAAAGAAATCTTTTAGCACAGCGCTGCACTCTGATCCGAGTACACCTCTGTTTATCTCTATTCTGTGGTTGAGCCTTTCATCCGACGCTATATTGAAGAGCGAGCCGCATGCCCCTGTCTTGGGATCGTCGGCACCTATAACGAGCCTTTCGATCCTTGAGAGCACCAATGCTCCTGCGCACATACTGCAGGGCTCCAGAGTCACATACATAGTGCATCCCGTGAGCCATTTGGCAGCGAGCGCTTTTTCCGCTTCCCTGATCGCGACCATCTCTGCATGCGCGGAGGACATTTTGTCGCCCTCGATACGGTTATGCGCCCTTGCGATGATCTCGCCGTCTTTCACGATGACAGCGCCTACAGGCACTTCTCCTTCGGCCGCTCCTTTAGACGCTTCCCGAAGGGCTTCGAGCATGAATTTCTCGTCATCGTCTTTGCAAATTATCTGCTCAAAAACCATAGCTGTGAAATTGTATCACAATGTATTTATGCAATCAAGAATTATGCTTTAAAGACATATTTAACCAACATCAGGAGTGGGTTAACATCGTAAATGACTTTAGCCACAGTAGTCTGCTGGAGCGCCTCAAGCATCGCAGGGACTTTTTCCGGCGAGAAAAGGGTAGTAGCAGGGATCAAAAGCGCAACTGCGATCCATGCGAGAAGAAGCCCTTTGACCGCTCCGAGCACAAAACCGAGCAGCCTGTCCGTAAAGCCGAGAACAAGAGACTTTCCCAGAATCGCCTTGATGATCATCCTTACAATAAGCACAGCCAGCGCCACACCGATCATTATGATCGCAAACGAAAATATGCCGAGTGCTATCTCGGTCAGCCTCGCCGCCATTGTCTCTGCGGTCTTATCTGCCGCGTTCGAGAAAACATCCCCTAGAGATCTTGAGATACTGCCGAGGAATGATGTGTCGCCGTCCGGCGTTATGATCTCGCCGGTGTTGCTGACCGGAGCCGCAGTTCCGGCTGTTTCTTCAGCGTCTCCGCGTATGATCTCGAATATATGATCATGTAGCTGTGTACTGAACTTTTTGGTTGCGAGCCACTCAGCCACGCGGTTGGAATACATAAATCCAAGAGCTGCTCCTCCGATGATGCCGAGTATCCTCAGCAATGTGTCGCCTATGCCCTTGACCGCGCCTATGATCGCAGCGATCAATATGATAAGCCCTATTCCTCCGTCTATCATCCACCATTCAATATTCATGCCGTTATTATAACACGCATCGGAGTTTCTTTCCTTACTAAATACAGGCAATCGGCAATCAGTGCCGAAGGCGAGATGGTCCGAGGCGGAGCTGAAACCACACCGTATCGGAGAACTGACGACGAAAGCGAGTCGGGAACTTGGAGCTTCGCACGCTTGCAGCGAAGCGGAATTTCCCGGGAGCCATGGAGGGCCTCCGATGCGGATGTGTTTCGCGACAACGAGGCACGAGTCTGAGGCAGCTGATTGCCGGTTGCCATTAAACATGAAAAAACGGCTGCCGCGATGTGCGGCAGCCGCTATGCTTGATTTCCTTTATGCAGGATAAGCTTTGTTTTTCGCATCGATCGCGTCAGGATCGACTTTATCTCTGAGAGCCGCTCTGCGCTTGAAGTAGTCGATAGCTACCTGAGCGAAGAGAGCATATGTGAGTACGTCTTCTTCCTGCTCTGCGTATTCGCCGACTTCTTCTTTGAGCTTATCGAGTTCTGGCTCGAGGAGATCTGCAGGTCTGCAGCTGATGATCTCGCTCTTGTCGATCTTAGCGACGACATCAGGATTCATAGGCATCGGTGTAGCGCCGTATTTGCCTCTGAGGATGTCCTTTGTTTCCTTCGAGAGGATCTTATATCTCTCGCCCATGAGCACGTTCAGAACAGCCTGTGTTCCTACGATCTGGGATGATGGAGTTACCAGAGGAGGCATTCCGAGGTCGTTTCTTACCTGTGGGATCTCCTTGAGAACGTCCATGTATTTGTCTTCTGCGTTCTGATCCTTGAGCTGGGATACCAGATTCGAAAGCATGCCGCCAGGTACCTGATAGATAAGTGTGTTGATATCTGTAGCAAGCACCTTTGTGTTGAGAAGTCCGCTCTCGAGAGCTTTTTCTCTTACGCCCTGGAAGCACTCTGCTACCTTGCTGAGCTTGTTGATATCGAGACCTGTGTCATACTCTGTGCCGCGGAATGTTTCTACCATTACCTCTGTAGCCGGCTGGGATGTACCGCCCGAGAACGGCGAGATAGCCGTGTCGATGATGTCGCAGCCTGCCTGTACAGCTGTGTAGTATGTGATAGGAGCTACGCCGCTGGTGCAGTGAGTGTGAAGGTCGATAGGGATCTCAACGTTTTCCTTGAGCATGGAGATCATCTCTCCTGCTGCCTTAGGAACCATGAGTCCTGCCATGTCTTTGATGCAGATCGAGTCTGCTCCGAGATCCTGGATGCGAAGAGCGAGGTCTTTCCAGTACTCAGGTGTGTAAGGCTCGCCTATTGTGTAGGACATAGCTACCTGAGCGTGTGCTCCGTATGCCTTTGTGGACTTGACTGCTGTCTCAACGTTACGAAGGTCGTTGAGCGCGTCGAAGATCCTGATCCTGTCGATTCCGTTGTCGATGGACTTCTTTACGAAGTAGTCAACAACGTCATCAGAGTAATGTCTGTATCCGAGGAGGTTCTGACCACGGAGAAGCATCTGAAGCTTTGTGTTAGGCATAGCCTCTCTGAACTTTCTGAGCCTCTCCCATGGATCCTCATCGAGGAATCTGATGCATGCGTCGAATGTGGCGCCGCCCCAGCACTCTATTGCTTCATAGCCGACTTCGTCCATGAGCTTGAGCGCAGGCTCCATGTCTTCGAAAGGCATTCTCGTAGCGATCAGTGACTGCTGTCCGTCTCTGACCACTGTCTCCATAATTTTGAGTTTCTTTGCCATTTATATTCTCCTTTAGTGTACTCCGAATATTGCCATGAAGCAGCCGGCCGCTACAGCGGTACCGATAACTCCGGCAACGTTAGGTCCCATAGCGTGCATCAGCAGGAAGTTTGTAGGGTCTGCTTCAGCTCCAACCTTCTGGGACACTCTGGCCGCCATAGGAACAGCCGATACACCGGCGGATCCGATAAGCGGATTTGTCTTGCCTCCGTCGAGCTTGCTCATGAGCTTGCCGAGCAGGACTCCTGATGCTGTACCGATAGCAAAGGCAAGGAGACCGAGAATTACGATCTTGATCGTTGTGATCTTGAGGAATCTCTCAGCGCTTGTTGTAGCTCCAACAGATGTACCGAGGAAGATTACTACGATGTACATCAGTGCGTTGGATGATGTCTCCTGAAGCTGTCTTACTACTCCACTCTCTCTGAAGAGGTTACCAAGCATCAGCATTCCGATAAGAGGCGCTGTCGATGGGAGTACCAGGCAGACGATGATAGTAACGAGTACAGGGAAGATGATCCTTTCCTTCTTCGATACTTCTCTCAGCTGGGCCATCTTGATTTTGCGCTCTTTTTCTGTTGTAAGGGCTTTCATGATAGGCGGCTGGATGATTGGCACGAGAGCCATGTATGAGTAAGCCGCTACCGCGATAGGTCCCATAAGTTCTTTCTGGCCGAGCTTCATCGCGAGGAAGATCGATGTAGGGCCATCGGCTCCTCCGATAATGCTGACCGCTGCGGCCTGTGGCTCTGTGAATCCCAGAGCTATGGCCAGGAAGAACGCTCCGAATACTCCGAACTGCGCCGCCGCACCTAGGAGGAAACTCTTCGGATTGGCGATCAGCGGACCGAAGTCGGTCAGCGCTCCTACTCCCATGAATATCAATGACGGGAGTATGGTCCACTCATCGAGTTGGAAGAAGAACCAGAGCAGACCTCCCTCCTCCATGATAGGAGGATAGAGGTTGACCAGCAGCATTCCGAATGAGATCGGAAGCAGCAGGAGAGGCTCATATCCCTTCGCGATGGCCAAATACAGCAGGATGAGCGCAACGACGATCATTACGTAGTTGCCCCATGTCAGGCTGAAAAAGGCCGTCTGATGAGCTAAATTGGATAAGGTTTCAGCCATTTTGCTCCTCCTATTCGACGTATGCTACTGTCATTCCCGCAGTAGTAGCCTCGCCTTCCGAGACAACGATCGACGATACTGTTCCATCCACAGGTGCTACCACAGGGATCTCCATCTTCATAGCCTCGAGGATCAGTATGGTGTCTCCGGACTTAACTGCATCGCCTTCCTTGGCGGTGATCTTCCATACGTTACCGGCAGTACCGCAGATCACAGGTTCACCCTTGCCTGCGCCACCCTTACTCGGGGCTGCCTTTGCCTTAACGGCTTCTGCTACTTTTGCCACTCCGGACTGTACAGCCGAAGCTACCTCAGAACGAGTGTCTCCGCCGACCTTTTCGACTTCAACTTCATACTCGATTCCGTTTACTCTTACTACATATGTCTCCATTCTGCTCTCCTTATGTTCCTGAGGCGATATCCGCCTTCTCCAACTTCAGCGTCAAGTTTCATCTGAATCGCAGCCATGATCGCTGCTACTATTTCAGGCGATACGCCATCTTCTTCAGGTGCAGGTGCTTCGCTCTCTGCTTTCGCCTCTGCAGGCGCGGCCGCTGCCGCTGCTTTAGGTTTTCTTCCCCTGAGGGCGATACCCATCAGCATGATGCAGAACGATATGAAAATGAGAACGCAGAATACCGTGCCCATTCCGATGACGGTGTATTCAAGTCCGTGTAATAATACTTGTCCAAGACTCATAACATCACCTACCTAAAGTTAATGAATGTCTGAAGGGCTCCGATGAGATACTTCCTTGATTCCTCAGGAGCGATGACCTTATCGGCAAAGCCGTGTCTTGCGAGTGCCACAGCGCTGGACTGATCGTCCTTGAACTGCTGCTCGAGCTCCTCAGTCCATTTTCCGAAGATGACTTCTGTTGCCTGTCTTGGGTTCACGATGCTCACATTGGCGTCTTCCCACATGAATACATAGTCTGCGCCGAGGCCCTTTGAGTTGAGCATGCCGTATGCGCTTCCTACCACATTGCCGGTGATCAGGTTGATCTTAGGCACTGTCGCGGAGGAGAGTGCGTGGATCAGTTTCGATGCCATGATCGGCAGATATTTCTCGTTTTCGGATGTAGTCTGATATCCGTCCGTGTCTGTGATAGTGAGAACAGGGATATGATATCTGTTGCAAAGCTCTACGATAGAAGCAGCTTTGTCACATCCCTCTGCGGTGATCCTCTTCTCTCCGTCTACTGTATTGCAGGCAGCAAAGCCAATAGGCTGACCGGCGACTCTCATGAATCCTGTGATCATGTCTTCGCCTCTGCATGTACGGGTCTCGATCAGTCTTCCGTCGTCTGAAAGCTCTGCAAGGATAGCTCTTGCGTCGCCCTTCATCGAATCGATGCCGATGCAGTCGCGGTTGAGGCTCTCATCACTTACGTCCATAATATCCGGCATATACTTTGTGCTTGGTGGAAGCATAGCGACCAGGTCTCTGATCCTTGTCGTTATCTCTTCCCACTCGAATGTGCCGTCATCGCTCGCGGATACATAAGGATTGTCTCCGATAGCGTTCGAGACTACATTCTGAGGATTGACGAAGATGCTGCCCTTGTCCTTTTCGATGAATACGAAATCTGCCAGCTTGGCAGCTATGGACATTCCGCCTCCGCACTGGCCTATAACGGCCATGATCTGCGGGATATTCGCCGAAGCCTCTGTCTGTCTCTTATAAAGTTTTGAGAACTGATACAGTCCGTCAAGGCCTTCCTCGATACGGAACCCTGCACAATCGAGAAGCCCGATGACAGGAGCGTTTGCCTTTATAGCATGCTCATAAATATCGATAATCTTGCGTCCATGCTGCTCACCGAAAGTTCCGCCCATAACATCAGCGTCCTGAGCAAAAACAAAAACGAGCTTGCCGTTTACCGTACCATAACCGGTGACCACGCCATCAGATTCAACAACTGAATCCGGGTGATAGAACTCGGTGTATCTGGCCGATACGTGCTCGCCCATCTCCATGAAGCTGCCGGAATCAAGCAATTCCGAAATCCTGTCGTGGACCGCGGTTCTCTCTTCTCCGGTTTTTACTTTCATTGATTTCCTCCATTGTTATATAGAAGTAGTTAAATGACATACCACTCCGAATATTATATAGCAACAGCACTGTAATCAAAAGAAAAAATAATAAACGCCATCGATTTAAAAATTGGCGTTTATCATAGACGTTCTCTATTATTTTGTACTATTTTGTTTTTCTGCGTATCAACCTTTCTTCAGTTGCTACCGCAGGCACTGCGAAGTCGTATTCATCAGTCGGGATCTCCTCAGCTCTCTGCACTTCGAAAGCGACTGCTATCATGTCAGCACCGGCACATTTCGGAAGATATCTGTCATAGAACCCTCCTCCCTGACCGCAACGTCTGCACTCATCATCAAATGCAGAACAAGGGGCGATCACCAGGTCGATCTCTTCAGGAGCTATTATGACACCTTTTTCGCGGACAGGCTCCATGATACCCTTGTACCCGCTCACCCAGGCATCCGGGTCATCGCTTGTTTCTATAGCCTCCATCTCGGTCTTTGAGATGCAGAGAGGATAAACGAGCCTCTTGCCGTCGGCTTTCGCTTTTTCCTCGAGAGTGTCCAGCTTTACCTCGCCTTTGTACCATTTATACGCAAAGATGACATTGGCATTCTTGTATTCTTCCGTCTCAAGAACTCTCGCGCAGATGGCCTTCGACCGCTCGATTCGTTCTTCTTCAGAGAGTCCTTCTCTGGCGGCGATCTTCTCTTTTCTCAAAGCTCTTTTGAATTCTTTTACGTCTTCCATCATCCTGTTTCTCCCTTTATTTTTCTGTATGTCTTTCTGACTGCGCCTGCAAGGTACAGCGAGCCAAAAGCCAGCACCGGCGCGCCCGCGCCGATCGCCTCTCTGATCGCGTCTTCTGTGTTATCAAATGGCTCGGCCTCTTTCCCCTTTGCCTTTATCACTTCAGCCAGTTCACTTGCCGGAAGCGCTCTGTCGGAGTCGGGTGTCAGGCAGCAGCATCTTGATACATAAGGCAGGAGCACATCGAGTATCGCTTCATAGTCTTTGTCCGCCAGCATGCCTGTGATCAGCGTGATCCCTCCGCCCGGGAAGTATTTCTCAAGCGATTCAGCCACTGCTTCGGCGCACTGCCTGTTGTGTCCTCCATCGAGTATGAACACCGGGTCTTTCCCAAGCACTTCGAAGCGGGCCGGCCAGCTTACATTTGCCATGCCGCTTACTAATGCTTCGTCGCTTATATCCCAGCCGCGTCTCTTAAGAGCTTCGACCACAGTGAGCGCCGTTGCGGCGTTCCTCATCTGATACTCCCCGATAAGAGGCATCTGTATCTTCTTTCCATTCCAGAGGAAGGACTGTCCGTCGATATCCGCGGTGAGCGGCTCGATGCGGCCGAAGTCCGCATAATCGAGGCGGCATCCTTTCTCTTCGCAGACCGCCTCGATGACGTCCGTGACCTCACGCACATTAGGATAGGCCACGACGTCCGAGCCGCTCTTTATGATCCCGCACTTGGTGCGCGTTATCTCAGCAAGCGTATCTCCCAGATACTCCGTGTGGTCATACCCGATATTGGTGATCACTGCCACTTCAGGCGGATCAATTATATTTGTCGAGTCATAAGCCCCTCCGAGGCCTACCTCGAGCACCACTATATCGCAGTTGTTTTTTGCAAACCAGAGCATGCCGATGGCCGTGATTATTTCAAACTGGGAAGGGTGGTCGTCCATCTTTTCAGCCTCGGCCTTCACCACCTCGGTCAGTTCGCATAGGGCTTCTTCGGGAATAGGCTCCGCGTTCACCTGTATCCTCTCCCTGAAATCTTCAATATACGGAGAAGGGTAGGTCCCCGTAGTATAACCTGCCGCCCTGAGCATCGATTCTATCATCGCGCATGTCGAGCCTTTGCCGTTCGTGCCTGCAACATGAACGAATTTAAGCTGCTTGTCAGGGTGTCCGACCCTTTCAAGCAGCTCGTAAGTTCTTTCCAGACCCAGTCTCCACTGGCTCCACGTATTTGAAGTGATGTATTCTATAGCTTCTCCGATTTGCATCATCCGAAGACTCCGCTATACAGCCATATTGAGCCCACTCCTGAGCCTTGGCAGCGCCTTGGCCATAGCGATCACAACGACTGTCTGTACCGTGAACAGGATAGCTGTCTGTACTAAGCGAGTCACGAACAGCGGTCCGTATGGCGATCCATACAGAATGGATATCCACAGAGTGTTAAGGCATTGACTTAGAATGAACTGGTTGATCGCTACCGCGCCTAAGATACGAGGAATGCTCTGCTCCTTGTAAAGGAAGAAGCCGAACACCAGACCCGTCAGGAATGCTGTCAGTGTGAATCCAGGGAAGTATGCTCCGATAGGGAACAGTATCGCTCCGAGGAAGTCTCCGAGAGCTGCGACTATCGCGCCTCCGATAGGCCCGTAGAGCATCGCCGCTGCAACTATAGGTATAAAGCTGAAGCCGATCTTGGTGTTCCACGCATTGATGGACAGGAATCTCGAAAGCACGATCTCCATCGCGACCAGGATCCCAAGTGTTACGATCATGCGTGTGTTCAGTTCGAACGGTTTACGACCCGTTCCATTGTTGTTAGTTGACATAATAAAAACTCCTTTCCGGCAAACGCCAAACCTTGAGCCTGCCACAAAGAAGCTTATTCTTGGTTGTGGCAACGGATGCGGGTATGGCACCGCGGGTCTTTGACCCTTCGTCAACAGGCAACTTCCCATCCTGAAGCACTTCACGCGCCATCCCTACTTCGCCAATAGGTTTCTATTCAGTTTTTCCAACCACATAATACATATTTTTGTATCTGCGGTCAATCACTTTTTTGTAGATTATCAGAGCGCTTTTGCCGCCTCAACGACATGCTTCATCAGCACGCTGGTAGTCACTGATCCGACTCCCGCAGGAACAGGTGTGATAGCCTTTACAACAGGCTCTACAGCGTCAAAATCCACATCGCCCGCAATAGTCCCGGCCTCTTCATCCCAGTTGATGCCAACATCGATAACTATCTGATCCGGATTGGTAAATTCAGGCTTTACCGAGCGGAGCACACCGGCCGCTGCGATAAGGATGTCAGCCTTGCTGGTGATCGATGGTACATCGACTGTACGTGTGTGGCAGTTTACTACTGTAGCGTTCTCGTGCATGAGCATCATCGCGACAGGTCTGCCGATGATAAGCGATCTGCCGATGACCGCCGCCTTCTTGCCCTTTATCTCAACACCGTAGTAGTGGAGCATCTCCATTGCCGCCTGAGCTGTGCAAGGTGGGTAGCCGATCGCAGTGTTAGTGAAAACTCCTGCCATCGAACCGGTAGTGCAGCCGTCCATATCCTTTGCAGGGTCCATCATGGCTCTCGCCTTTACTCCGTCGATGTGTTTAGGGAGCGGCTGGAACATGAGTATCCCGTGTACATCAGGGTCAGTGTTGATACGAATGAGCTCCTTGAAAAAGACCTCCTCTTCGATATCTTCAGGGAATACTTCATTTACCACCCTGACGCCGACCTTCTCGGCTCTCTTCATGGCGCCTCTCTCATACGCGAGGTCGTCAGGTCTCTCTCCGACCCTTACTATAGCAAGCGTAGGCTCTACGCCTTTCGCCTTGAGTTCTTCTACATCTTTTACAAGCGTCTCCGAGATTGCTGCCGCCACCGGAGATCCCTTCCAAATCTCTGCCATTGATCGTTTCCTTTCGTTTCTAAGATTAATGCTTGATTAACAAGTAATCATCACCACTTAATATAATAGCAAAAATGCGGCACGAGGTGCGAATTCTTTGAATTTTTTGGCTGTTTTGCTGAATTATTTTTTGTTGTATGTTTTGTCATATGTTACAATGAACGTACGGTAACAATGAGCCTGCAGACGTGCCGGCCCAAGTTATATATCATGATATTGACGAAAGGAAATGATCAAAATGTTTGACAGAAATGGTAATGACAACAGCAACTATAATCAGATGATCATCGAAGAGATCAAGAAGGTTTCTCCAAAAGTTGCAGAACTCGTTGAGAAAGAGTATCTGAGACAGAAGAACAACGTAGAGCTCATCGCATCTGAGAACTACTGCTCCGAGGCTGTAATGGCTGCTTGCGGAAGCTGCCTCTCATGGAAATATGCTGAGGGTTATCCACAGGCTCCTACAGTAAGAACTTCCGGAAACAAGGGAAGATATTACGGCGGAACAATCAACGTTGACGCTCTCGAAGAGTACTGCTGCGACCTCTGGAGAGAGGTCTTCAAGACAGACTATCACGTAAACGTTCAGCCTCACTCCGGTTCACAGGCTAACTTCGCTGCATTCAAGTCGGTTCTCGAGCCGGGCGATACCATTCTCGGACTGAGCCTCTCCAACGGCGGACACCTCACACATGGATCCCCTGTTAACTTCAGCGGCTCACTTTATAACGTAATTTCCTATGATGTAGACGAAAACGGTCGCATCGACATGGAAGACGTCAGAAAGAAAGCTCACGAGTATAAGCCTAAACTGATCCTCACAGGAGCATCCGCTTACGCAAGGATCATCGACTTCCCTGCATTCGCTGAGATCGCTAAGGAAGTAGGCGCTTACTTCATGGTAGACATGGCTCATATCGCAGGTCTCGTAGCTGCAGGCGAGCATCCAACACCATTCGGCTATGCTGACATCGTAACAACAACCACACATAAGACTCTGAGAGGACCTCGTGGCGGACTTATCTTCGCAGTACAGGATCTCGCTAAGAAGGTCGACTCCGCAGTATTCCCTTATGCACAGGGCGGCCCACTCTGCCACATCATCGCAGGTAAGGCTGTATGCGCTGAGGAAGCACTCAAGCCTGAGTTCAAGACATATCAGCATCAGGTTAGACTCAACTGCGCTGCACTCGCAGACGAGTTCACAAGCATGGGCTACAAGGTAGTTACAGGCGGAACAGACAACCACGTATTCCTGCTCGATCTCAGTGACGAGCCATTCTCAGGCAAAGAGCTCCAGTCAGCTTGCGATGAGGTTGGTATCACACTCAACAAGAACACAGTTCCTAACGAGAAGAGATCACCATTCCAGACATCCGGCGTTCGTATCGGTACAGCTCCGATGACAACAAGAGGATATCTCGAAGATGACTTCCGCAAAGTTGCTCACAGGATCGACGACGTTGTTAAGGAACTCAGAGCACAGAAGGCAGCAGAAGAGGCTAAATAGTAGCCACAGCTAATGCTCCGGATCTGCTCGATCCACGCTTTATCAAAGCAACAAAAGGCCCCATCCGAGGATGGGGTCTTTTCTTCATTGAAAGCAGAGCTCTTTCGCTTGTGTTATAATAATTCAAGAGGATAACCGTATAAAGAGTTGCTATGAATTATTTTCTTTTATTTTACACAGAGGCCAATATAGTCTGTTTCATCATCTTCGCGATAATGCTCCTTCACGATGTGCGGAGTATTGACAGTCAGGAAAAACAGATCAAGTATGACCGCACCTTGATCGCGTTCATGCTTTATTTTGTTTCAGACAGCATCTGGGCTGCAGTCATCTCGGGGGCTATCCCGAAAAGCACATTCACAGTGCTGCTACTCAGCATAACTAACATGATACTGATGGCTGCCATAACGTACTGCTGGTTCTGCTATGCGCTTGCAGTAGAGCGGGTGGAGCACAGGGATGATCGGAACTTCAAGAAAGTCACAGCGATCCCTCTTGCGATCACCGTTGCTTTAGGGATACTGATGTTCCTTATGAACCCGGAGACGCTTCTTGATGAGAATTTCACGCTCAAGCCGCTGTACACCGTGATACAGGTAGGCGTTCCTATCATATATATAATCAGCGAGCTTATCATTACCATCGGAAGGATCAAAAAAGCCGATGACAGGGAAGAGAAGAAACTCTTCCTGTCCGTGGGCATCTTCCCGCTCATGGTAGTTTTCGGAGGAATTGGCCAGGTATTATCCGCTTCAAACTCTCCTATTTTCTGCTTCTGTTCTACCATATTGATGATAGTTTTCTACTTACATTCCATGGAGAAGCAGATCTCCGCAGACCCGCTGACCGGCCTTAACAATCGCGGCCAGTTGCAGCACTATGCGTCTCAGGAAAACGCCATAAGGCGCGAGGGCAGGCTGACGTATATCGTAATGATCGACATCAACGACTTCAAACAGATCAACGATACATTTGGTCACGCAAACGGAGACAAGGCTCTTGTGATGGTAGCGGATTCGCTCAAGAAGTCTATGGGCCGGACGAGCATGCCGGGATTCATCGGGCGCTACGGTGGTGATGAATTCGTCATGATCCCGCATCCTCACGATGAGGCTTCCATGGTGAAACTTGAAAAGACCATTCGCGAATGCATTTCCGAAGTCTGCAAAAAAGAGAGCGTCCCGTTCGACATTTCTGTCGGTATTGGCTACGACAGGCTTGACTTTGACGGTGGCGACAGTTTCCAGAGCTGTCTTGAAAGGGCAGATCAAAAGTTATATGAGAACAAAATCCTAGTAAAGAGTTCTCCCATTTCATAACAAGGAACGATCAAGACACAAAAAGACCTGCCGCGTCACATTGGCAGGTCTTTTATAATGCTTTCAGAAGATCGTTTCCCGATCCTATTTCATCAGCTTGCTTACGATCTTGATAACATCGCCCGCATCTACTCCATCGAGCAGTCCTCCTACGATGCCGAACATATCGTCCGAGCCTGCTCTTGCAGACTCTTTCTTTGCAGTGTTGCCCATCTTGGACATCAGGATAGGAGCGAGAATAGCCATGATCTTAAGTATGGTCTTGGTATCGAGTCCGCTCTTCTTTTTAGCCTTGGCTGCAACATCTTCCTGGCCTGCGCCGAGGAGGTGCTTTACGATTTTCGCGCCGTCATCAGTGTCAACTTTCTTTACAGCCTTAAGCAGGTCGCTCGTATCGTCCTTGCTGTGATCTGACAGAGCCTGAAGGAATCCGTCCTTTGTGTCGTTGTTTTTCAGCTGGCCCTGCATTCCTTTGAGAAGCAGTGGCAGCACTGTGTCGATCGCGCTGTTGGCAGACTTCTTGTCTACGCCGAGCATATCCGCAACCTGTCCGAGAGCTCCGCTGTTTTCCATCAGCTTCATAAGATCGTTCATATCCATTGCCATAGTTTTATCCTCCTTTGGTCTGAGTTTACTTACATCAGAATTATACCATTAATTATCTGCTTTGCGTACTGCAATAATAGCTCTCCACTCGCCATCGGCAAGGATCTCGAGGATATCAAAGCCGGCGTCCCGGACAACCTTTGAGACCTGGTCGACTTTTATGTCCAATATCCCCGATGTTATGTAAATGCCACCTGCTTTCATCTGTG
Source organism: uncultured Eubacteriales bacterium (assembly GCA_902798745.1). Taxonomy (GTDB): domain Bacteria; phylum Bacillota; class Clostridia; order Peptostreptococcales; family Anaerovoracaceae; genus Crickella. The sequence goes on from CADBXM010000018.1 coordinate 21,297, forward strand.
TCGCCGCGGAAGGGGAGAGCATCATCACGAGGTCGGCCATGAGGTTAGCGACGATGATATCCGGCTCATATTCTATCCCTGCCATGAGATCGCCTTTCGCCACCTGTATCTTTTCAGCCAGACCATTTTTATCGATATTTTCTGAGGCGACACGCACCGCCTCATCGTCGATATCTATGCCGAGAGCTTCGTCCGCGCCCAGGAGCACTGCCGCCATGGCAAGTATGCCTGTGCCCGTACCGACATCAAGCACCTTCGCTCCGCTCGGCATATACTTCTCAAGCGCCTTCACGCACATGGATGTCGTCTCATGGAGCCCGCTTCCGAAGGCCATACCGGGATCCATCTCGATCACCAGCTCATCTCCATGTGCCTCATATTCCTCCCAACCGGGCTTCACAACTATGCGTTTGCCTACCTTTGTCGGTTTGAAATGCTCCTGCCATTTATACAGCCATTCACTGTCATCTCCTGTGATCTCTGTCACGGCCTTAACGCCGGGCATATCCAAGACCAGCTTCTCTGCATCCGCAAGCTGTTTCTGTCCCTCTTCATTATCTTCAAAGTAAAGAGTGATCACCACCTCGCGCGTTCCGGGCTCCGCTTTTTCCGACGCACTTATTATCTCTTCATTTATATAATCATATTTGTACAGATCCTGGTGCTCTGCTATGTCGAGCGCATCGAGAGGATCTTCTATCTGCATGGCAATATATCCGTGCTCGATCAGCACGGTCTCTACCTCTTCAATCTTGTCCCCGGAGACCCGTATTATCAGTTCTCTGTATTTCATTGCTTATCTCTTTGTTGTAACGGCTTTTATATTGCTCCATTTGGAGCGATACTTCTTTCCGCTCACGGTCTTATATGCGCGGACTCGTACATAATATTTCTTCTTTGCTTTGAGCTTTGTGACTTTCCTCGAAACGGTGCCCGGCTTTTTGACAAAGACTGTCTTCTTACTCTTGGTGAACTTTTTGTTCCTAGCATACTGTATCTCATAACCATTGATACCGGTGCCTTTGGTCCACCTAGCTGTGAAACCCTTCTTGCCCGCCTTTACGCTTTTAAGCTTGACTGCTTTTACTATCAGTTTTGGAACGGAAACATCGGATTTAGGTTTCCTGGCATTGCATACAGAGCAGTGGATAGATTTTGAGCCAGCTGCTGCGTAGGTCGCCTTTTTATCTACAGTATAATTCTTGTTCCAAACATGTCCCTTTGCAGGGATCTCTCTTTCCGTTTTCTCGCCGCATCCATTTGCGCAGTAGATCGATTCGTATCCGTTTTCAGTACATGTAGGCTCCAGAATTACGCTATGTGCTCCTTCCCATCTGTGCCCGAGCATTGGTATGATCAAGTCTGCCTTATTGAGTTCTACCGTAGCATCATGATCCGCGAAGTATTTTCCGCACACCTGGCAATACTGGCAATCCCTACTCATGCCGGTAGCATCGCACAGAGCGTCTGCCTTATTTCTCTCCCTGAGCGCCGTCTTATGATCATGGGTTGTGTCTTCTATTACGTCCAGAGAGGTATGCGTCCTGACTTTATTTCCCAGTATTTCCCCTCCTTCTTCCCAGTAATCACCATACTCTATGGTCACACCGTTTTCGCCGATAATAGCCGCTAGTTCGTCAACGGATACTTCAGCTGAAGACTTCAGTTCCAATGCATTATCGGTATGAAGCGCTTCAAGATTTATGATCTCCCCGTCATCTGCCATGAATTCAGCATACTGCACACCTCTTATCTTGCTGAACTCAAACTCCTTTGTACTGCTATCGTTATATGTGACGATACATTTGTCACCGGGCATGAAGAAGCAAGTGTTGTCAAACGGCCTTTTGTATCTGTATTTCAGGTCGAGTGCGTATATGCCGTCGTTGTCCTCTCTCATTATCTCGCTCATATTGATCGCAGCTGAGGCAGGGGTAAACTCAATAGACTTTACGTTCCATGTGTGATCTCCACTATCCTCTGCATGCGCTGCCTGTGGGATCGCTGCCACGGCAAAAGCCATCAGCAGGGTCACTGCGATCGCAAGCAAAGTATTCTTTACAGTTTGTCTTCTTATCATATCGCTCCTACTTCCCGCTAAGTTATATATCATTATACTATATCCGCTCGCTCTCGCCCACAATAACAAAAGAGGGCTGCCGTTCAAGCAGACCTCTTTTACTTCTTGGTCATCACTCTTCTTTATCCGAGAACGATCTTGATGAATTTTTTCTTTCCCTTCTGAAGGACGAGTTCACCATCCTTGAAATCAGCCTCTGTGACAGAGTATCTCTTGTCGGCGATCTTTTCGCCGTTGATCTTAGCTCCGCCACCCTGGATCGTTCTGTAGGCTTCGGATGTCGATGGCTCGAGTCCTGCTTCCTTCATGAGCGCGGCAAGTCCCATTCCGTCGCCGGCAAAGAGTGCCGCGTCAAACGACTTTGTCGGCATATCAGCAGATACTCCGCCGCCTGCGAATACCTCGCGGCTCGCGTCGAGTGCCTTCTTCGCTTTTTCCTCGCCGTGTACCAGCTTGGTGACTTCGTAAGCAAGGATCTCTTTTGCCTTATTTATCTCAGAACCTTCGAGAGCCGACAGTCTGTTAACTTCCTCCATAGGAAGGAATGTCAGCATGCGGAGACATGTGTTGACGTCGGCGTCATCGACGTTTCTCCAGTACTGGAAGAAATCATATACCGGGGTCTTTCTCTCATCGAGCCAGAGGGCGCCGCCTACGGTCTTTCCCATCTTCTCACCGTCGGACTTGGTGAGCAGGGATACTGTCATGCCGTACACCTCGTCTCCCGTGAGCTTTCTTGTGAGGTCGATACCACCGATGATGTTCGACCACTGGTCGTTGCCGCCGAGCTGAGCCATAAGGCCGAAGTCTCTGTGCATAACATAGAAGTCGTAGCTCTGGAGCAGCATGTATGAGAATTCAAAGAACGAAAGTCCTGTATCGCGCTCTCTCCTGATCTTGAAGCAGTCTGCGCGGAGCATGGTATTTACGTTGAACTGCGAACCGATGTATCTGGCGAACTCAGTGAACTTCGCCGGCCTGATCCACTCTGCGTTGTTGACGCTTATGGCCTTGCCCGGAAGAGGCTCTCTGTTCTGATGCCCCGGTGTATATACGCCCTCATTGCCCTCGTACTTCCACTCATCGTCGAAATCGATGTACTTATCGAACAGCCTCTTGAACTGTCTGCAGTTCTCATCGATGGTCTCGATGGTCATCACCTGGCGCATGTCGGCCTTGCCCGAAGGATCGCCGATCTCTCCGGTACCGCCGCCGAGCAGGAACACAGGAGTGTGTCCGTACTTCTGCATGTACATCATGGTGATCATCGGAACGAAGTGCCCTACATGGAGGCAGTCGGCGGTCGGGTCAAATCCGATGTAGAACTTGATCTTCTCTTTGCCAAGCAGTTCTCTGAACGCTTCAGGATTGGTGCACTGAGCGATGAGTCCGCGCTCTTCGAGAACGTCGTATACGTTTGTGTGTTTGCTAACGTTATCAGGAATAAGTGACTTCATTGATTCGTCTCCTTAGTTTTAATTATTTGGTTCCAAAGATGCGGTCTCCGGCATCGCCGAGTCCAGGGACAATATATGCGTTCTCGTTAAGTCTTTCGTCCTTGGCTGCGATATAGATGTCCACATCAGGGTGAGCTGTTGTGAGTGCCGCGATCCCTTCAGGAGCAGCGATGAGGCACATAAATGTGATCTCTTTGGCGCCTCTCTGCTTTACAAAGTCTACTGCTGCTACAGCGGATCCGCCTGTCGCGAGCATTGGGTCTACGATGATGATCCTTCTCTTGTCTATATCTTCAGGCAGCTTGCAATAGTATTCCACAGGTTCATGAGTCTCAGGGTCTCTGTAAAGTCCTACATGTCCAACCTTGGCGCTTGGTATGATCTCAAGCATGCCGTCTACGAATCCGAGACCAGCTCTTAGGATAGGGACGATAGCGAGCTTCTTTCCTGCCAGCATCTTAACCTTGGTAGGGCAGATAGGAGTCTCGATATCTACTTCCTCCAGCGGAAGATCTCTTGTGACTTCATATGTCATCAGCATTGCCACCTCACGGGCGAGGTCTCTGAACTCTTTGCATGCTGTGCTTTTCATTCTCATCAGCGCTACCTTGTGCTGGATAAGCGGATGATCGAATACCATTATCTTTGCCATAACTAACCTCCGTTTTATAATTATATTTGAAAATTTGTAATTTTATTATCTTTTTATCTCACTACGTCGTATCCCGCGCTTCTGAGCATGCGATTCATAACGCTGAAGCCGAAGCCTATGCTCGGGAGGGCTCTGATGAGCACCAGGTCGCATCCCTGTCTGTCCAGCTCTCTCAGATCCGCGAAAAGTTTCTTCGCTGCCTTGTCGGCATCATGTCCGTAGTCGAGGATCGCTACCTTTTCCCCTCGCGCTTTTGCCTCAAGTCCGATCTCTTTCGCTTTGGAGAAGAACTCTTCATCGCTCCCGTCTATGATTTTCACCTTGGCATCAGGCGAGTAGTGTTTGTACTTCATTCCCGGCGATTTCGGTTTGAAGTCCTCATCGGGCTCATCGCTTTCAGGGCTCTTGAGCAGGCTCGGATCGTAGTACACTTTCCTGCCAAGCACTTCACTCAGCTTCTCTCTGGTGATAAATCCGGGTCTCAGTATCTGAGGAAAATCTCCTGTGAGGTCGAGCACTGTCGACTCTATACCGACATCGCATTGCTCTCCCATCACTACCGCTCTGATCCTTCCGTCCATGTCCTCGAGTACATCTTCAGCGCATGTAGGGCTCGGCTTGCCGGACAAATTCGCGCTCGGTGCCGCGATAGGGCGGCCTGCTTCTCTTATCAGTTTGCGAGCTGTCTTGTTCGACGGCATCCTCACCGCTACGGTATCGAGTCCACCGGTAGTCACATCGGGAACTCTGGATGACTTTCGAAACACCATGGTCAGCGGTCCCGGCCAGAGATTGGTGATCAGCTTTGACGCATCATCGCTTATGCCGCTCCTGCCACCTTTTATCAGTGAATAGAGGTCTGTCGCGTCGGCGATGTGGACTATCATCGGATTGTCTGACGGCCTTCCCTTGGCTTCATACACAGAAGCGACGGCCTCTGCATTAAGAGCGTCCGCTCCCAGCCCGTAGACCGTCTCTGTCGGAAAGGCGACAAGACTTCCGGCTCTTATGATTCCGCCGGCACGTCTCAAGTCCTCATCACTTGTGCTTAGTCTCAATGTTTCCATTCTGTTTTTAGCTTCTTTTCATTTATATAAAGCGAAGTATTTTTCAATACGAGCTTTAACCGAAGTCGCGCATCTTAGCTGCCTGATCCGCAGTGATCAGTCCGTCTATTGCTTCATCGATATCCCCGTCTAGGAACTGATCGAGTTTGTACAGGGTGAGATTGATGCGGTGATCAGTCATACGGCCCTGTGGGAAATTGTAAGTGCGGATCCTTTCTGAGCGGTCACCCGAGCCTACCTGACTCTTTCTGTCCGCCGAGATCTTGTCGTTCTGCTCCTGCACCATCTTATCGTAAAGTCTGGCCTTAAGTACTCTCATGGCCTTCTCTCTGTTCTGGATCTGTGATTTCTCATCCTGACAGGTAACGACTATACCTGTAGGAAGGTGTGTCATACGAACAGCGGAGTCTGTGGTGTTGACGCACTGGCCACCGTTGCCGGACGCTCTGTATACATCTACTTTTACATCGTTAGGGTCGATCTCCACCTCAACATCATCGACCTCAGGCAGCACCGCTACTGTAGCAGCTGATGTGTGGATGCGTCCCGAAGACTCTGTCTCAGGGACTCTCTGAACTCTGTGAACGCCCGACTCGAATTTGAGCCTCGAATACGCGCCCTTGCCCTTGATCATGACCACGGCTTCCTTGATGCCGCCGATACCTGTGTCGTTGATCTCGATGATCTCGGACTTCCAGCGATGGCGCTCTGCGTATCTCAGATACATCCTCAGAAGATCGTTGCCAAAGAGTGCAGCTTCTTCGCCGCCTGTGCCTGCCCTGATCTCAAGGATGACGTTCTTGTCGTCGTTAGGGTCTTTAGGGAGAAGCAGCACTTTAAGATCTGCCTCGGCTTTTTCCATGGCATCCTCAAGCTCTTTGGCTTCTTCCTTAGCAAGCTCTCTTACCTCTTCATCATCTTCGAGCTCGATCATCTCGCGCGCGTCGGCGAGATCTTCCTTCATTTTCTTGTAAGCCTCGTAAGCCTTGACTATTGGCTCGAGTTCCGACATTTCCTTCATGTACTTTTGGAACGTCTTCTGATCGGCAATGACCGCAGGGTCGGCTACCTTCTCAGCGAGCTCGTTATATTTTTCAATTATAAAGTCTAGTTTGTCGAACATATTGATTTCGTGTTCCTTTCCAACTATTTATTATAACAAAAAATGCAAGCTGTGCGATACGATGCTGACATCTTTTGCTCAAAAAAACCATCCCCGCGTAAAACTGAACTAGTCAACAGAAAGTAGACAGTTTAAAAAAGCTATACAAAGCCCATTTCAGTCTTGTACTGGACTGGGCT
>CADBXM010000019.1 GCA_902798745.1 uncultured Eubacteriales bacterium
GCAAGCTAAAAGGACTGAGCCCTGTTCAATACAGAATTCAGTCCTTGTTAGTAGCCTAATGTCCAGCCAAAATGTGTCTAACATTTTGGGTTCAGTTCACAGGGGGCATTTTTGTGGAGCAAATAAAGAATCGATTCGAGACGTATATTTCATAAACATGTATGCCTTTTATGCATTAGACATATTCTTTAATGTGATCGTTTATGCCTGTTGCCCGCATACGGTGAATGAAATTGTATGTGATATAATCTAAAAAGAGACGAGGTGATCAAATGGCAATCTACAAAAACAACGTACCAGGTACGATAGACTCACTAAAAAATTATATATCAGCCAACGTGGGCGCTCTCGGCTTCTCTATCTCAGCAGAAGAGGAAGACGAGGGTATTGTCGGAAATACAAAATATTATATCGCCGGATTCGAGCGTTTCGGATACATTAGCCAGAACAGAGTATCGCTCAATATAACTCTGCTCGAATACGACGGCGGAGTTAAGGTAATAGCAACATCTCTTGGCGGAAGCGCAGGAGCTATTTTTAAAATCAACACCTGGAGTGAAGAAAACTTCCTCAATGACTTTGCGGACCTCATCGAAAGCTACAAAAAAGAGGAGACCTAATATGCGCAAGCATGAAAATGAGGCTTTTGAAGGAACCTTAAAAGTGGGAGGGTAAAAGATATGAGCATAACGGTGAATCTATATTATAAAGGCAATAATGGAAGCGCGAGGGCTTTCGCTGAGGAAATGGAATCGCAGGGAATCGCAGATGCTATTAGGGCCGAGGACGGGAATGAAAGATACGAGTACTTCATTCCGGTGAATGATCCTGAGACTATACTGCTCATCGACAGTTGGAAAGATCAGGAGTCGCTTGACAGACATCATGCTTCGTCCATGATGAAGGAGATCGTTAAGCTGCGTGATAAATACGACCTTCATATGAGTATGGAAAGATATATTTCAGATACAGATAGTGTGCCTGATAAGGACAGGGCGTTCATAAGAAAGTAGATAATAAGGAGAAATAAAATGAGTGAGAAAATAGTACAGACAGCGGGAAGAGACCAACTTGGGGAATTCGCTCCGATGTTCGCGCATCTGAACGATGACGTGCTTTTCGGTGAAGTGTGGAATGAGGAAGCGATCGATGTCAAGACAAAGTGCATCATCACAGTAGTATCGTTAATGGCTTCCGGTATCACAGATTCATCTCTGACATATCACCTGCAGAACGCAAAGGCACATGGCGTAACGAAGGACGAGATCGTTGCTATCATAACACATGCGACGATGTACGTTGGCTGGCCGAAGGGATGGGCAGTATTCCGCCTCGCTAAGGAAGTTTGGAATGACTGATTATTCCGCATGAGCCCTATGGGCTGGGTATGCGGCAAACGGGCCCTTGGCCTCATAAAAGGTGATAAGCATTATTCGTCGCGCGATATGAGGGGAAACACCGGTACTCAGATGGCGTCAGGAGTTATTACAGCGAGAAATACGGAGAGCTCAGGATATTTCCTTGCCTGTTTGAACGGACGGGTATGCCGTGCTCACCACTCAGGATGGGAAGAAAATCTTGGTATAGCACCCGGAGGGACTGAACTGATACGTGAGCTGTTGTAAAAGATCTGAAAAAGAAGGAGAAATGATCGGGCTTGAAGACAAAGAATAGAGCAAGGCTTACAGTGGCAATCATTGTAATGCTGCTGCTGATATTTTTAGCAGCTTTCTTTCTGTTCTCGAAATCCCGGGAAAGCGTAAAAACCAGTTCTGCTGAGAATGCTGTTGGATCGTCAGAAGAAATAGTTACGGAAACAGAAGATCCTGAGACACTCGTTTTTGCTTCCGATTATCAGGACATGAGCGGGTGGGACAAGCCGTCTGAAACCTTGACAGCTATTCTCAAACAAATAAAAAGTTCAGGCATAGTTCCTGCAAACGTTATCTATTGCGGGGATTACACGAATGACGCAGTATTGCATGATTATCAGCTTGCACCGGATGACTCAATAGAGGAGATCCGGGATATAGTAGCGGAGGAATGCAGCACGGTATCGCAGGGTGATATGATCTTCGTGCAGGGCAATCACGATCAGCTGACTGATGCTATCTCAGACACAGGATTGCATGAGTATGATAAGTACCTTGTGTATGTTCTGAACACACAATATGAATTCCCATGGAAACAGGGGCGCGATCCGGCTTTTAAAGACAGGGTCATTGCTGCCTCGGAAGAAATGAAAACTTGCTTTGATGGTTTGATCGCGAGTGGAGAGACGCGGCCGGTGATCATCGCAGGGCATGTGCCCCTTCATTTTACCGCCAGGACATCATCGAGGCACAACACCGGTGATAATATGTATGCCTCCTATATTTTTGATGTAGTAAATGAGGCAGGTGAATCACTCGACATCGTATATCTTTTCGGACACGATCATTCTAAAGGCTGGGATTGCTACCTTGGAGGATCCAGCGTTTTCATGGAAGCGGGGGAGGAGATACTGATCCCTGATGCGGGAAACGATACAACCTTTACTGATGAGTTCACAACCAGAACGCTGAACTTTACATATATGAATGCCGGGTATACAGGATACTATATGAACTGCGGATCAGAGGAACTAAGCAACGGAACGCTTTCCGATTATGCTGCGGCAGATGAGACACTTACGGCTACGACATGTGAGATATTGCCTGATGAGCTTATCATTACAAGGTTCTCGACGGAAGGGCAGCACCCGCTCAGTTGGGAAGGCGAAGCCGATCCATATAAAGGAGGGATCGACGCAGGACTGATAAGGAGCGGAGCATACAGCAAACGTAAGGAGAGCCTTGCGCATGTTCTCAGAAAACACTAGCGTATGTTAAAATACCTTTGTAATAAATAATTAATCTATACTGGTTGCTCCGAAAGCTATTCATTAGGAGGAAGAGATGGACAATACAGAAAGGGTGGATGTCAGAGTGGCCGTGGATGATGAACGGCAGTTATATACGCCTTTCAGTACTGAAGACGAATTCAGCGAATCATTTAAAAGATTCGTAAGAACAAAGATGGCAGGTGGAAAAGACAGTAAGGGTTATACCATGACTGTTGTTGCCAAGCAACCCTTAGATGAAGAACGATTCCGCAAGGCTATGACAAACTGGACCAGAGATGAGAGGACAGCCTTAATGACAAATGAGAGGAATACTCTCCGTATGCTTGTCGGATTGTTGATCTTTGGGTCCATCATGTTTGTTCTGAGCCTCTCACTTGTAAAGCAGAATGCTGTGCTTCAGTATTCATTGCTTCCGATAATAGGGTCTCTGTCTCTGAGTAAAGCTGCAGGTATATTGGTCATTGATATACCTACTATCAGGGCAAAAAAATGGATAATCAAAGAAATGGAAAGCAATAATTTGATAACATTTGAGTATGAGAATGAAAAAGCTTCCTGACTTGATCAAAACCTGGTATGGATCGATAGTGGAGCCCTTTGAACTGATAAAGGACAACTTCGGGAGCCTGGTTGCCTATGAGGTGATTTTCAGGGTCCTGGCTTTTTTGGTGCTGTTTCCGATCATTGCGTGGGCTGAAAAAATGTGGCTTGTGGGCAACAAAACAAATGTAATTGCCTGGTACAATGTCGGGTCCTTTATAAAGAATCCACTGTCATGGATCATTCTTATTTTTATGATCGCGGTGCTTACATGGGGGACTATGGTCGAGCAGTTCTCACTGTATGATGCTATGCATGCGTCAAAACAAGGATTGAGAACGCCGGTAAAGAAGATGATCTCTGCCGGATTTGGACGATGTTTTGAGCGTTATAAAGGCGTGAATTGGTTGTTCATACCGTATGTATTTCTTGTACTCAGATTCGGCACCCTTACCGGTGACGTATCCGGCGTTATATCTGTTATCAAAATACCGGGTTTCATACTTGAGGATTTCAGCAAACGCCCTTGGGAAGGGATCGCGTTTGCGTGTTTCCAGGTGATCGCGATCTATCTTTTTCTTCGTTGGATCTACGCGGTACCGGTCATGGTCGAAGAGGGTGAAGCAAGTTTTAAGGCTGCCTGCAAAAAAAGCGCGGTCATGACAAAGGGGAAGCATTTTATAAAGGTCGCCCTGCTTGTAGTAGAATGGAGCCTGCTTATCGTATTTTTCTACTATGCGGGAACAGTCGTGATCATAATCGAATTGTATCTTCTGGCTCTGTGGCTGACGCGAGGAGCTGTCGGACCGTTCAAAGCTTTCTTTACCTCACACTTCGTACCGGTCAGCTTGATTTTCTATCTTCTCATACTATGGATAGCGACACCGATCATTTTCGCAGCGATCCAGTGCGCATACTACAAGAGAAAACAGCAACTGGGTGAAGAAGTGCGTAAATACGCTGAACCTCCTCAATTCTTCCGCAGGTATCCATTGTTGAAGTGGTGGCTCATAGCGATTTGCGCGGTAAGCATATTCGTTTCGGGTCCGCAGAGATATGAACAGATCAAGTGGATGCTCAATACGGATTACGGGACAGCGATGATAATGGCGCATAGGGGTTTTTCGGCGCAGGCTCCGGAAAATACGACCCCGGCATTCCAGAAGTGTATAGATAACAGGATCACTGCGGCGGAGCTTGACGTTCAGATGCTTGCCGACGGTACTATCGTTGTCCTTCATGACGACAATCTTAAGAGGACTGCCGGTATCGACAAGAATGTCTGGGAAGTCACGTATGGTGAGATCAAGGACCTTGATAATGGGTCATTCTTTGATAAAGCTTATTCCGGAACAACGATCCCGACTCTGGAAGATATAATGAGGCTATCAGCCAATAAAAAGGACAAGCTATATCTGAATATAGAGATCAAGCGCAATGGACATGATGACGGTATCGTGGAAAAGGTCGTTGATATCATCAAGAAAAACAACTATATGGACTATTGCGATGTGACTTCTCAGGATTATGAGACACTCAAAGATGTGCGGAAGACAGATCCTACGATACTGACTGCTTACACGTCCGCTATAGGTATAGGCGACCTCGAGTCGCTCGACGCGGCAGACATCATCAGCATACAGGAGACATTCGCGACGTATGAGAATATCGACCGCATCCACAGGGCCGGAAAGCGTGTTTTCGTCTGGACCGTCAATGAAGAGGATACGATGAAGAAACTTATAAGTCTCAATGTCGATGCGATACTCACCAATGATCCTGTTTTATGCAGGACAGTTGTCGATCAGTACGATTCAAATATTATGAATATAGTGCAGAGGATACATTCAGCGTTCTCATTCCTGTGATATACAAAAGAGGAGGTAACGGAAATGAAGAAGAAACAACTTATCCTTTTGATCGCCGCTCTGCTGACGCTGCTGCTGACAGCATGCGGCAAAGACAGCACCGATTACGAACACCTTCGCGACGTATCATGGGAAGGAACAGAGCTTACGATCACTCTGGGCGAAAACCAGAGCTCGGGATGCGTATGGTCTACCATACCGGAGGATGATTCCGTGATCGACTACTCGATCAACCGAGTCTTCAATTTAGCTGACAGCAAGGCCACCAACGGAGAAGCCATCGGTTCACTCGAGGCCGGATTCGAGGGCAAGGGAGCCGGCACCAGCCGCATCTTATGCACTACTCCTGTAGGCTGGGATGGAACAGGAGACGGTTTTTCCTATATCGTGACCGTTACAGTCAATGAAGATGGGACTATAGAGAACGCGGTGGGAGAAGAAGGTGAGCCGGTGCCTGCAGAGGATGTTTCCGGTTCCGCTGCGACAGTGGAAGAGTACTTCTCTGTTCACACAGATGAACTCGAGGCGGTAAAGGAGCAGCTCAACGCGAATGAAGACCTCAATCAGTATATGACGATCGACATATACGCGAAAGGAAATGATGTTTATTACATCTATACTTTAAAAGAGACCTATCCGAAAGATCAGATAGAAGCAAATCTGCCGGAATTCAAGAGCAGCATGATAGGAGAAACAAGGGATAGTCTGAAAGAGCAGATCAAGACTATGGAGGACAGCCTTGGATTGGAAGGTATCAGGATAATTATTGAGTACCATAACGGAGACGGCAGCTTGATATTCAGTGATACTGTTGAGTAAGCGGATGAGTAACGGAGTTATCAATGACGGCCACTTTTAAGCTGGTCGACCAGAAATCGCCTCTGATATTTCAGGACAGCGTAGTCACTGATCCTCTCCATATAAACGAAATCAGAGAGCCCGCCTATAACACCGACGACGGGTATCTTCTGAAGGAACTTCATAAGAAGCAGCGCGCGGCCGAGAGCCACCGCTGCTTCATTTATTCTCTCATCGACCGTGCTGGTATCGGAAGAAAGGCCTTTTCTGATAAGCTGGTTGACCTCTTTGTTGGCAGCCAGCATTTCGTCACCCTCTTTGAGAGCTGCTTCGATCACTCTGAGAATGAACTTCTGCTCTTCTTCAGTGTCAAAGGCGTATCCGTACTTCATCGATATCTTATAAATGTTTCTTAGTAGGAGCGTGATGAAAAGAGCTATGTCGGGAATAGTACCGCCGACGAAACCAAGTGCAGCGCCGGTGACTGTGGAGAAAAGAGTGTGGGCTGTGCCGGTGAAGGAAGCGCGCCTTTTGAATCTGCGCAGCTGTCTGCCTCCTCCGAGTTCTTCAAGGTCGGCAGTATCTGCCTCAAACTCATCGATCAGCTTATCCGTGGAAAACGTCTTGCTTATGATAGAGGAGCCTTTGGAAAAAATAAGATGGAAAGCCTTGGAAAAGGCCTTGTCAAGAGTGGCCTCCAGTTTTTCCGGGACCTTTTCTTCAAGAAAGAGATCAAGCTGGGTCGGTTCTCTGTTGAGCTGTTTTTTAAGAAACCTCCGCTCCGCTCTCCTGAGTGATTCTATTTCTTTTTCCAAGACTGTTTTTGACATCTGTTCTCCCGCTGATTTCTTCTGATTCAATAATAGCAAGAAACACAGTAAAATAGTGATCTTTCTTTTACCTTTCAAAAATAATTGTAATCGATTTGTAAGTGTGATATGGACTATGCAAGGTAAACTATATGTGAAAGGGGGTCTACGATCCCCTGTTTTTTAGGGAGAGGTATTTATGAATTTATTTCAGAAATGGATGAATATCAGTCTGATACTCAGGATATTCATCGGACTTGTTATCGGAGCGATCCTCGGATTTGTGATCCCGGGGCAGACATGGATCTCCATCTTCGGAGACATCTTCGTAGGAGCTCTCAAGGGCATAGCGCCGATACTGGTATTCGTACTCGTCACTTCCTCGCTTGCTAACGCGAAGGGAGGAAATGCCAGCAGATTCAGAACAGTTATTTCGCTCTATCTGCTCAGTACTCTTATCGCTGCGATCGTAGCGGTTTGCGCTAACTTTATCTTCAAGGTCACTGTTCCTCTGACAGGCTTAGAGGAAGTAGCCGAAGACCTGACACCACCGAGCTCGGTATTCGAGGTTCTCAAAAATCTGTGCCTCAGCTTCGTAGCAAACCCTGTAGACGCCATTGCAAACGCCAACTACATCGCTATCCTGTTCTGGGCAGTAGTAACAGGACTTGCGCTTAAGGTGGCGGGCACGGGAACAAAAGCATTCTTCAGCGATATGGCTGACGCTCTTTCGAAGGTAGTTCGCTGGGTGATCAACTGCGCTCCATTCGGGATCATGGGTCTCGTGTTCAATGCTGTTTCTACAAGTGGACTTGCTATCTTCAAACAGTATGGACAGCTGGTCGCTCTGCTCGTATGCACTATGCTCTTCGTACTGCTTGGTGTCAATGCGCTGATCGTAGGAATTGCGCTCAGACACAATCCTTATCCGCTCATCTTCCACTGCATCAAGAAGAGCGCCATCACAGCATTCTTCACAAGGAGTTCCGCTGCGAATATCCCTGTGAACATGGAACTCTGCAAAGAGCTCGGCCTTGATGAAGATATGTACTCCGTATCCATCCCGCTGGGATCGACCATCAACATGGACGGAGCCGCTGTGACCATCACGACACTTACTCTTGTTGCATGCTGGACAACCGGCGTACAGGTAACGTTCCCGATGGCTATCCTGCTCAGTATCGTAGCAACACTTTCGGCATGCGGAACTTCCGGAGTAGCCGGTGGATCGCTGCTGCTGGTACCGCTCGGATGCTCGATGTTTGGTATTCCTATTGATATCGCAATGCAGATGGTCGGTATCGGATTCATCATCAGCGTTATCCAGGATTCCGTAGAGACAGCTCTGAATTCCTGCGGAGATGCTATCTTCACATCGACAGCAGAATTCATGATCTGGAAAAAGGAAGGACGCAAGCTGCCACTGTAGCATTCGTTGAACTTGCTGAAAAGCACTTAAGACAATCAAAAATCGGAGGGCTTTCCCTCCGGTTTTTATTGCTGTTATTCAGGAAATACTATCGCGACTTTCCCGCATCTGCCGCTTGCCATAAGCGCATATGCCTCGGAAGCCTTTTCCAACGGGAACTCATCGGTTATCAAATCACCCGGGTGTATGCCCCAGCGGACAAGTCTTTCAACGAGATCCATCATCTTCCATGTCGAGGTGACCCACGATCCGAACACTGTTTTGCTTGGATGCATCAGGTCGGGACTTGGATTCAGTGATAGAGTATTGCCTTCTCCGACAAAGACTATCTTGCCCCAGTCACGGGTAGCCCTCACGGCTGTCTGACGTCCGCCGTCGCTGCCAGAGCAGTCCACAGCCTTTTCCACACCTTTGCCTCCCGTAAGGGCAAGGATCTCATCAACGGTCGTCTCAGAAGGCTTTACCACATGATCGGCAAGGCCCATCGATTTGGCCATTTCTATCCTGTAGTCGTTCATTTCGACACCGATCAGCTTCTCGGCGCCCATCGCCTTCGCCAGCATGAGTGATGCGAGGCCTACAGGACCGAGGCCGACTACGAGTACAGCGTCATCCCCGCCTATACCTATCTTTTCAAGCGCCTCATACGCCGTGCCGAATCCACATGCTATTGAAGCTCCGTCTTTGAATGTGAGTTCATCAGGCAGAGCGACAAGGTCTTTTTCATCACAGAGTATATAAGGTGCCATGCCGCCGTTTCTCTGCCAGCCGTATGCCTGGCGCAGAGGACTGGTGCATGCGATCATATATCCCTTTCTGCAGTTGTAACATACGCCGCATCCGGAAATATGATATACGATCGCTCTGTCGCCTTCCTTGAACATCTTGCATCCCGGGCCTGCCTTGACGATCACGCCGCTCGGCTCATGGCCTGCAACAGTGCCGGGAGCATATCCTTCAGGTCCCTTGCCCACATGCTCATGATAGATGGCCCGGATATCCGAACCGCATATGGTGCTTGCTCTTGTTGCAACCAGTACCTGGCCATATCCCGGCTCAGGGACTTCAAACTCTTTGATCTCAACAGTACTGTTCCCGGGAAGGACAGCGCCTTTCATTCTTTCGGCAACGAATCCTCTCAGTGCTTCGTTCATTTCAAGACCTCCACTTTTTTGCGAAAGCATCTGTATATTTATGATTATACATTTGAAAGCAATGCGCGAAAAGACTTGTTGATCATTCGACCGGCTGTGGCGGTACGAATGCGAGACCGGCTTCCAGATCTTCGTCTGTAGGGATGTAGTCTGTCATCTTGCCGGCGTTGTATTGCTTATATGCTATAAGGTCGAAGAAGCCCGTGCCCGAAAGGCCGAATAGTATGTTCTTCGCTTCGCCTGTTTCTTTGCACTTCAGAGCTTCGTCCATGGCTGCTTTTATAGCGTGGCTGCTCTCAGGAGCAGGGAGTATGCCTTCAGCTTTTGCGAAGATCTCGGCAGCTTCAAATACTTCGGTCTGCTCGTAAGCGACAGCTTCCATCATTCCCTGATCGTACAGTTCAGAAAGAATAGTGCTCATACCGTGGAATCTGAGTCCGCCTGCATGTATAGGAGAAGGCATGAAGCCGTTTCCGAGTGTGTACATCTTTGCGAGAGGGCACACCTTGCCCGTGTCGCAGAAATCATAGAGATATTTGCCTCTTGTGAAGCTCGGACAAGACGCCGGCTCAGCCCCTATGATCCTATAGTCTTTCTCTCCTCTGAGTTTTTCGCCCATGAACGGAGCGATGAGCCCTCCGAGATTTGATCCGCCTCCTGTGCATCCGATTATTATGTCAGGGGAGACCCCGATCTTTTCAAATGCCTTGTGCGCTTCGAGACCTATTATGCTCTGGTGCAACAAGACCTGATTGAGAACACTGCCAAGCACATACCTGTAGCCGTCTCTGGTCACAGCGGCTTCGACAGCTTCCGAGATAGCGCAACCGAGGCTTCCTCCCGTACCCGGGAATTCCTTAAGGATCTTGCGCCCGACCTCGGTGGTCTCGGAAGGTGAGGCGGTGACTTCCGCGCCGTAAGTCTTCATCACTTCACGGCGGAAAGGCTTTTGCTCATATGATGTCTTCACCATGAACACCTTGAGGTCGAGACCGAAATGAGCGCATGCCATCGACAAAGCGGTTCCCCACTGGCCGGCTCCGGTTTCAGTAGTGACTCCTTTGAGGCCCTGCTTCGCCGCGTAATACGCCTGCGCGGCAGCTGAATTCAGCTTGTGGCTGCCTGACGTGTTGTTTCCCTCGAATTTGAAGTAGATAGCAGCCGGAGTTCCGAGCGCTTTTTCCAGATTGTATGCGCGTACGAGAGGGGAAGGCCTGAAGGTCTTGTAATACTCTCTTACTTCTTCAGGTATCTCGACAAATGCTGTTTCATCATCGAGTTCCTGTTTTACAAGCTCGGAACAGAAAACGCCTTCCAGCTCTTCTGCCGTCATAGGCTTTAAAGTGGCCGGGTTGAGCAGAGGGGCAGGTTTCTTGCTCATGTCCGCTCTGAGGTTGTAATAATGCGTAGGGATCTCTTCTTCTGTAAGATAGGTGCGGTAATTGATCATGGTGATTATTCCTCCTTTTCCGTGAACCCCGGAACAGAAAAAACTCCTGTCCCAGACAAACTTTCGCTGGGACAGGAGTATAGATCTCCTGCGGTGCCACCCGGCTTGACAGGTGTGACCCTGCCCACTCACTGCGTACCAACATACGCGTCATTTGTTAACGAAGTTTTCTCTCCGTCTCCCATACTCAGAATATCTTTGATCCCTTTCAGGTCGCCCTCATGAGTCCATTCAGCCCCGCCTTTGCATACCGCACTCTCACCATCTGCGGCTCGCTCATATGTAAGCGTCGCGACCTACTCACTCTCATTCATAGGTTTATCCAGTATTTAATTACTCACGAATATAGCACCGGTAACAGAAGGTGTCAATAATAAAAAATTAATTTTTGTGTTTGCCCATGTTTCACGCAAATCGTGTGAGTGGTATAATTTACGCCATATAAAGCATTTAAAGCAGGTGAAAAAATGATAGTAATACTCAAACACGGCGTTACTGACGAAAAGCGCGATCAGCTGATCAACTGGTTCAAGACACAGGGCCTGGGCGTAGATGTATCAAAGGGAGAATTCCAAACGATACTTGGCCTGATAGGAGATGTGCTCAGCCTCGATACCGATATGATCGAGAGCCTTGACATAGTGCAGGCGACACGTAGGGTCACAGAGCCGTTCAAGCGATGCAACCGAAAGTTCCAGCCTGATGACACAGTGATCTCCGTTGCGGGAGCAAGTCTGGGCGGAGGCAATTTCGCATTCATCGCAGGACCATCCTCGATCGAGAGCGAAGAGCAGATAGTTCAGGTGGCTGAAGCGGTCAAAGCGGCCGGAGGGGATATTTTTACCGGCGGATCGATAAGCGCCAAGACAGCCAGCCATAATCTTCAGAAGAAAAATCTTTTGGAGATAGATCGTCTTAAGCTGGCAAAAAAGGAGACAGGCATGCCTGTTGCAAAGGAACTGATCTCAGTGGAGGATATCCCAAAGTATGAAGACGTGGATATACTGATCATCGGTGAACGCAATATGTGCAATTATCCTCTCCTCGCAGCCGCGGGAGATACGGACAAGACCATCATCCTAAAGAGATCTGTTTCCGCGACGCTGGAAGAACTTCTGATGTCCGCCGAGTATATAATGGCAGGCGGCAATAAAAACATCATACTGTGCGAAAGAGGGCTGCGTACGTTTTCGAGTGAAACAAAAACGACCTTCGACATATCCGCTATCCCGCTGCTGAAGGAGATGTCACATCTTCCTGTTATAGCAGATGTCAGCCGCAGCACCGGCCTGAACAGACTGGTGAGACCTGTCTCGCTGGCGGCATGCGCGGCGGGAGCTGACGGACTGATGATAGATGTACATAACGATCCTTCGGGCGCTGTCAGAAACGGTGGACAGGCCATTTCGACAGAGGCCTTCGGGACACTTGCTAAGGATATTTGCAGATTAAGAGAGGCTTTGGGCAAATGATCGTAGGTGTGGTAGGACTCGGCCTTATAGGAGGCTCTATAGCAAAGGCTTATCATGCGGCGGGGCATACCGTGTACGCATGGAACAGGACAGCGAGCACGCTGGGCTTTGCTTTGATAAGCGGCGATGTCGACGCGGAGCTCACAGAGAAAAACGTGTCGGAATGCGATCTCATATTCGTAAGCCTTTATCCTAAGGCATCGATAGAGTGGGTACGTCAGATGGCCCCGTATTTTGGGGAAAAGCCTCTGGTGATGGATGCCTGCGGAACAAAACGCGATGTATGCAACGCTTGTTTCAAGCTGGCAGAAGAGTATGGATTCACATTTGTAGGCGGCCATCCTATGGGAGGCACCAAAGACCGTGGATATAAGTATTCCAAGGCAGATATGTTCTATGGCTGCCCTATGGTGGTAGTCCCTCCGAGATATGACGATATCGAGTTGTATTCCAGGATCAAAGAGCTGCTCGAGCCGCTCAAGCTGGGTCGCTATTCCATCACGACCGCAGAAGACCACGACAGCATGATAGCTTTCACGTCTCAGCTGTCACATGTCATAGCCAGCTCCTACATTAAGAGTCCATCAGCCGAGAGACAGGGAGGTTTCTCGGGCGGTACTTACAGGGACATGACCCGTGTGGCATATCTGAACGCGCCTATGTGGTCCGAGATATTCATAAGCAACAAGGATCGACTTCTGGCAGAGATCGATTCCCTTGTAACCAATATTAACAAGTACAGAGACGCCATCAGCAACGAGGATGTGGACACACTTCGCGAACTTCTTGAAGACGGATCGCGCAGAAAAGAAAAACTGGGATAGTCAGACATTCAAAAGTGTTTAGTTTGCTTGACTTTACTTGGATATGATGTTAATGTTCAGACATTGAATTATCAGATGTATCCATCAAATCAGGAGGCATTTTGAAAGCATCAAGGACAGTTAAAGAATTTGGATTTAAGGGCTATTACTGGGGCTACTTCAAAGCCTTTTGATTTTACTGTCCTTAGATCATAAGATTTGTATATTCAGATCGGCTGTGTTCTAAAGGACGCAGCCGATTTTTTACAAGCAGTGAGAGGTGTGAAATGGACCTGAACGAAGCAAGAGAAAAGATAAACAAAATCGACACAGAGATGGCAAAGCTGTTCGAGCAGAGAATGGAAGCTGTGAGAGAGGTAGCCGAATACAAGAGCGCCAGAGGGCTTCCTGTCGAAGATCTGGAAAGAGAACAGAGTCTTATCGAGAGCATGTCGGCAAACATCAGCGATGAAGAGGTGAGACCGTTCTATGTCAGCTTTCTTCAGAACACCATGGATGTAAGCAAGAACTGGCAGCACAGCCTGATAAGCGGGATCAGAGTCGCCTGCGCGGAGGACAAATATTCCGACGGAACAAGCGCTGCGGAAAGTATATTCCCAAGCGAGAACATAACAACATACGGATCATTTGAGGAAGCGTACAAAGCCGTAGAGGACGGAGACTGTGAAGTGGCGGTACTCCCTCTCGAAAACAGCGATAAGGGCGATGTGGGAAAGGTGTACGATCTTCTCTTCGAAGGCAGTCTTCATGTCAACAGTATCAAGGCTGTTGAGACAGATGGGAGCACCACAAGATACGCGGTCCTTTCCAGAGCTGCAAATGAAGCAGATACCGACAAGGATACCGAGCGCATTCTGGTGATGTTCAGGGTAAAGGATGAAGTCGGAGGACTGGCCAAGGCCATAAACGTGATAAGCGCGTATGGATACAATATGCACGGACTCAGACCGAGACCGATCAAGGACGTACCATGGCACTATTTCTTCTACGTTGAACTCGAGGGCAAAAGCAGCCCTGACAGCGAGGAAAGGATAGTCAGAGGCCTCAGCGCAGCCTGCCTTTCCGTCAAAATAGTAGGCCGGCTGACAGATGATTCATTCGGTGCGGGGAGGTAACTTATGGTACTGAATATATCTCCGGGCGGAAAGAGCTATGATGTGACGGTCGAAAATGGCTGTATGGATAGATCTTCGGAACTCCTTGATCTTGGCAGAAAGTGTCTGGTCGTGACTGATGACGGAGTACCGGCAGAATATTCGGAGAAGATCGCTTCTCAATGCAGTGAGCCTTTTCGGATCACAGTGGCACGGGGCGAAGCTTCCAAGAGCATGGAAATGCTTGAGAGACTTTTGGGCATGATGCTTGAGAACAGTTTTACAAGAAGCGACTGTGTCGTAGCAGTCGGAGGCGGAATGCCTGGAGATCTAGCCGGATTTGCTGCTGCGTCATACATGAGAGGGATCGATTTCTATAATATCCCCACAACTATACTTTCACAGGCAGACAGTTCGATCGGAGGTAAGACCGCGGTCAATCTCGGAGGCGTAAAGAATATAGTAGGAGCTTTCCATCAGCCTAAAGGCGTGCTGATAGACCCGGATACTTTAGAGACCTTGAGTGAAAGACACAGGGCCGCAGGCATGGCCGAGATAATCAAATCGGGTCTTATAGCCGATGCCGGGCTTTTCAGCTATATAGAGGAGAAGGGCGCGAAAGACCTCGATATGATGAAGGTCATTGAAGCAGCTCTAAGAGTAAAGAAAAAAGTCGTGGAGGAAGATGAGCGCGAAAGCGGTATCAGGAGGATACTTAATTTCGGCCATACGATAGGACACGGCATCGAGAGCGTGACAGGCTTGCTCCATGGAGAGTGCGTAGCAATAGGCATGCTTCCTATGTGTTCGACAGAAGTTAGAGAGCGTCTTATCCCTGTGCTTGAGAGCGCGGGGCTTGGGACATCGGCAGAGTGCGATCCTGAAGAAGTATTCGAGGCCGTGATGCACGACAAGAAGATCTCAGGCAGCGTGATAAGGACAGTGTATGTCCCTGAACCGGGAACAGCGGAGATCGTGGAGATGGAAGCGGAAGAACTCAAAAGCAGGATCAACAGCGTCTGTCATAAATAGAGGTTTTGAACATGAAGAATTCATTTGGCACAAGTGTTGCGGTAACTCTATTCGGAGAAAGCCACGGCCCCGCTGTGGGAGCTGTGATAGATGGATTGGCCCCGGGGATCGACATCGATATGGAATATATCAGAGCCAGGCTCGAATCGAGAAAACCCTATGGCAGCATCTCGACGCCGCGCCGTGAAAAAGATGACTTTCAGATAGTAAGCGGAGTGTTCGAGGGAAAGACGACGGGCACGCCCCTTTGCGTGATCGTTCCGAATACCGCTCAGAAAAGCTCAGACTACGAAGCGGACAGGCCACTTGCAAGGCCCGGACACGCGGACTATACCGCTTATGTTAAGTATCACGGATATGAAGACTACCGAGGCGGCGGACACTTCTCGGGCAGGATCACCGTGGCTCTTGTTGCCGCGGGAGCGATTTGTCAGTCTGCTCTATCAAAAAAAGGCATAAGCATCGGTACTCACATATCCCGTCTTGCAGGTATTGATGATAGTAGATTCAGCCTGAATGAAGGAGATCTAAAAAAAGAGATCGACTGCCTTGGCAATAGACGCTTTGCGGTCATCGATGAACAGAAGGCCGAAGTCATGCAAGAGGCAATAAAAGAAGCGGCGTCAGATGGGGACAGCGTTGGAGGCATACTCGAGACTGCTGTGGCAGGCCTGCCGGCCGGTATAGGCGAGCCTTGGTTTGACTCACTTGAAGGCGTGCTATCACATGCCCTTTTCTCGATACCGGGGATAAAAGGCGTACAATTCGGAGGCGGTTTCGACCTCGTGGATGCCAGGGGAAGCGAATACAACGATGCCCTTCGCATGAAGGGAAGCAGAGTCGTATCGCTTACCAACAATAACGGCGGTATCAACGGAGGCATATCCAACGGAATGCCGCTTATGTTCAGCTGTGCCGTAAAGCCGACTCCTTCGATACATATCGCTCAGGAGACTGTAGATTTTGTAAAAGGAGAAGACGTAGATATAGAAACAGGCGGGAGACATGATCCCGCAATCATACACAGAGCGAGAGTAGTCGTCGATTCCGTTACGGCTCTCGTGCTCGCCGACCAGCTTGCACTGAGATACGGGACTGACTGGTTGATGCCATAGCAAAAGGGGAAGACCGGATATGAGATGCGGACTGATAGGCGAAAGACTGGGACACAGTTTTTCAAAAGAGATCCATCAGCAGTTTGGAAAATATGGATACGATCTCATTGAACTGGCTCCTGAAGAGCTGGAGAGTTTTATCATGTCCGGTGATTTCGATGGGCTCAATGTGACGATCCCATACAAACAGACCGTGATGCAATATCTGGACGAGATCAGCGACCTTGCCAGTGAGGCAGGAGCGGTAAACACTGTTGTGAACAGAGATGGTAAGCTGACCGGATATAATACGGATTGCGGTGGGATGAAGATGCTGATCGAAAGGATGGGCATCGATCTGAAAGGAAAAAAAGCATTCATAGCAGGTTCCGGCGGCACGAGCCGGACAGCCGCAGCTGTGTGCAAAAGCCTGGGCGCGAAAGAAACCGTACGCGCCAGCCGAAGCGGAAGAAACGGCGCGGTGACATACGAAGAAGCCTACAGAATTTGCAGCGATGCTGCTATCCTGATCAATACGACTCCCGCGGGGATGTATCCGGACACAGACAGCGTGCCATTCGATATCGACCGCTTTGATAATCCTGAGGGCGTGCTCGATGTCATATATAATCCTCTCAATACCCGGCTCATCCAGAAAGCGAGACAGAAAGGCATAAAAGCAGAGAACGGGCTTTATATGCTTGTGGGGCAGGCAGTACTATCATCCGAATTCTTCACCGGAACCAAGGCCGATGAAGGTATCACGGAGAAGATCTACCAGAGCCTTCTTGAGGAGAAACAAAACATCGTGCTTACGGGAATGCCCGGATGCGGAAAATCAACTCTCGGCAAGATGCTCGCGGAGAGACTTGGCAGAGATATGATAGAAACAGACGAGGTGATAGCCCGTGAAGCCGGTATATCAATTAAAGAAATATTCGCAAAACACGGGGAACGGTATTTCCGTGATCTGGAGAGTGAAGTCATAAAACGCTATGCTGTGAGAAACGGACTTGTCATTTCGACAGGCGGGGGAGCTGTTCTCAGGAAGGAGAACGTCGACGCTCTCCGCATGAACGGGGTAGTTGTGTTTATAGACAGGGCTCTCGACAAAATGAAGCCTTCGAGCGACAGACCCCTTTCCGATGATCGCAGCAAACTTGAGAGATTGTATGAGGAACGCTACGCGATTTATAAGGAAGCTGCGGATATCATTGTGAAAACTGACGGCACAAAAGAAGATTCAGCTGAAAGGCTGTGGGAGGCGCTGCAATGAAGGTAACGATCACTCCCAATGACAAAAGAACAGGTACGTTGAAAGCACCGCCTTCGAAGAGCATGGCACACAGATATCTGATCTGTGCCGGACTTGCGGAAGGTACAAGCGTGATAAGCAACATCGCCGCTTCTGAGGACATACTCGCCACTATGGACTGCCTCAGGGCACTCGGTGCTGAGATTAGCTACTCGCCCGAGGATATGACCGCGGAGGTGAAAGGGACAGACCCTTCAACTAGGGGAGAGACTCTGATGCAATGCAGAGAAAGCGGGAGTACTCTCAGATTTATGATACCGATCTGCGCTCTCTCGGATCAGACAGCGGTGCTGAGTGGAAAGGGAAGGCTGATGCAGAGGCCTTTGACTGTATATGAAGATCTATTCGAAGCTCAAGGCATATCCTTTGACAGATCCGATTCATCGATCACGATCAAGGGAAGCCTGAAGGGCGGGGAATACAAAGTGCCGGGTGATATAAGCAGCCAGTTCGTGAGTGGTCTTTTGTTTGCCCTGCCGATTTGCGGAGAGGAAAGTCTCATAAGGCTCGAAGGAAACATCGAAAGCAGACCTTATATAGACATGACGATAAAGGCTCTCAAGGAGCATGGTATCGATGTAGGTTGGAAGAATGAAACAGATCTTGCCGTGAGCGGAGCTCATCGTTACGTAGCTGCCGATACAATGGTCGAGGGGGATTGGTCAAATGCGGCCAACCTTATGGCTCTCGGAGCCAGAGTGACAGGAGTAGATCCTGAAAGCCTTCAGGGAGACAGAGTGTGCGATCGATACTTCGGCTTGCTGGAGAAAGACCGAGCCGAGCTTGATATTTCCGATTGCCCCGACCTCGGGCCTGTGCTGATGGCCTACGCCGCGCTAAACCACGGAGCAGTCCTCCGCGGGACAAGAAGGCTCAAGTTCAAGGAATCGGACAGGGGCAACGTCATGAAGGAAGAACTCGCGAAGTTTGATGTCGATGTCGATGTATGCGATGATTCGATAACAGTAGGATGCGGAGTGAAGGCTCCGACCGAGACCCTGTCCGGACACAATGATCACAGGATCGTTATGGCGCTCGCGGCGATTTGTACCCGTACAGGCGGAACCATCGACGGCGCGGAAGCAGTAAGCAAAAGCTTCCCGGACTATTTTGAAAGAATGCGCGATCTGGGCATAGAGATCAGAAAGGAGATCTGAACCGGATGAATATGGAATTCAAACGCAAACTCCCACAGCCATCAGAGGTAAAGGAAATGTTCCCTCTGACAGAAGGCATGAAGGAGACTGTGAAGCAAAAGACTGAAGAGCTTCAGGATATATTCTCGAATCGCAGCGACAAACTGGTCCTTATAATAGGGCCATGTTCCGCTGACAATGAGAAAAGCGTGCTGGATTATATTTCCAGGCTTGCGGCTGTACAGGAAAAAGTCAAAGACAGGGTCATGATAGTCCCACGCGTTTATACGAATAAACCTCGCACAACAGGCGAGGGATATAAGGGCTTTGTTCATCAGCCCGATCCCGATGAGAGCCCGGACCTTTTCAAGGGGATAATCTTTACGCGTGAGATGCACATGAGCGCGATCAAGGAAGCAGGTTCTGTATGCGCAGACGAACTTCTCTATCCTGAAAATTACAAATACATAGACGATCTTCTGGGCTATGTTGCAATAGGGGCAAGAAGCGTGGAGGATCAGCAGCACAGGATGACAGCGAGCGCGGCAGACTGCCCGGTAGGTATGAAGAATCCAACCAGTGGAGACCTTTCCGTTATGATGAACGCGATCACAGCCGCTCAGCACGAGCACGACTTTATATACAGAGGCTGGGAGGGCCATTCGAACGGCAATCCTTACGCTCACGCTATCCTGAGAGGATATGTCAACAGACAGGGAGTCTCTCATCCGAATTATCACTATGAGACGCTCCTTTATCTGTCTGAGCTTTACAAGAATAGCGACCTGGTGAATCCGGGCGTGATAATCGACTGCAACCATGCCAACAGCGGCAAGGATCCGATGCAGCAACCGCGAATAATGAAAGATGTCCTGCTTTCCTGCAGATATAACGAAGATATCAAGAAGCTGGTAAGAGGCTTTATGGTGGAAAGCTATATCGAAGACGGCAAACAGCCTGTGGGCGGCGGCGTGTACGGCAAGAGCATCACAGACGCGTGTCTTGGCTGGGACAAGACCGAGAAGATGATTTACGAAATAGCGGAGATGATATGATAATTGGATACCAGGGCGTAAGCGGAGCCTTCAGCGAAACGGCGGTCAAAATGCTCTTCGAAGGAAGAGAATATGAGGACAGGGGATACAGCGATTTCATTTCGTTGCTCGCAGATACCGAGAGCGGAGCTGTCGACTACGCGGTGATACCTGTAGAAAATACTACGACCGGTATAATAGCCAGGACGTACGACCATCTGCAGAATTACGATATACATATAGTAGGAGAGGCGGTCGTGCCGATCAGAGAATGCCTGATCGCGAATCCGGGTTCGAAGATCGAAGATATCAAGGAAGTTTACAGCCATCCTGAAGCGCTGTCACAGTGCCAGGAATTGTTTACCAGATATCCCAACATGACTCCTCACGCGCATGAAGATACGGCGCTCAGTGTCAGCTATATACGCGACACAGGCGATCCGACCAAAGCAGCGCTCGCTAGTGAGCTTGCTGCCGAGACATACGGGATGGAGATCCTTCTGCCCGATGTACAGGACAATAACGTGAACATGACAAGGTTTCTGTGCGTGACAGCCAGAGATGAAAAACCCGAAGACGCAGATAAAGTCAGCCTCAGGATGGTGACGTCTCACACCCCGGGGTCGCTTTTCAATGCTCTCGGGATATTCGCGTCTTTTGGAATAAACGTACTCAAGCTTGAGAGCAGACCTATCTTCGGAAGAGTATTTGAATATTGCTTCTATCTGGATTTTGCCGGCAGTCTCGACGACCCGGATGTCAGAGAAGCTTTGAGAAGGCTTGAATATGATTGCACCGAAGTGAACGTTTTCGGTAATTACAAGGCAGCAATGGAGTACATGTGATCAAAGAGCAAGAGGCATATCGAATGAAGACCGTCAAAGTGAGGAATACAGTTATAGGCGAAGGGATCCCGAAGATCTGTGTGCCTGTATTCGAAAAGACAAAAGAAGAGATATTGAGCGAGGCGGGACAAATAGCCGGGCTTAAGCCGGATATAGTAGAGTTTCGCGCGGACCGTTTTGAGCGCTGCCATGATTTCGATAGCCTCGAGGATGTACTGACTGAACTGAGGACTGTTCTGGGGGAGATACCGCTGCTTTTCACTCTAAGGACTTTGGCTGAAGGCGGAGACGCGGACATAGGAGACGATGATTACACTGATATCAACATAAAAGCCTGCAAAAGCGGAACTATCGATATGGTTGACGCAGAGGCACTAAGGGGAGCTGATATAGCACCGATCATCGAAGCCGCGCACTCACTGGGCGTTAAGATAGTTGCGTCGCATCATGATTTCGAGAAGACCCCTGAAAAAGATGTGATAATTGAGCAATTCCGGAAGATGCAGGAAACAGGTGCCGATATCCTCAAGATAGCGGTGATGCCTCAAAGCAACAAGGACGTTTCAAGCTTGCTTGCTGCTGCAGAGGAAATGGTGACTGAGTATGCCGAGTGCCCTGTGGTGGCGATATCCATGGGTGAACTCGGAACAGTCAGCAGACTTGCCGGGGAAGCAGTAGGCTCGGCGATAACATTCGGTGCAGCATCCAATAAGTCTGCTCCGGGTCAGATAGGTATAGAGGAACTCAGAGAAGGGCTAAAAGATTTTCATGAAGAGCTCGTGGCAGAGACATCGGGCAGCAGAAAGGAACAGTAGAATGAATTTTGTATTTATATCACCGAATTTTCCCGAGTCATACAAGCTTTTCGCTGACAGACTGAAGAGCAATGGGCTCAATGTGCTGGGCATTGGAGACAGCCCTTACGAGGCTCTTAGCGAAGAACTCAAAAACGCTCTCACGGAATACTACAAAGTGGACAATATGGAAGACTATGACAGCATGTACCGCGCTGTAGCCTACTTTGCTTTCAGATACGGAAAGATCGACTGGATCGAGTCCAATAATGAGTACTGGCTCGATCAGGACGCAAGGCTTAGGGAAGACTTCAATGTCACCACCGGGGTGCTGCCGGCAGAACTCGCTCTTTGGAAGAGCAAATCTGCTATGAAGCCTGTATATAAAGAGGCAGGAATACCGACCGCAAGAAACCACAAAGTGATAGACATTTCTGCTGCGGAAGCATTTATCGATGAGATCGGCGGCTACCCTGTATTCTGTAAACCGGATACAGGAGTCGGAGCGGCAGATACATATAAAATAGACGATCATGAGGGGCTCGAAGCTTTCTTCAGAGATAAGCCTGATGAACCATATGTTATGGAAGAATTCATCGTAGGCGATGTCTACACTTATGACGCGATCTGCGATTCCAATGGTGATCCTCTGTTTGAGTCATCTCTCAAATGCCCTAATGTAGCGGATACTGTAAACAGCGATCAGGAGACTCTGGTCATGATACTCCCTGACGTCCATCCGCAAATAAGAGAGTACGGGCGCAAGGCCCTGAAGGCTTTCAAGGTGAAGAGCAGATTTGTGCACTTTGAGTTCTTCAGACTCAAGGAGCCGAGAAAAGGCCTTGGTGATGTAGGAGACCACCTGGGGCTCGAAGTCAATATGAGGCCTGCAGGCGGCATGCTCCCGGATATGATGAACTACGCTCACTCATGCGATGTCTTTAAGATCTACGCGGATATGGTGGCGTTTGACGAAAGACGCGATCAGGCAGATGGAATCGACCGCTGCTGCATCTTCGCAGGCAGAAAAGACAGATTTGAACATGAACACTCACACGAAGATATACTCGACAGATATGGAGAGAACATAATCTCGGCGTTCAGGATGCCGGATGTTTTCTCAGAGGCAATGGGCAATCAGATTTACATGGCGCTTTTCGATGACGCGGAAAGTGCTCTCGAATACGGCGAATATATTCTGGAATATAATTTCGAATACGTGATGACACACTGAAGAAAGGTGATATAATACGTAGGATAAATTCAGCAAGGGGGACTACTGTAATGAGAAGACCGGGGGATAGAAAAGACGCTAAGCTGCTAAGAGATATCGATTCGATGCACTTTATCATGCCGCTTATGTATCCTAACCGCTGCGACAACGAAGCTTTCATTTCGGAGACCGTAGATCTTACAAACGTGATGAAGTATCTCGAAAAGAAGAACGCAGACGGCCCTGAATATAAATACAACTTTTTCCAGGTAATGGTAACGGCAGTGCTTAAAACAATAACTCTGAGACCTCAGCTCAACAGGTTTATCGCAAATTACAATCTGTACGAGAGAAACGAAGTCTCGGCGGCTTTTACTATCAAAAAGATATTCAAGGACGATGGAGAAGAGGGTCTGGCATTCATACATTCTAAGCCGACGGATACCATCGAGACTATCCATAACGAGATATACAGACAGGTCTCATATGTACGTCACGAGGGCAAAGATCAGTCGACACAGAGTATGGACGCGCTTCAGAAGATATTCGGATTCCCGCCTCTCAAGAAAGCACTTGGAGCAGGAGCGAGATTCCTCGACAAACGCGGGCTGATGCCGGCTTCCGTCATTGCGACAGATCCGTTCCAGTCATCAGTCGTTCTTGCCAATCTCGGCTCGATAAAGCTGCGCGCGGGATACCACCATCTGACTAACTGGGGCACTACGTCGATGTTCGTTGTGATCGGCGAGATGAAGAAGCGTCCATTCTACAACGAGGATGGCAGCGAGGAGATGCGCATGAGCGTTGATCTCGGGCTTACGGTAGACGAGAGGATATCCGATGGGTATTACTGCTCTCGCGCTGTCAGACTTCTGAAGCATCTGCTTGACGAGCCTGAACTTCTCGAGCTTCCGCTTGGAGAAAAAGTAGAATATTAGGAGACCTAATCAGAACATAATGGATCTTTCATCCGTTGTATACAAGATCATAAAATTTTTCACATGGCTCTTTTACCCGCATATCAAAGTGGTCGGCAAGGAAAACCTGCCAGAGGAGCCGTGTATTGTTGTGGGTAATCACGCTAAGATGAATGGCCCTATAGGGTGCGAACTGTATTTTCCGGGTGACCGATTTATTTGGACGGCGGGAGAAATGATGCACATCAAAGAGGTGCCTGCCTATGCCTATAAGGACTTCTGGTCATACAAGCCTGTGTGGATCAAATGGTTCTTCAAACTGCTTTCGTATTTCATCGCTCCGCTTTCGGTGTGTATATTCAACAACGCGCACTGCATAGGCGTATATCACGACATAAGGCTCATGTCGACATTCAGAGAGACCGTCAAAAGACTGCAGGAAGGGGCGAATGTGATCATCTTCCCTGAGCGTGACGAAGAATACAACAACATTGTATGGGACTTTCATGAACATTTTGTAGATGTCGCGCGGTCTTATTATAAGCGCACAGGAAAGGATGTCTGCTTTGTTCCGCTCTACACCGCGCCAAATCTCAGAAGCATGTTTATCGGAAAGCCGGTAAGGTTCGATCATGAAGCTCCGATTGAAGAAGAGAGGAAGAGGATATGCAAGGCAATGAAGGACGGAGTGACAGAGCTCGCTGAGGCACAGCCTGTGCATACCGTGGTGCCTTATCCAAACATCCCAAGGAAGGATTATCCGATCAACAAGGAGACGATGTTCGTTCAGACAGACCCGGCGCCGAGGCCGAAGCATTTTACCTTCGGACCGCCGGTGGTCGATTACCGCAAGTTCAGGTTTTCAAAACTTAATGATCCTGAGTTCAAACATCTTAAACTGCTTGGGGGCTGGATCGTATACTTCATTTTCTATTTCATTACCGAGAATCTGATACCGGAGTCCAGGCTCCATCTGATACATTGCGCGCTCGATGACATCATACCGTTCAATGAGTATTTCTTTATATTCTATTGCTACTGGTATGTTCTCATCGTCATTTCGCTGCTGTACTTCTTGCTTTATGACATAGACAGCTTCTGCAAACTGCAGAAGTTCATAATGATCACACAGTTTGTAGCGATGGTCATATATATCGCGTATCCTAGCATCCAGGATCTGAGGCCTGCGGTGATGCCGAGGGATAATTTCTTCTGTCATGTCGCCGAACTCATATACTGGTTCGATACACCGACAGGAGTCTTCCCGTCGCTTCATGTGGCATATTCCTTAGGAATAGCTTCGGTATGGCTCAAGGACAAAAAGGCGCCGGACTGGTGGAAGGTGTTTGTTTTCATAAGCTGTGTCATGATCTCAGTATCCGTGACGTTCGTGAAACAGCATTCCGCGCTTGATGTATTGTCGGCTATCCCGGTAGGGATCATTGCTGAGCATATGGTATTCGGAAGATTGCATGCTGCCAGGCGCAGGTACTTAAGATGGCGGGCCAGAAAACTGGCGCTTAGGATAAAGTAAAGAGGAAAGCGGAACATGAAAAAGAAGATAACAGAAAAAGCATGGTATCCATATGCAGTTGCCGCATGTATCGCGGTGGCTCTGTATGTGCTGCTTGTTCATCTCGGCAGCATCACAGATGGCATTGTCACATTCCTGGGATATTTCAAGACCGTGTTCATAGCGCTGGTGCTGGCTTATATAGTAAACCCTCTCGCGAAGTTCCTTAACAGAAAGGTGTTTTTCAGGGTCAAGAACGATAAACTCGAGTGGACATTGTCAGTAGCGTTCGCGGTGTTGATCATAGTACTGTTGGTGGCGTTTCTGCTCGGCACTCTGATCCCTCAGCTGGTGGACAGCATCACCATGCTGCTCAACAACATGGACAGCTATGAGGACTCGCTGCGGGTATTGCTTAACAAGTGGGGACTTTCTAATACTCTCGATGTAGATAAATTGCTTAGCGACTCGGATGGGATCGTCAAAAACATACAGGCATATCTTACTCAGAACGCCGACCACATCCTGAATGCCGGCGCAAGGGCGGGAAGAGACATCGCGGCATGGGTGATAGCATTCATCCTCTCCGTTTATATACTTCTCAATAAGGATTCGCTCAAGAGCGGAGTCCTCAGGCTTATGCGTGCTGTATTCCCTGAAAAGCAGCTCTATAAAGTGCTGCGCTTTATTGCTCGTTGTGATGTCATACTTGTGCGTTACATAGTGTTCACCCTGATCGATTCTATTATCATCGCAGTTATAAACGCGCTATTCATGATCATTACCGGCATGCAGTACGCTGGCCTCGTTTCGATGATAATCGCGATCTTCAACCTTATACCGACATTCGGGCCGATCATCGGCGGAGCGATCGGAGCTCTCATACTCCTGCTCGTAAAGCCGATTCACGCGCTGATTTTCATAATTTTCACATTCGTGCTCCAGTTCTTCGACGCATATCTGATAAAGCCGAAACTCTTTGGAAATTCGCTCGGAGTATCAGGCTTGCTCATACTGATAGCCATTATTGTGTTTGGGAGCATGTTCGGGATCGTCGGGATGCTGCTTGCGATCCCTATCGCAGCTATCCTGGACTTTGTGTATCACGAGGCGTTGCTACCGGCACTTGAGAGCAAGGCCGAGGCGCGAAAAAATAAAACCTCGTAAGCTACCTCCGGAGGAAAGATGGCAGGTCTGTTCGCAGATTCCTTAATAGATACTGTAAAAGATACGGCAACACTGGTGCCGTTTCTTTTCATAACATACATTGTGATGGAATGGCTTGAGCGCAGGACAGAAGAGCGGTCGGTAAGACTGCTGTCGGGTGTCGGCAGATATGGACATCTGATCGGAGCGGGGCTCGGACTTGTGCCGCAGTGCGGCTTTTCGGCCGGCGCAGCGAGCCTGTATTCTGGCGGAGTCATCACGGCAGGCACGCTCATCGCGGTCTTTTTGAGCACATCGGACGAGATGCTGCCGATCTTCATTTCATCGGCAGTGGCGCCGGCCGCCATAGGAAAGATCCTGGCTGTCAAGTTTGCGATCGCCCTGATAAGCGGTTTTGCGGTAGACTTTATCTGGCGCATGATCAGAAGAAAGACCCGACATTCGAATGAGCATACAACAGAAGATGATGAGCATTCCGTTTTTGGATTACATGAGGAAAAGCATATTCACGATCTATGCGAACAGGATCACTGTGGCTGTGAGGATGAAGAGGGAAGCATATTCCGCTCGGCTCTTGTACATACTCTCAAGATCACGGCGTTCATTTTTATAGTTTCACTTGTGCTGAGTCTGCTGGTAGGCCTTTTCGGCCAAAGAGAACTGGCAGCGCTCATGACAGACGCTCCTGTCGCCGGCAGTCTGATTAGCGGGCTGATAGGGCTCATACCAAACTGCGCTGCATCGGTAGCGATCACGCAGATGTACCTTGAAGGAATGCTTACGGCAGGTCAGCTCATGTCAGGGCTGCTCACTTCAGCAGGAGTCGGTTTACTGGTGATGGTGCGCACCAATCATCATGCAAAGGAGAATGCAGCGGTGATTTGCACTCTGTGGGTACTTGGAGTTGCATGGGGCATTTTGATCGACATTGCCGGAGTCACATTCTAGACGCAAGCAAAGAGGCGAGGATGCGGCTATTGCCGAAAAAGCGGCGGCAAGTTATAATAGACGCCGGATGCATCTCTCTTTCTAATTGTATTGAGAGATACATGTTCGATCGTCGGCGTGAAGCGAATCTCTGCCGACGATCTCATGAGCTGACGCTCCTATTTAAAATTCAGAAAAGGAAAAGAAATGGCTGAGAAAGAAACTAAGAAAAACGAAGAAGTCAAAGAATACTCCTCGATGAAGAGAGATGAGCTTCTGGTGCTGGCAAAAAGTATGGGTGCCAAGGTAAACACAAAGACCAAAAAGGCAGACCTGATCGCTGCAATAGAGGCCATAGAGGCTGAAACTGAAATAGTAGAGGAAGCTAAGCCTGAAAAGGAAGCTGAAGCCGAAACAGATGAAGAGCCAGAGGCTGAGGAAAAAGCTGAGGAAGCAGTAGAAGAGACCGCAGCAGAGGCAGTTGAAGAAGCTGCTGAAAAAGAGGAGCCTGCGAAAGAAGAACCGGAGAAAATGCTTTCATCTACAGAAAGAAAGCGGAAGATGAAAGCTGAAAGGCGTGAAGCCAAGGCGGCGCGCAAAGAAGCTAACGTCAAAGAAGAGAAGAAGAAAAGACCTAGCAACCTCCTACTCGCCATCCTTATATTCGGCGTACTTATCGGAATGTTCGCATTCATAAAAGGATACAATTACTTCACCAAACCGGCTTCCATTGAAAAATACATGGACGAACAGGGTATGACTGAAATGTATACCGATATTCCTTATGACGAGCACTCAACGATAACAGTCCGGGCAAAAGACAATACCATCAGGATGCTCATAAAGCTCGATGAAGACATTACTGATGAGGATCTCAAAGAGTATACCGGTGATGATGCGACGGAAGATCTCAAAGAGATGGGCGCAGGATTCCTCACATCGATGAAACCACAGGCCAGAGGTTTCGGCGGCACTGTAAAAGTCGGTGTTAAGAAAGGCGATGAAACGGTCAACTATGTGAAGCTCAGCTACAGCGAAGCCAAGAAGATCATGAAGGATCTGGAGAAAAAGGCTGAAGAGGAAGCCGATGACGCAGAAGACGCGGCGGAAGATGCGGCTGATGACGCTGAGGATGAAGCAGAAGAAGCCGATGAAGACTAGACAAACAGAATTGTAAAACACGGAAAAGTGGCTTACTAAAGAAACAGACCTGCGATCATGCAGGTCTGTTTTGTTATTTAATAAACAACCAAAACGCCAGTAATTGCAAGGCCTACAGCGCTCCTCGACTCATTGACGCGCCATAAGTTTAAGTGCTATTATTACAATAAGAATAACTAATGTCGCAATTAATCACAGGAGCATAGGAGGTGTATTACTATGGAAAAGAAAACCCCGCTCTATGACACCCATATCAAATACGGAGGAAAGATAGTCGAATTCGGCGGATTCTTGCTGCCCGTACAGTACGGAAGCGGTGTCAAGGCAGAGCACATGGCTGTCAGAACTCAGTGCGGACTCTTCGACGTTTCTCACATGGGCGAGATCCTCGTTCAGGGTGAGAGGGCAAAGGACTACCTCAACCTGATCCTGACAAATGATTTCACAGACCTTAAGCCGGGCTTCGCAAGGTATTCTCCTATGTGTAACGAGGACGGCGGAACAATTGACGATCTGATCGTATATATGAAGGCCGAGAATGACTATTTTGTGGTAGTTAACGCAGCAAACACAGACAAGGATTTCGCCTGGATGGTCGAGCATAAGATCGACGGAGTGGATCTTTCGAATGTAAGCGACAAATGGGGGCAGGTAGCCCTTCAGGGACCTAATGCAGACAAGATCCTGCACAAACTGGTCGACGACAAGTACATCCCTGCAGGTAATTACACCTGTGTTTTCGATGGTGACTTCCAAGGCATTCAGGTGATGATCTCCCGGACCGGTTATACAGGTGAGGACGGATTCGAGATCTACATGCC
The DNA here is from genome assembly GCA_902798745.1 of uncultured Eubacteriales bacterium. Classification (GTDB taxonomy): domain Bacteria; phylum Bacillota; class Clostridia; order Peptostreptococcales; family Anaerovoracaceae; genus Crickella. The sequence continues at coordinate 29,292 of CADBXM010000019.1, forward strand.
GGCAGATAAAGCCGCTGACGTATGGGAGATGCTTATCGAAGCAGGCAAAGAGGATGGACTCATTCCTTGCGCGTTAGGCGCCAGAGACACTCTCAGGATGGAAGCGGCGATGCCGCTATACGGTCATGAGATGAACGATGAAATCAGTCCGCTTACAGCGGGCTTGGGGTTTGCAGTCAAGATGGACAAACCTGACTTCATTGGAAAAGCGGCTCTCGAAGCAGGCCAGCCTCTTACTCACAGAAGAGTAGGTCTAAAAGTAACAGGGCGAGGCATCTTAAGAGAGCACCTCGATGTATACAAAGACGGCAAGATCATAGGTCACACTACTTCAGGAACATATCTGCCTTTCCTCGGTTCGTCTTACGGTATGGCTATCGTCGACTCAGAAGCCAGAGAGATCGGCTCATCTTGCCAGGTCGACGTAAGAGGCCGGATGGTAGACTGCGAGATGGTAAAACTTCCTTTCTACAAGAGAGAAAAGTAGGCGGATCGAAACCGGAACGAGGATAATCAACTATCAATAATAAAAAAGGAGAATTAGACGATGAATACCCCAAAAGAACTCAAATATAGCAGAGATGATGAATGGATCCGCTATGAAGGAGAAGAAGCGTACATAGGCATCACAGACTATGCTCAGAGCGAGCTCGGCGACCTTGTGTTCGTCAACCTCCCTGAGGTGGATGACGAAGTCGTTGCAGGTGAGGCTCTCGGCGATGTTGAGTCCGTTAAGGCTGTAGCGGACGTGATATCACCGGTTTCAGGTGTCGTTTTAGAGATCAATGAGGATCTTCTTGACGACGCATCACTTATCAATAGCGATCCTTACGGATCGTGGTTTGTAAAGGTCGGAAGTATAGGCGATAATGTCGAACTTCTCAGTGCCGATGAATACGAGGAATACAGAGGATAATTAACGTTTTCTTACCAGCAATAAGGAGGAATCAAATTGGGCACTTTTATTCCTAACACCAAGGAAGAGCAACTTAAAATGCTCAACGAGATCGGATATAAGGATTTCGACGACCTCTTTAAAGTGATCCCTGATGCCGCAAAGGTCAAAGGCGAACTCGATCTTCCTGATGGACTGAGCGAGATCGAAGTTGACCGCAAGGTAGAAGGACTCGCGGCAAAGAACGTTATCTTCCGTTCGATCTTCCGCGGCGCAGGCGCGTACAACCATTATGTACCGTCCGCCGTCGACGCGATCGCCAACAAAGAGGAATTTGTTACGGCGTATACACCATATCAGGCTGAGATCAGCCAGGGCATCCTCCAGTCGATCTTTGAGTATCAGACAATGATCGCAGAGATCACAGGCATGGACATCGCAAACGCTTCGATGTACGACGGCGCTTCGGCAGCCGCTGAGGCATGCTGGATGTGCAAGGACAGAAGACACAGCACGTTCTATGTTTCCGGAGCTATCGACGAGAGGATACTCACCGTGATCAACACTTATTCATTCGGAAGAGAGAGCAAGGTAGTAGTCGTCCCGACTAAGGACGGCGAGACCGATAAGGAAGCTCTCAAGAAGGCTCTTGCTGAAGATGACGCAGCAGCCTGCTTCCTGATGCAATACCCTAACTTCTACGGAATCGTAGAGGACGCTGAAGAGCTTTGCAAGATCACTCATGACGGCGGAGCGAAGTTCATCATGTACTGCCAGCCTCTCGCGCTCGGCGCTCTGAAGAGCCCAGGCGAGCTCGGCGCAGACATCGCTGTAGGTGAAGGACAGCCTCTCGGACTCGGACTCGAGTTCGGCGGACCATACCTCGGCTTCCTGTCGACAAAGCAGGAGAACATGCGTCAGATCCCCGGCAGACTCATCGGCGAGACCGTAGATACAAGGGGCGACAGAGGCTTTGTTCTGACTATCCAGGCCAGAGAACAGCACATACGCCGTGAAAAGGCCAGCTCCAACATCTGCTCCAACGAGGCATGGTGCGCGCTGAGAGCGGGCATCTATCTTTCGACTATCGGCCCTAAGGGATTCGAGGATGTCGCGGCACTCTGCTCATCCAAGGCTCACTACATGGCTGAAGAGCTCGAGAAGATCGGCATGAAGCGCTGCTTCAAGGGCGAGTTCTGGAATGAATTCGCTATGACATGCCCTGACGCTGACAAGCTGCTCGCGGCTCTCGAAGCTAAAGGCATCCTTGGCGGACTCAAACTCTGCTGCGGCTGCTGTGGCGAAGGCTGTGATACAGACTGCATCCTCTGGTGCTGCACAGAGCTGAACAGCAAAGAAGATATCGATGAAGTCGTAGCTATCGCAAAGGAGGTGTTCTAAGATGAAATTGATATTCGAGAAGAGCATTCCTGGTAGAGGACAAGATATCTTCCCTGCATGCGACGTTCCTTGCAAGCTCCCTGATGCTCCGCTTCGCGAGAAGAAGGCGCATCTCCCCGAGATCTCGGAAAACGAGATGGGAAGACACTACACAGCTCTCGCTAAGAGAGCGCACGGAGTAAACGACGGATTCTATCCGCTCGGCTCCTGCACAATGAAGCACAATCCTAGGATCGACGAGAAGATGGCGGCGCTTCCCGGCTTCGCCAAGCTCCATCCGCTGCAGCCTGCTGACACTGTGAAAGGCGCTCATGAGCTCATCGCCGAGCTCGAGAAGTTCCTCTGCGAGATCACAGGCATGGCAGGAGTAACATTTCAGCCTGCGGCCGGCGCTCACGGTGAGTTCACCGGACTTCTCCTGATCAAGGCTTACCACACAGACAGAGGCGACATAGAGCGTAACGAGATCATCGTTCCTGACGCTGCTCACGGCACAAACCCTGCTTCGGCTACAATGGCAGGCTACAAGACCATCGTCATCAAGTCGAACGAGAACGGAACAGTCGATATCGACGACCTCAAGGCTCACCTCGGTCCTAAGACAGCCGGTCTGATGCTGACCAACCCTAACACGGTAGGTCTCTTCGATCCTAACATCATGGAGATCACAAAGCTCGTCCATGAGGCAGGCGGACTCTGCTACTATGACGGAGCCAACCTGAACGCTGTGATCGGCATCGTACGTCCTGCAGACATCGGATTCGACGTGATCCACATGAACCTGCACAAGACGTTCTCGACACCTCACGGCGGTGGCGGTCCTGGCAGCGGCCCATGCGCGTACAAGGATTTCCTTGCTCCGTTCGCGCCGGGTCTCGTATGCAAGGACGGCAAGAACTACGAGAGAGCTGAGAAGTCCATCGGTAACATGACGGGCTTCTACGGCAACTTCCTCGTAATGGTCAAGGCTTACACATACCTGCTGACCGTTGGTAAGGAAGTATACACTCTGGCTCAGAACGCCGTACTGAACGCTAACTACATGCAGGAAAAACTGAAAGACATCTATCCGATCGCTTTCGATACCACATGCATGCACGAGTTCGTAATCGGTCTCGACCCGATCTACAGAGAGACTCATGTATCTGCTCTGGATGTAGCAAAGGCGCTCCTCGACTATGGCATCCATCCGCCTACGATATACTTCCCTCTGATCGTACACGAAGCTCTGATGATAGAGCCGACCGAGACAGAGACGAAGGAGACGCTCGACGAGGCTATCACAGCATTCCGCGAGATCTACGAGCGCATCTTCAACGCGCCTGAGACAGTCCAGAATGCTCCTCAGACCACACCGGTACTGAGACTCGACGACACAAAGGCTGCAAGAGAGCCGCATTTGCGTTACACATTCGAATAACGCAATAGGATCGCGCAAAGAAATCGCGCAAAGAATAAGAAAGGGATCTGCAATTGCAGATCCCTTTGTATATGTCGAAATATTCCGCTTGGGCAAGACGGCCCACTGACACTTTTAAAGCCTTGCAGCCTCCATGATAGCTTCCACGAATGAAGGGTGAGGATGTATCGTATTCGCTATTTCTTCAAGTGTCATGCCACGGGCAATAGCCAGTGAAAGCTCGCCTATAAGATCAGAGGCTCTTCCGCACAGAAGGTGAGCTCCGATAACAACATGATCGTCAGCCCTGGCCACTAACTTGACAAATCCTCTGCCGAGCCCGGCGATCAGCGTCTTTCCGTTTGCCGACATAGGATATTTTTTTGTGAGGACTTCGATCCCGGCTTCCTTTGCTTCTTCGGCTGTGAGCCCGACAACGGCGATCTCGGGATCTGTATAGATGCAGCTTGGGACGGTATCCATGTTGATGGTAGCCTGAGCGCCGTTGATGATAGCTACGGCGTTTCGGCCTTCTGCCGCAGCTGTGTGAGCCAGCTGAACTCCGCCGATGCAATCACCTATGGCGTATACACTCTTTAATGGCGTTTCATATCTTTCATCGACTTTGATAAAGCCCTTGCTATCTTTGAGATCCGGATGCTTCTCAAGCAACTCATCGCTGAATACTCCTGCTGTATTAGGAATGCGGCCTACGCACATGAGTACTTTATCCGCTTTTACGATGATCTCTTCATCTTTCTTGTTCTTCAGGGTGACGACCAGTTTGCCTGCATCCTTTTCAATTTTCTGTACAGGGGAAGATACATGCACATCGACGCCTTTTTTCTCCAGCGCCATTTTAATGCTGCGACCTATCTCCTTATCAATGATAGGCAGGAGTCTGTCCAAGCCCTCGATGACCGTTACGTGGTCGCCGAGGTCAGCATATATAGTTGCGAACTCGATCCCGATCACTCCTCCGCCTATGATCACGAATTCAGGGATCTCTTCGCCTCCCATGTCGATCAGCTCAGTGCTGTCTATTACACCCGGAAGGTCCGCGCCCGGGATAGGTGGGATAAATGGCTTGGATCCCGTGGCTATGATGATGCTTTTTGCGGAAACAGGAGCTCCGTCAACCATCACTTCATGTTCTCCCGTAACGACAGCAGTGCCCGTCAGAAAGTCTATTTTCTTTTTGGCTACCAGGCCTGATATACCATTTCTGAGGGTGTCAAGAACCTCATCCTTTCTTTCTCCTATCCTCTTTCTGTTGGCCTTCAATCCCTCTATCTCAATGCCTGCATCCGCGCCTTGAGCAGCCTCTCTGTAGATGTCTGATGAGTGCATCAAAGCTTTGGTAGGTATGCAGCCTCTGTTGAGACAGGTGCCGCCAATGCGGTCCTTTTCGACCAGAGCCACATTCATGCCAAAGTCTGCAGCGTAAAAGGCAGCTTCATATCCGCCCGGCCCGGCGCCGATGATGATAAGGTCGTATCGATAATCATTCATTTTGTACTCCTTTTCAAATTGTGACAGTCCATTCGACTTTGATGAAACTATAGATGCGCGGGGCATCAGATCGACGATGCGATAAGAACGAGCACCTCATAGGCGTTTGCAGATACTCCCTCAGGAAGCTTGAGTCCGAGGATATCGGCCCTGTCATATCTGCAACCTGTCAGCAGGCTCTCAAGTTCACTGAACATATCCGTCTCAAGCGAGTCAGAGTACAGCCGGCAGTCATCGATGTATCCGCCTTTCATCAAAAGCTGTATCTGCACCTCGCCCCAGTCAAACCTGTGGATCAATTCCTTTTCAAAACGTATGCGTTTGCCCAGCCTCCATTCTTCCGATGAATATTTTCCTATGAGTTCAGACGGTATGTCCGGCAACTCCATGACTACCTTACCACCGCTGTATTCTCTTTCTGCCGCTTCCACTATCGCATCCTGCATCGCAGCGATAAGACTCGCGGTATCGAGTCCGGCAAGACCTGCACCCAGATGATCTCTCAGATTGGTGACCCTCGACCTGACAGACGAAACTCCCTTTGACTTCAGTTTGGAATCAGGCACAGTAAGGTATTTCGGAATGTCATCAGATATCACATCCATCATTATTGTGCCATGATGGTAGTTGTACCCGCGTGACGAGTAGTAAGCATGACCCGAAAACTTGCATCCGTCCACCGTGAGATCGTTGCGCCCGGTCTTTACCGCATTGACGCCCAAAAGTCTGCATGCCCTCAGTATCACATCAGTCTGTTTTGCCACGTCAAAGACTCCGTCCTTTGCGATGAATGTGAAATTTAGGTTCCCGAGGTCATGATAGACGGCACCACCGCCCGACATCCTGCGCGCCAGACATATGCCGTCCCGTTTGATCGCCTCCACATCGCACTCTCTCCATGGATTCTGATTTCTGCCTATCACAACTGTTGGTTTATTCTGCCAAAGAAAGATCAGCATGACCCCATCCTCAGCGTTCATGGTAAGGAATTCCTCTGCTGCGAGGTTTGCATAGGGGTCAGTGCAGTCTGTTTTTATTACTTTGAGACGGACTTCCTTAGTTGTCATTTTGTTCTCTCATTGACGGCATCACTCTTACTTCTGATTGAAAAAAACAGAGTCCGGGGGAATATGCCGGACTCGTGGAATATCAGCTTTTCTTTTTTAGTGCACGGTGAACCTGTATCCTAGCCCGCGCACCGTGATGAGGTATCTTGGGTTGGAAGGATCGTCCTCGATCTTCTGTCTCAGTCTGTTGACGTATACCATTATGGCATTCTCGTCGATTATGGTCTCACCCCAGATGACACTGTAGATCATGTCCTTAGAGAAGATGTGATCTACGTTATCGATGAACAGCTTGATCATCGAATTCTCCTTTGCCGACAGTGGAATCTCCTCACCGTTTTTATAGAACCTCAGAGTTGAGGTATTGTAGGTGAATGGACCCGCTTCGATAATGTTGCTCCTGCTTTGAGGAGAACTCTCACGGCTGCGTCTGATGAGCGCCTTTGCCTTTGCTACGAGTGTGACCGGATTGAATGGCTTGATAATGTAGTCATCAGCGCCGATCTCAAGACCATAGAGAGCATCCTGATCTTCCTTACGACCACTGACTACCATGACAGGTGTCGTAAGCCCCTTGGCTCTGATGCGCTGTATCACTTCGAATCCGTTTATGCCTCTCATGTTGATATCAAGAAGTATCAGGTCGTATTGATTAACTTCAAGAAGTTCAAGCGCTGCCTCCCCGCTTATGGCGAGGTCGTTCTCTATCCCATTGGACTTGAGAGCTTTGTGGAGCATGGTCAGGATAGTTTTATCGTCATCTACTACCAGGACTTTATCAGCCATATATTCCTCCTAACACTGTCCGTGACGATCACGGACCCATAAATACATCGTTATTTTACCACAAATCCACAATAAAATGTGGCATATACTTGATATATCTACACTATTTTGTGCCGAACGGGCTGTCTTCATGGTAAAATGTGTGTTGTTGATGCGCGGATATCGCGCAGATTGGAGGTAATCAGATTGCGAAAAAAGTTTTCCGGACGTGAAGCAATGATAATTGCTCTAATTGCCGCAATAGCCCTCATAGCAATTGGAGGCTACAATGCTTGGCGCGCTTTCCAGAGGTTTGATGAAAGCTTCCTCAATGAGAAGGACCGCCAACTTTACAGTCTGATGCGTTCAGATGATATCAATATAGAGAATTCCATCAGCTCATTTGTGAGGGAAGCTGAAACGTTTTTGAACCGCAACAGTGTAAGCAACGCTCTTGACAAGTGGAGGAAGAACGGTAAAAAAGATGACCTTCAGAGTGTGATAGAAGACAACACAATGAAGACAAATCCTATTTACGCCGATCTTCTGGTGATACGCAAGGATAAAGTCGTAATGGCAGCTTCTGGCAACAAAGAATATACATTCCTCACGGGCAGAAACCCTTCCGGATTCCACGTGTGCAGAGACGATGCCGGAAATTATTACATGGCATACGAGCAAGACGTCACGAAAAACATAAGATTCGATGCTCTTATCAACCTTGCGAGTTTCTATAGCGCAGCCATTGGTTCCAACCCTGAAAGACAGGTGTTGCTGCTCGATGCAGGTGGCAGAGTTCTGTTGACGACAGACGGCAGTGTGACTCTTGAACTCGGGTCGGGTACCGAAGCTGAAGGTGATCTTGAAGAGACCAGAAGCTTTATTGAGGAATGTCAGAAAAGCAATACTTCCGGCGGCAGGATGATGAACCTGACGGATAGTGAGGGTAATGGATATACTGCGAGGATGGTGGTGCTCCCGAGCGTTAATACTGTCAACGGCGAATTCGCCATCGGGATGATCGTAAACTATGAGGATGCGATCGCACCTTCAAGAACAGTCGCAGAGCAGATACTGATATTCGGCGGGCTTGCGTTGGCGGGCATACTGGCGCTTATTGTAATTATCTTTTATATGAGCCGAGCAAACAGGACCAGTTATGAAGAACTGCGTGCGCTCAAGAAAAAGAACGAGGCTATGGAAGAGATCAACCAGAAGATGCAGGCTCTGACTCACCACCAAAGACTCGAGACCATTGGAACGATGACAGCCAGCATAGCTCATGACTTCAACAACCTGCTGACACCGATCATGGGCTACAGCATCATGACGATGGAGATGCTTCCACCTGACGCGACCGATCTTCAGGAAAACCTGATGGAGGTGTACAACGCTTCCGTAAAAGCCAAGGACATAGTGACAAGACTCGCTGAGCTGACAAAGAAGGGCAGTGAGGCGAACTATACGGATATCGAGATAGATGAAGTGATCCAGAGCGCTCTCAAGGTGACACTCCCTGCAAAGCCAAAGGAAGTAGAGGTAAAGGCAGGCTTCGATGCGGAAGGAGTGCTGGTCAAGGCTGATCGGACCCAGATATCCCAGCTGGTAATGAATATAGTGCTGAACGCATATGATGCAATGAGGGATACCGGAGGTACCTTGATGGTGTCTACAAGGCAGTCCGGTGAAGAGGTGATAATGCGCTTCAAAGATACAGGCTGCGGTATGGACGCTGAGACGGTATCAAGGATATTCGATCCATTCTATACCACAAAAGAATCCGGCAAGGGCACGGGGCTTGGACTCGCGATAGTTGCACAGATAGTCGAGACTCATGGCGGCAGGATATATGTTGAATCACAACCGGGCGAGGGCACCGAGTTCAGGATATACATACCTATAGCCGGCAGTGGCATGGATGGACTCAGCTGGGGAGCCGACCCGGAAAGCAGATACGATACCAAGCGCTATACGGCCAAATTGTTCCGTCAGGAGCTTGCTAAGGCAGAGGCAGCCCGCCGCGAATTGGAAGCGGAAGGGCCTGAAAAAGAATAAAAAAACAGGCACAAGAATTGCTCCACACCGCTGTCCGGTCAGAAATGGACCGGACAGCCTTTTATTTTAAATTTCATGCAATATTATCCCCTCGCTTGTGATATTATATATACGGCTTATTTCGGCGCTATGCCGAGGAGATGATTAATAGATGAAAGGAATACAAGATCATGATAATTCTGGTAGTTAACACGGGTAGTTCTTCCCTCAAGTATCAGCTGATCAATATGGACGATGAGTCCGTGCTCGCTAAGGGCCTTTGCGAGAGGATCGGTATCGACGGTCACATGAATTACAAGACCGAAGAGGGAACCGTATTTGACAAGGACGTCGCACTTCCTGATCACGGTGTAGCTATGCAGCTCGTAATCGATGCTCTTACAGATAAGGAGCACGGAGTGATCTCTTCGATGGATGAGATCGGAGCTGTAGGACACAGGATCGTACAGGGAGGCTATCTTTTTGATAAGTCCGAACTCATCAACGACGAGGTCGAAGCAGGCATCGAAGAGCTCTGCACACTCGGACCTCTTCACAACCCACCGGCACTGGTCGGTATCCGCGCCTGCAAGAAGGTTCTTCCGAACACTCCTGGCGCTGTAGTATTCGACACAACATTCCACAGGACAATGCCTGATGAGTGCAAATACTATGCTATCCCTTGGGAATATGCAGAGAAGTATCATGTACAGAGATACGGAGCTCACGGCACAAGCCACCGTTATGTATCTGAGCGCTGCGCTGAGCTGATGGGCAAGGACCCTAAGGACCTCAACATCATCACATGCCACCTCGGCAATGGTTCTTCCATCACAGCTGTCAAAGGCGGCAAGTGCTATGACACATCCATGGGCCTCACACCTCTCGAAGGTCTCGTAATGGGAACACGCTGCGGTTCTATCGACCCTACAGTTGTAAGCTTCATCTATGAGCAGACAGGAATGCCTGTAAAAGAGATCACAGATATGATGACCAAGAAATCCGGTCTCCTCGCGATCTCCGAGATCTCCGCTGACTGCAGAGACATCTGCAAGGCTGATGCAGAGGGCAATCACAAGGCTCATGTTGCAAGAGAGATGCTGCTCAGATCCGTCAAGAGATTCGTTGGCGCTTACGCTGCTGAACTCGGACAGGTAGACGCAATGGTATTCACAGCCGGAATCGGCGAGAACGACATTGAGCTCAGAGAAAAGGTCTGCGAAAACCTCAGCATCATGGGAGTCGTTATCGACAAGGAAAAGAACGACTGCCGCGGCAAAGAGGTCGAGATCACAGGCGAAGGATCCAAGATCCGCGTCTTCATCATACCAACCAACGAAGAGCTGATGATCGCAAAGGATACACAGGCTCTCGTAGAAGGCAGGTAGAGATAAAAGGGGCTATTTGCTGAGACCCTAATGAATCACGGGAATAATTATTTCACCATATATTCCAAAAAAGTACTTTTTACTAATTATCACTTTTCAAACCTTTTGTAAGGAGAGATGAAAAAAATGAAGAGACAATTCAAAACAATGGACGGCAACAACGCTGCTGCTCATGTCTCCTATGCGTTCACGGAAGTTTCGGGCATCTACCCGATCACACCGTCTTCGCCAATGGCAGACTATGTAGACCAGTGGGCTGCTGCCGGACGCAAGAACATCTTCGGATCGACTGTTGAGGTAGTCGAGATGGAGTCTGAAGCAGGTGCTGCAGGTGCTGTACACGGATCACTCGGAGCAGGCGCGCTGACAACAACTTACACAGCTTCTCAGGGACTCCTTCTGATGATCCCTAACATGTACAAGATCGCCGGAGAACTTCTTCCTGCGGTATTCCATGTATCGGCCCGTACGGTTTCGACTCACGCGCTGAACATCTTCGGAGACCACTCAGACGTTTACGCCTGCCGTCAGACAGGTTTCGCAATGCTCGCTGAGGGTAGCGTTCAGGAAGTTATGGACCTTGGTCCTGTAGCACATCTTGCTGCTATCGAGGGCAGAGTTCCTTTCCTCAACTTCTTCGATGGATTCAGAACATCACACGAGATCCAGAAGGTAGCCGTATGGGATTACGAAGATCTTAAGGAAATGTGCGACATGGATGCTGTCAAGGCATTCCGCGATGCATCGCTCAACCCTGATCACCCGCATCTGAGAGGATCTCACGAGAACGGAGATATCTTCTTCCAGCACAGAGAAGCTTGCAACAAGTACTATGATGCTATCCCTGAGGTAGTTGAGAAGTACATGGCTAAGATCAACGAGAAGATCGGAACAGATTATCAGCTGTTCAACTACTATGGCGCTCCTGACGCTGAAAGAGTCATCATCGCTATGGGTTCCATCTGTGACGTTGCAGAAGAAGTTATCGATTATCTGAACGCTGCAGGCGAGAAGGTCGGTCTCATCAAGGTAAGACTCTACAGACCATTCGCTGCAGACAGACTGATCGCAGCTCTTCCTAAGACAGCTAAGGCTGTTGCTGTTCTCGACAGAACAAAAGAGCCTGGCGCTTTCGCAGAGCCACTCCACCTCGACGTTATGTCGGCATTCTCTGAGCACGGCGTTGACGTCAAGCTGATCGGCGGACGTTACGGACTCGGTTCGAAGGATACTCCTCCGGCATCCGTATTCGCTGTATTCGAAGAACTCAAGAAAGATGATCCTAAGAAGAGATTCACTATCGGTATCGTAGATGACGTTACAAATCTCTCGCTCGAGGAAAAGCCTGCTCCTATCACAGCGGCTGCAGGAACGATCGAGTGCAAGTTCTGGGGACTCGGCGGTGACGGAACAGTCGGAGCCAACAAGAACTCCATCAAGATCATCGGAGACCACACAGACAAGTACGTACAGGCATACTTCCAGTATGACTCCAAGAAGACAGGCGGAGTTACAGTTTCTCACCTGAGATTCGGTGACAGCCCTATCAAGAGCGCGTACTACATCAACAAGGCTGACTTCGTAGCATGCCACAACCCTTCATACATCGAGAAGGGATTCAAGATCGTTCAGGATGTTAAGCCGGGCGGCACATTCCTGATCAACTGCCAGTGGAAGCCTGAGGAAGTCGGCAAGCACATCGATGCTGCTTCTAAGAAGTACATCGCTGAGAACAACATCCAGCTGTACATCATCGACGCTATCGACCTCTGCGCTAAGATCGGAATGGGCAAGAGAACTAATACAACTCTCCAGTCCGCGTTCTTCGCACTCGCTGAGGTTATGCCAAAGGCTGACGCTGTACAGTACATGAAGGATGCAGCTACAAAGTCCTACCTCAAGAAGGGCCAGGATATCGTAGACATGAACCACAAGGCTATCGACGCCGGCGCTGACGCCATCGTCAAGATCGACGTTCCTGCTGAGTGGGCTAACCCTGAAGCAGACGCTGCTAAGGCTCCTCTCGAAGGACCTGAAGCACTTGTTACACAGGTCAAGAACATCCTCAACCCTGTTGACAGCATGGACGGAGACAGCCTGCCTGTATCCGCATTCCTGCCACATGTTGACGGTGAGTGGGAGCTCGGAGCATCCGCTTACGAGAAGAGAGGCGTTGCAGTTAACGTTCCTGAGTGGGATAGCACAAAGTGTGCGCAGTGCAACAGATGCGCATTCGTATGCCCACATGCTACTATCAGACCATATCTGCTTGACGAAGCCGAGATGGCAGCAGCTCCAGAAGGATTCAAGGCTGTTGATCACAAGCTGAGCAAGGGCGCATATAAGTATGGTCTCGCTGTATCCCCACTCGATTGTATGGGATGCGGAGTATGCGTA
>CADBXM010000020.1 GCA_902798745.1 uncultured Eubacteriales bacterium
ACACTATGAAGTTTTCAAGGTTCCGCTGCGCTTTTCAGCGACAGCTTCATTATTATATGCAAACCCGTCCCTTCGGTCAACACTTTTTTTGAACTTTTTTCTTGTTTTTTTATGTTTTTCGTTTTTTGTGTTTTTGCCCTAATTTGGCAGCTTTTTGCTGTATTCTTCACAATAATACGGGACCGATATGGGTCCCGTTACTTATCCTATATAATATATGCTCTTATTATCTATATGTAGCTTTTCAGTTTAGCTAACAGTTCTTCCGGCTGGAACGGTTTTGCAACATGGCCGTTCATGCCCGCGTCCAGACACATCTGCACATCATCATCATAGGCATTGGCGCTGATCGCGATTATCGGGAGGCATTTGTAATAATCGCCTTCCAGTTTTCTTATTGCTGAGGTCGCTTCGTACCCATCCATTACCGGCATTTGCAGATCCATCAGTACGGCATCGTAGTAACCTACCGGATTGTCAGCCACTTTTTCAAGCCCGGCTTTGCCGTTGGTCTCTCTTTCTACGTCCGCCCCATACTTTGCCAGTACCATGATGGCGATCTCGGCATTGATGTCATTATCCTCTACAAGAAGTATCTTTGTGCCTTTTAGATCAGATGTCCTGTCTTCGGTTGGTCTTTCTGTTTCCGCGCTGTAATGATCGTTTGCATCGCCCAGAGTTTTCAGGTCAAGGTCTACGGTAAACTCCGACCCCTCTCCGAGCTTGCTCTTCACGGATATAGTGCCGCCCATCATTTTGACTATGTTTGATGTGATACTAAGCCCGAGGCCTGTTCCCTGCACCCGGTTGGTCTTGGTGTTGTGTTCGCGGGTAAAGCTATCAAATATATAAGGAAGATAATCCTCACTGATGCCAATACCGGTGTCTTTTATAACAAAGCGGTATCTGCTCATACCGGGTTCTTTATGCGGGAGCTCCTCTGCTGTCATCGCCACGCTTTTGCCTTCAGGCGTATATTTGATTGCATTTCCTACTATATTAATAAGGACTTGTTCTAAGCGAAGTTCATCAGCAAGGATGAGATTATTCTTTATACCTGAGCGATCATAAGACACATCGAGCGCTTTGCTCTTTGCCTGAAGAGCTGTGATGTCCTCTATCCTGCTCAGTATCTTTATGAGATCACATTCCCCTCTGTTCAGCTGCATCTTGCCGCTTTCGATCTTGGATATATCCAGAATATCGTTGATGAGCGAAAGCAGGAAGTGGCTCGATGATCCTATCTTTTCCAGTGAGTTCTTGACGACCTCGTGATCATCCAGGCTTTTTGATGCGATGTTCGTGTATCCGATGATTGCATTCATCGGTGTACGGATATCGTGTGACATATTTGCAAGGAAATCGTTCTTTGCCTTGTTTTGGGCCTCCTCAAGTCTGCGGCTGTATTCCCGTTCCCGTTTTACCTGTGGTGTGATGTTATTGATGCCCGCAACAAGATGTCTGCCGCGTTCGTCCTCCATCAGTACCGCCTTAATAGTCACATTCATCGTTTCATCAGACAGATCCAATGTATATCTTGTAGTAAAGCTGCCATTGCGCTCTACTATGGCCATAACGTTCTCGCGGTTGAACGTCTCCATAAAGCGGTCGTAGTCGGAATCGGATATCACGCCACTTATCTTTGCCCGGCTCATCTCAAAAAAGTCATCTCCGCTTTTTCCGAGACCGAGTATGCTGTATCCTTCTTCGACCAGATACTCTTCATAGGATGCTGTATCGGGATCGACCATATATATAAAGAAATAGTCATCGGCCAACGCCTGAGCTATGTGACCGGAAACTTTACTCTCTCTGGCAAGCTTTTCATTATGCTCATGAAGAGTTCGTATAGTCTCCCTGTGCTCTTCTATGTGGTTCTCTATACGCTCACGTTTTTCGGTAATGTCGGATATGAACACGTAATACAGCCCACCATAAGCGTCGCTTTCAGCATAGTGGCCGTAATCATCCACCCAGCGGATCGTGCCGTCTTTGCGAACTATGCGGTATTCCGCGTAATCCATCTTGTCATCGGATGTCTCTATCTGCTTATTTATGGAATCCGTCACAGACGCGTAGTCGTCGGGATGCACCAATCCTCTAAATGTGAATCCGGTATGCTGTTTAAAGTCTTCAAGGTCATCACATCCGAATATTTCGATCACCGCCTGATTGGCAAACAGCAATTCCTCAGGTTGCTCTGCCTTGTAAATAAAAAAGCCGCCGGGCATGTGGCTTCCGATCTCTTCTACCACAGGCAGCGTCTCTTCATTTATCAAAAACTGTTTACCAAACATGGATGTCTCCCGTTTCTATTCTTCGAGTTCGCGCTCTGCTTCACGCTCTGCTCTTGTGACAGCCGCGCTCATCAGTACGTTTTCTTCGGCTGCTATATCTTCTTTTATCCTGGCGATCCTACGCTGAGCTGATTTCTGCTCTCTGATGCCTTCCTTGGCTTTTGCAAGAGCCTTCTTTTCATCTTCCTCAGCTTCTCTAAGCTTCTCCTGGTTGCCGGTGATGAAGCCCGGCTTGTTGTATTCGATAGTGAATGCCTGCGCAGCTCTTCGGAGACCTAATATGATCATGCAGATCCCTATAAGCAGCGTCGCCGGAAGATTGAGTGTCGAATTGTTGAAGAACATGTACACGCCGATAACGATCATCAGCATATTGGTTCCCACTCCTATTCTCTGCTCTCTTGATGCAGTCATCAAGTCGAGCCAATTCGACCTGAAAGAAAGCACGCCTTCTACCGTAAGAAGAAGAGCGAAAACGGTCTGAGCAGACAGTTCATCTGTGATCTGTCCTGAAAGGATGGCGGCTCCGAAGAGCAGCATGATGACCCCGTCTTTTGTCATGCCTAGGTCTGCATCGCTGAGTTCGAAATCAGCCCTTCTGCCTACAAGTATCTCAAATGCTCCAAGCAGCATAAATACGATGCCGATCACAAATGCAAGGGAGAGGAATGCCACACTGCCGTTTGCTACACAAAAAATACCGGCGCCCATCATCGCTACGCTTGCAATAAGCATCATTGTTCTCATACTTCGTCCTCCTTCGTACCGTCAAATATTACCACGGAGGAGTCTTTCTTTCAATAAAAAGGGACAGGAGAACTGACTATCCTGTCCCTTTAAAATCATAAAGGCTAAAGGTCGTAACCTGCGTGGAATGCTTTTTTATTGAGTTCAACGAACTTAGGCTTTACGTTTGCCTCTATCTCAGCATCCCAGTCGATGTCATCGAGACCGCCCATGCTCTTTACAAGGGCTCCCAGCAGCACTATATTCATTGCCTTTGGATTGCCGAGATCTGTAGCGATATCCGCGGCCTTGAACGCGTGAACATCACATATACCTTTGAGGTGTTCGATGATCCCTTCAGGATACTCTGCCGCTCCAAGATTGACCGGAACAGGCTGTATCTGATAGTCGTTGATCACCATCGTGCCGCCGATCTTAAGATGATCGAGCCACCTCAGCGCTTCCATTTCCTCAAATGCCACTATCACATCTGCGGAGCCTTTGCCCACGATCGGTGAGTACACCTTGTCGCCGTACCTCACCTGGGTGGATACAGAGCCGCCTCTCTGGCTCATACCGTGTATCTCGCTCATCTTGACATCATAGCCGGCTTTCATAAGTCCGCTCGTCAGGATCTTTGATGCAAGGATAGTTCCCTGCCCGCCTACTCCTACCAGGAGGATATTTCTTACTTCACTCATTATCTTGTCACCTCCTCAATAGCGTCGAATGGGCAAACCTGTTTGCAGACAGTACAGCCATTGCAGCTGGTCTTGTCTACGACCACTTTTTCCTTTGTGGAAATCAGCGCCGGGCAACCTGTCTTTACACACATCTTGCAGTTCTTGCATTTATCCTGATCGATCACGCACTGTGTCTTGTGCAGTGTCGGGAATTCATCTATATCCTGCTGACTGAACTTCTTGAGTACGCACGGCCATCTGGTTATGAGTACGCATGGCTCTTCTTTTGGCAGCAGTTTATCGAGTGCGGCATTCACTTCTGCGAGATCATTAGGGTTTACCGTGATAATGTTTTCATCTTTAAGACCAATGGCCTTGCAGAGAGCAGGGATGTCTACCTCAGGGGCTTCTTTTCCCATCAATGTGTAGCCTGTGCCCGGGTTCTGCTGATGGCCTGTCATTCCTGTGATGCGGTTGTCGAGTACTACTGTAAGGTTGGACCCGCCATTATATACTTCGCCCATCAGCGATGGGACTCCTGTATGGAAGAACGTGGAATCGCCGAGCACTGAAACCACCTTGGTGCTTTTGCCTGCGTTTCTCATAGCTATCGAAGCACCATGGCCCTGAGACGGAGCCGCTCCCATGCATATGCATGTATGTATCGCTCCCAGTGGTGGCGCCATGCCGAGCGTGTAGCAACCGATATCGCCTGTGATCATTATGCCTTTTCTCTTTGAGAGAGCGTAGAAGAATCCTCTGTGAGGACAGCCCGCGCAAAGAGCCGGCGGTCTCACTACTGTCGCTACATCGGACTTGTAGGTCTCCGGCTCCACTCCGAGGAATGCCTTTCTTACGATGTCTGTGTTCAGCTCGTCGTATTTAGGGATCTTGTCTTTGCCGATGCAATCGATACCGAGCATCTTTACATGTTCTTCAAGATAAGGATCCATTTCTTCTACTATATATAATGTATCGACCTTAGACGCGAAGTCCTTTATGAGATCGTATGGCAGAGGGAATGTCATTCCGAGTTTGAGATAGGAAGCGCCCTCGCCGAATGTCTCACGCGCATACTGGTATGAGACGCCAGAAGTAATAACTCCGATCCCTGTATCATGCATTTCGACTTTGTTGAATTCGCAGTTATTAGCGAACGCTCTTGCCTTTTCGACTCTCTCTTCAAGAGTTGCTCTAAGTACTTTCGCATTTGCCGGAGCTGTCACGTATTTCTTTATCTTTGGCTCATAGTCAGGCACCTCGGCCTCCACCCTGTCACCTAGTTCAACAATGGACTTTGAGTGGCATATCCTGGTGGTAACATGCATCATGACAGGCATATCCATCTTCTCCGAGAGCTCAAAGGCTGCCTTCATGTAGTCGTGAGCTTCCTGGCTGTCGGATGGCTCAAGCATTAGCAGCCTAGCCGCCTTTGCCTGATTCCTGTTGTCCTGCTCGTTTTGTGAACTGTGCTGGCCAGGGTCGTCAGCCACTACGATGACAAATCCACCGGTGACGCCTGTATAGGCAAATGTATAAATAGGATCCGCGGCGACGTTGAGCCCAACGTGCTTCATCGCGCAGAACGATCTGACTCCCGCGATCGAAGCTCCGATCGCTGCCTCTGTAGCCACCTTCTCATTCGGTGCCCATTCCGAATATACGGAATCGCCATACTGAGGCATGTTTTCGAGGATCTCTGTGCTTGGTGTTCCCGGATACGCCGAAGCAAATCTCGCACCGCCTTCATAGGCTCCGCGGGCGATCGCTTCGTTACCCGACATTATTACTTTCATAACTGCCTTCCTCCCTTATTGCCGATGTCCTTACAACATCATTTTACTATCTTATTTTATATTATATAGAAGTTATCTGCACCCGCTTATTTATTTTTTTCGATCTCGCACAATAAAAACGGAGCAAGGTTCACCCCTGCTCCGTTACCATGATTTGATTTGCTTTATTCTGCTTTTGCCTGAACAGCACCCTCAGGGATTTTGTAAGATCCTTCTCTGCTTCTGAAGAAGAAGAGTACTCCAAGCAGCAGCACTACTCCTACGATCAGAGGTACGACAGGGGTGTGTACATATCCGGCTATGACATAGCAGACAGCGGACACAACAGCAACAGTTGTTGCGTATGGAAGCTGTGTCGATACGTGTGAAACGTGGTTGCAGTTAGCTCCGGCAGAAGCCATGATAGTTGTATCCGAGATAGGTGAGCAGTGGTCACCATATACGGCACCTGCCATGCATGCTGACATGATCGGTGTTGTCAGTTCAGGATGCGAGGCCGTAATAGCAAGTCCGATAGGGATCAGGATACCGAATGTGCCCCAGGATGTACCGGATGCAAAGGCGAGAACGCATGCGATCAGGAAGAGTACTGCAGGGATGATGCCTACCGCAGCTCCACCCATGTTCTTTACGAGTTCTCCTACAAAATCAGCGAGGCCAAGGCTATCTGTCATGGCCTTGAGCGACCACGCAAGAGTAAGCACGATGATCGGAGGTGCCATCTGCTTCATACCTTCAGGCACGCAAGCCATGAGATCTGTAAACTTAACAGTGTGTCTGCACACATAATAAACGATGATGATCACAAGCGCAACGAGTGAGCCCATGGAAAGGCCAACTGAAGCGTCGGAATCCGAGAAAGATTGAACGAAGCTGGATCCATCGAAGAATCCGCCTGTGTAGATCATGCCGACCACGCAGCTTATGACGAGAACGACAACAGGAAGCAGAAGATCGAGCACAGTGCCTTTGTCACTTCCGAGATCAGCATCATCAGCGTTCAGAGCATTAGCGTCTTCTACTGTGAAGAGATCTCCGTTTTCTACAGCGTTCATTTCGAACTTAGCCATTCCCGCATAATCGAACTTCATAAGGATGATGGCGATCATCATTGTCAGCGTGAACAGAGCGTAGAAGTTATAAGGGATGCACTTGATAAACAAGGTGATACCGTTCTGGCCTTCGCCAGCAAAACTCGAGACTGCCGCTGCCCATGAGGAGACAGGCGCGATGATGCAGACAGGAGCTGCTGTAGCGTCGATGATATAAGCGAGCTTAGCTCTCGATACCTTGAACTCATCTGTTACCGGCTTCATGACCGAACCAACAGTAAGGCAGTTGAAATAGTCGTCTACGAACAGTACGACACCGAGGATCATAGTAGCAAGTTCAGCAGCTACACGCGATTTTACGCGTTTGAGCGCCCAGCCACCGAAAGCCTTGGATCCGCCTGTGACATTCATAAGCGCGACTATGATGCCAAGGACTACAAGGAATATGAGGATACCCACATTCCACGAATCGCTAAGAGAAGCAATGATACCATCATTGACCAAGTGATTGATAATGCCGTCGAAATCAGCCCCGGCATAAAGGACTGCGCCAAGAAGCACTCCGAGGAACAGTGAGCTGTAAACCTCTTTGGTTATGAGTGCCAGCAAAATGGCGATCAGCGGTGGCAATATTGCCCATGCTGTTGCATAAAGAGCAGGTGTGTCCATAAAAAAATTACCTCCAATTCTACCTTCTCGAGGAGCGCTGCCACGCGCTTCCTCATTAATAAGAAAAATCCATGAATAACGCTTGAAACGAACTTCCATGGATGAGGTAATCTGTATTTCCTATACCATGATAGCGCTCCACAATCGTGACAGTACGATGCATCTTATTGCATCGCCCCAGATCGCCTTGCCGGGTCTTCCGGCGATCTTCGGCGGATCATCCTTTCACGGCCTTGCGTACCCGCGCGTATTAAGACCGCTACTCATAATCACCGCAACCTCTATCGGTCAGGTGTTATTCACTTTTCCCGTCTATAATAAAGACTTCCTTTCGCAAATTCAACTACAAATTGGATTTTTTCCCAAACAATCAATATCCGCCTTCAAGTGTATTGAGAACATATGTGGCGATCGGCGCAGCAGCAGCCGAGCCGAAACCTCCGTCCTTCACCCACACTACGAAAGCATATGGGGCGTCTTCATCATCCGTAAAGCCGACGAACCACGCATCCGAATTGACTCCGCCACTCTCGGCAGTGCCTGACTTAGCGTATATGTTGAGACCTGCGAAGTTTTCTTCGCCGTAATTCTCCACGACATTGTTTTTCATCATATCCCTAAGCTCGTCTGCTGTTTCAGCGTCCAGATACCGGCCTAAGCTCTTGCCTCCCGCTATCTCTTTAAGGAAGCTCGCGCTCTTGATGAGTGTAGGCTGCATTGGCTCTCCGCCATTTGCTATGGCTCCCATATATACCATCATCGCGCAAGGGTTCACCAGATCGTCTGCCTGGCCGATGCCGGCCCAGGAAAGCTTGACGTCGTTATCGGAAGGGAAATCGAAGGTGCCTGCGGCAGTCTCTATCCCGTCTACATCGACAGGCTCAGTGAGCCCGACTTTTTCAGTGTACTTTTTCATGGTCTTCGCTCCAACTTCACGAGTCAGGGCTCCAAACGCGCCGTTGCATGACTCGGCAAGCGCCTCTCTGAAGTCTACTGTGCCGTGGGCATAAACATCGGTGAGCTTGGTATCATCCCCATCTCCAAGCTGATTTACTCCATCACAGTCAAATGTAAATGAATCTCTGTCGGGCATAGTATCTATAACGGCCGCAGATGTGACCAGCTTAAACGTGGATCCGGGTATCATGGCTCCGCTCAGGAAATTATTGAAGAAGTACGAGCCCTCTTCATTCATTTCATCTGCGTTCTCGGGCTCGTCGGCCGGATCGAATGTAGGCGTGCTGACCATGCAGACGATTTCGCCTGTCTTCCAGTTATACACTCCTACCGCGCCGGTGCGGCTGCCAAGTGCTTCGTAAGCCGCTCTGTTGGCGGCTGCATCGATCGTGAGTGAAATTGTTTTACCCCCTGCGGTCGAGTCATATGTTCCGTTTAACATATCATAGCCTATAAGCTGGCTTTTGAACCTGCTGATTGCGCCGGTCGAAACATTGCCCTTAGGGTCTCCCACTGCATGGACAGTCGAGACTCTGGTCATATAATCATCGCTATACACAAAACCATCCTTTGTGCAGCGGAGGAGTTCAGTGCCGGTCCGGTCTGTGATCGTTCCGCGATTGATCTGACCATCAGTATATATCTGAGTGTTTCCGTAGAAGGTGGCCCATTCACCGCCATGTTTGACGAATCTGAATGTGAAGACGCCAAGGCCCGCTACAAGCACTATCACCATCGCGAGGCATATCCACGCGCGTTTTTCCTGTTTGCGCATGTTTATTCCTCCTTCCTGACAGCGAGGCTCGCATCACGCCTCATATCGGTCGCCTTGAAATACGCCAGCATGGCCCACGATGCCACCAAGCTGGTACCTCCCGTCGATACGAATGGGAATGTGACTCCCGTCATCGGGAAGAGATCGACTGCTCCGAACACATTGAGCATTGTCTGCACGAGGAACATAGTAGCCGCTCCGCATGCGAGTATCGTATAGAAGGTGGATCGCCCTGCCATTATGCTCATCACCGCGAAAACGGAAAGCGTGGCAATGCAGAGTACAAGCAGTATCGTTATGATAAGCCCCCACTCTTCCATTACATATCCGAATATAAGGTCGGTATTTGCTGCAAAAACACCTTTGAGAGATCCGTTGCCCGCGCCGAGACCGAGAAGTCCGCCGCCAGCGCCGTACGACATGGTCCTGGTCTGCGAATAGCCGGCCGCGTCCATCATGTCCGGATCCCAGACATGTCCCCATGCTGAGAATCTTGATGCGATATGCGGTCTGAATTTTAGAGCCATCAGACCCAGCGCGCCTGCTGCCGTCCCTGTGAGAGCCATCCTTGAAAAGTCGCCCGATCTTAAGAACGACACTACAAGATATGTAGTAAAGAATATCAGCGCAGTTCCGAAATCGTTCATAAGCGCCAGACACGCCATACAGAAGAGCGAAAAGCCCGCGTACATATATGTGTTCTTTTTGTCGTAAAGCTCTTCAAGTACACCGGCCCCGATGACGATGAAAGCCACCTTTACTATCTCGGATGGCTGCACCGACATGCTCCCGATCTGTATCCAGTTTGTCGCGCCGAATTCAGCATTTCCGAATATGAGGTTGATTAAAAGCGCTACTACGGAGAGACCTATCAGTATCGGCCTTACGCGTTTGGTCCGCTCGAGATCTCTCAGGAAAAACATAATAAATATCATCAAAGCGATCCCTATCAGCATCGCTATCATTTCTTTTGTGACTGAACCCGGGTCGTATGACGCTGTGACAGCGAGGTTCACCGTCGACATGAAGAATGCTATCATCTCCATCTCAAAACCGCGGCCTCCCATGGCTTCCATCGTCATCACGTATGCCCACATCACTATGGAGAGCACTACGATCGATATGAGAGCTGACGCTGTCATCTCCGTACCCATACCGAGCACCAGCTGCACTATGGTAAGCGCCTGAAATGCTGTGATCGCGATAAGTATCTTCCAAGGAGCAACAGGCTCCTTGTCAAGACGCCTCATGAATTTATTGTTTCTGGCTTCTTCCAGACTTGTCTGAGTAACTGTAGAGCGAACTCCGCCCATCTCGATGATATCTCCCGAGCCGATGATATATCGCTTGTCAGGATCCAGGCGGTGTCCATTGACATAAGTTCCGTTTTCCGAACCGAGATCCTTTATCATCCATTTGTCCTCACCACGCCTTACAAGCAGCGCATGGTTGTTGGAGATGGTATTTAGAGGAACATTGATGTCTGTCGACCTGGAACGTCCGATTACATTTTCCCAGTGGGTTATCGGATAGTTGGCTCCGCCTTCTACCATGTAGTAACCCCATATCTCCGGAGTCGCTCTGGTCGAAAGCAACGACACTATACTAATAAGAAGGATATATGCGGCGAGCACCACAAAAATCCACCGGAACACGGTGGTCATACCGGTCGCGAGCTCAGGATGCTCGGCACTGAAATTAAGTATGGATTCGATCAGTCCGCTGATACTTCCCTCCTGTCCATATCATTTTGTCAGCGTATTCTATACCACTGAAGCATATATTTCCCGAATTCTTAAAAAATTGTGATATACTATTTTTGATTTTTGAACAGAACCGGAGGATCAAAGATGGCATTTGCAACTGCAGAAGAATACAAAAACATGGCAGGCAACTTCATCCACGATATCATCGATGAAGACCTCGCGAGCGGCAAACACAGCAAAATCGTGACAAGGTTCCCACCTGAACCAAACGGTTATCTTCACGTAGGTCACGCCAAGTCGCTGTGCCTGAATTTCGGAACAGCGCTCAAATACGGCGGACGCTGCAACCTAAGATATGATGACACAAACCCTGCAAAGGAAGACATGGAGTTCGTAAAATCCATAGAAGCCGACGTAAACTGGCTGGGTTTCCAGTGGGATGAAAAGCTATGGGCCTCGGACTACTTCGACACTATGTACGACGCGGCTGTCGAGCTTATCAAGCAGGGAAAAGCTTTTGTCTGCAATCTCACTCCGGATGAAATAAGGGAGTACAGAGGCACACTTACACAGCCCGGAAAGGAGAGTCCTTACAGGAACCGTTCCATCGACGAAAACCTCGAGCTTTTTGAAAAAATGAGAGCCGGCGAATTCGCTGACGGCGAAGCCTGCCTCAGAGCCAAGATAGATATGGCGAGCCCTAACATCAACATGAGAGACCCTGTTATCTACAGAGTGGTCCATCAGGCTCACCACAACACAGGAGACAAGTGGTGCATCTATCCTATGTACGACTTCGCTCATCCTATCGAGGATGCGATCGAGGGCATCACTCATTCCATATGCACCTTGGAGTTCGAGGATCACAGACCTCTCTATGACTGGGTAGTAAGAGAAGTAGGCTGGTGGCCGGACCCTCCTCGCCAGATCGAGTTCGCACGCCTCAACATCACCACCATGGTAATGAGCAAGCGCTTTATCCGAGCCCTGGTCGAAGAAGGCAAAGTCGATGGGTGGGACGATCCTAGACTCAGCACTCTGGCAGCGGTAAGACGCAGGGGGTATACACCTGAAGCGATCAGAAAATTCTGCGACGATATCGGAGTATCCAAGGCTGACTCCACCATCGATATCGCTCAGCTCGAGCAGTGCGTGAGAGAAGATCTTCAGCTCAAAGTCCCTGCCATCAATGTGGTAAAGGATCCGATCAAGGTGATCATCGACAATTACCCGGAAGGCAAGACCGAGATGTGCACTGTGGAAAACAACAGCAAAGTGCCTGAGATGGGCACACGCGAGATCCCGTTCGGACGCGAGCTTTGGGTAGATGGCGAAGACTTCATGGAAGTGCCGGTCAAGAAATACTTCAGGCTCTTCCCAGGCAACGAAGTAAGATTCAAAGGCGCGTACTTCATCAAATGTAATGAAGTCGAAAAAGACGCCGATGGCAATATAGTATGTCTCCACTGCACATACGATCCTGAAACACACAGCGGATCGGGTTTCGAGGGCCGTAAGGTCAAGGGAACCATCCACTTCGTCGAGGCTTCGACCGCTGTTAAGATCAAGATAAGAGAATATGGTTATCTGATGAAAGAAAACGAGGAAACAGGCGAGATGGAATTCGATCCTGACTCACTCAAAGAGACTTGGGGCTATGCCGAGCCTAAAGCCGCTGATGTAAAACCAGGCGAAAGGTTCCAGTTCTTCCGTAAAGGATACTATATCGCTGATGAGAAACTGACGACTGACGACGAAAAAGTATTCAATTCCATCGTCGGTCTGAAGTCCAGTTTCAAAGTAAAGTAAACAAGAAAACGACATCGATTCGAGCAAAACAAGGTGCAAAGAGCACCTTGTTTTTTATTCCATATACATGGCACACACTTAGATATCGGTTCTGGCCAGTATCTGTGCCGGCGTCTTCCTCATCGTAACGAATACCGGTATGAGACCCGCGAACAGATTGAATACCACCACTATTCCGAACGTGATAAGCGCTATCTTAGGTGTGATCATATACAGTCCCTCAAGATAATATGTGACCTTGACCACCTGCTGCAGCGCAAAATACATTATAGCTATGCCGGGTATCGCTGTGATGAATGTCATCACGAGTATCTCGCCGGTAAACATCTTGTAGATATCCTTTTTCTTGAGTCCAATAGCTCTCAGTGTACCGATCTCTTTGATCCTCGAAAGGAAGCTTGATCTCAGCATAAGGTACATCTCTACTAGTGAGATCAGCATAATGATTCCGGCTACTATCAGCGCTGATGTTAGCTGATCTTTGCGGTCATATATATATGATGCCTTGTCACGTTCATCATTGATGACTGCCGGTATCCCTTCCTCTTCAAGCATTGTCCTTATCAGCGCTGGATTATTGGAATAGACGCTGAACTCGTCTTCTTTGCTGATGTAATCCTTTCTGATCGTTTCGGCCGTTACGTAACATGTATCATCATTGGCGTTATCGCTTGTGTAGTAACCCACAACCTTAAGTTTTTCCCCCGACATCTTGACGTTGACGGTCTTGCCGAGTTCGACTTCATCCCGACGATAGGCATTTATGATAGTTTCATTAACCTTCTTGGGTTTTTTGCCTTTTGTGATCTTGATCTCGTTTTCCGTGAGATCGAGATCCCTTACCGTCCCGTTCTTAACAACATCCGCGGCTGCATCCTCTTCACCTACTCCAAGTATGCCGTATCCAAGCTCGACTTCATCGGCATTGCTGAGGATATACATCATTTGGCTCTTGTCCACAAAGAGAGATGGAGATTCCGTATCGACTATGCCGACTATCTTATAATCTTCAAGATTAGGCACTGTCAGTCTTCGGCCCACAAATTTTCTTACAGTGTTAAGGCCTATGGCTTTTCCGAGTTTTTCCCTCAGAAAATCATCTGCTACGGCCTTATCCAGCACCACCTCATGATCGGATTTAGGCTTCCTTCCGTAAATGATTTGGTCGGATCTTAGCACATCAGACTGTACGAGTGAAACGACGAGATCTTCCTCCGCATAACGCGTCTGGAGATAGTCGTCCATAGGCATGGTCACGCATATTCTGGTGTCACCCGGAACAACGTATTTTACGTTTTTTAGGGCTCCCACAACATCCATAAGATCCTCTGAGTGCTTGGCATTTGAAACTGTAAGATAGTTGCCGTTGGTATCTCTGAAGTCGACCGGCTTAACTTCCAGCAAGCCCAGCACATTGCTCACGGCAAGGAACGCGAACATGGCCGCGAACACGAAACCTATCATGAGGAATTTCTTGACCTTTTTATACCCCTTGATCGTCATCCATCCGTTTCTGAACATATTCCTCAGATTGTATATGGATGTGTACTTCGGTTTGAAATCATCCGGAAGATAAGCAGTATAGTCGAAGTCCGCGTTTTCAAAGTATGACTCATCCATCGCGGTGTAATGTTCGTCGACCATCTCGATATTGGATTTCTCATCGACCACATTCAGTCTGCCACCGGTATCTATGTAAAGGTTGTTTCCGCGGATAACGAGCTTGATGTCTTCCTGTCGGCTCTCGTCGGCATAGACCTTTACGTCCAGATCATCTTCTCTGAACTCCCTGCTGACGGCCATGTCCTTGAGGTATATCTTGTTTTCAAGCTGGTAGTCGAGATATCTCGAAGAATCATTGGAATAG
This sequence comes from uncultured Eubacteriales bacterium, assembly GCA_902798745.1. Classification (GTDB taxonomy): domain Bacteria; phylum Bacillota; class Clostridia; order Peptostreptococcales; family Anaerovoracaceae; genus Crickella. The sequence goes on from CADBXM010000020.1 coordinate 14,338, forward strand.
GCCTTAACGATACACCCATCCTTCATCTCAGCTACGTGGTCTGAATAGAATTCGGCTATGCTTCTCTCGTGAGTAACGAGTATTACCAGCCTATCTCTGGAGATGGTCTTTATGATGTTCATGATCTCGAGAGTATTGGCCGAATCGAGGTTGCCTGTCGGCTCATCCGCGATTATGATATCAGGATTCTTGACTATCGCCCTTGCGATCGCAACTCTCTGGCGCTGTCCTCCGGAAAGAGAGCCGGCTTGTTTGTTGCGATACTGGTCGATGCCTACCATATCCAGACAGTATCTTACCCTACTTTCAACAGAAGCGCTGTCTCTGACGCCCACCATACGAAGCGCGATAGCTACATTTTCAAAGACTGTCTCATCATCGAGCAGATTGAAGTTCTGGAATATGTATCCGATACTTGCGTTACGTATAGTATCGATACGGCTTGACGAGAATCTGGTGATAGGCTTGTCATCGATATATATCTTGCCGGAGTTCACCCTATCCAGTCCGCCTATGGCGTTCAGCAGAGTAGTCTTACCACAGCCCGAAGGGCCGAGCAGGCAGACGATGCCCTTATCTGGAAGCGTCATAGTGGTGTTGTTGATGACGTGTATCTGATTAGCTTTGCCTTTGTTATAGTATTTGTTTACACTGTCGATCTTGATCATCAGCTACGCCTCCTCTCTGAAGGCCTTCATGGCGCTTCTTTTGAATATGTTCCTGGAGTATCTGTTCGCAATGAGCAGACTCATAAGCAGGAGCAATACGGCGAGAGCAATGTAATCAATCGGAGCTAGATAGAAAAGAAGCTTCTTTATCTCTTTGATCTCTATAAGACCATTCACAGTTAGGACCGCAAAAACGATATCCACAGCGTAAGCAATGACCATCATGAGTATCAGCTCTACACGTAAAATATTGGATGTGTTCTTTTTTGTCGCTCCGAGTATCCTGAGCGTCGAGTAATAGGAATTACGCGATCTCATTATGAGCCTGATGACCGCGTAGGCGATAAAGAACAGGACAATCAGTTCAAGCGCGAGTCTGGCGTAATCCATTCCGTTTAGGACAACGTCATACCCATCTGTGACGTCAGTAAGCGAATCCTTTAGAGCCAATGTGGTAAATCCTTTTCCTCTAAGCGTCTCCAAAGTCTCATCTGATTTTTGTTCGTTCACCATGAACGCACTGATCTGATAATATCCTTTGTCGAAAAGTTTGTGGAAATCAGCCTCATTTATAAATATGCAACTGTAGTATGCATCGAATTCATCTTTAGATATGCCCAGAAGTTTTTTGCAGTTATCAGCAGTTACCACTTTGTCTACTTTGTATTCGCCTTCGGACTCGAAGAATCGGTTCTTTATCCTGACGCCTACCTTCTCGCCTGTCACATTTACTTTGCCCTCTTCTTCGACATTTTCGTCATCGTCCGTACTTTCTTCATCACCGCTTTTTCCATCAAGATAGTAATATGTATCATCCTCGAGTATATATGCTTTTCCCTCAGGAACCCTTGCATTGAAATATACGGCTCTTTCGTTTTCAACATTGACCCTGACATCACCAAACTGCAACTCGGACTTAGATGAACCGGCCATCATCATGACCATCAGCTGATTGCTGACAGCATCACTGACATACACTGTCGTATATCCGAAAATGCCAAACTCATCACTATTGTCCACGTCTTCCTCAACTATGATGCCGGCTAATCTGATCGGAGCATCAAAATAGTACTTCTGCGACTGGGTCATATCTTGCAGTTGCACTTCTTTATCTATGTATTCTTTTATTTCGTCAGGCATCATGCCGAGCAACAGATCACTGCTCGTATCCACTCTAAGGATTATCTCGAAATCGTCCCTAGGCATATGGCCATATGTAAGATCGCTCTTTTTTATACGCTTCTGAGGCATTACAGGGCCTTCAATGGTATAATCGCTGAGTTCAAAGCTGACTCCGCTGTCAAGCGCATAATCGTTCTTTACTATCTCTCTAATGTTCTCTGTATTTTCGATCCTTTTGAAGTCTCTTTCGGTAAAACTAGATTCATCTTTTTTCTTGACCACAACCCTATCGGAAGTCGCATTGACGAAATACGGATTGCTTCCGAGCAAACTGCTCTCATGCATGCTGTTTTTGGTGGTTGCATACTGGCCGAGCACTGCAGTCGATACGAAGAAATATACGATGAAGAGCAGCAAGAACTTGGTCGGAAGATTGAATGTATTGCGTACACCGAGCCTGAACTCTGATTCTTTTCGCATGGCTGCAGGCTTCCCGGCTTCAGCTCTAACGCTGCGATTGCCATTCCTAGCTGCACGTCCCAGACGTTTTGGTACTGTGTCGTCTGCGCTGTCTTCCCCGTCATCAATAACCTTTGCGTCAGCATTAGCCTCATTATCAGAATTGGCGGCAGCATCAGAAACGTCAGACACACCGGCATCTGCTTCAATTATTTCATCGTCGAGATAATCGTCAGCAGAAGTCTCTTCCTGCTCCGCCATCTGCTTGTCCTCGATTATCCTGCCATCATGCATGGTGATCTTTCGGGTCACATAAGGCTCGGCCTGCTCGTAATTGTGGGTCACGATCACTACCAGCTTGTCCTCGGATACCCTCGCAAGTGTCTCCATTACGCTTTCAGCTGATTTGGAATCGAGATTTCCGGTAGGCTCGTCTGCCACGATGATAGGTGCGTCCTTGGCAAGAGCACGAGCGATAGCAACTCTCTGCTTCTGTCCGCCTGAAAGTTTTGACACCTTGGTGTTGCGGTATTTTTTCAAGCCTACAAGATCGATCAGCGTCCGCACACGCGCTGTGCATTCATTCTTTCTCTTTCCCGCAAGCAGCATTACGATCTCGATATTCTGGTATACCGTGTAGCTGTTGATCAGATTAAAGTCCTGAAAGATATTTCCTATATATTTCTTGCGGTAGTTTTCATAGTCCTCGGTGTTGAAGGCCGTGGTATCTTCACCGCAAACAAACATCTCGCCCTCTTCATAGGTATCAAGTCCGCTGATCACGTTGAGAAGCGTGGATTTACCGCTTCCGCTCTCGCCCGTGATCACTACGAATTCGCCTATGTCGAGGTCGAGATCTATACGCGAAAATCCCATGCTGACGGAATCTTCGCCAGCATAGTATTTCGACACTTTTCTTAACTCAATTGTATGAGACAATTAGATATATCTCCTTAATGTTGTATTATATTAGATTTTGTCATTGGATCCGAGCACGTTGATGATCTTATGCGCGACCATTTCCTTTACGGCAGCTCTTGCCGGCTTGAGGTACTGGCGTGGATCGAAGTGCTCAGGATGCTCTGCGAAATGCTTGCGGATATTGGCTGTCATGGCAAGACGGATATCCGAGTCGATATTGATCTTGCAGACCGACATCGCTGCCGCCTTTCTGAGCTGCTCTTCAGGAATTCCGATGGCATCCGGCATGTTACCGCCATACTGATTGACCATCGCTACAAAGTCCTGTGGAACTGATGATGATCCATGGAGCACGATAGGGAAGCCAGGAAGTCTCTTTGACACTTCTTCAAGCACATCGAATCTCAGTGGAGGAGGAACAAGTATGCCCTTCTCGTTGCGTGTGCACTGTTCAGGTCTGAACTTATATGCTCCGTGGGAAGTACCGATAGCGATCGCAAGCGAGTCACATCCTGTACGTGTCACGAATTCCTCTACTTCTTCAGGACGTGTGTAGCTGGCCTGACCTGCCTCTACAACTACCTCATCCTCAACGCCTTCAAGTGTACCGAGCTCTGCCTCGACTACTACTCCATGTGCATGAGCGTATTCTACGACTTTCTTTGTCTCTTCGATATTCTCCTCAAAAGGTCTCGAACTCATGTCGATCATTACAGAAGTGAAACCTCCGTCGATGCAGCTCTTGCAAAGTTCGAAAGAATCGCCGTGGTCGAGGTGGAGAGCGATAGGGATCTCAGGATTCTCTATTACCGCAGCCTCTACCAGTTTGATGAGATAAGTGTGATTGGCATAGGCTCTTGCGCCCTTGGAAACCTGAAGAATAACAGGTGAATGTGTCTCCTGGCACGCCTCAGTGATGCCCTGTACTATCTCCATATTATTAACGTTGAAAGCTCCGATGGCATATCCGCCGTCATAAGCCTTTTTGAACATTTCAGTTGTTGTAACGAGTGGCATATTATGTACCTCCTTTTCATTCTGATTCATCGTATATTTTACTATCGCATTCCTTCACTTTCAACCGCTCTTTCCGTATATTACTTATGAAAAAAAGCCGGTCTGTATGACCGGCTTTAATGTGAAATGCTTTTCTACTTTACTGTTACTTTAACCTTTGCGAATACTCCGACCTGGGCATATGCATAAACGTAGCATGTACCTTTTTTCTTGCCCTTGATCACGCCCTTTGATGATACTGTCGCTACCGCCGGGTTCGAAGATTCATATTTGACGGCTCTGTGCCTCTGAACTTTGAACTTTTTGGACTGAGGCACCGCCTTTGCTTTGAGCTTGAAAGTTTTTCCTTTTTTGATGCTGACCTTGTTCTTCTTGGCCTTTGTAGTGACTTTCTTGTCGTTACCGAATTTTCCGCCCTTGGTCGCGGCATGGACTATCTTGGATGTGGAAATTACCTTTCCTTTGCTGTCTATAGCAACGATGACGAACTTATAATAAGTGCCTTTCTTGACCTTCTTTCCAGCGACCTTCTTGAAAACTTTACTGGTCCCATTGACACTGGTCTGCTTGATCAGCTTGTTTTTCTTGCCACACTTATTGCCGTATATTAGATATTTTTTGGCGCCTGATACCTTCTTCCACTTGACTGTCAGCGAAGTCTTGGTCACCTTGGTGATCCTAGCCTGGAGCAGCCCGAAAACTGTTCCCTTCGGATCGCTTTCCGATGAAAGTGATCTGAGAGCTTTGTCGACAACGGATTCAGAAGCACCTTTGCCATAAGGAGTGCCGTCCTCGCCAACAGATTCGATCTTGATCAGGCTGTAAGGGTCACTGCTCGAGACGACTTTTATCTTGTTTCCATTTGTGCTGCCATTGTTGATTTCTTGAACTGCCTTGTCAACAACGCTGCCGGATATGGTGTATACAGTTACTCCAGATCGAGGCTGCCCATTCGCATACTGTCCAAGTCCGGAATTGATAACTGCCTGCACCCCTGCGCTTTCGCTTCCAGTAATATTTGTTCCGCTGTAATAATAAGTAGTCAGCTTACTGCAATCATCGAATATGTCGGAGGACAAATATGAAACACTGTCACCGATCGCTATTTCAGTAAGAGACGAGCAACCTTTGAATGCGCCTTCAGAAATAGCTTCATAACCATGCGGAACTGCGACTTTTTTGATCTTAGTGTTGCCGCTGAAAGCTTCCTTATCGATCCAGAATCCTTCATCAGAAGCCTTATATGTCTTTCCGCCATATGTTACGGATGTAGGCAGTATGATCTCGGTAGCCGAGCCTGTATACCCTCTGAGAGCAACGCTTGCCCCGCTTGATCCTATCCATAAATGAAATTTGAAACCATCAGGAGTCGTAACATCGACTTCCTGTTCCTCAGCATATACCTCACCCGCAGGAAGCATCCCGCCCGTGAGAGTTCCCAGAACCGGCATCATAGCCAGCATTATCACAAATGCCATCCATATGATCGCTGTCCTTTTTATTAGATTCTTCATATCTACCTCCGTTCCATCCCCGCAAGGTTGATTTGTATACTATAACAATTGTATCGTGTTTCAGAAAAAATGCAATGTATCCGCTCATAATAAGAAACAGAAAACGGGGACCGCATCACGCGATCCCCGCCTTTGTTTGAACTGTTATGCAGCGTTCCGAATTACTCTGCAGGTGCGTAGAAGTCTACGAATCTGACGAGCTTGTCGTAACGTGCCATTGCAGCTGCCTCGTTCTCCGCGAAGAGCTTCTCTGCTCTCTCCGGATTCTCTCTGGTCAGTCTGTTGTATCTTGCCTCGTTCATCAGGAATTCCTGATATCCGCCTGCAGGTACCTTGCTGTCGAGAGTGAACGGGTTCTTGCCCTCTGCCTTAGCAGCAGGGTTGAATCTGAAGAGGTTCCAGTAACCACACTCTACAGCCTTCTTCATCTCGAGCTGGCAGTTGACCATGCCGCCCTTGATGGAGTGCATCTCGCATGGGGAGTATCCGATGATCAGGGATGGTCCGTCATAAGCGATAGCCTCGTTCATTGCCTTCAGAGTCTGGTTCATGTCAGCGCCCATAGCTACCTGAGCTACGTATACATAGCCATAAGCCATAGCGATCTGAGACAGTGACTTCTTCTCTACAGCTTTACCGGCAGCAGCGAACTGAGCAACCTGTCCGATGTTGGAAGCCTTGGATGACTGTCCGCCTGTGTTGGAGTAAACCTCAGTATCGAATACCATTACGTTTACGTTCTCGCCACTTGCAAGTACGTGGTCGAGTCCGCCGTAACCGATATCGTAAGCCCAACCGTCTCCACCGAAGATCCATACTGTCTTCTCGCCAAGGAGGTCTTTGCGCTCGATGATCTCAGCGCCAAGGCCGGCCTTTTCGAGAGCTGCGCAGAGCTCGTCGCCCTTTGCTCTGGACTCTTCAGGATCGTTGAATACTGCGAGCCATGCATCAGCTGCAGCCTTTACCTCAGCCGGAGCGTCAGCAGCAACTGCCTCGACCTCAGCCTTGATCTGTGCTCTTCTTGTCTTAACAGCCATTCTCATTCCGAGACCGTGCTCAGCGTTGTCCTCGAAGAGGGAGTTGTTCCAAGCAGGACCGTGGCCGCAAGCGTCTGTTGTGTAAGGTGCTGTAGCTCCAGGGCCGCCCCAGATGGACGAGCATCCTGTAGCGTTGGAGATGTATGTGTGATCTCCGCAGAGCTGAGTGATCAGCCTTGCATACGAAGTCTCAGCACATCCTGCGCATGAGCCCGAGAACTCGAGGAGTGGAGTCTTGAACTGCGACTTGATAACGTTGCTGTTGTCTGCGAATTCCTTCTTGACGGATACGCTCTTTACAGCATAGTCGAAGTTCTTCTGCTCTGGGAGCTGCTCCTCAAGTGGCTTCATTGTAAGCGACTTGGTTGGGCAGATCGTTACGCATACTCCGCATCCCATACAATCGAGTGGGGATACAGCGAGACCATACTTATATGCGCCCTTGCTCAGCTTGTGATCAACAGCCTTGAATCCT
>CADBXM010000021.1 GCA_902798745.1 uncultured Eubacteriales bacterium
TATTTCTTACTTCAATCTGCAGTTTCGCAGAACTTTCGGAATGACACCGCGCGAATTCCGCAGTAAACGGAAATGAATTACTACATCCAGATTAGATGATTGATTAGATGAAAAAAAGATGGCGTGCGACCTCCGCTCTTTTCAAGGCTTGCAGGCTGAGCGTCGCGATTCGAACCCCATACGCTCCACCACCAGACCCGTTGATGTTCAATGGGTCTATTTTTTTGACATTGGTTAGATGTGATCAGGTATGATAGTTTTACACGTGAATTTGAAAAAGCTTGTAACGAATTGAGGGTTTGCGAGTCATATAAGTAGAAGATTTAAACAGGAGAATGCTGATGGATATTGAAAAGCTGTATCGGGAATATTTCACACCGGTGTACCGTTACACTCTTTCATTGGTACATGATCCTGACATGAAGATCAATGACTACCGTGGTGAAGCATCACTGAAAGTCTGGCTGTGCCAGATAGCGAGGAATCTAAGTTTTGACTCCTTGAAAAGACAGTCGAAGACAACAGCACTGACAAAGCATGATGATGAATCAGATGATTATGAGCTTCCGGCGGGGAGTGAAAGCGATCCGGAGGAGCAACTTCTGAGAAAACAAACGGCGATGAAGATCCACCGCATTTTGCACGACCTGAAAGAGCCGTACAAAGAAGTCTTCCAGCTCAGGACATTCGGAGACCTGAGTTTCGCAGAGATAGGTGAGCTGTTCGGTAAGAGCGAAAGCTGGGCGAGAGTCACCTACTACCGTTCGCGCATGATGATCAAGGAGGAACTCGATGAAGATTCATTGTAATATAGTAAAAGATCTGATGCCGCTTTATATAGATGATGCGCTGTCAGAAGAAAGTAAAGCAGCAGTTGAAGAGCACCTGACAGATTGCGAAGGATGCAGAGAATACTACCGCAGAATGCATTGTTCAGAGATTCCTGACGCTGAGGCAGAGGCTGAAGAAGTTCTCAGCAGACTTGATGAGGCCGAGCGGCTCAAACGACTCAAAAGAAAAATGCTGCTCAAAAGGATCGTAACGATAGCAGCTACTGCTGCCGTAGTCATCCTGATCATTATTGCGGGAGATATTCTTGTCTTTCATAATCCAAACTACATTCCTTACAATGATACAGGGATCCGTATGACAGAGAATGGGGATATGTATGTTGAGAAGCCTTATTACGGCTATAAAGGAGTGTATTGGGGGAAGGACAGCGAAGGAAACCGTATTGCAGTATTCTTCCTCACAAGCAGTTACTATTCCAGAAACTGGGAAAAGGTATCTGATATCAACGAGAAGCATGTGATGAGATTCCATGAAACTGAAGATGCAGATGCAGTAGACAAGGTGTATTACCTTCCGGAAAAATATGTGAAGGAAAACAGACTCGATGGATTCTTTTCCGCAGGCAGAACCATATTTGACCATATATACTCCCAAAGCAGAAGCCTGAATGAAGAGCAGATGCAGGAAGAAATGGTGGCAGTCAGGGGTTACTCTTGAATTGTAACGCATAATGCGTTACAATTTTATTGGGAGGAATAAAACAATGGACAAGAATACAACATTAAACCTTCGCGTTAATCCAGAAGTAAAACATAATGCAGAGGCTGTACTGTCACAGCTTGGGTTATCTATGTCTACCGCTATTGATATTTATCTGAGACAGATAAGTATGGTTGGCGGCATTCCATTTCCTGTTACAATAAGGCAGTCCCCTGATTCTGTAAATGCTGAGAGAATGACAGCAGGACAAATACGTGACAAGATCCAAAATGGACTTGAAGATATAGAATCAGGCAGATTCAGGGACCTTGATGAGCTTCCGAGATAGAGAGTAAGCTCAGAGGGGAGAACAACAGTTAAGAAGATCATGCTTTTGTGTACAGCACTGGTTGGATGAGTGGTTGGATGAAAGAAGATGGCGTGCTGTCCTCCTTTCATTTCAACGTGTTCAGCGATAGCTTGCAAATTCGATCCCCCTACGCTCCACCATAAAGGCGAAGTCATCCTCAATGGGTGGCTTCGCTTTTTATATGCAAGAGTTGGGGATAAGAACCCCAGAGAGAGTAAAATTATTACTGTTGATCATATTGATTCCGATATTGGTGCTTCTATCGACTAGACCGTCTTTGATGTTCCAAAAGGTTGGTCCTTTTGTCCTGTTTTTCGCCTAAATGCACCAATAAAGTTAGTGCATAAAGGTTTGTTATGCAGGAAATGGACTAACTTTTCCCAATTTATACCTTGTTTCAGGCTCAGAAAACATGATTTTTAGATAAATAATGTAACAATGGGCTCTTTACATAGCCAAATCGCCATCGAAGTTCCAAACATTTGGTCCTTTTGCCCCGTTTTTCGCTCAAATGCACCAATAAAGTTAGTGCATAAAGGTTTGTTATGCAGGAAATGGACTATCTCCCTCCAATGAACCCGCGTTTTGATATGCTATACTATTATTGGAACATGCAAATCGGCAGTTTGTGGAGGTTATGATAATGAAAATCGAATGGGTCGATGGATTTGAAATCAAGACTGCTACTGAAAATGGCGAAATCGTGATATCTGCAAACAGAGAAGGAATGCTCTCACTGGCTAAACACCTGACAGCACTCGCGGATGGAGTGCCAGGAGACCACATCCATTATGATGAGCACAACGCTCTTGAAGAAGGCTCGACAGAATTGATTATTGAAAGAGTTCATTAAAATCCGGTTTGTCGATAAACAGTATGTGATTGGATGGAAAAAGACGGCGGTATCCTTAATGGATGGCGCCGTCTTTTATTATGCAAGTGTTTTGGGGTGAGATGCTTTCAGCTATTTCAGGGTCGTGATACCCAAAAGCCCGAGTGACTTAAAAAGTGGACCGGGCTTAGTAGAAGCTGACATTCCCGTATTCATCAAGATTGAATGTGACCGGATCCGTTATATAGTCATCGCCGAAAATATCAGTGATGCAGAACGAGTACTCGTAATCGCCCTCAAACAGATAATCATATCCGATCCTCAGATCCCCATTTTTAGATTTCACTTTATATGCTTCGCCCTCGTAACCATCCATATCGTATCCTTCATCGTCGACGGAGAAATATGTCGGTGTGATCGAATCTCCGCTCTGCAGCTTGATCATACTCTTATCTGCTGCGCCGTAATCGTCGATACCTTCCCATACTCCTTCCACCTTGACTACTCCGCTGTCATAATATTGTCTCATGCGCAGATAAGCCTCTTCGCCGTTCAGAAGTATCGGGGATGTATAGATCACGTAATCGTCGGTCACATCAACGATATACGTGGCAAGATTCTGCCCGTCGGGTAGCGACAGCCAGTAACCATCGAAGTAATCGCTCACATAGCCGGTTTCCCAGTCCACATTGACATCATAAGTCTCTCCCAATTCGATAAAAGTCCCGTCGTTCATATCCTGATATACCAGAGCAAGAACATCGGCTGTATTTTCCAGACCTTCTGCGTCAAGAGTGAAGCAATATTCACCGGATTTATTTATATCCGGTTCTTTTGAGAACGTAATAAGTTCGCTTTCAGCATCCTCTTCATAATCATCAAGGAAGCTCCAGAAACCTCCGCCATCGTCATAATCATATTCATAGTCGTAATCGCCGTCTTCATCATCAAAGAGGAAGACATCGAGCCAATCCCAGAAGCCGCCTTCGAACAACTCTTCTTCATCATATTCTTCATAATCACCGTCGTTAGCGCTGCCATAGCCCTGGCGTCCCACAAAAGACATATAATACGGGCTGATGCATACACTCTCGAAAATACTGAGTTCTTTTGAGCCTTCAACCTGCAGAGGGTAATAGATGGAAAGCCCGCTCGCGCCCTGATGGTCTGACCCGGAAATGCTGTAGACCACTGCATCGCTGAGAGACTCTGTTGCTGCACCGGATTTATCCGACCATTTCTTGCAAGCCTTTATTATGCCTCCGAGATCGACCATGTTGGTATATCCTTCGGCCCTGTTGTTACCGCCGAAATTATCGACGTCATTTATCTTGCGTACTAATGATGCAAGCACGTCCCTGTCTTCGCTTTTGCTGTATATTTCTTTCGATAAGGCGTTGAAGTCCTTCAGCAGGCTATCCATTTGTGAAAGATCGGTGACCGACATGGTGGCTATCTGTACATCATCTATGCTCTCGCATTGCTTCTTGAAGCTGTCACAGACTGTCTTGCCGAGAGCCTTGCCATCAGAATCGGGGTGCTTTGCCAGGTAATTGCCTATCGCAGTATAATCCCAGCCTGATCCAGGCTCACTCTCCTGTGACGCGATCATGTAGTCGGCATAAGATGCGGATATGTTTGCAGCCTCCACAGTACCCATCAGGCATGCGTCGAATCCTATGAATTCGAATTTATCAGTCAACTCGCCACTTTCAAGGACACTGAGCATGGCTGCGTCGATCTCACGGAGCGAGAGCGAATCATTATCTTCGATCTCATCAAAACAGACTCCGGTAATGCTTCCTCCGCCATGATCCCAAAAGACGACTCCCATTTTTTCCGCAGGATATTTTTTTATACCCCACTGAAGAAAGCTTTTCAGAGTTGAAGACTTCCCCATCGAGGTCTGCTCTTCCTCGCCTACTTCCTTCAGTCTGCCGTTTTCAACAACAAAGCGACCTATAGCATCGCTGCTTATCATCTTGTTGTGCCATCTGTCAGAGCCTCCGGTCTCTATTACAAATCTGACTTTATTAATGGAGGTCGCCGCACACATCTCTTTTATGTCGTCGGTCCCCATACCTCCGCCGAATAGAAAGCGTGATTCAAGATCAGACCCGCAGAGATAAACAAAGATCGTCCATGTGTCTTTATCCCCCATTGGAGCGGGGTTCTTGATCTCCGGTCTGGTGATAGTCATCGATCCGTTGGACTCATCGACACGTATATTCATGCCTGCACTTCTTTTTTCCATATCGCCCTCGCCACAGCTGCAGCAGGCGACCATCAATAAGATCAGAAGTGTGATCATCAAAGCTTTTCTTTTCATATCAGTTCAGTCCCCTGAGAAATAACAGATCCTTGTTTTATACGGCAAATAATTGGTTTGGTCACAAAAATTATACAACAACCAAGCGCTGAATTGTAAACATGCCGTCTACTTCGACTGAATTGCGTTTTTTTCTTGAAACAGCAAGGATTGCGTGTTGACCTTATAGGTAGACATTTAGTAAGATACTAAAGTTCGTGCAAGCAAATCCAAGTAAATCGCGCATAATCGATCACATAAGGAAGACAATTATATGGATAACAATCGTTCGCAATGGGGAAGCCGCATAGGATTCATACTTGCTGCAGCAGGTTCAGCTGTAGGCCTCGGCAATATCTGGAAATTCCCGGGCAGAGCATATGAAGGCGGAGGCGGCTCATTTCTCATAATCTATGTGCTCATAGTAATCATACTCGGAGCCCCTCTCATGATCACCGAACTCTCGGTAGGAAGAGCGGGAAAGTCGAATATCGTCAGCACATTCAAGAATCTCGGACATAAAGAGTTCTCGTGGGTAGGCTGGGTCGGAGTGCTCGGCGCGTTCATCATCACATGCTACTACAGCCATGTCGGCGGATGGGTGCTGCGTTACGTTTTTGCATACGCACTCCACGCTCCTGAGATCTATGCGGACTCACCGGCTTATTTCTATGACATGCTCGGCGCGCACGCTGACGGCACCACGTCCATCCCTTGGGTCGCTCTTGCCTTTGCGGCAGCTTTCATTGCGCTCAACGGTATCGTCATCATAAAGGGTGTTTCAGGCGGCATCGAGAAGTTCAATAAATTCGGTATGCCGGCACTTTTCATAATGTTGATAATATTGCTTATCAGGACCGTGACACTGCCGGGATCCGCGGAAGGTCTGAAGTATCTCCTCACATTTGACTGGAGCAAGGTGACCTTCAGTACTATCCTCTCCGCACTTGGTCAAGCTTTCTATTCGCTTTCGATAGGAATGGCGATCATGATCACTTACGGATCCTATCTTCCTAAGAATGAAAACATAGCCAAGAATACTGCGCTGATATGCGCAATGGATACTTTGGTCGCTATACTTGCGGGATTCATCATCGTTCCGGGAGTATTCGCAACACTCGGAGCCGATCAGATCGGAAAAGGCGGCGGATTCGCATTCGTTTCTCTCGCGCAGATGTTTCAGAGCATGCCGGGCGGACGTTTCTTCGGAGCGCTGTTCTACTTGCTTCTCCTGTTCGCGGCGCTTACATCATGCATATCTCTTATTGAAAGTATCGTTGCCTTCCTGACAGAAAAGATGGGACTTGAACGTAAAAAGTCCACGATATGGCTTTGTGTCGTGCTCTTCGCGATTGGCTGTCTCTACACATGCACACAGGCTGCTATCCCGATGAAGGGCATCTGGCTTGACGGAACGAACGGAGTTACCTTCCCTGCTTTCTGCGATTTCATGGAATACATGACAGACAGGATCATGATCCCTATATGCGCTCTCGGATGCTGCATTTTCGTCGGATGGGTCTGGAAGCCTGAGCAGGTGGTCAAAGAAGTTGAAGCGTGCGGTGACAAATTCAGGATCGCCGGCATTTACAAGATCCTCATCAAATTCATCGCTCCGGTAGCGATCCTGATGATCCTGATAATGAGCTTCACATCAGGCATAACACTGAGCTGATGCAGGTTCTCCTGTTGGAATGATACCGATCTTCCAAAAATACTTCAGATCGATGCTTCGGAACAGAAATAAGAACGATTTACAACAATGTTACTTGACTATAATCCCTGCAGGAGGACTTATCGTCAAGTAATTTTGTTTTTTGTTGATGCGATCACTGTACATTTTTCGCAAAAATTTTTTTGAAATGTACACTTTTTCGAAAAACTCCTCTCTGAAGCCCTCTTTGTGCCTGTTTGTGATCGTGTAAAGGTTGGAGTGGCCGCGACTTCAATATGCTATACTGTTATAGCAAGATATGGATATGGATATGGATATGAATATGGATATTGATATTGATATAGATATCGATCACTTGTTTAGGAGATGTTCATATGTATAGTGAAAGGATCATTATAGGAAAAGGAACGGAGTTCCCGTTGAATGGAATGCTCACTATTCCTGATGGAACGATTGGGCCTGTGCCTGCAGTAGTCATGGTACATGGCTCAGGGGCCAGCAATATGGACGAGAAAGTGATGAAGCTCACCCCTTTCCGCGATCTCGCCGAAGGTCTTGCAAAACACGGCATTGCATCAATTCGCTACGATAAGCGTTCATTCGCTCATCCGAGGAAGATGCTGAAACAATGCGTCACTGTAAAGGAAGAGACTATAGATGACGCTGTGCTTGCGGTCAACATGCTGAAATCCGATCCTCGTATAGACAGCGATCGAATCTATATTTTGGGACACAGCATGGGGGCAATGCTCGCGCCAAGGATAGACGCTGAAGGTGGAAATGTTAAAGGCCTTGTCATGATGGCAGGAACTCCATACCGGCTGGAAGATGTCGTCGTAAGGCAGCTCAGGCAAGCTGAAGTCAGCAGGTCCGTCGTCAAGTGGATCGTTGGGATCGAAGACAAATTGTTTTCAAAGAAGTTTGAAGATCTCTATCAGATGAGTGACGAAAAGGCTAAGAAGAAGAAATTCGTCGGTGGAACGACTCTCTACTACTTCAAAGAAATGGGAAAAAAGACAGCAGCGGATTATCTTCTTGAGAATGAGAAACCTGTACTCATAATGCAGGGCGGCAAGGATTTTCAAGTGCTGGCTGATGATGACTTTCAAACATTCAAAGAGTTGCTGGCAGAGCGTAATAATACATACTACAAGCTGTACCCGGAGCTGAACCATGTTTTCGTCGATGCGATCTACGACGACATCCTGAAAGCTTCAAAGGAATACAGCGTTGAAAGGCATATCGGTGAAGATGTGATCGCCGACATCGCGTCCTTTATAAATAACTAAAGTCTTCAAAAGAGATCCTTTCTGGAGGTTTTGAAATGGAAATCAAGTTGATGCAGATGCTCCATCTGGACAGAGAACCCGTTGGTATTTTTTTAGGAAACACATCCGCCGCCTGCGACTTCGACGCATCCCCGGATAAGCGTAACTGCGTTATCCCTCTCCTGTTGTCGGCATCAAATGGAAAAACGATCTCCATGGATGAGGAAAGCTGCAATTGCCCGGGCGGAGCTGTCGGATGCTGCTTCGGCGACGGTTTTTCCAGAAGGAATCCCGATATCCATAAAATGCTCTCGCAGGGATTCGAAGATCAGGTGCCGCCGCATATTCCTGAGCACATGAAAGACGGAGAGCGTTTCTACTGCACCGAGGAATTGGCTCTGAAATGGCGGAACAGTCTGCCGTTCTCAAAAAAAGCTTATCCACGGATCGTGTTTGCACCATTAAGCAAATGGTCCGGGATCGGGACCCCTGATGTAGTATTCGTTTTTGCAGATCCGGATCGAATATCTGCAATGGTAGCCATGCTGGGGTCGCATAACGGAGAGGCGTTGAATACACTCGCCCCATTTGGCGCAGCATGCCATTCGATATTATATGCTGTCGATCAGATCGACAAGGAGCGCCCGATGGCCATCATGGGACTTTTTGACATATCCCAGCGCAGTAAAGCTCTCGCAAATAGCCTGTCCTTAACGATGCCCTATACTCTTTGGGCCGGGCTGACGAAAGATTTAGATAAGAGTTGTTTGACCTCACATGCATGGAAAGAGATCGAGAAGAGACTGTAGATCAGGAATAGGGTTTATTCTCGCAAGGGACAAAAGAGATGAAAAACAATAAAGACAATACAATAATAAAAAACTCCCTGCTTGGCAGGCGAATACTGATGAGCGTCCTCGGCGTAGTGATATGCGGTTTCTCGGTGGGAATGTTCAAATTCGCGGCTCTTGGCGTGGATCCATTCCAGACCTTGATGAGCGGGCTTGACGCTCTCATTCCGATACGCTTCGGAACCCTTTACGTGATCGTCAGCGTGGTGCTTCTTATTTTCGCTCTTGTTTTCGACAGGACCAAAATAGGCATAGCGACCTTTATCAATCTTTTCTTCCTCGGTTATATCGTCGAGTTTTCACAGAAACTATGGACGGAGATGCTTCCTGACGCTTCACTGGTATTGCGACTTGTAATATTGCTGATCGCTATAGTGATACTCTGTCTGGCATCGTCCCTATACTTCACGGCTGATCTAGGCGTTTCGGTATACGACGCAGTATCGCTGATTTGGTCTCAGAGACAGGATAAAATAAGGTTTGCGATATGCAGGGTCATAAGCGATTTCGTTTGTGTTGCTTGCGGAACTGCCCTTCTCGCCGTATCGGGAGCCGGCATGTCGGGTATCCTTGCCAACGTGGGGATCGGCACCATAGTAACGGCTTTCTTTATGGGACCTCTGATCGCGTATTTCAACGTCCACATCGCGCAGCCGATGCTGCACGGCAGAGAAAAATAATAAGTGTGGCCGGAGGATGCTCCCTCCGGCCACTTTTTTTGTGCTTGGTCTATATTGTTTAATTGCTTTTGATTACGAAATGGATACCTTTCCGCCGTTATTGGAAGAGATCCATCCGATCCATGTCTTGCCCTTGTTGAGAGGCTGTACGACGTAAGCATCACCTTCTGCTGCATCTTCTGCATCGGCCTCTTCGCCCTCTTCTTCATCATCTCCGGCGATCATGTAAGGCTTTTCATAAGTCTCTGCCTTGGCTTCCTTGGCTGCTTTGAATGCTTCCTCATTGGCTGCCATAGCAGTCTCCAGATCTGTCTCAGGGTCGATGAGTATCAGCTTTCCGTCTTCTACCTTCCACTCGATATCCTTAACAGTACCCTTGCTGAAGAGCTGTCCCTTGCCGCCGTCAAGCTTATAGTCGCAGTATGTAACAGAACCTGCGCTGCCAGGGCCGGCATAGTTTTCTTTGGTGATATATTCTGTCTTATCATAGAGCACCAGCAGGTTGTCTCTCGTGAAGTCGTTTTCGAAATCGGATGTGTGATAAAGGCCATCCTCTTCGTTATACGTCCAGTAAGAATCCTCAAACGCCTTCGAAGAATACTTGACGCCTACATTTACAGCAGCCTGGTCGCTTACAGGCGCAGCTTCCTTATTGAAGCAAAGCTTTGTGTAGTCATTAGGCTCTTTTCTGAAGCCCTCGCCCTTGATTGCCTCAGCTACCTTATCGCCATAGATGATACCCGTATGCTCTGAGCTGACGTTTCTTGTATGGTCTCTGTCGTAGAGGTCAGTCTCTCCGCTGTATGTCATCTGGTCGATATGATCTACCTTGTCTTTTCTGAATACAGTGCTGGCTCCTGTGTAGCTTCCTTTACTGTGGCTCTTGCCCCAGTGAAGGAATACGGCATCGAAGAGTTCAGAGAACTTGACATATGGAGGTCTCGCACTTCTCATAGGTCCGATCACCTCAGGCAGCTTGTTGTAATCAGCATAAAGCCAGAGTGTCCTTGTGATTCCGCCTTCTACCTCGCCCTGCAGAAAGATGTCAGGCGAATAGTTTGCGTCATCCATACCCCACTGCGGTCTTGCGTCAGGAGCGTTCTCTACTACGAAAGCAGCAACGCGCTGATCGTCTGCCGAAGTGTCATAGCCTTCTTCTTCGGTCATGCCTGTAAGAGAATTGTGCGGCATTGCGGATTCCTCTACAGGATCCTTTGAACCGCATGATGCCAGGAACATAGTAGCTGTCATGCACAGGCACAGCAGCAACACCAGTGATTTCCTGAGTTTAAGATTCTTCATAAATACCCCTCCCCGTTCAACGGTGAATAACTATACTTTTTCGCATGAATGATACTATATATGGTAGGTGTATATCAGATTTCTTAATACAAATTCATTTTCGTATTTATCATTCCCGCCAAAAGTGTTATATTTCAAGAGGTCAAAACGAGGAGGCTCTTTGAAGTGAAAAGGATTTTAACAATACAGGATATTTCTTGTCTCGGAAAGTGCTCGATCACGATAGCTCTTCCGGTCATATCAGCGCTTGGCACCGAGTGTGTCATACTTCCGACAGCGCTGCTTTCAAATCACACTCTGTTCAAAAGCTTTACATGCAAAGATCTTACGGATCAGATAGAGCCTATCTGTGAGAAGTGGAAGGACGAGGATGTAAAGTTCGACGGTATTTATACCGGATATCTCGGCTCGATCGAACAGATAGAGATAGTAAAAAACATCTTTAAAACATTCGGCAAGGATGGTCTCATATTTGTAGATCCGGCAATGGCCGATCAGGGCAAGCTGTACCCTGCCTTTGACATGGAATATGCCAGGAAGAATGCCGATCTCTGCGCTGAAGCCGATATCATAGTGCCAAATATAACCGAGGCCTCATTCATGACCGGCATGGAGTATAAAGAAGAGTATGACGAGAGCTATGTAAAAGAGATGCTCGAAAGGCTCGAAAAACTCGGCGCAAAGATCACAGTTCTTACAGGCGTGTCTCTCAGCGAAGGAAAGACCGGGATCATGGGCTATGACAGCGAGCATGATGAGTTTTACGCTTATCAGAACGATAAGGTAGGGGCAATGTTCCACGGCACCGGAGACCTTTTCTCAAGCACTGTTATCGGTGAGATCATGAAGGGCAAAAACTGGAAGGATGCTATGAGGATCGCGGCCGACTATACAGCCCACACCATCGAAGTCACCATGCAGAACCCTAAAAAAGCGTGGTATGGAGTGGACTTCGAAGCCACCCTGCCGTATCTTATAGGACTTGAGTAATACGAGTATCATCCAACTGCATAAAAGGTTGCATAAAAAAGGAAGTTTACAAAGGCGATCACCCGATGTAAACTTCCGTTTTTTTATTCTATGGATTTCAAGGATTCAGTCATGGAAACGTCCGAAAGACGCTTTTGCATCGCGAGATTGACCACAAATGAGAACACGAATGTCAGCACCACAGCGATCACCATATCCATATTGGTGAGTCTCGGCTCAAAGAAGATCATTTTTACGACAATATTGTCTATGACGAATTTCAGCAGCCACTTTCCTGCCGGTATGCCTACGACCGCGGCTATCGCAGTCAGGAAGAGATTCTCTCTGAACACATATTGCGAAACCTCGAATCTGCGGAATCCGAGCACCTTGATGGTCGCGATCTCCCTTATCCTCTCCGTGATATTGATATTCGTCAGATTGTACAGCACTATAAAGGCCAGCAAAGCCGCAGACAATATAACGACATACACAACCGCGTCGAGGCTCTTCATCATCTTTGCAACATTGTCCTTTACATCTGCGTTGACCTGAACGGCAACGGTATTTTCATAATTCGCCGCCACTGTTGCGGCGCTTCTTATCTCTTCTTCGGTTGCTTCATCATCGAGCTTCACATAGGCAGCCTTTATATCCCCTGCTCTGCCCATGCCCTGTTTGTAAGTCTCTTCGCTCATGTAAATGTTGTCATAGACGTAATTATCCGCGACTCCTACCACCTTGAGCTCCATTTCGTGATAGTCCTTTCTCAATGTGATGGTGTCACCCACGTTCATGCCATAATCATGCTGGAGCTTTCTTACTATTATCACCTCACCCTGTCCCGGGAATGCGAGTTTACCTTCCTTATCGTGCAAATCGACGAACCTGTCGAAATTATCTTCGTTGATCGCGACGCAGGTGATGTCCATGCTACTGTTTTTGCCGGTGAGAAGTGTCATTTCGCCCTGATGCATGAACTTCACATTTTCGTCCTTAAGCCCGGTCTTCTTCATATCCTTCATGAAGTCGGCCCGCCTGTTCTCATTCATATCCTTGCTGAACACGACGGTGAAATCGTATAGCGAGATCTCGTTGTACTGATGATCTGCGACCCTCGAAATCGTAGTGCGGATGCCCATGCCTGCTATGAGAAGAGCCGTGCAGCCGCTGACACCTATCACCATCATAAGGAAACGTTTTTTGTCTCTGAAGATGTTTCTGATCGAAACTTTGTAAAGGAAGCTTATCCTCTTCCAAAGCGGAGTGATGCGCTCCATGAGAATGCGCTTACCTGCAGGCGGAGTTTTAGGCCTTATAAGATCCGCAGGCGCTACTTTAAAGTCTGCAGCAATGGACACCCATGTGGCGCCCATCGAGCAAAGAAGCGCAGCAGCGAGTGAAATGAGTCCCAGCTTTGGATCTATCACATACGCCACATCCTCTGAGAAGTCGTACATCATCGTATATGCATGCCATATGGTCGTTGGGAACACCTTGCATCCAACGAAGAACCCCACAGCTGTTCCCAGAAAAGCGGCGCTTCCCGAGTAGAACATATACTTTCCGACCACGGCAGCGTTGCTGTATCCGAGAGCTTTGAGCACGCCTATCTGCGTCCTCTGCTCGTCTATCATGCGGGTCATGGTCGTCATGCATACCAGCCCGGCGATGAGGAAGAAGAACACAGGGAATATCTTGGCTATATTGCTTACGATGCTGGAATTGCTGTCAAAGGAAGAATAGCCAGCATTCTGTGTACGGGAAAGAGCATAAGAATTGCCCGTCTCCATATCGTCGATCTTCTCCTGAGCTTCATCAAGTTTATCCTTAGCGTCATCCAGTTCCTTCTTGGCTTTTTTGAATTCCTCGTCAGCCTTCGCTTCTTCCCTTTTGACCTTTGCTTTGCTGTTCTCCAGCTGCTTCTCACGCTTGTCAAGCTCCTTCAGTCCCGCCTTGGCTTTCTTTTTGCCGTCTTTTGCCTGCTTGATCCCGTCCTCAGCCTCAGCTATGCCTCCATCGATCTTTTTTATTCCGGCTTCCGCTTGCTTTATCGCGTTTTCGGCAGTAGCGATACCTGCCTTTATTTCATCTGTCGGAGCGCCCACAGCTTCGGCCTGCTTGAGTGTTTCTTCCAGCTGCGCCTTCTGGGCTTTTGCCGTATCAAGTCCGGCCTGCGCTTCTTTCTTTTTTTCTTTCAAGCCAGGTAGAGCGTCATTGGCTTTCTCTATGGCCGCGTCAGCCTTCTTGATACCATCGTTAAGTTCCTTGCGTGTTTGCTTTATTTTTTTCTCGCCATTGGCGATATCGTTTTTCGCTTTTCTTATCTTATTCTCAGCATCAGCCTTTTCTCTCTCGTATTTATCCAGGTTTTCCTCGTACTCTTCTTTCTTCTCATCGAGTTTCTCCTGAGCCTCCTTGCGAGCTGTCTCACGCCTTGCATTGGTCACTGCCTCGGCAAGGTCTTTCATATTGTCCTCTTGCGCATCCAGGAGGTCTTCATGTTCCTCACTCAGAGGCGGTGAGTCCCCATTTAGCTTGACATAAAGATTTGTCAGATAGTCCACGTCAAAAGCATCTTTGTCTATAAAGAAGAATGTGTAAAGACTACCGTTGCCGATATCCGTGGACCCTCTCTGGTAGTCGAGGTATAACGGTGTATTGACAGTCCCCACTATTTTGAATTCTTTGACCTTGAATTCTTTGCGTTTGTCCTTGTCGTTGTCGTCAGTGATTATGATGCTGTCTCCTACGGTATAGCCTTCATTCGTTATACTGTAATCATCGACTACACACTCATCAGTACTCTCAGGAAGCCTGCCTTCCACGAGGTTGAGCTTGTTTATGGAATCAGGCAAAGAAATAGCCTTAAGAGCCTGTGCATCACCGCTACCGGAGCGCGCCATAACATCTATCTGTATCGAGCCCTCGGCTTCGCTTACGCCTTCCCATCCTGAGGCAAGAGCCACGCTGTCGTCATCTATACCATATGAGGAAAGTATCTGATAATCATAGAAGTTCTTATCATCCAGATATTCCGAAGCAGTCTTGACCATAGAGGCCTTGCAGTCCTTAAGTCCACTGAAAAACCCCACTCCAAGCGCTACGATCGCGAATATCGCGAGGTATCTTGTGAGCGAGGTTCGGATTTCTCTCAGTGTGGACTTTACCATTCTATTTCAGATATCGGCAGCGGATCGGTGTTGATCATAACATCCGTGATTTTTCCGCTTCTAACACTGACGACCCTGTCGGCCATCGGAGTGATAGCTTTGTTGTGAGTGATGATTATTACCGTTGTGCCGGAATTTCGCGCCTGATCCTGCAGAAGCTGCAGTATCTGCTTGCCTGTGTTGTAATCGAGAGCTCCGGTCGGCTCATCGCACAGAAGCAGTTTCGGATTCTTGGCAAGAGCCCTTGCGATTGCAACTCTCTGCTGCTCTCCTCCGGAAAGTTGACCCGGAAAGTTGTTCATCCTGTCAGCGAGACCGACCGCTTTAAGCGTCTCTTCGGGATCCAGCGGGTCCTTGCAGATCTGAGTAGCAAGAGAAACGTTCTCAAGCGCCGTCAGATTTTGGACCAGATTGTAGAACTGGAATACAAAGCCTATATCATAGCGTCTGTAATCGGTGAGTTGTCTTCTGTTGAAACTGCTTATCTCTCTTCCGTCGAGAATGACCCTGCCACTCGTGAGAGTGTCCATGCCCCCGAGGATATTCAGAAGCGTTGTCTTGCCTGCGCCGGATTCCCCGACTACCACGGCAAGTTCTCCTTTTGCAACAGAAAAACTCGCATCAGAGAGCGCCTCTATATCGACTTCTCCCACGTGATAGACCTTTTTTACATGCTCAAATACTACATAATTCATATTCTATGCTTCCACTTTCTGTATATTGTTCTCTGCGTGAATACCTTCTTCGCCCATTGAGTGAGCAACGATACGCTGAAGATCGCGCTCTGCTCCGATGATCCAAAGTATGTCGCCCTGTTCTATAAGCATATTCGCGTCGGGCATGCCGGTCGCATAACCTCCGCGTTCCAGTCCAAGTATCATGCAATGACCATTCGCGTTGATGCCGCTTTTTTTGATAGGCTTAAGCACGTAGTTTTCGGTACCCCTCACTTTGATGGCAGCGCACGCGAGCGCCTGATCGTTTTTATCATAACCATCAACAAGGAAGTCCTTAAGCGTCCTTATATTGACCTCACCGACTCCGAGTAATTTGCTGAATGTCTCAAGAGGCTGTTTTTTACCGATCACATGTACCTTGTCCCCGACCTGCAGCACTGTCCTCGCTGATGGCATCACTGTTGTCCTGTCGCCTCGTTTCAGCTTTACCGCATACACGGAATAGGTTTTGCCCCAGCTGAGGTCCGCAATGGACTTGCCTACGTATGATGCTCCTGCAGGAATAGTCCAGCTGAAAATATTGTAGTCTTCGTTGAGCCAACTGGCATTGTCCCTTGACTCACCTCTGCCTTCCATCGTCTTCTGGTTGAGATTTGCGAAGAATCTCGTCTCAAGCTGGAGATAATATGTGGCAATGAACTCCGATCTTGTGATGACAAGTATGCTTAGCGGGATCAGTAGGACAAGCCACGTGAGTTTGGCCTCAAAGAGAGTGAATAATGGTATCAGCGCTATCGACTCGAGGATGACCACCTTTGCGACTATCATTACAGCAAGAGGAGGCCTGTTGGTAAGCCTTTCCATCCAAAGTGTCGTAAAAGCGGCGTTCCTGCTGCCCATAAACGGCCTTGCGAACACTATGAGCACTAAGTATATGAGCACGGTGACTATCCATCTGGCCGGGTCCTCGCCCGTCAGCTTTACGAGCATCGGGTATAACAGCCTCGTGCCAGCAAGCGCGGTAACCAGCATTATGCTGCCATAGACAGCGATCTTCATGAAATAGTCCTTTAGAAGAATGCTCCATTCAGAGGAACGTTCCTCCTTGAAACGCTCGTCTGACGTATATCTGATCACGACCCGGCTCAGTTTTTCAGGCGTGACTTTTCTTATTATCGCAACTATGTTATCCGAGTGGTTTATAAGAATAGGAGTCATGATTATCGTGAGTATCGATGCCGCCACGATCACCGGGTATAGATAGCTGTCGATGACTCCCAAAGAAATGCCCAGACTGGCGATAATGAATGAGAATTCTCCGATCGGCGCAAGTGATATGCCGCCCCTGAGAGCAGTGTTTATATCTTGCCCTGAGAGCACCATGCCTATCGTCGCGAATATCAGCTTGGCGATCACAGCTACTATGGCGATCGGTACTATAGAAGTCCAGTGCTCTGTTATGATCGATGGCTCCACCATCATACCGACCGAAAGGAAGAATACCGCGCCGAACATGTCCTTGATACCGGCTGTCACCTGCTCCACCCTGTGCGCGTATCTGGTGCCCGCAAAGAATGAACCTGCGATAAACGCGCCGAGTTCCATAGAAAAGCCAAGCTTATGCGCCACCAAAGCCATCAGGAAACAGAACCCTATGGACAGCAGCGTAAGAGTCTCATCGCTCATAAGCCCCATCACTTTGTCGAGGAAAGTCGGCAGAAAGAATATGCCGAGCACGAGCCAAAGAATTAGGTATGTGATCATCAGGAACATGTGAAGCGCCATGCCGGCCGGGTTTTGATTCTGGCTGGCAGCGACAGTAGTCAGTACCACCATCATAAAGACGGCGATCACATCTTCCATCACAAGAGAGCCCATTACGAGCCCCGCATACTTCTCGTTTTCGAGCCCCATCTCACTGAAGCATTTCTGTATCACCACGGTCGAACTGATCGAAAGCATCACTCCCAGGTATATGGAGTTCATCGAAGACATGCCGAGCAGACGGCCGAAACCGTATCCGACGAGCAAAACTCCGCCCATTTTTATCGCCGCGGAGACGATCGCTGTACTTCCCACTTCCGTGAGCTTATTGAAATCGAACTCAAGACCAATGTGAAACAGTATGATGACTACGCCTATCTCGCTCCATGTTTCGACCGAAGCCTCGCTCTGTATGTTCATAAAGAATGGAAAGAACGGACTTATAAGGAATCCCGCAACAATATAACCGAGGATCGTAGGGATCCTCAGTTTTTTGAATGTGATAGTAACCACCGCGGCGGTGGTAAGCATTATCGCAAGATCGATTATCAGTTGTGGTACTTCCATTTAAGTCCCCTGTACTTGAAGTGAACAACTATCAGCTCGTCCTAAGCCTTTTACGGACAGTTTTCCAGCCCGGCATGAATCTGTCCATCATGGCGTAGAAGTCGGGCCCATGACCAGCTATTACAGTATGGACCAATTCATGCAGGATCACATAGTCGAGTTCTGTATCCGACCGATCCCAAAGCATCAGGCTGAAATTCAGATGATGGGTCTTGGTGTTGCAGCTTCCCCATCTTGTGTGCATATCTCTTACTGTCCAGCCGTTGCTCCGTAGTCCTGTTATCTCCTCTATCTCAGGAAGCCTGGCGGCTATTCTTTCCTTGAGTATGCGCCTCCTGGCTTCCTTTTCTGATCTGCTCTGCGCTTCAGGATGGGCAGCGGCTCTTTCGCGCACGTTCCTCGCAGTCCTGTCGATCCAGTTTCTCTTACTTCTTACAAAAGAAATAACGTCTCTGTCATGTATCCTGTAAGGAGCGCTTATGACTACCCTGCCATCGGGCTCCATGATGCGCATATTCATTCTTTTTATGCGTTTTCTTGTGAGCTCTACCTCGAGCCCATCTATGTCTAAAATGATCTTATTGGACATACATATTGATTTTATCAGTATTTATCGTAATTCTCGATATATTCTTCCAGGCAAAGCCCTTCTCCCATTATTGTCTTGGCGTGTTCTTTGCCTACATACCTGTAATGCCATGGCTCGTAGATGATGCCTGTCACTTCCTCCTTGTCCTTTGGGTAGCGAAGGATGAATCCGTAGTCCTGACAGTGCTCCATCAGCCATTTCTGCGCAGGTAGTTCCTCCTGCGCATCGATCAGCGGATCTGCCCACCCGGCCGAAGAGGAATCGATAATGTCAGCGGCGAGTCCGCATTCATGCTCACTATGTCCGGGGATAGCGGTATCATCTTTATTCGCTGTATGATCGTAGAGGTATTGCTGCGTTTCGCGTGTCCTGAACGAGGATATTATCTGAGGCGAATACCCGGCCTCTCTGCAGTCGGCAAGCATCTCTTTCATAGCGTCTGCGATCCTCTCGTCTACAACATATCCACCTTCGACCTCAGCCGTCTTTACCTCAAAGTCATCAGGCATAGCTTTCCAAGGATTGACCAGAAGAAGATTCCACTGATTCAGTTCCTCTTCTTTTTTCTGTCTCTCCTCTTCAGCCTGCCTCTCGGCTTCTGCCTGCTCCTCTGCTTCTGCAGCAGCTTCCTCAGCGGCTTCTTCCTGCTGTTGCTGCTCCATGTGGGTATCGATGATTTTGTATATTCCGCACCCTAAAGCGATCAGACATATGATCTCGATCACTATTATCAGCAGCTTTTTGCTGTTCTTTTTCCGGGCTCTGCTCATATATAAAACTCCCTACTTTCCGTCCACAAAGCTGGTAAAGCAACCGCTTTCAATCTCAGGATAACCATACTTGTCCTTGGCATCAGCAAATGCTTTGATCATGAAGCTCATGTTCTTTGCAAGGTTTCTCATTGTTTGCAGGCCTTCCTGATCCTTTTTTACGTCCTCAGCAGTAAAGCCATGCACTTGATTCCAGTATGTTGAGGAAGCTACCGGCATAGCGCTGATTGTGAAGTACTTGTTCAGTACGTCATAGCTTGCTGTATTGCCGCCTCTCCTGCAGCTGACTACCGCGGCTCCCACCTTCATATGTTTTGAAAAGCCTGTGCTGTAGAACAGTCTATCCATAAACGCTAATATGGTACCATTCGGGGATGAATAGTATACCGGGCTTCCCACCACCAGGCCGTCTGCCTCCTCAAATTTAGGAGCCACTTCATTCACAATGTCATCAAATACACATTTGCCTGTCTCCTGACATTTACCGCAGGCGATACATCCGCGCACTCCCTGCGAACCCACCTGGATAAGCTCGGTTTCTACACCTTCTGCCTCAAACACTTTGATCATCTCCTCAAGCGCTGTGGCTGTGCATCCATGCGGATGAGGACTGCCATTCAGAAGTATTACTTTACTCATCTTTCATCCTCCGTTTAGATCATCTGTTTTATTCTATTTCGAAATTTCAAAGTATTCATTCTATGTAATCATATCACAGCATCATGCAACTCAAAACCATAATGAGTGACGAAAAAAGCCTTTATACGAAGATGAGGAAACCAGATTTTTATCTCTGATTTCCTCATTATTCGTTTTCATATTCGGTAGTCTTCAGTTTGCGGGATTCTTTTGGAAACCCGGGTTCCTTGATTACCGGATTTTAGTTTGCCGCTTCTTCAGCATCTTCATCCTCATACTCTTCGAGCTCAGAGGCTTTCTTGTTGAAGACAGCTGCCACTATCTGTACGACCAGCATAACTGCCATCAGTATGGTCCACTTGTCGACCATTGCCATCTGCTGGCTCATATCCTCAGTGAGGAGGAATGTTATAGGTGCAGCAACTCCTGTGAGTGCTCCTACGATCTTAGCAGCGAGCATCTTCTTGCCCCTGTTATCGTCTTCATCCTCATCTTTAGGCTTATCATTCTGCTCGTCTTCATTTTCGTCCTCTTTCTTGCGGAAGAGCGCGACGATTGCTCCGAGTGCAGTAGCGATAGCTGCGATAAGATTGAGCAGAGCCCATGTTCCAGCTGCAAGCGGTGGCTGTGGATCAACAATATCAACCTCCGGCTCAACTGTAGGTGTAGGTTCATCAGGAATGACTTCCGGTGTCGTATTGCCGGCAGGCACTACGCCGTCGTTGTTTCCTCCTGGATTATTACCGCCGCCACCATTAGGGTTGCCGCCACCGCCAGGGTTGTCATCGTCGTCGTCATCGTCGTCATCATCGCCACCATCTGGCTTCTTTTGCGTTGTGGCAGTTATACTTGCCGAGTCTGTAGCCTTTTTGCCATCAGGTGCTGTACCTGTAACAGTTGCATTGTTAACGATCTTCCCTGCCTCTATATTTGCTGCAGTTGCAGTGTACTTGTAGCTAAATGTTACAGTGCCTCCAGGAGACAATGAGTTGATAGTGTCGGTTTTCCCGCTGAATGATACCAGTGTATCTGCTACTTTGACATTATTCAGCGTCACATTACCTGTATTCTTTACGGTGATCGTGTAAGTAACCTTGTCCCCCTGCTTGATTTTCGAAGTCTTGTCCGCAGTCTTTGTTACGTTGATACCAGGCTTCGAAGAATCAGTTCTTACCGTAACACTTGAATCATTTGTAATATCATTGTTATTCGGATCCTTTCCTGTCGCAGTAGCTGTATTCTCGATCTTGCCCGCGTCCACATCGGCTTGTGTCACGGTATACTTGTAAGTGACAGTCTTTGTCTCTTCAGCTGCAAGGTCTCCGATAGCCTTATCAGCATCAGGTAAATCTACAAGTGTGTCACTGAGAGCGATGCCCGTCACTGTCACATTGCCGTTGTTAGTAACGACTACTGTGTATGTGACCTTATCGCCTACCTTGACTCCGCTCGTCTGAGATGCACTCTTTTCCACCGTCAGTTTGGCATCTGCTGCCACTGTTGTGACTGTTGCATTATCCGCAACTGTGAATTCTTTGCCCTTAGGATCCTTGCCTGTTGCAGCAGCTGTGTTGTCGATCTCGCCTGCATCCACATCATCCTGTGTCACAGTGTATGTGTAGGTGATAGTCTTATCTTTTCCAGGCGCAAGGTCTCCGATAGCCTTCTGAGCATCAGTAAGATCAACGAGAGTATCGTCGAGGGTGATGCCTGTTACTGTAACATTGCCGTTGTTAGTAACGACTACTGTGTATGTTACAGATGAACCAACAGCTACATTTTCTGCAGGAGCCGCGCTCTTCTCTACTTTCAGTTTGGCATCTGCTGCCACTGTTGTGACCTCAGCGTCATCGGTTCCTGTGACGTTGTTGTTCTTAGGGTCTTTTCCTGTTGCAGTTGCCGTGTTGTCGATCTTGCCCGCGTCCACATCGCTCTGCTTAACGGTGTATGTGTAGGTGATCGTCTTGTCTTTTCCAGGTGCAAGGTCTCCTACAGCCTTCTGGGCATCAGTAAGTTCAACGAGTGTATCGTCGAGTGCGATGCCAGTTACTGTAACATTGCCGTTGTTAGTAACGACTACTGTGTATGTGACAGTATCGCCGACATTCACTCCGCTTGCAGGAGATGCGCTCTTCTCTACTTTCAGCTTGGCATCTGCCGCTACTGTTGTGACCTCAGCGTCA
>CADBXM010000022.1 GCA_902798745.1 uncultured Eubacteriales bacterium
CTTTTGGCCTAGCCATAAAATCACCTCCTTAAGCAAATCCTAGCATAAGAAAAGTAGACATGCTTTTTTAACATGTCTACTTTCATCTTACTAGTTCACCATCTAAGCGGGGACTTGTTTTTTATCAGTCCAAGATGATCGGCTACTTGTGGAACTTGCTAAAGATCGATTTCTTTTTCCTCTGTGTGCTCTTGGTTCCAACAAATGCCGCAATGGCCTCCGCGTCGTTATAGCCTTTGTGATAAAGCAGATCTATGGCCTCTTTGTCGCGGGTGAGAGTTTTCATCTCTCCTATATCATCGGGCGCGACAATAAGCACTTTGCCTTTCTCCTCATACTTCTTTGCGAGCCATAGTTCCGTGTTGTATGTGATCGCCCTCTTGCTCATGGCACGAGCGGCTTCAGGATACTTCGGAGTTAAAAGCTTCGTTGCAAGCACGTCTTTCTTCGGATTTCTCTCGTAATCCTTTGGCCTTGTAAGCACGATCACCACTTTGTCGCAACCGGCCTCAAAGCATTTCTCCAAAGGTATCGGATCGGACATGCCTCCGTCGTAATATGGTATACCATCGACATAATAAGGCTGATTCACGGCAGGCACGCAGCTGGAAGCTTTGATAGCTCCGTAGTCGTTCTGCTTCATGTCTGACTTGTCGAAATAATGAGGCTTACCTGTAATCGCGTTCGTTGCGACGATCTTGAATACAGCAGGGTTTTCCGACGCCGCTTTAAAGTCCAGAGGATACTCTCCTCCCTCATTTGAAAGCACTCCGTAAGCATATTCAAGATCAACGAAGTTGCGGGTCTTTACGAAATTTTTGAAACTCATGCACTCATCGCGCATATCGTATTCAGTATAGAATACGTAGTTTCTTCCGCGCTGCCCGGCAAGATACGACACTACATTCGCGCTGCCGGCAGATATGCCTACACAATAGTCGAATTTGATACCCTCATCCATGCACCGGTCGAACACTCCGGCGCCATACGCGGCTCTCATGCCACCGCCTACATCGATTACCCCTATCATTGTTGCTTTATCCGATTCCTTTATCAATTATTTTATTATCATTTTTTCAGCAGCCCCAGCACTGCGTCTCCATGATGCACTTATCTTTTTCAAAGACTCGCGGTCTTATCTGAACTGGTTTATAGTCTCATTGTACTCATACCCGGCATTCGACAACTTCTGTATCATTTCTTCAGGGTCCACGCTATTATCTTCGCAAAAATCCGTCAGAGAGTGATACCGGTCCCTCAGCATCATATTGACATAGCTCACAAGCATGTGAGGGTCTTTAGGTAATTTGCTATTTGTCACAGAGAGTCCCCCTTTTTTCTATGGCTTCGATCACCTTGTAGTCGGCAGCCAGCCATTTTACCTGCCACATATCGTCGACAGGAAGCCACCTGGCCGCTTCGTGCTCAAGCAAAGTAAGCTGCCCGCTCACCACGCTGCACATAAAGCAGTCCATTACCAGATGGAATTCGGGATAGTCGTATTCGACCGTTATCAGATGCTCGCCTACGCTGATCTCTGTATCAAGTTCTTCTTTGATCTCACGTTTGAGAGCCTGCTCGGCAGTCTCACCCGGCTCTATCTTTCCTCCCGGAAATTCCCACCAGTCTTTATAATTGCCGTATCCACGCTGAGTCGCGAAGATATGGCCGTCCTTTTCTATTATTGCCGCAACTACTCTTATACTTTTCATGCACCTTGTTTCGATTTCTTCCTATCGATGCAGACCCCTGCTACACGAAGAAGAACGCCGCGCCTATCATTAAATATACTGTTATCAGCTGAAGCCCCTCGAGCCAATTCGATTCTCCGTCAGACGCGACACGGTTCGCGATAAGGACCGATGCTGTCACGGCGACCAGTTCAAATGGCGTGAACACTATACTCATCGGTGTGAAGAGCAGGCTGAGGAGTATCAGCACAGGCACCACGAAGAGTATTATCTGCAGGCTCGAACCAAGCGCTATCTCGACAGCCGCGTTCATCTTGTTTCTGAGCGCCATCAGTATAGCTGAGGAATGCTCTGCCGCATTACCGATTATAGGAACCAGTATTATACCCACGAAAGTCTTCGAGAGACCCGCGCTCTCCGCCATTGGTTCGATCGTTCCGACGAATATCTCTGAAAGCACCGCGATGCATACGGTCGATGCCACAAGAATGCCTATTGCCACCGGAAGTGCAGACGATGGTTTTTCTTCCTCGCCCTCAGGGACAGTCTCTTCATAAAGATAGCGATGCGTCACGAACGAGAACACGAACTGCATCAGGTACACTACCAGCATCAGCACCGCGATTATGATATTCAAACCTTCAAGCTGAGATGTAAGGCTGTTCTCAGGCATAGTGTGCGTGAATATCGCCGGTATCGAAAGACCCAGCACAGCAAACAGCAGCATGCTCGCCGTGATATTGATCGATGACTTGTTGAAAGACTGTGTCTTGAATTTAAGGCCGCCGAAGAACATCGACGCGCCCAGCACCAATAGGATGTTGCCGATCACAGATCCGGCGAGCGATGCCTTGACGACATCGAACAATCCTTCTTTCATAGCGACAAACGCGATGATGAGCTCGGTCGCGTTACCGAATGTAGCATTCAGTAGACCGCCTATCTTCTGACCACAGTAACAGGCTATCGTGTCTGTGCTCTTGCCCATGAGCCCGGCCAGAGGGATGATGGCGAGCGAACTGAACGCAAAGAGCATCGCGTCAGATACGCCCATTATTTTACCGACTATAGTGATAGGTACGAATACAAGTAATATATATAGATATTTCATAGTTACAACTTCTTCGAATTCAATTATTTTGATTTACTGATAAAACTCCTTGAAGAACTGGATGTTAGCAAGCATCGGTCTCAGCCCCTCGTTCTCTTCTTTTCTGACGACTTCAACGATCTTGTCGTTTACAGGTGTAGGGACTCCGTATTTTTTGCCCCACTCGCATACTACTCCATTGATGGCGTCTATCTCGCACGGCTTGCCCTTCATCACATCCTGCAGCATCGAAGGATAGATGCTCGAGTGCTTCTTCATCGCGATAGGGATCAGCAATTCTGCGAATTTCTGCTTCACCGGATTATTGTAGTAGAAAAGCTTGGTGATGTCCTTGCCCTGAACCGGAGCGAATTCCACTCCACTGGCATGAGCAACATCGATGCACTCTTTCATGCACTTTACGGCGACCTTAGCAGCAGGTTTCCATCCCGCAACATCTCCGAAGGTGCCGCCAATGACAGTACCAAGGCCAGAGAAAGTCGCGTTGATCAGAAGCTTCGACCAGCGGGCGCCTATAAGGTTATCCTCGATGTCGACAGGGCACATCAGTTCAAGCACTTCCTTCACCTTGTTGAGGCTTTCCTCGGTGATGGCTTCCATGCCACCCATGTGGAACGAAAGGCTGTCCGGGTCGCTTGTAAGCTCGCAGACACCCGGCTCGGTCATAGTGGCTCCCCACTCGACAGTGCAGCCTACGGTCCTGTCCTCTCCGATGATCTCGGCTATGCCCGGTTCAGGAATGCCGTTCTGAAGCGTTACGATGACTCCGTCTTTAGCGAGTTTCGGCTTTAGCATAGTGACGACCTCAGGGTTGTGAAGCTGCTTGGTCATCAGGAAGATAATGTCGTACGGGCCCTTCATCTGATCCGGGAATATCGCATTTACCGGCGTGGTGAAGTCTACCGTCCCGACTACATGCGCTCCGTTTTCCTGAAGCGCCTTGACGTGTTTTTCATTGCGGTTCACAAGCTCGATCGGGAATCCGTTCTTAGTGAGATAAGCACCGAGTATAGTACCTAGTGAACCGGCACCGTATATAGCACCTTTCATTACGATCACCCTCCTTTTCCATTTCAGCGGATGTGTCTGTTTCAATACGCGTCTATTTTACCACACTATGATCGCGTCTAACTACCACGGAGTTGAACTCTCATGAGCCCGGAGTTGCTCTCTTGACACTAAAAAACCGGATCCCGAACCGAGACCCGGTCGATTCATACTTTATCCTCCGAAGCCCTTACATGGGTTCTTTCCGTAGCCGGTCTGCAGATAGTGCAATATCTTCTCGATCTTCAAAGCTCGCGTCACGAGTCCGGTCAAACCGCTGTGGCTGATCGTCAGAAGAGCCAGCCCCACCATACTCCGCTTGATGCGTCGCTTGTGGATTTTGAAGATGATGAAAGCTGGTAAATGAAACTATTACTTTTCCAGCTTGTCTACCAGTGAGAAATTCATGTTGTTTGGGCCAAGAGCCATTTCCATGTGGCCGTCCTCATGATTGGCGAAATACTCCTTCAGAAAATCGAGCACTTCCTGCGCAGGCTCTTCATCGAATTTGAAATACAGGCCGCTGCAATTATCTACGATGTGCATGTGGACGCCGAACTTCTCCTCGACTTCTTTCTGCACTGCTATAGCCTTAAAAATACTGATATTGATCATTGCCATTTTTATGTTTCCTTTCCGGCCATTCCCTTTTACCGGAGGATGGCCCAACACATTATAACGCAATAAGTCCCCGCTGTCATCAAGCTGTTCACGGTCTTTTCTCAACAAAAAAGAGCTCCGTTGAGACCAGATGCTTTTTGTCCTCACATCCATCATATTTCGTCGATCTCTTCCGGCGGAGTGTATGTCAGTTCTGCCATCACCGTGTCTTCTCCGTCCGGATTCAGCACCTGTACTGTAACCGGGCTGTCAAGTTCTACCGGAAAGTACAGCTCGCACTCCAGGCTCTTGCCCGAATCGATCTGTTTCCAGCAATTGGACTCTTCGATGGTCTCCGCCTCAAACTCATCTCTATGTTCTGTGACTTTATCGTTCTGTACCGCCTGAATGACGAACGCATCATCCAGACAATCCAAATAAAAGTCCGTATCTTCGTCTCCCTCGGATCGATAGCTCGAAGAATCATTCTTGAAATCCATATGCAGCACGAGATAGACCTGCTCGTCGAAATCATCTCTGACGAACTCGGCTTCATCGATGTCCACGGTGGCATCCAGATATTCCACAGAGCCTTGGTCTCCATAGGTGTAAGCCCGGTATTCATACCCGGATCCCGTAAAGGTCCCTTCCTCACCTGTGTCAGTATCTGAAATATCGCCACAGCCCGCAAACACAGCCATGCTAAGGCCAAGGGCTATTGCTAATATGATCACACTTTTCTTTCTTATCATATTCAAGTTGCCCTCCAAAGCTGTTAGTTGGAAATGAGCGATCCTGTCTGTTATTCAAAGTATAGCAAAAACCTCAAGTTTTGTTTGAAACTATTCTTAAGCAACCAAAGCATTAAGATCCATATGATGTCGGTAAGACGCAAAATGAGACAGGGGACTGTCCCCTGTCTCGATCTCAAGAGCATATACATCAAGCCCTTATTTTATCTTTACCTTCTTTACCTTAGACCACTTCGATACCTGCTTTTTGGTGCCTTTGCCCTTTACATTGCGCACGCGCACGTAATAAGTCTTCTTGCCGGTCAGTTTCTTGACTACCGCTGATTTCTTGCTCTTCTTCACCAGCACCCTCGTAGTATTTGCCTTTTTGAACTTCTTGTTCGGGCACACCTGGATCTCGACCTTGTCGAACTTCTTAAGTTTTTTTGCGGTAGCCTTTTTCCAGGAAACGGTCACCTTCTTTTTGCCGACCTTGACCTTCAATTCCTTGACAACAGGGATCTTTGTATTGAGTATGCCGTTCCACTCGGCCTTCTCTGCAGCTTCAGCTTCTTTCCTCTTCCTTTCTTGCTCTGCAGCTGCGGCTTCTTTCTTCCTTTCCGATTCCTCCTTATCTGCTATTTCTTTCAGCTTCTTCTCGGCCGACTCCAGTTTGGCAACGAGATCGCCCTGTCTTTCGCAAGCCATTCCCAGGAACATTGTCTTTGCAGGCACACAAAAGGCTTCATACATTGCCCTTGCTGCCTTCACATCCGCAGAAGAAGGCTTTGTTGGATCGACTTTCTTCATCAGAAGAACAAATTCGGCGACCTCGAGCCTGCCGTATTCACGATCACTTATAATAGTCTTTGCCGCCGGGGTCAGAGCGTCATACGCGGTCCTTATCTCTTTTGTTCTATTCGCGTCAGGATCCGTAAAATCGAAACCATTGATCATATCTATTACAGCCTGTGCGGCATCACTGTCCTGCTTTGCCTGCTCATAATCTTCAGGCGCTGTGATGATCAGCCATACGGCGTCATTGCCCCCGTAATAGCCGCCTGGATTATTATCTATTGCGCTGATCAGGCATTGATATGTTCCGGGTTCTGCAGGAAAAGAGTCTACCGTGCTTTCGGCGCCTTCTTTTCTGTATTTGACAGTATAATGAGTACCTTCAGTCAGTACCGTCCCGTCGATTTTCACTTCAGGCGCAACGCTGCTGTCCGATGTGCTGTACAGATAATAATCCGTCATAGGAAGCGGGCCGTTTGTCCTATGTGCCGGATCAAAGCTCACATCCGGTCCGAACGGATACAGAGTCTTGTCATGAAAAATATCCACAAAGATCTCTTCAGTTTCACCGGTCATACCGGATCCGTCCTTTGCTTTAGCAAATACTTTGCCTGTAAATGTACCGTTTTCATCCAGACTGATCTGTCCGTTTGTGCATTCTTCTTCGATCGTATCAGTATCAGTGTAAGTTTCCTTGATGATCTTCAAGTCATATTTTTCACGGCCAGCAACAACATTGTTATCATTCCTCAGCACTACATCAATATCTAATGCAATGTTTGACGTGGTGTCTGTAAAAACTCTCCAGTCACCATCTTTGATATCATTGACCCTGATCTCATAATGACTCAAATCATTGTCCGTACCCTCACCTTCCGCAAATGTCGCAGCCGGCATGAACGTCACGATCATAGCAAGAGCCATCAGCACCGCAAGCAATCTACTTTTCCTCTTCATAGCGACCTCCTTTCAACTGTTACGATTTTTTGAGTTCACCATGATTCTATAAAAACCAGTATTAAAAAAGGTGGCCTAGTTGACCACCCGTTTTGCTTCTGCCTCAGCTGCAGCGTCAAACACCCTTTCGGCGTTGGCGAGTATCAATGCCATCTCACCGACGGTTATATCATCCGGCCTGTTGGCACCTGTCATGATCCCAGTCTCCTCGGCAAACTCCAGAGCTACCCTCTCGCCCGGATATTCACCATTGTCATCTTTGAGACTCGACCAGTCCGCGACTATGGCAGGGTCGTGAACCTTTACGGCGACGTATACCATAGTTCCTCTGCCGATGGTCTGGTCGTCAGCCCAGGTCCATGGGAAGAAGAAATCTTCGCTTTCGTTTGGGATATCGGTATTAGGTGCATTGACATAATCTGCATCAAGCCCATACACATCGATCAGAACCGTCTTCAGCAGTCCGATCGTAGCGACACTGTCAGCGCCTTCAGTACCATCAAGAGTCTGCTGGGTTCCGCCGAAAAGATCGGTGTCGTATTTCTCATTCATATAGCTGACCGCATCTGATACACGCTCTTCATCCGAGGTGAACGCAGGTATTGCGTCATCGTTGAAAGGAGTCCAGGTAACAGCCTTGTAGATCCTGAAACCGGCAAAGGAAACCAGCATAAGAGCCAGAACGCAGCAGGCTGTAAGTTTCAGCGCCCTTCGTTTCTGTGCCTGCGGATTTGCCTGCGACAAAGCCTTTTTCACCTGGTCGATATCGCTGTATCTGTCGTCGGGAGAGAAGGCTGTACATTTATCTATGACCGCCGCAAGCGGTTTGTATACCGTTATCTTGTCATTCTTCCTCGTGCTCCCGGTAAGAAGATACCTCAGAAGCACTCCGAAGGAATAAATATCAGCCCGCGCATCTGTCTGCGAGAAACCATATTGCTCCGGCGCCGCGTATGCCTGCGTTCCGAAGAACCTTGTATCAGTATCACTTCCAGACTTGTATTTCCTCGCTATATCGAAGTCTATCAGAGTCACATTGAGTATAGTCCCATCATCATCTGAAGAAATGATAACGTTCTGTGGCTTTATGTCTCTGTGTATCACGGGCTCTGTCCTATGATGCAACCCGGAGAGTATGTCGCACAGCTTCATGCAGATCTCTGTGATATTCTCACGACTGAGGTCGTTCTCTGCTGCATATACATCGAGAGAAACCCCTTCGATGTATTCACGGACATTTACCAGCATCCTTTCATTTGAAAAAGACTCCACGAAACGCGGCAGTCCCGCGCCTTGAAGATTTCTCAGGATGCTGCCTTCCTCCATATCCCACAGCGACCGGTCATAGCATTTGGCGATATATTTTGAACCTGAAGCATCGACCGCAGCGAAGGTGTCCGTTCCGTTTCGTTCAGCTAGGCATTCAGTCAGGAAGTATTTCTCAAGGAATACTTCCGGATAGGCTGATTCATCATATGATGCAAGGAGTTCCTCAAGCCCGACATCGTTTATCTGGCTTTCCCTGTAGACACTATCCAAGCCTGCCACCTCCGATCAGCGGAAGACTGTTATCATAAAGAAACTGCTGGGTCTCCATCAGAGTAAACTTGTTGTGCAGGCAATATGCTATCACCGAATCTCTCTTGATTTTTGGATGAAGCCCCGCATGTCTCGCGATCACAAGAAGCTGTTGAGTTTCATTTACATCAAGTTCAAACCCGTACGCAAACTGTATCACAGTATCGCGTGAAGGATTTCTCCCACCTGCGAACAAGCGGTGGCCATACGAGCTCTCGATGTTTGCCCTCCTTATGACCTGTTCGGGCTTTTCGCCTCTGCTTTTGCAGAGATCAGTAATGTAATCCGAAAAAGAAGGGAGCTCATAATTCTCGCTGTATTCAGCCATGAAATTGCCG
The DNA here is from genome assembly GCA_902798745.1 of uncultured Eubacteriales bacterium. Taxonomy (GTDB): domain Bacteria; phylum Bacillota; class Clostridia; order Peptostreptococcales; family Anaerovoracaceae; genus Crickella. The sequence goes on from CADBXM010000022.1 coordinate 8,849, forward strand.
GCATTCTTTGCGGCGAACAGTCTTGCCCACAGTTCTTCAGTTGTTATTGCTCGAGATTTGTCTGTCATATCCAATCTTTCTATTCGGTGTTCGTGCCGGCCAGTCTCCGACTCATCAGAATAATATCGTTAACGATGTAAGTTAGTCTACTATACTATTGTAGGCTTTGTTCTCACAAAAAAAGTGGTCTGTCAGACCACTCCGCATTCGAACACAAGCGGATCAATTATCTACTTCAAATGAGAATGCGCATAGAGACAGCGCCAACATCATGCCGAGCATGCTGAACTCTTTCAGCCATATGGATGTCGGTACAGGATCCGCCATACCAAGCAAAACAGGTATGTCATCCATGCATATATGCTTGAGAAACGGGATCATAAAGAGGATAGTCAGGATCCACTTTGTTTTTATAACATATAAAACCGTAAGAGCCCATAAAGCGATGATCATCATATACAGAACTACCGAGGCTATATGATGCGCAAGACTTGCCCCACGGGGGTCGGCCACAAGCTTGTAGGCAAAATACAAAACGCCCAATATCACAGGAAACGTAGAAAGCCAGAGCGCATTCTTGCCGAATTTCAGTATCACGATGATCATCAGGAAATCACTGAGAACCGGAAGCAATACCAGCAGCACAGCTACCTTCGGCTCATTGAGCCTGCCGGCATAGCCCATTATCTGCATGATTATACTGAAGGCAAACACAAGCATGCTGGCTATCGCCGAAGGCCTTCTGGCATCGACATAAAACATCTGCTTTTCTTCCATAACGACAGAACACCCTCTCTCACGATTTCCGGTCAGCAATTCTTGTTTACAATTTTATCATATCCTTCAGGATCCGTACCTCCTTGAGCGCACCATATGTCACCGCGCCGGACTAAACTGTCACTGTAAATACATTGATACCTAAAGCGAGCTGATATTCGGTCTCTTTGACGATCCCCATAAATAAGCGGATGCTGATGCTCTTAGGCGAATCATCATGAGGATTGAGGAACTCCTCTCGATCCTTTGGGTTGTAAGGTCTGCAGTCATCCTTTATGCTCATGAAGACATCCTGGTCTTCTTTATGAACGACGCGGACTTCTATAGTATGCTTCTTCTTGTCTGCCTCAAAACGGTCTTTGATGATACCAAGGCACAGCTCCTCCAGCGCGAGGGCTGAACAATAAGCCTTCTTCTCATCGATCCCCCTTCCACGGCAGAAGTTATGGACCTCTTCAGCTATGTTGGCTGCATCCTCCAGGCTGTGGATACTGGCATCAAAGCGTTCGTCGTCTGCGGCGCCAAAGTCTGCAGGTATGGTCACCCATTCGCTAAGCGATCTTGGCATGCGCTTCCAGTAGATGATCGCGTAGATCGGACCGCACAGCGCTACTATGGCGTTTCCGGCTAAATACGTGATCGCGCAACCCAGAACACCCATTTTCGGGATCAGCAACAGTCCAATAGGAAGCGTGGCAGCGATGCCTTCCAAAATGGACATCAGATTTACGATCAAAGTTCTGCCGATCGCCTGGAAATAGTTGGAGAAGACGGCAGCGATCATATCGAAGATCAAGGCTACGGCGCCAAAGCGCAATGCCATTACCGTCAGCCTGTATACTTCGGTTGACGAATCAGAATAGAACAGGCCCGCAATGAAATTCGCAAACAGGAACATGATCACGGAAGCGCCTACCGTGATCACCAGCCCTTTAGTAAAGACCGTTTTCATGACACTTGTCATGGAACGGCCGTCCTCTTCTCCGTAGCAAACGCTGGTAAGTAGCCTGCCGGCCGCTGCAACGCCTTTGCCGACAGATTCAAAGATCCTTACAATTACCGCGTATGTCGACATCGCCGCAACAGCGATCATGGTCGGATCATAACTGGCCAACAGGTTGTTGAATATGCCACCCTGGATAGATGTCAGGAAAAACACCATGGCACTCGGGATCCCGATCTTAAGCATCCCCCAGGACTCATTCCATCTGATGCCTTTGAAGGAGAACTTCAGTGAAGCCCTTGATGTCAGAAAAAACGATCCCCCTACGATCATAGAGAGCCACTGGCTTAAGGATGTAGCGACTCCCAGTCCCGTAATTCCCATTTTGATGACTGCAACGAAGAACAGATCCAGCACAACATTGGCTACCAGCATGACACCGGTAGAAATGAAATTGCGCTTGTCCTGCCCCTCAAGCGAAAGAAATGCCACAAACTGCGACCCAAGAACCATAGGAACCAGTCCGATTCCCCTGTTGACTATATAACCGGACAGATCGCTGAGAGTCTCCGGTGAAGCGCCAAAGATGCGTGCGATCGGTACAGATAGGAAGAAGCTCATGAGCGCCCCCAGGACGGAAAGCGCTACTGTGAGAGTTATGTCCAGCGAAAACACAGCTCTGGTTCTCTCCAGATCACCTGCACCCATGTATCTGGCGCACAGGACCTGCGAGCTCACCACCAAGACATTTCCTACCGCGACCCAGATCAGCTGGAACGGTGTGTAAAGCCCGATCGTGCTCATTGCTTCAGCACCCAGGAAATTAGCACCGACCAGGCCATCGATCATACTGTTGATCCCGATAAATACCAAAAGAAATATCTGTGCCGGAAGAACGCGGAAAAACAGACTTGATAAAAACCGTCCGTCTGACTGTTGGCTTGCACTACTCATTTTCTACACCCATTCTCTCTGTCTTAAACTTATACTTAACGCATTAATAAACCACATGATGGCGTGGTAAATAAAAACAATTTTTAGATTGTTTAATTCTAAATTAATAATAACACAAACAATGCGTTACTTTGAGGTCACGCTTGATCGTCGAAATAAAGAGGGGAGACGTGATCATTGTCACGTCTATTCAGGAAAAAAGCGGAAATAAGCGTGACCAAAGAGACTCACAATTATTCATTATTCCAGTAATCAATTCGCAGGCTCTTTTTTCGCCAGCCAACCTCGGAATATGCCTCCTTCGAACAGAGAGATTATGATAAAGAAAATATCCGCGAACAGTATGAATATAAATGAAGGGATCAGTATGCGCGTATACTTTTTTCCTAAATAAGAGCCTTTTCGGATAGCCGCGCCCATTAGCGCGAAGTAAAATAGCGCTCCAAGGTTAAAGAACAGCAGCGTGAGCGCGTTCTCTCCAAAATCTATCCAGAGATCCTTCGGGAAGAGTACCCCCGTCTGTATGACGCTCAACACGGTATTCAGTACTAAAAGCCCTATCTGTATCTCGAAAACTATTCTGGTCACGTTGAGCATCACTCCGCCGCCGATACCGACTCCGCCACCCCATATCAGGCCAGCGCGGCTGCAGAAATTCTCAATGATCTGCATGAGAGGTTCGTTCTGTCTCCCCTCAATAAAGCCATTGTTCGCGATGCAGTAAACATTGAGATGGATATCATTCTGTCTGCAGAACGTTTCCATCTCCTCCATGAACCTAAGCACATGCGATGGGACCCCGTCAACATACAAAGGCAGGCAGAACACGACTGTCTGCGCGTCTTTAAGCTGATCGAGGATGCGGGCATGGTCTGCCTGATTGCGCAGTTTTTCGCTGACTTTCTTCCCTCCTGTAAATAATTTCTGAAGGAACAGAAAGTATTGAGAAGCACAGAATCTTTTCTTAGGACTGCAGTTGATCAATACTGTTTTCATAATACCCCCTCCAGTTCAGCGAGATCTTCGATAAACACAACTTCAGATCTTGCATGTCCTTCGTTAATGGCGTTGCGTTCAACAAGATAACGGAAGGTATTCTTTTCAGCCTCGGTGATGTCTCCGTATACGACCACTTTCAAAAGATCGTGTTTCCCATATCGCAGGGTGTGATGCATCTGCTTTCCGCGATACGTGCTAAAAGGTGTGGAACTGCCGATCGCACGGTCCAGTACGTTTTTGACAGCCGCGCTGTATCCGCCATACAGATTCTCAGTAACTATCACCAGCTCATTAGCCTGTCCGATGATACGGCACACCTGCTGCAGCTTGTCTTTCATGAAGCATTCAGCCGGGTGCTTTGTCCAGCAGCCGAAGCACCCCTGACAATGAGCGTATTTACCATCCGCAGCCAGCGCGTGATCGCATTTGGACGCGATCATATCATCGTACTGGCGGTCCACATCATACAAGATCACTTTTTCGTTTTTCACCATGATCACTGTTTTTCCTTTCCTATGACCGCTTCTGCGAGAGACGTCAGCGATCTTTCTATCGTTGCGGGATCGTAGTCCATCCCGTTGTTTGCTATAAGACTTGCGTATCCGTGTACCGCCACGCAAAGCGGCTCGAAATACGCTATGGCTTCTTCCGGCTTCAGTCCCTCTTCATCACCTGCAACCGCCAGGATAGGCGCAGTCTCAGGCGAGCGGATCAGGTCCTCCAGTCTGAGACCGGCGAATCGGCCGGATTGAAAGAGAAACTTAAAAAGAAACGGTTCCTCCGCAGCAAACCGGATATAGTTCATGCCGATATCCAGTAGACTATCGCAGGACATGATGTATTCGGTGTGGAACCCATCCGCTCTTCGGTATGCCAACTCCTTGAGTTCTTCCAGATTCGGGAACTGATACATGATCGGCTGTGTGGAACATCCCAGTAAAGCCGCCAGATTTCTGGCTGAAAAAGCTTCTTGTCCATTCTTACGAATCAACTGAAAGCCTCCTTCTATCATATCTTCTCTGGTAGTTTTGGGTTTCTTTGGCATATCTGTTCTCCTGAATACTATAACATATGTTATTATATTTTGTATTTCTATTACACGTCAAGTAGACCCGGACAGATCGCAGTTCTTAGAGAATAAAAATTCCCGCCTCTATGCATTCATGCGAAAGAGGCGGGGGACATACGTGCCTGTTCAACCAGGAGCAAAGCTCCAACAAGCTCGCTTGATTGGAGCGAACGACAGCGTCTGTTATAAGTGAATGTAGGTATACTTGTTATAGTATGTCGGATATTGCAATTTCCGAAGGATTTTCGATCCCCGTCATCATCTTCAGTAAGGAATCAAATTCCTTGCTGAATTTTGCTATGGTTTCCTCTTCGTAGAGATGGTTCTGATATACGAATACCACTGTAAAGCCATCATCAGTATCGAGGACCATTCCCATTATATTTCCCGGGAACAGCTGTGGCTCGGAAGATGCTATTTCATCTTTCATCAGACCCATTTCTTCGAAGGCTTTCTCACTGCTCATGATCTCATTGGTCTCATAGGTGATGGAACTGCTTTCAAATATCCTTTCAGGTATTACTACTCCGAACCAATTGAAATTGCAGTGCTGTATGTTGCCTATGGACTGGGCTCTGACGTCTGCCAGCAATTCAGCCAAATTCCGGTAATGATCCAGTCTGAGGCCCAGAGGGAGACCTTTGTAGAGTCCGCCTACGGCTTCGTTGCTTACCTGATCCGATCTGTTGTGATAGGAGTAGACCATTAATACGTCTTTCTTTCCGGTGCTTTTTGCTATGCTAAGCAACATGACAATATTGAAAAGCTGGTTTCTCGTGACACCGAGGCGTGCCTCGAAACTTTCCATCTCCTCCTGAGTCACGCTGATCGGATATGGATAGAAGCAATTTGATTTTTCCGGCAGATTCCTGTCATGCTCTATGTCATATGTCCAGTCGATATTGCCGTAACGGTCCATATAATACTTGCGGGCAGCTGCCAGATAATCATCTGTCAATGAACTTTCCCATCTTTCAAGATATGAATAGTATGTATCCATGGAAAGTTCCCTGCCATGATATGCATCAACTATGCGTCCGTAGAACAGAGTCTTGGCCATGCCGTCGGTTCCGATATGATGACGGTTGATCAAAACATATCCGCCCTCTTCAGTCTCAAAGAGTCTGAAGGTATACAGATTGCTGTTTATTACGTTCGTATGTACAACGAGACTTTTTTTGATCTCTTCGAACTCGGCTTCTGTAGTATATTCGATCTCCACCACAGGGCAAGTTTCCGGTGCGTAACGCTGGCGGAGCTCGCAGTCATCATCGAAGTACACCACAGTAGAACAAATAGGAGTATTTCTAATGACTTCGTTCAAGGCATCCCTTACTTTTTCGACGTTCTCTTTATCCTTGATCCTATACAGCTCGAACATGTTCAAAGTATTTTTCTTAGGTCCGAACAGTGTGACGTCCATCATATAAAGCTGTATTTCAGTGAGTGGATGCGGATGTTTCCGGGCCTCCATCTCGTACTCTTCGGGGCTCATAATAGATGCCGCGCTGATTCGTTTCATATACAGCGCAGCGATCCTTTCGGCGGTGATCCCGGCATATATATCGTTGGAGCTGAGCTGATCCCAGTCCAGATATACAAGCAGTTCCATAACCGCGAGGGAATCCCCGCCAAGCTCAAAGAAATCATCCCTGATTCCAACCTTCTCAACGCCGAGCACCTCCTCGAAACCGTGGCAGAGTTTTTCTTCCATTTCGTTTCTTGGTTTGACATATTCCGCCCTGTAACCGGAAGTATCAGGTTTCGGAAGTACTTTCTTATTGATCTTTCCGTTAGGAAGCAGAGGTACCTCATCCAGTTTGATGTAGTATGTTGGCACCATATAGTATGGCAGGACCGCGCCGAACTTCTGCTTCACTTCAATGACATCGAAATCTATATCGGCAGTGTAGTAAAGGCATAGAAAAGCCTTGTCCGCTTCTATGAATCCTTTGGCCACACACCAATCGATACCGAGTATCTCTTTGGCATGCCGCTCGATCTCGGCAGGCTCCACGCGGTTGCCGTTGATCTTTATCATGTCGTTCATCCTGCCTGCGATGGCGTAATTGCCATCCTCAAGCTTCCTCCCAAGGTCTCCTGTGTGGTATATACCTCCACGCAGTGCTTCTTCTGTGGCCTCCGGCAGGTTATTGTATTTTCTGAAGTAAGGATTCTCAAAGCAGATCTCTCCCACTTCTCCTTCCTTCACCTCATTACCATCCTCGTCCAGCAGATGGATCTCTATCCCGTCGTAATTGGGTTTACCTACCGGAACGGCATCGCTCTTCTCCTTGATCTCATACTGAGCTACGACAAAAGCCGATTCGGACATGGTGTAGTTGTTGATGAGCTGAGCAGTATCGATGGAGATCCCCGTAGGAGGTTCACTTCCGGTGATAACACGCTTCAGATATGGCCCGAAATCGCTTCCGCCCACACGGATCACGGAAGGCGCCATGTGGCAATCGGTTATTTTATGATCCATATAGTACTGGTTCAGTTTCTTTGGATTTTTGATCGTTTCCGTTGGCACGATGAACAGTCTCATGCCCGTATATATTCCGTGAATGATGAACTTCAAGGCAGCCACGAAATTAAGCGGCGGGATAAGAGCGAACTTGCAGCCACCATCTTCCCATGCATCGATATACGGTTTTATAGCTGTCAGCTGAATCAGCTTGAGCTTTCCGTATTCGTGTACAACTCCTTTCGGATTTCCTGTGCTTCCCGATGTGTATACGGCAAAGCACGCATCGTGTTCATCCGTAGGCTCATATCCCGAAAGAGGCTTTTCCTCCATGGCCTCCTTCCAAGTGTCCAGATCGATCTTCGCCTTGCAGTCGCAGTCCTGATAGATATAGTCGATGCGCTCCTCAGCATAGTGGTTGTCAACGATGGTGAATGCAGCTCCTGCTTTCAAAACACCGAGTATTGCGGGAACGACCTGTACGCACCTTGGCAACAGGATCATTACAAAGTCTTCTTTCCCTATGCCTTTATTCTTGAGATAGGCATAGACTTTGGAGGACTCTTCTTCCACTTCTTTTCTTCTGCGGCCATGTGTGGCTACTCCGTCGTACACGAACTTTAACTCAGGATTTTCTTTCACTACCTTTTCCCATTCATCCATTATGTACGGGAATTGCTTGATTTTGTTCAAATCCATGGTTCACCCCTTAATGATGTATTGTCAATCCGCCAGATGGCGCCCATCATTTGCATAACGAAGATCTGCCTCCATCCCTTCGGGACTGGTCCAGCCGGCGAAGGCTTGATCGTAAGCAAATCCATGTGAGAAGCCAAAGTTGAAGCCCTGAAGTATCCCATAGTTAGCCGTCAATACTCCGTCTGCCGGAATCTTTAAATCGGCGTAACGGCAGGCCTCGTAGCTGGTAAAGACAGATCCGTCTGTACGCGTGACTTTTACTTCATAAGTATCGTAAAGCACGTTATAGTTATACCCGGTTTTCTCATCTGAAATAAACAAGTACATACGATAAGGCGTATATGTGATATCACTGGCAAACGAAGAAGGAACGATATCCGCCCAGTCTTCCCGGATGAGTTGTTCGGTATTGGCGTGTATAGAGGCAAGATTGTCTCCGCGTATTTGATGGGTTCCCATCACCCATATCGTGAGTCCCTCTACCGTAAACTGTTTTTCAGAAGGTTTAAAGCGCCAGCCAAAAGGGGCCTTTGCCTTTACAGTGACCACATCCCCGTTGCGCAGACCAGTCTCCGGATCGATCTCAAACCGGATTGGATCAGAATACTCCTTGGGCCTTTGGGAAATCTGCAGCTCTGCCCTGCCTTCACCGGACATACCGTAAAACTTAACACTCACGCCCAAAAACGGATTCGCAGTTTGGGGAAAGAAAACCTCATGTAACGGAGAGCCGGGAATGAGCACATTGATCAGACAGATCCCTGCGACAATACAAAAGGCGATGAGCCAGACCTTGAGCCGGTCCCAACGCTGATCATATTCTGCCTGCTCGCTCTCGCCTTTATCGACGAATAAGGTATGCCGGCAATAAGGGCAGACGGCCTTTTCTCCATCCTCTGACAGTTCCATTTTTTCTCCGCAGGACGGGCATATAAGTTGTTGTGTTTTATTATTAGTTAGTTCCATGTTATTACGAGTCTCCCATTCCGGGTACATAGTGATCCGCGTCTGAGCATTCCCCGGCTAGGTTGAATCTGACAGAAACCTTCTGATGCATGCATTTACTTCATCCGGCCTGTCGACATTCACATTATGTGCAGCGCCTTTGATGATTTTCAGTGGATATCCGGTTTGTTGCGCCCACGCTTTATTGTACTGTGCAACTTTACCTGTATGGTCCTTCTCTCCAAGAATCAGCAAAACAGGGCACGGTATTTCCAACTCACAATTATCATCCAGAAACCCGGCATAACCAAGTCCCATTAAATGACACAGTTCAGTTTTGCCATATGGAGAAAGCATTTGCATCATGTTGTTATAAGACTTGCTGGTCACTGACACCTGCCTGGCAATCGCTTTTTTCATCCACCTGAGTGGATACAGATGGGCCATCCATTCGACTTGTTTCAGAATCCAGATATCAAATCCCGAATAATAATCGGATCCATATGGAGTACTGTCTATAGAAACAAATCCCTTTACGCGGTTCGGATACCGCTTTATGAATGACTGCGAAAGAAAGCCACCCAATGACTGTCCTATAAGAACGACCTTCTCCACAGCATTTTTATCGAGGATGCTCTTGATGTAATCAGAAGCATCTGCAAAATTGAACTCAGCAAAAGGTCTGGACTTCCCATGAGCGGGTGTGTCCCACGTCAGGAGATTGTACTCCTTCTCAAACGCCGGGATCTGCCCGTCAAACATGCTGTGATCTGCGGTAAGTCCGTGAAGAAAGAAGATCGTATCCTTATTATCATCCCAGTTATCAGATCGCCAGTAGAAAACACTGCCTTTTTTCGTTTTCAGGATCTTTTCTTTCATGCCTATTGATATGTATTTACTTTTTCAAAAAATCTCTGAATGCCACGGCCACAAGACCACAGTCTATTATCAACGCACCTATAAGTACGGCAAGTGCTCCTCCCGATATTATTGCCATGTCAGCACCTCCTTATATCCATCCCAGGCATGCGCAAATCACTATTAGGATCACGTCGAACCCAAGGATACCGCCGGTCACCATAGCCGACTGTTTGATCGTCGGCCTGTCATGTACGTAGAACGCTGTAGCAAAGAAAGGCAGATACCCTATTAGCCACAGTATCCACGGACAGCTGCGCTGCCAGAACGCCCACTCCCATGTGAGCAGGTCGCAGTAGTTGAGAAAACATTCTATCAGTACGGCAAGAGTAGTAAGTATTACACACAGAACAATACGGTTGTTGATGCCGAGTATCTTTTTTTTCGGATCTTCGGGCAGCATCAGACAAACTGTAACACCCATAATAAGAAACATGAACGATATCTCGATATTGTATCCGATCATGATCAGAAGCGCAGTATTGCCCACACCGGCTGGTGTACCCCAGACTGGCGCATATCCGCTAATGAAGCAGATCATCGAGTTCCATATTTCATTGAAGATATCCACGCCCCAAAGTGCAAATGCGCCCAGGACCACTTTGTAGTTCTTCTCATGGAGCTGCTTCTGTACGATATACATTGTTATCAGCAGGAGTGGAACCACATACCAATGCATGGTCGCTTGCGGATTTCGCAATATTTCAAGCGCTGATTGCGTATATTCAGAAAAACCTTCCATATTACCCTCCGTTTCCTGAACGATCAATTGTCAGCCAGCATTATTACTAATAGTACCATATTTGTCACATAATAAACGCCCCAGAGTATTGAACTGAACCCAAAATGTTAGACACATTTTGGCTGGACATTAGGCTACTAACAAGGACTGAATTCTGTATTGAACAGGGCTCAGTCCTTTTAGCTTGC
>CADBXM010000023.1 GCA_902798745.1 uncultured Eubacteriales bacterium
TTTCCGCTGGATTCATCTATACCAATAGCGTCCGGCTCGCCGCCGCTTTCCTCCATGCGCTTCAGCACCTCAAGCACTTCCTTGTTTTCGTTCAGACGAGCTTCGACAAAGTCCCATACCAGGTCAGGGTGTCTTGTCATATTCTGACAAAATCTGTTCTTAAGTATTTCAGTTATCATTATGCTGAAGCCCTCCTGATCGCAAGACGGAATACTTTCGTCATAAGTGGAATGTATGTTGCCGCAAATACACAGGCTGCCGTCCTAATAGCCTTCTTCTTATGTTTTTCTGGAATTTGTGTCCCTGCTGCCAGTCCCATTGAGAACAGGCAAAACTTTACAAGTGCAAAATCCTTCCAAGTGCTTTCTCTTGCGTAACGATTGCCAAAATCAAATAGTTTATACATAATTGGCTCCTCCTCGGTTAATTCTGCAAATCCAACCACCTGCTGTTAATCGAAAAACGTGAATTTGTATATCTCTTTTTTTAGTAATCAACTCGACAAACTTCGATTTGTATGTCTAAAAGCGTCGCCACGGATACTTGTACTTCTCCAGCATCTTTTGTGCCAGAAGTGTTTTCCCGACATGGGATGCTCCCGTGATAAGTATTACCATTTTTACCTCTGGAACCGCAGACACGGATCATGAATGTCTTCGATGAAGTCATCTGCATCTGCGATATAAGTAAAATCTCCAACGACTATATTCGGGTTCGTTATCGTTGGTTTTACATAGATCTCATTGTCATATCCGGCAATTGGATGGATCGCATTTGGATCTGGATACTTCCCATTTTTCACTTTTTAATGACCTCCGCAAATCCCTCTTTGTCTGATTCTTGAGTTTCCCTAATAATACCATACTCGTTGCAAGACATTTATTGCGCTCCTTTGCAAAATGCAGATTATATGCTGTTTTTTGAGTATTTTTTGAGTACTTGATGAGGATGATGTTGCTCTGCCAGCTATATTTGCCTACTTCATCCTCTTCTCAAATCTGAACATCCCATCCATGTTATCCTGCATACCCTCTCCAGACTCCCTTTGTTCGTTGGGATCTTTGTGATACTTGTTAAAGTATTCAACTATATGAAATCCGCAGCGGTTAACATAGAAATGAATGTTTCTGGTTTCAAAATACGGTGTAACCGTCTCCCATACTTCCACTTCAGGATGAAGCCGCTCGATCTCACACCAGGCGGCATAGCCGATTCCTTTGCCGTGGACTTTGGGGGATGTAAAGAGTAAGTCGAGATCTCCTCGAGTCCCGTCGATCCTGATTACGGCTCCGCCGACTTTTTTATCTCCATCCATGATGCGATAAGCTATGCCGCTATCAATGGACTTTTCTATCGTTTCCCGCGAGATTATTTGACCGTCTTCCTCCAGATGATCATCACGCATCCCAAACTCTTCAAGAGCACCATAGTTAAAAGCTTCTTGATTGTCCAGTATAAATTGTTCTCTGTCGTCTCGCTCAAGAGGAACGAGTCTAATACCAGTCATTACCCACCTCTATAAACTGTCGATTAGTCAGTCTAAAAGCTTCGCTAACGTTTTGTCGAAATCATCTTCTATGATCACGACTTTTTCACCGACGCCGCTAATAGTTCTCCATCCGACTACTTTTCTTTTAATATATGCATTTTAAGTGAGTTCTCACATAGAAAAAAACTTCACTAAGAGTTGATGAATTCCTTACCTGATTGATATAGTGATTGAATGAACAAGCAAATCGACAAATCAAGATCCGCGCTTCTGGCGACGGCCGGATTCGCGACAATATTCGGATTCAGCTTTATGGCATCAAGGATCGCGCTGCTGCACACAACGGCTCCGATGCTGCTTGTGATACGCTTTAGCGTTTCAATGTTTGTGATGCTTCTGTTGGTAGTTTTCGGAGTGTTCAAGGTCTCACTAAAAGGAAAGCCTATCGGAAGATTCCTTTTGATGGGCTTTTGCCAGCCTGTAATTTATTTCATGGGTGAGACTCTGGGCATCCAGTACACAAATTCATCTTTCTCCGGAATAATGATATCTCTCATCCCGGTATCAACAGCGATCATGTCGGCGATCTTCCTACGCGAGCGCATCAAGCTGCGCACGATGCTGTGGATCATCTGTACTATCATCGGTGTATTTGTGCTCTCTTTCGCTCAGACCAGCTCGGGCTCGATACAGGTCAAGGGAATACTGTATCTGCTGGTAGCGGTGGTATCCGCATCTGCTTTCTACATCTTAAGCAGACAGACTGTAGAACACTTCACGCCCTTCGAGAGGACTTTCATCATGATAGTCATGGGCTTCGCGTTCTTTACCGGCCAGGCGCTCATCGTCGAGGGCAGTCGCTTCCTGCCACTTCTGAAAGCCGGGATCACTGACAGCGCCGTCATGATCCCGATACTCTACCTTTCAGTCTTGTCATCGGTAGTTGCTTTTCTTCTCCAAAACTACGCGGTCACCTATCTTGAACTGGCTAAGATCACAGTATTTGAAAACATCATTCCGGTAATCTCAGTCGCTGCAGGCGTTATCTTCCTCGGAGAGCCATTCTCCTTGATACAGTTTGCAGGGATAGCGCTGATCCTTTTGGGAGTGTGGAAAGTCACCACAGACGACTAAGCTGTGATCTTTTTGCCTTCAACAGTTATCAGACCGTCGTTCTGCATCCTCATAAGTTCTCTCGAAAGAGATGGCCGTGCAGCATTAGCGGATCACGCTCCATTTATCATCCCATATCGCGTGTATCTCTGCTCTCTTTGCAGGTCGGAGAAGATACAGCCCCCAAATACCGGCTATTACGTCAACTAATACTGTAAGTATCAGTGCTCTTGTAGCTACATCATTGACCATAATTCCATTTTCCAATGTAGGGTCCGTTGTAAAGCACATGTAGTCATATATGCCATGCATAAAGATCGGGATCAGTATGTTTCCGGTCCTAAGATATGCAGCTATAAAAAATATTCCTGCGAAGATCGTAGCAACGCCCTGAGCAATTCCCATCTGGATGCTCGCGCCGTTCACAATGTTTCCAATGTGCATAAGGCCAAATACAAGAGCTGATATGAGCACGAGAATGCCCACTCTTTTTTCACTCTTGAAATATCTCATTCCGATAGGAACAGTAACTCCTCTGAATATCGTCTCTTCGTAAAAACCTGCGGCAATTGCCAATGCAAAAGCCAGCCATACGAATGCGAGTCCTGTCGCAAGATGGCTTGTCCTGAATACTCCTTTAAATTCAGGAGCAAACCACTTTGTGTAGGCTATCATAAATAGTACAGCGAGAACGCTGGATGTTAGGTTTTCTGCTGCCTTAGGAAGGCCCAGCAATCCCGGTATAGTTAATAATACCAATGCGAGAACTGCTGCCAGAATCATTGCGACAAGTGGCGCTTTCTCGCACAAAACATGCTTTCTTGATTTATCTTCCATCCTGACTTTCAATGCCCTCCTCGCATCGGCTCTGATGGGATCGTTACCCGTCCTCATATTTCGTCAAAACTTTCTCTATTATTTATATACAATCTTTTAACACATGCGGCGACAAATATCAGTGCATGCATAATTCGTGCATGATTCGACGATGCGCCTATTTTGTTGTGTTATATGTGATAGTCACTATAGACCTTTGGGTGATCTGCCTTTTTACGCCGGAGTCCCCACTTCTATCAGATTGCCGTCCGGATCATAGAAGCGTATGACCTTCTGTCCCCAGCTGTGCGTCATGAGTTTGTTGACATAGTTCACTTCCGGGTAATAGCTTTCAAGCTTTTCTATAAAACCTTCAATGTCGGCTTCTTCAAAATAGAGCTCACAGGAGTTGCTTTCCGGAATGATTTCTTTTCCAAGGAACTCTTTCCAGTATTTCTCCTCCTGCAGAACCAGTCCATCTGTAAGAATCATGTTGCCGTCATTGTCAAGGATCATTTCGAGCCCGAACAGATCATGATAGAACTGTTTGGATCTTTCGATATCTTTAACAACTATCAGGAAGTTTTTGAGTCTCATATTTTTCCTCTCTTCATTATTGCCCTCACAAACCGGAATTTGTGCATTTCTTTTTAGCAACAAGCTCAGCAGTCTGCGATTTACCAGATAAACGGAATTATCCTGTACTTCACTTTATCCTTATACTCTGCATAACCTTTAAGATCTTCTTCGAGGACCGCCTCCTCATTCTTTATCCGCTTCACAATGATCGGGATATATGCAAGCATTATGACAAATGACGGCAGTGAATTCAGGATCAAAGGCATGCTCAAAAACAGCATTACTGTAGCAGAATACATCGGATGTCTGACGATTCCGTACAAGCCTGTATCTACTACAGTCTGGTTTGCCTGCACTTCTATCACTCTCGAAAGATACTGGTTTTCTCTCAGCACTTCACCGAACATGCTGTAAGCCAATAAGAAAAGGGCAACGCCGATCCATACGATCGTTTCCGCCAATGTCGTCCATTGAAAGCGATAATTCAGTCCAGCCAGTATAAATGCCGCAAGAAACATTACGCCGCTGTATCTGATCACATCTTTCTGCTCACTTTGAGTTTCTTTTGCTTTCAGCCTGCTTCTCAGAAGATCCGGTGCTTTTATATACATAAGAATGCCGGCAAAAAACATCGGTATGAATAATACTGCCATCAGGAGCCATCCGTTTTTCCAATGAATGTCCCCTGCAGGCAGAAACAGCAAAGCGCCGATCAGTATTATTCCCGATACCAATTTTAAAATTGCGTCCTTAAGAAGTCCTGTCCTCATTATTCCCTGTGATCATCGCAAGTTTTTCAAAGGAATCTGATCATACCTTCGAAGTATTTCAATATATCTTCTATATCATTTTCCAGATAATTTGTTCATGATCTCCTGCATTTTGCTTTCAAAGAACTCTGCAGGGACCAAAGCGATGCCCACATCATCACTCGCAACGATCATGCGGTCTCCGCCTTTTATCCCGAGATGATCCCGGGCCGCCTTAGGAATGACTATCTGCCCTCTTTCTCCAAACGTGACTGTACCCCAGATATTCTTTCCTTTTTCTGCAGGAGGGACTATTCCGACTCCTTCGACCGTTTCTGTCTTCAGCAGACTGTCTAATGTCACTCCGTAAATCCTTGCGAGCAGAGCCGCTTTGTCAACATCCGGGATAGTAGCCCCACTCTCCCACTTTGCATATGCTTGACGTGAAATGTCTATCTTTTCAGCTATCTGCTCCTGCGAATAGCCATTAAGTTTTCTGAGCATGATAAGGTTGTCTTTCAGCATTTCGTCACCTCTTCAGAGATCGATTCTTTCAAAGTTCTCACACGCCTTATTATACGACATGACAGTCAGCAGTATATATAGCATTGCCCCGGCGAGCAGAGTCAATAATTGCAAACCGATATGGTCAAAGCCGAAAGCGTTAAGTGTTTCCATCCCCGGGAAATGATGCAATGCCTCGGCGATTCCTATCAGCAGGAAGCACACAACGATGTATGTGACGAACGGCTTTCCAAGGCTATAAGCTGTCTTGAAAAATCCTCCGAGAAAAATCAGATTGAACACTCCGAAGATCACCAGCGCACACCCGAGGTAGAATGGATTTGCGTTCATCAGTGCATTCTGACGGTACACGGCAGCATCTGAAAGGGCCGTCATTCGCACAAGGGTCAAAACTGCCATCAACGCGAACCCGCACAGCTCTATCATAACTGAGAACTGGTACTTTCCTCTGACTACATCACGCTTAGCTACCGGCAGCAGAGCTGAGAAAACTATGTCGTTGGCCTCTCTGGCACTCTGAAAGCTCTGAAATATCCCAAGGTTTATGAAAAACACGCTGCAAAGTATCGGGTATCCCGGCAACATCGTCATAAAAGCAAAGCCGATAAACAAATAAGTCAGAAGCAAAGCGCTGAGGCGCATTTCTTTTTTCAATAGCGCATTCATGATCTCACCTCCCTCTCAAGCCTCAGGAAGATTTCTTCGAGTGTTTCTCCCGGTCTTCCCTGATCATGCATAAAGTCTTCCTTTGAACAGGCGGTGATGATTTCTCCATCGCTTATATAGACAATATTGTCCGCACATCTCTCAAGATCTGACGTTATATGAGTTGAAAATAATATGGTAACTCCATGTTCTTTAAGTGTTTTGAACAACTCGAGAAGCTCATCTCTGGAAAATGGATCCAGACCGCTTGTCGGCTCATCCAGGATCAGGACTTCTGCTTTGTGCGAAAGAGCCAGGAGCAGATTGAACTTTACCTTCATTCCTTCCGAGAGCTCTATAGGTTTCTTGTTGTCATCGATCCCGAACAATTCCATGTAATTACGGTAGGCGGCCTCGTCCCAATCAGGGTAAAAGCTTCTGGTAACTTCCACTATCTCGCTGATTTTCTTTCTTGGATACCAGCTGACAGTGCCGGTGGAATAGCCGATCCTCTGCTTGATCTCCTTCTCATTGCCGGAAAGTGGCACGCCGAAGTATGAGATTTCTCCGCTGTCTGTATGGATCAGATTCAGCATCGATTTTATTGTTGTAGTTTTGCCGGCACCGTTACGGCCGATAAAGCCGGTGATTTTGCCCTTTTCCAGTGAGAAGCTGACTTCTTTTAACCGGAAAGATGGATAAGTCTTGCACACATCCGTCAGTTCTACAATATTCATATCAGTTCCTTTCGATTTGTTTTATCAGCTTTATTTAATTTATTTGATTTATATGAATATTGTAAAAGTTGGTTGCCCTGCGGACAACCAACTAAAGTTAACATGTTATGTTGTTATTAGTTGCAGCGATAATAATCGAATCTAGTATGGTTACACTTATTGTTGCACTATAGACCGGAATTTGAACGGATCCCTTTTCAGGAAAAATATGCTGAAAACTGTTCTAAAAGACCCTTTGCCTCATTAACGACTTCTTCGTTCTCATTGTATTTTACGAGAGTACTCAGCATATTCTCAAGTTCTCCCAGGTACACGGGTCCCTGCTCACTTTCATCATCTTCTGCTTTCGACACGCCCATTCCGCTACGCCATGGAGCCATGCCGGGGACAGCTCTGTCCGCAAGTGTCTGAAAGTGATCCTTCATACAGGCAAGCATTCTGAGTATCTGGCTGTCGTCTTCTGAATCAAGGACCTCTTCTATCATATCAGTCCCCCACTCCAGGCACTTTTTTTCCAAAAGGCCATGCTTCTCAGAATAATGCCCAAACGGACCGTTCACATCTTCAAGGCTTATGACACTTTTTATTTCATTTTTATAAAACACAATGGGGGTAAGACGCAAAGCCTCCTGATCCTGACCGTATTCATGGAAAGCATATTCTCTGTCGTCGTAAGATACGACCCCTTCAAATACCTCTCCTGAGGTAGTAATGATCCTTACGCATTTACCATCATATTTATTAAGATCCATATCTGTCTCCGATTGCTATACCTCAAAGCCCCTCATAAATCTAGTCAGTTCCGCAAACCGCGATCCTATCGAATCCTATCTGACAGAAAATCTAGTATGCACGCATTTACTTCTTCAGATTTATCGACGTTCACATTATGCGCAGCGCCTTTGATGATCTTCAATGGGTATCCGGTTTGCTGTGTCCATGCTTTATTATATTGGACAACTTTACCCGTCCTGTCCTTCTCTCCCAGGATCAGCAAAACAGGACACGGTATATTCAACTCACAATTGTCATCCAGAAAGCCTGCATAACCCAGCCCCATCAAATGACATAGCTCACTTTTATTATACGGTGAAAGCATCTGCATCATGTTCTCGTAGGACTTACGAGTCGTGGATACCTGTTTCGATATTGCTTTTTTCATCCATTGGAACGGATATAGATGCGCCATCCATTCGACCTGCTTCAAGATCCATATATCAAACCTTGAATAATAGCCATATCCATACGGAGTGCTGTCCATTGAGACAAAACACTTCACCAGGGCAGGATATCGTTTTATAAATGACTGAGCCAATAAAAGACATTGCCTTTATGAGTATGCATTATTTGTTCTTTCATATCTCTCACCTTTTATGCTTTTTTCACTCAAATCTGTATTTGGCTCATTGAGACCCGATCTGTATCTCACTAATTACAGCGGAGCCAATGATCATTACGGCACCGATGATACCGATGGCGTTAAGAGGCTCTTTTAACAGCAATGCAGAAAACAGCAATGCGGAAACCGGATCGATATAGCTGAATATGGCTACTGACTGCGCCGGTGACAGCAAGCCATATTGCAGTATGAGCCGGAAGCTTTTCCCTGACAGTCTTTTGTTTCAACTTCATAAAACACAGAAGAAACAACCCGCCTAATATCCCACGTGAGAAAGCTATAAAATCAGAGGAAATAGGAATATACCTTCTGAATATCCCTATTGTCCCAAAAATCAACATAGATGAGACAAACATCATTACTGATTTTCGGTCATTTCCATCTCTCTGCATATTGTCACCCCGATCGATCGCGAGTTGCCTGGTTCTTGAGTTTCCTTAATAATACCATTACTACAAGACTTCTCAATCTATTACTTTTATGACACAAACCTACTCATTATAATTGGAGGATAAAGATAAACAGAGAGTTTTCAATATGCACCCGCATAGCGGGTGGTTTATTTGTCTTGGCACTTTGCGCTCTCGACGAGGCTCATAGCCCCACAAGCAAAGGAGCCTTGAAACATCAAAGTTTCAAGGCTCCTTGTTAGTTTTGGGCTCTCTTCATACAGCAATAATGCTATTCAGGAGTTTGCGGGTGTATTCGTCCGATGGGTTAGCGATGACATCATCGGTTTTGCCTTGGTCGACTACGACCCCGTCTTTCATTACCATTATGCGATCGCAGATCATGCTGACGAGCGCGAGGTCGTGCGAGACCATGATGACCGAGACCTGCTCCATGTCTCTTATCTCCATGAGCAGCTTGACCACTTGTGCCTGAGTGGTGACGTCAAGCGCGCTCGTGATCTCATCGCAAAGCAGTACTCCGGCGTGTGAAAGTAGCGCTCTGGCGATGGACATTCTCTGGCACTGTCCGCCGGAGAGATGACGTGGTCTGCGGTCGAGCAATTCTTCCTTCAGACCTACTTCGCCGATAGCGTGTACGATCTCGTCCTTGCTTGCGCCGGTCCCTTCTTTGAGGGACTTCTCCATTTTCATCCTCGGGTCGAATGATCCATAAGCGTCCTGAAACACCATCTGAAGGAACTTGCCGGTTTTCTCCGGACCCTTGCCTGTGTATTCCTCGCCATTGTAGAACATCTTTCCGCTTTCCGGCTTTTCGATGCCACATATCACTTTGAGGAGCGTGGACTTGCCGCTTCCGCTCTCGCCGACTATGCCGAGTATCTCGCCCGGATACAGATCAAAATCCACATGCTGAAGCGGCCTGACTTTGCGGTCACGGTTCGTGTATTCCTTATTCAGATCTCTTCCCGACAGCACGGGGGTTTTGTTTTCGTTGCGGTTCATTTCTTCTTTTTCAGCCGCGGTACGTCGCGTATGAGGTTTCTGGTGTATTCGTTCTCAGGCGATTCGAAAATTTTGTCTACACTTCCGTATTCGATCAGCCTGCCGTTTTTCATGATGCCGATGTTGTCGGCCATCTTTTTGGCGATGCCGAGATGGTGGGTCACCAGCAGGATGGATGTTCCGTTGCTTTCTCTGATCTTGAGGAGCTCTTCTACCACCGCGCCGGCTGTCGTCACATCGAGCGCGCTTGTTGCTTCGTCGCAGAGTAGAAGTCTCGGCTCAAACATCATGGCTGCCGCTATGGCGATCCTCTGGTTCATACCGCCGGACAGTTCGAAAGGCCTGTTCTTAAGGACGGTCTTGCCATCCGCGAGACCGATCGTCTTCAACATTTTGTCGATCTTGTCTTCGTCGTAAGGCATGTCGTGGCCCGCCAACGATTCTTTGAACTGTACGTCAAGCTTTCTGATCGGATTGAACGAAGCGCCCGGGTCCTGCGGGATGAGGCCGATGCCGTTGCCCATAAGTTTTCTCCGGACTTTAGAAGGGAGCGTGGCTAAATCGGTGCCTTCGAATACGATGTTTCCACCGGTTATCTGCAGATCGCTCATGCCGTGTATCGCCTTAACGAGCGTGGACTTTCCGCTCCCGCTCTCGCCTACGATGCAAACGATCTCTCCCGGAAGCATGCCAAAGCTGACATCCTTTATGATGTCCTCGTCTCCGTATGATGCGCTGAGGCCGTTTATTTTCAGTAAAAGATCACTCATAGCTGCACCCCTATTCTGCCTTGCGGTATTCCATCACCGCATCGCCGAGATAGTTGAAGACGATTATGGTTATTACGGTTGCGGCCGCAGGGAACAGCACCGCCCACGGGGCGATCTGTATGTATGCCCTGGCTTCGCTTATCATGGAGCCCCATTCTGCCTGTGGTGCTACAACGCCCAGCCCCAGGAAGGACAGCCCCGAGATCCCGATCATAGTGGTACCGATCTGGGTGAGGGCGTTTATCAACACAGGTTCAAGAATATTAGGCATTATATGTGTCATCATTATCTGCAGGCCGTTCTTACCCTGGAGCCTGGCTGCAGTAATGTAAGGTTCGTTCTTTATTGAAAGTGTATGGCTCCTCGCCAGGCGGGCAAAGGAAGTCCACATCGTGATCCCGAGCGCGATCATGGCCCCGCCGAGGCCTCCGCCGAGGATTCCGGCAACCGCGATAGCAACCACCATCTGCGGGAAGGCCAGCATCAGATCCGCTATTCGCATCAGGATATCATCGACTATGCCTCCGTAGAATCCGCAGAGCATGCCAACGATCATACCGATGATGAAGGAGATCGCTACGAGGAAGAATGTCGAGGCTATAGTTGTCCTCGCGCCGATCAGGACACGCGAAAGCACACAGCGACCGAGGTTGTCGGTGCCGAACAGGAACTGCGCCGATGGAGCTTGTCTGATCAGTTCGGAGTTCGTGGCGTATGGGTCGTTGGGAGCCAGCACGCCGGAGAACACCGCGATCAGCACTAGTATGCCCGCGAATACAGCGGCAATTATTACGCGTTTTCTGAGTTTGGCTTTCTGTTTTTTCACTTTCTAAACTCGCGGATCCAGTACGTGGTAGAGCACGTCGGATATGAAGTTGATCACTACGTAGATAGTGCCCATTATGAGCACGAATCCCATTATGGTCGGGTAATCTCTGGCGTTGATAGAATCCATCACCAGCTTTCCTATGCCCGGCCATCTGAATATAGTTTCGATCACAACGCTTCCGCCCATCAGTGTTCCTATCTGAAGAGCGATGATCGTGAAGATATGTCCCGATGCGTTGTGGAACACATTGTGTATCAGGATATCTTTTTCGCTTACGCCTCGTGTCCTGAGCCCGGTCACATATTCCTGATCGAGCTGCTCCATTATCTCAGTCCTTATCTGCCTGGTGAACCTGCCTGCCATCGGTATCGCCAGCGATAGCGCAGGCAGACAAAGGCCTTGTATGCTGCCATCTGCGACTACTGGGAACAGATTGAACACGATGCACAGGAAGTACATCAGCAGGACGGATATAAGGAAGTTTGGCAGCGCGTTGCCTATGAACGACAACAGCCGCACTATGTGGTCGAGCACGCTGTTTTTCTTTACGGCAGAGGCTATCCCGAGCGGAATGGAAACTATGAGTGAAAGGATAAGGCTCGAAAGGGCCAGTATGGTAGTGTTCTTGAGTCCCGAGATAAGCTTTGGCGCGACAGGCAAGTCATCCTTGAAGGATACGCCCCAATCGCCGTGGAGTATTCCCGTGAACCACTCACCGTAGCGCACCATAAACGGGCGGAGCAGGCCCATTCTCTCCTGCTCTGCTTCGAGCACTTCCTTTGTAATGGCAACGCCCTGCGAAGAAAGACGCTTCTCCGCAGGGTCTCCAGGTGCCAGATACATTAACAGAAATGTAAGGAAGCTTAAAATGATCAGTATTATGATCAGTTCCGCTATTCTCTTTGCTATCTGCTTTTTTATGCTCACTTTTGTAAGCTTTCCTCTTAATTATTATGAAATTTTATAGCCAAACAGCTATTACTTTTCCATTAACTCGCTAATGCTATTCTATTGCATAACAGTGTTAGCATCCACTCCGTAGAAGTCGAACGGGATCTTCTCAGCGAATCCGCTGACTCCCGGCTTCATTACCGTCGTGTGGTTGAACAGTCCGACATAGCCGAACGCGTTGTCGTCGATCGCGATCTGGATGATCTTGTTCGCGAGATCAGCTCTCTTATCAGGGTCTACTTCTGTCTTGAGCTGCTTGATCATTTCCTCGCACTCTGCGCTCTCGAATCCGCCTACGTTGTAGTATGCTCCGTCAGCAAGTGTGGAGTCGATGAAGTACTGAGGATCACCGCACTTATCGGAGATCATGCAGTAAAGGGCAAGATCGAAGTCCGCTGTCGCGATGTATGTCGAATCAGGGTCTTCCTCAACTGTCAGATAGGAATCGATACCGACAGCCTTCAGCTCTTCCTGAATGAGTACTGCAAGTGTGTCGAGCGAACGGGCAGCATAGTACGCGATGTTGATCTTCAGCGGCTTTCCATCCTTCTGATAGATGCCATCGCTTCCGAGTGTGTAGCCGTCATCCTCGAGGAGCTTCTTAGCCTTTTCTGTGTCTACTGCAGGGATACTCACCTTGCTGTATGCTGTGCTGTCAGGGAATGGCGAGTTCGCCACGCTTACTGTGCCTTTCTGGTAATCAGCAATGGCTTCCTTGTCGACTGTCAGGTTGATAGCTTCTCTTACAGCATCGTCAAGTCTGTTCTCGTTGAGGATGTAGTACTGGAGTCTTGTGCCAGGTACGGATTCAACAACATATTTGTCAGGCTCTTTCTCGTAAACCTCGAGGGCTCCGGACGAAACGCTGTTGTAGCAGTCGATCTCACCGCTCTGCATAGCGAGCAGCTTAGGATCGTCTTCCTGCATGTAGTAGAATACAGCACCGTCGAGCTTGACATCGCCGCCCCAGTAATTCTCGTTGCGGGCTACTGTTACATCGCCTTCAGGATTGAACTCTGTGATCACGAATGGACCTGTGCAGATTGGATCCTTGTCAAAATCTTTTGTAGCGTCGAGATCGATCATGCCGCACTCAGGGCTGGCAAGGTCGTTCTTGAGCATTGGATATACATCCTTGCCGGTGTCGACTACGATCTTGTTGTCTCCATCAGCCTTCCAGTCGAAGTCTCCGAGGTAAGCGAATCTCTCGTTGACCTCTGCGAGTCTCTTGATGTTTTTGATAACCATGTCCGGTGTGAGAGGGTCCCCGTTGGAGAAGCAAACACCGTCCTTGAGTGTGATAGTCCATGTATTGCCGTCTGCTACGGCATCCTCGGCCAGGCAATCCACAGCGACAGCGTTCTCATCGAACTTGAACAGTGCTTCAGAGAGTCCGTAGATGGATGTGTACCAACCGTAGTACTCCTTGTGAACGTCGATGCTAGGATAAGCGAATGACGCAGCTGTCTTAAGAGTTCCGCCAGCAGAGCCACTGCTTTCTTCACCGCCGCCCTTGCCTCCGCATGCAGTCATGGTGAACACCATGCAAAGCGCGAGGAAAAGAACAATCAGTTTTTTCTTCATTTGATTTACCTCCAATTATACTATCTGATCTTTTATGTTATACGGGTGTTTCCCGATCGACCAGCGTCGTTTATTTGACGGCTCTGATGCAGAACATCCTGTCCGGCATGTAGAACTCGTCCTTCACCGCGTAGAGCCTGTCGCCCGCTCCCCTGTCAGCTTCGACTTCGCTGAAGCCTATCTCTTTCAGTGTCTTGACGTCCCACTCCGGGCGGTCGAGCGCGCTGACCGACAGCATGTGATATATGTCGTGGCATTCTTCCACGAGAGAGTCATCGACCTTGGTATGCGCGAGGTTTTCCATCTGATCGTATTTGTGGAAACCCTTGGCGTACTCAGCGTCGTAGTTGAGAAGCACTCCACCCGGCTTGAGCACGCGGTGCCACTCTTTGTAAGCCTCCGTTGGATGAGGAAGCGTCCATGTGAGATTCCTCGAGATCACCGCATCGAAGAATCCATCCGGGAATTCGGGCTTTTCCGCGTCCATAACTACGAGGTCCGCGTCCGAAAAGCCGTGCTCTTCAAGCAGCTTTCTTCCTTCCTTTACCATCTCAGGGGTGAGATCTATGCCGACCATCCAGTAATCGAGCGGCGCGAGCACCATCTCGAAGAACCCGGCTCCGCAGCCGACATCCAGTATCCTCAGGCCTTCGCCCGCAGGGAGTCTTTCGGTAAGCTCACGTCTCCACAGATTGGCCTTGTAGCTGTGCGCTTCATCATGTTTGTGCTCGGAAAAAGAACCGGCACGTTTGGTCCAGTACGATGTGACTTTATATTTGACGTTTTGGGGCTCCCTCTCAAAAGGAATCGCTGCTAGTTCGCTCATTTATTGAACCTTTAGTAAACTCTTTTCCTAAGTGAAAGCGATCGTATTGTCAACATGTTTAGTGTATTGCTCTCGGAAACCGCTCACAAGCCCCGTGGGGGGATGTAAATCGTTGAAATCTCCAAGCCTGTCGCTTTTTTATTCAAACAATTCAATGTTGTCCATCCCCCCGGTGGGGTTACGCCGCGATGCCTTATTTGTTATCTTTTATCATGGAGAATTGTATTAGCGCGAATAATCTAGATTGCGCGGATAATCGTTAGAGCGCGGATAGTCTAAGTTATGGATAAGAAACAGATAGCGGGGCATGACTTAGCCCCGGGCAGGATCGTAAAAGATCACATTCACGTCGACGGCACCACGATACATGTGCCTCACACCATCATCTCGGGTGAAAGGCCGGGGCCCGTTTTACTTGTGACCGCGGGGATCCACAACGCGGAGTTCGTGGGCATCCAGGCGGCGATTGAGCTGTCGGCCGAGATCGATCCCGGGAGGCTTTCGGGCACTTTGATCATCGTACCGCTTGCCAATAGATCCGGTTTTGAAAACAGGACCATGAGCCTGGTGCATGAGGATGGGAAGAACCTCAACAGGGTGTTCCCGGGGAACGAGAACGGGACCGAGGCTGACCGGCTGGCGCACGTGCTGTTCAACGCTTTCATCAGGCACGCCGACGCGTATATCGATCTACACTGCGGTGATGGGTTTGAAGAGCTAATGCCTTACGTGTATTATGTAGGAGATTCAGACTGCGAAGACGCGGCGGCGGAGATGGCGTCATGCGTCAATACTGAGTATTATGTCAGGTCGCGCTGCAAGACAGAAGGCGCGTACAATACCGCTTCTATGAGCGGGATCCCCAGCATTCTTATAGAGCGCGGCCAGCTTTCACAGTTCCCGCGCGAAGAGATCGACGCCGACAAGGCGGATGTCATAAATATAATGAAGCTCCTCGGCATGCTGGACGGTGATCACAAGGAATATGATAAGACCCGCCTTGTTGAATACGAGCTGTTCTCACCTGCTTCCGGATGCTGGTATCCTGAGCTCCATGCGGGCGACAGATTCACGTCGGGACAGCTGCTCGGGACGATACGTGATTACTTCGGTGAGGATATCGAGGAGATACGCGCTACGGAGGACGGCATCATAATCCACCAGTGCGCATCGCTGAATATAGTTAAGGACGGGCCGATGATCTCATACGGAGTATTTGTATAACAAATGCCGTATGCCCCGCCTCAACAAAGAAGGCGGCAGAAGAATATCACAACGATTCAATAATAATGATAAACAAGAACGACCTTTTCGAGACGAACCATTCCTATTGGGCGCAGAGATCGGAAAGCTATTCAGAAGTAAATAAGGAAGAACTCGCGGGCAGCAGCCGTCACAACTGGTCTTCGGTGCTGCGCGAAGCGATAGCTTCGCACTTCCCGGGCAGAGCGCCGGGAAGTATCCGCGTGCTGGATATAGGCACCGGCCCGGGTTTCTTTGCCATACTGCTGGCTGAGCAGGGCTTTGACGTAACGGCTGTGGATTTTTCCCCTGCGATGCTTGAAGAGGCAAAGCAGAATGCCGGTGCCCTCGCGGAAATTATCGATTTCCGCGAGATGAACGCCGAGGCCCTTGAGTTGGCGGCCGACTCTTTTGATGTTACGGTGTCCCGCAATCTCACATGGAACCTGCCTCATCCGGAGGCCGCCTATTCTGAGTGGGCGCGCGTACTGAAAGCGGACGGCCTGCTTTTGAATTTCGATTCCAACTGGTACCACTATCTTTTTGATGATTCCAAGCGCGAGCAGTTCGAGGCCGACCGCGCCAGCAGCGCCGAGCTTGGCCTCGGCGACCAGAACGTAGGTGAGAACTTCGATGTCATGGAAGACATCGCCCTCAATATGCCTCTTTCTGAGATCTCCAGACCGGAGTGGGACATTTCCGTCCTTACCGATCTCGGCTTCTCTGTCACAGTAGATAAGGATATATGGAAAAAGGTATGGACCATACAGGAGAAGACCAACTTCTCCTCAACGCCGATGTTTATGGTATCAGCTATAGCTCCCAAGACAAACGACTAACATTCTTTTGAAGATTTAAACCATTAAATCTACAACTATTTTTATTATCAGCAGAGCTACTACGCAAAACATGATCGGGCGTATGATCTTAGCTCCGTTTTTTATGGTCAAAACCGCTCCAAAATACGAGCCGGCTATGTAAAAGACATTTGCGGCAATCGCAAGATTCAGGATCACAGCGTTTGATGCCAAATAGGTAAATACCGATATAGTCGAAGCCACAGCAAGGACAAATCTTGTGGTCCCCGTGGCCTTCACAAGATCCAGCTTTAGTAGCGCCGCATAAGCCAGCATGAAAAACAGCCCGGAACCGGGGCCATAAAAACCCTGATAACCGCCAAGCACGATTCCGATGATTGCCGAGCATATCGAAATATACAATGTGGAATTCTCATCCGCATGATCTTCCTCGCCTAATTTTTTATTCGCAAAAACGAAGGCCGCAATGATCGGTACGGTGATGAGCATAAAAATCTTAAGGTAGTGATCAGGAACCATCAGATTCAGCCTTGCTCCTATATAAGAACCGATAATGGCAAACGGAAGTGTAATGATGGCTGATTTAAGATGGATGTTGCCGCTTCTTATAAATTTATATGCTGCGACGCCAGCTCCAGCCCAAGCGGAACACTGATTTGTGCCTGTAATATAATGAACGGGGAGTCCAACGGCAAGCATGACCGGTATCGTGATGAGTCCACCGCCGCCTGTGATGGAATCTACGATCCCAGCAAAGAAGAATGCCAGACAACAAGCTATGCCTTGCAGGCTAATGAGTTCTATATTCATTGATCACAAGCTCCAATAATTATTTGATTCGGATGCATCTTTTCCCGACTTATTATTCGTTTACTGTTCAGGTAAATCAGTTACCATGTAAAGGGTACTGCTGAGTTTATCGTGTGGCATCAATTTGCCTTTTCTTAATACTACGTTGATAAAGTATATGAAGAAATATATGCGAGAGACAGCAGTCAGCCCCAGTATAATAAAGTCAACTATGAAAGAGACCCGTACATTCATGAGAAGTCCGGCTATGATCAGTGGCAAATCAGTAAATAACCACAGATACAGATAGCGCTTTATAAGCTGCCCTGCTGATGCCGTCCCTCCATGCTCTGACATAAGGATCATCCTGCACGCGGCATGTCCCAGTGTCGATCCCCTGGTTATAAGGACCTGCAGAAGAGATGCTATGCAGAAAATTGACCAGCTGTATACCTCTCCATATATGGAATAACCGGTAAACCCGGGATACAGAATACGGATCACACCGAGCAGAAAAATATACACTGCAGCTATGCACACATAGTCGAAAAAGACAGCCCAAAGTCTGCGCATGCCTGTTACTCTGGTACCGAATGCTCTGCACTTCTCATCGATCTCATCTCTGCTCGGAAGCACTTCGACAAATACAGATGCTATATAATAGCCTCCCACTCCACCCAAAGTATTACATATCAGATCCTCAACATCAGCCAGTCTGTATGGTCCCGGATATATGCCGAAAAGCGCTGTGATCTGACTTGTTTCATAGAAAAGGCTCAGCAGGAACGAGTAAAGGATCGTACGCTTCAGACTTAGCTTGAAGTAATAGCGCATGAACACGCCAAAAGGTACGGTCAGCAGGATATTGAACAACAGCTGCCAAAGCGACATGCTCATAAGATATGCTTTTAAAGCCGCGATCCCAAACACTTTGTCATGCCAGTACAGCCAGATCTGCCTGAAAGGGATCAGATTGAGATGCTCCCTCCACGTATTACCAACAGTTGAAGCCCTATCCGGAAGCGGCAGGCTGACCATAAAGAAAGCGATCAGCATGTAGAGGATAAAACTATAGATGATCAGCGTCCTGTACTTCGATACCGAGCCATGTCTGTTATACTGATACACCGCGTATGGCAGCGTAAAAAACATAGCTATGAAGGGGAATGCCAAAAGTCCTTTGTAAATGATATCGATATATAGCATTTTTACCTTACCCCTGTTATTTCAAACTGAAATGCGTCAATCGGTTGCTGATACGAGCATCACTACATATCTGTTCAGAGTCTTATCATAGACACTCCAGCAACATGCTCCATACCATTCATGTCCGTCATCAAAAAAATCTGACCAATCTGTTGTCCATTCATATATGTCAAGCGCATCTGTACCGTTTGGAAACAAAGCCTCGTTCACTTTTTTGAAGTCTTCAGGCTTATTTCTTCTGCCGTGCACCGGTTCCATGACAGCATACCAGTAAGGGACTGTTGTTCCAAAGTTCTCGTCATTTGGCTCCCACTCGGCATCATACCAGTTGTTGCCATAATAATCAGTCTTTACAATATTCGGGCAATAGAAGAACAACTGCGGATCCAGCGGAGAAAGCTGTGCCTTGTCGATGTCATAAACCACCTGTTCCACCAGCCATTCAAATACAAAGCGCAATGCTTCCTTATGAGACCTCATCCCCTCATAAGGCTTATCATCACATAGCAGATGATAGTCGACCTCACCGACAAAATGATATTGACTATCCGGATCGTATTTCTTTATAAATTCGTAGAAAGAGTCGTTATCTATTCTTTTCATGATTCATTCCTGCAGATCCCGCTTTGTCCGCTCCTTGAGTTTCTTTCATAATACCATATTCGTTGTACATAAAATGTCTCGGAGTTAAGTCCGAGACATTAAGTTTTGCCGATATTTTAGGGGGCTGAATAAAGCTATTTCCCCATCATATATTCAGATCTGAGAATGGAGTAAATGATCTGATCCAGATAACCACGCTCCGCCTTATAATTCTGACGAAGGATCCCATCTTTATGCATGCCCAGCGACTCATAAAGATTTATACCCACTGCATTGTCCGGGTAAACATCCAGCCAGAGTCTGTTTGATACGCTCCCTTTATGAGAGACAGTGAAAAAGGAAATCACTGTTAATCATGAAGGGAGCTATTTTTATGGCAGAAAAGCAGAAATTGTCACCAGC
>CADBXM010000024.1 GCA_902798745.1 uncultured Eubacteriales bacterium
CATGGAAAAGTTCAACTGCGACATGGTAATGATGTACGACCAGCTGCAGTGCAAGGGCATGCAGGGTGTCGTAGGACTCTTCGAAGACGAGTTCAGAGCCCGCAACATCCACGCTATCTGGATGCCACACGCTCTGCCTGACAAGAGGACAGTTCCAAGGTCCCAGATCAGACAGATCATCAACGACTACATGTTCACAGTAATGGGCGAGGAGCCACTCGATCCATCACTGCTTGATTACGACGATTCCGACAGCTGGTAGAAAGGAGGCCGGTGATGAAGGCAAAAAAGAAAAAAAATAAGGCCGTAAAGTTCGTAAAGAAAACACTCGGCATCGCAGGTCTCGCTTATGCCGGACTGTTCTGTGTATTCTACTTCGATCTCGACGGAAAGCTTCTCTACTACGTTGTTGAGCCGTTCATGAAGAACCACTTCGACAGAATGGAGAGAAGAGATCCGCATACTGTACCATATGAGCAGATCGATTCTGAGTACATGGCTAAGAAGAACTAAAACTAAAACTATAGAAAGAAGTTATTACTAAATGAAGAAGAAGTTTAAAGCCGAATCCCAGCGTCTGCTGGACTTAATGATCAACTCGATCTACACGAATAAGGAGATCTTCCTTCGTGAGATCATATCCAACGCGTCGGATGCCATCGACAAGATGTGCTATCTGGCACTCACCGACAAGTCTGTCGGTATGAACAGGAGTGATTTTGAGATCATCCTTACCCTCGATAAAGAGAACAGGACTCTCACTGTCAGCGACAACGGGATCGGCATGAACTCCGAAGAACTCGAAAAGAATCTCGGAACTATCGCGTTCTCGGGCTCGAAGAGATTTTCCGAAGAGCTTGAGAAAGCAGAGAAGGACAAAAAAGGCACTGCTTCTCAGAGCATGGCCGACCAGGTCGACATCATCGGACAATTCGGTGTAGGTTTCTACTCCGCGTTCATGGTATCCGACAAGGTGGAAGTCATATCGAAGAGATACGGTGAGGACAAGGCTTACAAATGGGTGTCTGAAGGAGCGGGCGGCTACACTATCGAGGAAGCCGAGCGCGAGACACAGGGGACTGACGTCATAATGCACATCAGGCAGGATGGCGAAGAGGAAGACGAATACAGCAAGTACATGAGGGAATACCCTATCTACAAGCTGGTCAAGAAGTACTCCGACTACATCCGCTTCCCTATCAAGATGCTGATGCCTCATCCTGAGATCAAGGAAGGATCCGATCCGGAAAACCCTGAGTTCGAAGAGATTTACGAATACGAAGTGTTCAACTCGATGGTGCCTCTCTGGCAGCGTAAGCGCGCCGACGTCACCAAAGAGGAATACGAAGAATTCTACAAGTCCACATTCCAGGATGACATGAAACCACTCGAGACCATCACGGTCTCTGTTGAGGGCATTGTCAGCTACGACGCTCTCCTCTTCATCCCTGAGAAGCTTCCCGATAAATACTACTCGGACGACTTCTCCGGAGGGCTCCAGCTTTACAGCTCCGGCGTCCTCATCATGGACAAGTGCAAGGACCTTCTGCCTGAATACTTCAACTTCGTAAAGGGTGTGGTCGATTCACCGGATCTCTCGCTCAACATTTCGAGAGAGATGCTCCAGCACGACAGACAGCTGCGTCTGATCGGCCAGAACCTTGAGAAGAAAATCAAAGCCAAGCTCGAGGAGATGCGCGATAAGAATCGTGAAGAGTACGAGACGTTCTACAAGAGCTTCGGCAGACAGCTCAAGCTCTGCGCTCTTGATGATTACGGCAAGCACAAAGACCAGCTCCAGGATCTTCTCCTCTTCTATTCATCGACAGAGGAAAAACTCGTCACACTGGCTGAGTATGTAGAGAGGATGAAGGAAGATCAGGAGTACATCTACTACGCTACAGGCGACAGCCTCGAGGCTGTGGACAAGATGCCTCAGACCGAGCTGCTCAAAGACCAGGGCGTTGAGATCCTTTACTTCACTGACAGCACAGACGGCTTCATCTCGGACATGTTCGTGAAATACAAAGAGAAGAAGTTTATGTCGGTCATCGACGGAGATTTTGACTTCGGCGATACGAAGAAAAAGGAAGAAGAAGCCGACAAGACATTCAAGGATACCTTCGAATTTATCAAGGAGTCCCTTGGGGACAAGGTGGATACGGTAAAGGCCACGGCCAAGCTGAAGAGCCACCCTGTATGTCTTTCGACCGAGGGCAGCATCACATTCGAGATGGAAAAATACTTCACAGCTGTAAGCCCTGAACTCGGAATGAAAGCAAAGCGCATACTCGAGTTCAATGTGGATCACAAAGCCTTCCTCGCTATAGACAGAGCGAGGATCGATGATCCTGACAAAGCCGCGAAGATGTGTGAGATCCTTCTTGACCAGGCTCTGCTCATAGCGGGATTGCCTGTCGAGGATCCGAGCAAATTGACAGATATGATCTGTGAGTTCTTCTAGAAATATTATGGAAAACAACGAACACAATACAAAAATCTTAACAGTAGCCGGCAAGGGCGGCGTAGGCAAGACATCGATATCTTCGGCTATGGTAAGGATACTCGCCGAGACATATCCTGATTCCAGAATCCTCGCCATCGATGCCGACCCGGCGATCGGACTGACCACCGCGCTGGGCGTAGAGGTAAAGGATACACTTGACGACATCCGCAAACAGATAGTCGGAAGTGTAGAAGACGGACGCCCAAAAGAAGCAATCGAAATGCTCAACGAAGCAAGGTTTCGTATTTTCGATACCATGCTCGAAGAGCAGAACTTCAGTTTCCTCGCGATCGGAAGGCCTGAGGCCGCCGGATGCTACTGCAAGGTGAACGCCTACCTGAAAGAGGTCATCAGCCTGCTGGCAGAAGACTTCGACTATGTAGTCATAGACGGCGAAGCGGGTATCGAACAGATCAACAGAAGAGTAATGGAAAAGGTCACGCATCTCTTTCTGATCACCGACCCTAGCCGCAAGGGCTGCAAGGTAGTGGATACCATTAAGGACGTTGCCGATGAACTCGTCATGTACGACAAGTGCGGAGTCATCGTCAACAGAGTCAAAGAGGAATCCATTCCTCATATAAAGATCGAATCGGCAGAAGTGCTTGCCTACATCCCTGAGGATAAGACACATGCCGACAACGATATCATGGGAATCAGCGTGTTCGATCTGCCGGAGGATTCTCCGGTGATGGTGGGTACACGTGAAGCCCTGAGGAAAATGGACCTCATCTAAGTTAATTAAATGAGCCGAGACAGGGGCGGTCCACCGCCGGCTCATAAAAAAGGTAACCGAGTCAGGGAGGACCGTCCCGGCGACTCATGTGAGAGGGAGGTTTTAACATTGAAAGACTTGAAGCATTTACTCTACTTCGAGAACCTTCTGGATAACGCCGACAACGAGCTGGTTGAACAGGCAAGGAAAGACGGCAAGTTTATCATGGGATATACCTGCTACCATATTCCTGAAGTTCTCCTCAACGTTGACAACTGCGTTTCGGTAAGACTGCGTGCACCGAGAACAGGCTCGATCGACATTTCAACTTACTATATGTCGAACTACGTTTGCGAGTATGCGCGCGCTCTGCTTGAGAGGGCTATCGAAGGAGGATTCCAGTTCCTGGACGGACTTGCAGCGGTCGATGCATGCTCAATGATGAATAGATTCTATGAGCACTTCAACATCCTCAAGTGCAACGACAAAGAGCATTTCTTCCTGCCTATACTGGACGTTCCTTACAAGACTGAAGACTTCTCCTATGACCACATGCGTAGACAGCTCGAGGAGAGACTCCTGAGCGCTATGCATGAACATCTCGGCGTTGATGTCTCCGACAAGGCTATCCGCAAGGCAGTCAAGGAGCACAACGAAGTCTGCAAGATCATCCAGGAGATCAGCGAGATGCGTAAAGCGGACAATCCGGTCATCACAGGTTATGAATTCCATATTCTCAACCTCGTGACCTACACATGTCCTAAATACCTCATCCTGCCTTATCTCAAAGAGACACTTGCAGAGCTCAAGAAGAGAAAACCTGATGAGAAGCTTCCTAGAGCTAGAGTCGGTATCGTAGGCTCTGAGATCGACGACCCTGAATTCACAAAGATGATCGAGGCCGCCGGCGCAAGAGTGGTATTTGACAGACACTGCTTTGGATCCATCCCTGGCAGAGAAGTCATCGAGCTCACTAACGATGAGGACGCGCTTCCGCAGATCGTACGCCACTACATGAATACTTCTGAGTGCGCACGTTACATCGCGGACAACAAGGTCAAGCAGAGAAGAGAGACAGCTGACAGACTTGCCAAGGAATTCAAGGCAGACGGTATCATCTATGAGCAGATGAAGTACTGTGACTTCTGGGGATTTGAGAGAGCTCTCGTCAGCCATATCATGTCCGAGGAGTATGGATGGCCTGTGCTGTCGATCGACAGACTCTACAATGCGAAGGGTTCAGGACAGCTGAGAACAAGATTCCAGGCATTCGTAGAATCGCTTGAGATCAAGAAGATCCAGAAAGGAGGCAAGAAGTAATGACACTGACAACAGAATTGCTCGGCCTCAAAAACACAATTGCTGAAAGCATGGAAAAGAGAGCTGCTAAAGCAAAAAAGGAAAAAATCAAATATCCAAATCCGGTCTTCTGGCGTCAGAAAGACAACATGGATTGGAAGGCTCAGGGCAAGAACCTCATGGAAGTCGGAAAGATCATCGTTGAGATGACAAAGGAAGCCGACGTCAAGGCGTTCTGCGCTAAGCAGGTCGAAAGATGCAGAGACGACCTCGCGAGATGCGCTCTCGAGTTCAAGCAGGCAACAGAGATGAGCCCTGCAGAGTTTAAGGAAGTATTCCTCCATGGCGAGAGGACTCTTGGAAAGCTCTACAGAAAAGGCGACATGGTTCCTGTAAGAAGAGAGTGGAGAGGCGCGGCTGACACAGCTTACGACTTCTACAGATGGGGCAAGATGTGGCTCATGCTGCTCACAACATTCAGCAGAGACCTCATCCCTGCTCTTAACTCAACATTCTATTACAGATGGATGATCTCGTACTTCTGCTGCGTAGGCTTCATGGACAAGAACACCATGGGTCAGAAGGGCAGCGCTCTGAAGATGTCACATCTGATGACATACGACATCTTCCGTTATGTAGCTGAGAACCTCGTATTCCTCGCTAAGTGCGACAAGAAGAACGGTAACTCAGCCGGACTCAACAAGAAAGTCGTACTCTTCGACGAGATGACAATGGGCCAGATCATGGCAGGTTTCCCTGATCTTCTGGGAATCCCATATCAGCTGATGCCGGTATTCCTGGTATCTGAGATCGACCAGCTCACATGCGTACCGTATATCGACGCTGTAGAGTCGTTCGGACTCCCTGCTGATACATGCCCTGTACCTAGTTCCGAGTGCGGCGCGCTCGTAATCGACGCTCTGCCACACATGGGATCATGCTTCATCTCCAGCTCGATGCCTTGCGACGGTTCTGTAATGGCTTCCGAGTACATGAGCAGAAGATTCCCGGATCTGCCGGTATACCATCTGACATTCCCTGTAAGATACGAATATGAAGAGACAACTCAGGATGCCGTACAGGACATCAAGGGCTGCATCAAGTTCGTGGAGGAAGTCACAGGCGCGAAGTGGAGCTGGGATGCTTACTTCAAGCAGATGAAACGCTTTAACGAGGAGACAAAGTATGAGCTCCAGAAATGGGAAGTCAACAAGACAGATTTCCCACAGATCATCGGACCATCATACGAGCTCTTCCGTAAGTGGAACTACGAGATGGACGGCGGTGCCGACCCTCGTGTCATCCCTACATTCAAGAAGGTCAACGACCTCATGATGAAGGCCTACGAGAGACGCGAAGAAGCATGGCGCAATAAGATGAAGTACAGAGGAATCGTATGGTCTTGCCCTGCTCACTACTACGCTAACTTCTCCAACTGGCTTGCTAACTGCTGGGGTATCGATATCCTCGTTGAGATGGAATCCCTCAACTTCACTAAGGAGCTTGAGACAGAGGATCCTGAAGAGGCACTCATGGACCTCGCCCGCCTCTACGAGCGTATGGTAATGAGACGTCACACAAACGGCGGATACCACAACGTAGTTGACGAGATGTGGAGACAGGTCGAAGCATGGAATGTAGAGATCATCATCATGTACCAGAACGTAGCCTGCAAGAACATGGCTACGCTCCAGGGTGTACTCGACGATACATGCAGAGACAGAGACGCTCACATGATCTGGATCGAGCACGACCTCATGGACCCTCGTACAGTATCGCGTAAGTCGATGAGAGACAAGGTAAATGAGTACATGAGAACAGTCATGAAGGCTGAGCCGGTAGACCCGACACTCTGCGACTTCGACGACGAACTCGGCATGTAGTAGCTCGTCATACTGACGGTCCCGCGTACGGCTCTCGCCTCGCTGCGGCTATACGCAGCGGTACTAAGCTCTGACATCGCCTTCGGCTTGTCAATCGCTAAGTGCCGGCTACCGCAGAGCCGCGTGCCCCCCAGTATGACTCGCATCTGGAAAAAAGGATGCCGGAAACTAAATTAATAAAAATAGTTTCACAATTGGTTGGAATGTGATAAAATCCAACCGGCAAAATAGCGCTTAATTAACTAACATATATAATAAGGAGAAAAAAGTTATGAAATATTATGGCGGCTGTGATGTAGGTTCAACTTATACCAAGGCAGTTATTCTTGACGAGGCTGGCAAGATCGTTGCTGATACAACTATCAAGAGCAAGATCAATTCCGAGCAGTCAGCTAAGCTGGCTATGAAGGAAGTCCTCGACAAGGTTGGTCTTAAGGACTCCAAGGAGCTCGAGTACCTCATCGGTACAGGCTATGGCCGTAACAAGGTTCCTTTCGCTGACGAGAACATCTCCGAGATCTCCTGCCACGCAATGGGCGTACACGTAACTGATCCAAGCGTAAAGGCTATCATCGATATCGGCGGACAGGACGTTAAGGGTATCGCAGTTGACACAGACGGCACAGTAAAGAACTTCGCTATGAACGACAAGTGCGCTGCCGGAACAGGAAGATTCTACGAAGCTATGGCTAGATCTTTCGAGATGACCCTTCCTGAGTTCTCCAAGCTGTCCCTTACAGCTAAGAACGTA
Source organism: uncultured Eubacteriales bacterium (assembly GCA_902798745.1). GTDB lineage: Bacteria > Bacillota > Clostridia > Peptostreptococcales > Anaerovoracaceae > Crickella. The sequence continues at coordinate 7,155 of CADBXM010000024.1, forward strand.
ATTCCTATCACAGCTCAGTGCACAGTATTCGCTGAGTCCGAAGTAATCACACTCGTTGGTGAAGATAAGCCAATGGACGAGATCGCTGCAGGAATCCAGATGGCTGTTGCTAAGAGATGCTTCGTAATGGCTAAGAAGGCCGGCGCTACTGACTCCATCACACTTACAGGCGGATGCGCTAAGAACGATGGTCTCAAGGACGCTATCGAGCACGTACTCAAGCTCAAGGTCATCAACCTCAAGACTGACCCACAGCTCATGGGAGCTCTCGGCGCAGCTGAATTCGCTCGTCAGAAGGGACAGGCTAAGTAGTAAGTATCCGAAAGGAGCGTTACAATGAAGAATAAGAAGAAATGCCCTGTTTGCAAGGCGTTTAAGGTCGTAACAACAGTCCTTGGCGTTGCAACGGGAACACTCTTCGTGGTCTACTTCCTCAATCTTGACCAGAAGCTCCTCGCATGGGCTTACAAGAGAGTCAATGAGATCTTCGACCGCAAAGAGGTGGACATCAAATTCTAAGATCCAAAGGATCAACAGAATGCCCCTGCACAAAGGTGCGGGGGCATTCCAATAATATTGAGAGTAAATGAGAGAAAAAAGGAGACCGTATGGAACTGTATAATTCAATAATCGAGAAAATCGATGGTATGCTTGGTTCCACCCAGCCGAAGCGCTACGACTATGACCCAAACAAGTGCTGGGAAGATGTAGGCGGCAATCAGCTGATCATGATGAAGGAGTCCGCTTATGAGCTTGGCGGCGATGGAAAGCCTGCTGTTAATTACGCATGCGTAACATCCGGAGACTACGCTGATAAGGACGAGATACTCGTTTACGGTAAAGATCTTGATCAGATCAATGGAAGCGCTTCGTTTGCCAGGATCGTAGTTATCAAAGTAGATATTCTCAACGGCGAAGGTGAAGAGGATACTGAACCGCTCTTTAGAGCAATTCAGGATATCGACTTTGTAAAGTACCATGTATATCCTAAAGGCTACATGATCAGGTCGAGTTCAGACAGTTACAGGGAGCAGGTCAGAGTTTCTAAAGACGCAGTCCGCAAGGGCATCTCCTTCGAAAAGGTAGGAAACTCATACATCTCGCAGTACAAGAAGAACCCGAGCGTCAAGGCAGTTAAGGTCATCTTCGTCACCGCTGACGACGCTGACTATGCCGGTATGAGATCTGATGCCAAGAAGACCAGGGACATCACATTGACACTATCCAAGATCCTCGAGGGAATGTCGACAGACTGCCACAGCTGCAATCTCAGAGAGATCTGCGACGAGGTAGAAGGTCTTAAGGAACTGCATTTCGGAAAAGAGAAGAAAGAGTTCAAAGGATAGATCAAAAGCGATCGTACAGCGATCGAATAAAGAAGAAAAGCGTGCCTGTAGATAGCTGTCTGCAGGCACGCTTTTTGTGTTGCCTTAACAAATAAGAAGCATTTTATTATTTATTTTATCTGCGTATAAATGGTAAAATATCAAAGGATATACATTTCTGAAAATGGAGAACGCAAATGGATACACTACACGTTCAAATCTTATGGCAGATCATGGAGGCACTCCGTGAATCCAATCAACTCGAAGATGCTCTTTCGAACTGTCTGGATCTTTTCTGCAAAGGCACAAACAGCCCTAAGGGAACTATATGGATGCTTGACGATCAGAGCAAACGGACCATCGCCATCACTGTGTATGGAACCAGCGATGCGACCGGAGAAAGTGCCGGAATGGGCGAAGGCCTTGTAGGCCGCGTGATCGAGTCGGGCGAGTCTGAATTGCTCAATGCTTCGGAAGTGCAGAATTTAAAGCTTGCCGGAGCAGACAGTCCGGGCATTACAGGAAAGAATGTTCTCTGTGTTCCTATAAAAACGCCTAAAAATATAGTAGGCTGTATGCTGCTCACAGGCAAAGAAGAGCCTTACACCGAAGATGAAAAGACAATGTGCGAGCAGTGCTGCGCCATACTTGCTCTGGACATCGAAGATAAAGGTTTTGCTTTCAGGCCTTTCGAAGAGCGCGAGCCTATAGTTACTGTCCGCAACGTCGTTAAAGAATTCATGAACGGCGAAGAGGTCAGACAGGTACTTAAGGGCGTTGACATAGACGTCTATCCGGGCGAGCTCGTAGTCGTGCTCGGCGAATCCGGATGCGGCAAAAGTACACTCCTCAATATAATCGGCGGCATGGACAGAATGACCTCCGGAGAGGTCGTCGTCGAAGGCAAAGACATGTCGAACCCGACTGAGGACGAACTCACAAAGTACCGCAGAGATTATGTAGGATTTATATTCCAGGCATACAACCTTATGCCTAATCTTTCCGCGTATGAGAATATCGAGTTCATCGCAGAGATCAGTGATAAGGCCATGGACTCGATGGAAGCTCTCAAACTGGTAGGCCTAGACGAAAAGGCTGACAACATGCCAACTGCCCTCTCCGGAGGACAGATGCAGAGGATATCCATCGCCAGAGCGCTGGTAAAGAACCCTAAGATCATACTCGCAGATGAGCCTACGGCGGCTCTCGATTATGAAACTTCGATAAAGGTCCTCGACGTGATCGAGAAGATATCCAAAGAAAACGACACAACCATCCTGATGGTCACACACAACCCTGAGATCGCTAAGATGGCAAACAGAGTTGTAAAGCTTAGAGACGGAAAGATCTCAAGTATAAGAGTCAACCTGCATCCACTTAAGGCAACAGACCTCGTCTGGTAAAACTCGTATATAAACGTATATAAAAATGAAGAAGACCCAAAGAAAAGACGCATTCAGGAATATAGGCAAGCGCTTAGTCTCATATCTTTCGATATGTCTTGTTATCATGCTCGGATTAGGCGGAGTCTTCATAACCCGCTACATGGGCGCCGGGATAAACAAAGAAGCGACACAGTATTATAATGGTCACAACTTTAAGAATTATGAGATAGTATCATCTCTTGGTATCACCGCAGACGATATCGCGCAGATAAAAGAGACAAAAGGGATCACTGACGCGGAAGGCGTTATCAGAGCCAATGGGTCACTCACTAAGGGATCACTCAGCAAAAGCATTGAGATCGTCAGCATGACTGAAAGGATCAGTGTGCCTGAGGTGATCGAGGGAAGTGCTCCTGCCGCTAAGAATGAATGCATGGTAGCTGAAGACTTTGCTGGTATAAGCGGGCTCAAAGTAGGCGACGAGGTGAAAATAATCATGCCGAATGTCGCCGGTCATCAGCTATCTCTGGACGGTGATCTCACTGAAGATGAAGATTCAGAAGAAGCTGAAGAGGAAGAACCGGAACCTGAAGAAGATGTCCTTTACACAGACAAATTCGTCATAACAGGGCTTATGAAACATCCTGACTACCTCAGACGAAAGAACACGGATGTTGTCGCATTGCCGATGGCTGCCTTCGATAAGGAAGTGACCGGCGGCTATTGCACACATGCATTTGTAAAGGCAGAGGATCCTGAAGGGGTAGATCTCTTCAGCAATGAGTATTTCGATGAAACAGCAGGCACCAGGCAGGAACTCGAAAAACTGACCGGAAAGCTTGCTGAGGATTCGGCTGCCCGCGCAAAGCAGAAAGCTTACGATCAGATCGATATTGAGTGGGCGAACGCTCTCGCAGAGTTCGATGACGCACAGGCTCAGATCGACAGCGGCGAGGCTGAGCTCGATTCAAAACTCAAGGATGCCAGAAACAAGCTGAATTCCGCACAGGCAAAGCTTGACAGAGAAGTAAGAAAATATACCAAGAAAATCAATGATGGCGAGAAGAAAGTAAAGAAAGCCAAAAGTACGCTCAAAACGATCGACAAGAACCTTCCTGCTGCCGAGAAGTACATCAAAGAAATGAAGGAGTTGTATGACGGCGAGCTGATAGACTCTCTGAAGACGCTTGCCCAGGCACAGAAATGGATCGATCTTCTAAATAAACTCGACGTTGATTCCGAAGAATACAAGCAAACCGCAAAAGCACTTGCTGACTTCATAATCGAGAACGAAGCTACGGTCAGAAAGGTACATGATTTCTTCAGCAAGCCTGAAGTAATGGAGATCGCCGAAAAGCTCAAAGAAGTCACAGGCATCGATGCCACAAAGACAGTCACAGCAATCAAGAATCTTAATGTCGACGAGCTGTTGGAAATGGCAAAGGCGGTATCAAACTACGAGGGAGATGTAAAGGCCTTCGTAGATGAAGTAAAGAGCTGGGTCAAGTCTATTCAGGATGCCCTGGATGATCTGGAAAAATACGAAAAATACATAAAAACATATAAGGCCAACAGAAAATCATTATACAAACAGGTCGCGGACAAAGAAAAAGAAATAGCAGCTGCGAAGAAGGAGCTGGCCGCTAAAAAGAAGAAATATCAGGCCGAGATCAGAAACGGTTGGTCGCTGTACTATTCAGAGAAATCACAATATGAGCAAAAGCTGGCGGAAGCAAAGGAACTTCTGGCGGAGAACCGTGAAAAGGCAGAGCAGAAGCTTGCAGAGGCAAAGGCTGAGGTTGAAAAAATCGAATGCAAGTGCCTGCTGTTCGACAGACGCGCCAATGCGGGCTATGTGGATATCAAGTCCAACTTAGCAGCGGTATCCAGCGCCGGTGTAGTATTCGGCATACTCTTTATGCTCATAAGTGCGATAGTGTGCTTCTCGACCCTGGCGATAATCATAGACGAACAAAAGAAGATGGTAGGAACCGTCAAAGCGTTCGGTTTCCTCAAAAAAGAGATACTTGGGAAGTACCTCGTGTTCGGTGTATCGGCAGCCGTAATCGGATCTATAGCAGGCATCTTGGTAGCTCTGGGACTTTCGGGCTTTGTACTGAAGGCATACCATAATTCCGGAATGTATCAATTCGGTATCGCAAAGAGCACCATCACAGTGGGACCTACTATCATAGCCTGTGTGCTGATGATCGCAGTCTGCGCTTTGGCTACAGTCATCGCTTGCGCCGATATCCTGAAGAGCCCTGCTTCGATACTTATGAAGGGTGGCACTTCCAAGAAGGGTGGCTCCGGATACAGAAAGAAATCATCGAGCAGAGGCGGATCGCTTTATTCCAAGCTCATATTACGCAACATGCTTGATGATAAGGCTCGTGTTGCTATATCCATAATCATCATAGCGTTCAGTACCCTGCTTGTAGGCACAGGCATTTCGATGAAGCTTGCTTATGACGGCATGTCCAGCAAGCAGGTAAACGATGTATATAAATATGATGTCAGGGTCGACCTTGGTCAAAAGGTGACCGACGCCGACAAGAAGAAGATTGAAGATATCATGGCTCAGGACGGAGCAGAGTATATGTCCGCTTCTTATGAGACACATATATTCCAGCTTGGTGACAGGCTCGACGCCCTGTTCGTGCTCACCGGTAATGCCGAGAAACTTCCTGACTACTTTGCGATCAATGACGCAAAGACGGGCGATGCTCTGGAACTTCCAAAGGACGGCGTTCTGGTCCAGAAGAAGATGAAAGAAAGCTACGATATGGGAGTTGGAACGAACATCACAGTGCTTGATTCATCGCTTGATGAAAAGACAGCTTCTGTAAAGGGTGTCTTCAACAACTATGTCGGAAGACTGGCGATCACTTCGCCTGATGGATACAGGAAGATATTCAATGAGGATCCTACCTACAACTGCTACTACGTAAAGGCAGGAGGATCAGATCTGAATAAACTGCAGAGCGACATCACCGCGGTGAATGGCGACATATCATTCGAGGTCGCGAAGGAATTCGCGAAGAAATTCGAGGCGGTATCGATGCTGTATAACCTGATCGTATATGTTACGACCGGAATAGCCATAATCATGTCGTTCATGATCCTCAGCAACCTTGCGAACATATTCCTCAACCGCAAGAAGACAGAGCTTACGGTAATGCGCATAAACGGCTTCAGCATAAAGCAGACCAAGGGATATCTCTCAAAGGAAACAATAGTGACTACTGCAGTCGGAGTTCTCTTGGGTGTGCTTGCCGGAGCGGTATTAGCGCCGCTGATCATAAAAACTATGGAGCAACCGGATCTGCAGTTCGTGAGAACATTCCATCCGGTAGCCTGGATCGCAGCCGTAGTGCTTGAGGTGCTGTTCTCCGTAGTCATCAACAGCCTTGTATTCAGAAAGGTCAAGGATCTCGACTTCAGAGATGTAGCATAGCGGAGAAATATGGCTAAACAAGACATCAACAACGAAAAAGAAAGGGCCGAGAAAAGGCGCCGCAGGTTTTGGAACGCTTGCCAGATCATATTACGTGGCTGGCTTCTGCGGAAGTTCCGTTTTGAATATGACGAGAACTTCAAGCCTGAGGACATAGACGGCCCTCTTCTTGTGGCGATCAACCACACTTGCGCATACGATCCGCTCTTTATAGGTGCGGTTTTCAGGAACAAACCGCTTACCTTTATTGCGAGCGAACATATAGTCAGAAGCAAGTGGGGCAAATTGCTGGACAAATATACATGGCTTATTCCGCACCGTAAGGGCGCCAAAGGAAGCAGGACAGCCCTTGTTGCATTGAAACGCATCAAGAAGGGCGAGTCGATCTTCCTTGCCGTTGAGGGAGAACAGACCTGGAACGGCAGGCCGCTTCCGGTGATGCCTTTTACAGGGAAACTGGTAAGGGGCAGCGGAGCCACTCTGGTGACTTATGTTATAGAGGGAGGCTATCTCTCAGCTCCGAGATGGGCTTTCGGTACCCGTAGAGGAAGAGTCTGCGGACACCCTGCCGGAATCTACGGCCCTGAAGTCCTTAAAGAGAAGAGCGATGAAGAGGTCGAACAGCTTATAGCAAAGGATCTCAACTTCGACACCTGGGAATGGCAGAAGTCAATACCTGGCGGGCCACAGAGCTATAAAAGCCGGAAGGGTAACGCTGATGGTCTTGAAAGATCGCTGTTCGGATGCCCGGAATGCGGCGCGCTTGGCACATTGAGATCTGACCGAGACGACATAAAATGCAGCTGCGGTTTCAGCGTACGTATGGCCGACACCGGATTCTTTGAAGAACAGGCTCCTTTTGAGACGGTATGCGAATGGGAGGAGTTCGACAAAAAACGCCTGGCGGAAGTAATGGAAGAGATGTCAGGGAAGAGCGGTGAACACAAACTCTTTTCAGATGACGATATCAACCTGTACACGATACAAGAAGAGCACAACGACGAGATCGCTGCCAGCGGAAGGCTTATGCTCAAATGTGTTGACGGCGATTTCATCCTAAGTATAGGAGATAAAAGTTTCCTCCTCAGCGACATATCAGAGATGACGTTGCTTCTGGCGAGGCATATAGTGTTCTGTGATAAAACCGGGTATTACGAATTAAGATCTATTAAAAGAAGCAGGACAAACCTGCGAAAATACGTTATTGCAAGAAACTTGATAAAGGAGTGAACAATTGGATTATTCTGCAGCTAACCATGAGCTTTGGAATGTAATAATACAGTTTGGTTATATCGCAGTCGTGATTCTTATCGCGCTCGCGATGAGACAGACCATCAAGCCTATCCGGAAGACCATGCTTCCTATCGCGGTTCTCGGAGGATTCATTCTTCTGTTCGCGAAGCAGATAGGTATCGTTGATCTAGATGAGAACATGCTTTCCGCTCTTACATACCACGGCATAGCGCTCGGCTTCATCGCGATGAGCCTGCGTACGCCAGTACAGAGGGAGGCCGGAGATGAAAGCAAAGTCGGATTCCGTTCCGGCGCGGTCATCGTAAGTACATATATGGTACAGGGCGTGACCGGTCTTATCATCACTATCGGCCTTGCCATGACAGTAATGCCTGATATGTTCAGAGCAGCGGGACTCCTGCTCCCAATGGGATTCGGGCAGGGTCCTGGCCAGGCGAACAATATCGGAGCCAGCTATCAGTCGCTCGGTTTTAATGGAGGGCACAGCTTTGGTCTCTCGATAGCAGCTGCCGGATATATAGTTGCGTGCGTTGTCGGAGTCATTATCCTTAATGTGCTCAGAAAGCAAGGCAAACTCAACGCTGACCCTGATAGAGGACAAAAAACACTGAGCGCGGACTATCTGGACGGAGGCGCCAGCAACGACATATCTGAATCGATAGATAAGCTCAGCGTGCAACTTGCTATGATTATCATCGTATACGTTGTCACGTACGGAGTGACAGCAGGCATTACCGGAGGGATCGCAAAGATCAGCGAAGGTCTTGCCGGTACAGTCAACACCTTGCTCTGGGGATTCAACTTCATCATAGGCTCGGCGCTTGCGATACTGCTTCGATTCATACTTGAAAAGCTCAGAAAAAAAGGCGCTATCAAGAGACGTTATCAGGACAACTACCTGCTGAACAGGCTGTCTGGCGTGTTCTTCGATATCATGATCGTAGCAGGCATTGGCTGCATCGACGTGGAAGATATTCGCGGACTGTTCCTGCCATTCATCCTGCTGGTCATTGCGGGAACTATCGTTACCTGGTTCCACCTCCGCTGGGTATGCAAAGCAGTCTATCCCGACTACTACTACCAAGGGCTCATTTCAATGTACGGCATGCTGACCGGAACTATAAGCTCGGGCGTATTGCTCGTACGAGAGATCGATCCACAGCTCGAGACTCCTGCCGCCAACAATCTGGTAGTGGGATCCAGCTTCGGTATCCTTCTCGGAGCGCCTGTGCTGATCCTGGTGGGACTTGCGGCTAAGAGCCCTGCGATGTGCTTTGTAACACTCGGACTTGCAGCCGTATACCTGCTGATATTGGATATAGTGATATTCAAAGTAGGGCGCGGGCACAAATAAGCCTTTCGCTCCTCCTCGGACCATCTCGCTGCAGGCATATTTGTGCCCGCGCCTGATTCGAGAGAATATTGCTGAAAACGCTTGCATTCAGTGATTACGGGTGATATACTACACAAGCTGTCGCTCTAAAGGCGGCCGCATGAAACGTTTCAAATAATTATTAGAAAGAGGTACCAGCATGAAGGAAGGAATCCATCCTGAGTATAAGGAATGTAAAGTAACTTGCGCATGCGGGAATACATTCATGACTCTCTCCGACAAGGAAGAGATGAGAGTAGACATCTGCTCGGAATGCCACCCGTTCTTTACAGGCCAGCAGAAGTTTGCTAACAGAGGCGGCCGCGTAGAGAAGTTCAAGAACAAGTACGGCCTGTAGAAATAACGATCAGGAACCAAAGCCGAAGCAGCAAATGCTTCGGCTTTTTTGTTAGAAGAAAACCCCGCGTTAGACGCGGGGTTCTGTGAACGCTATGCGTTTGACCAGAAATCCTCCAAACCTTAGAATTGTGACTGCGGTCT
>CADBXM010000025.1 GCA_902798745.1 uncultured Eubacteriales bacterium
GGAACCGTGGGGCACACGGGGATAGCTCGTTGATACTCAAGTCGTTAGGCTTGTTGAGCGAGAAGCCCCCACTTCTATAAGTGGTGGGAGCATGTCACGAAGCAAAACATAATGACAAAAGCTGAAATCAACAGATTCAATACAACTACACTTGCTTATCTCGGTGACGCGGTCTTCGAGGTAATCGTGCGTGAAAAAATAGTGAGAGAAAAGCCGGGAGACGTGAACCGCTCCCACCATACAGCGGTCAGATACGTGTCAGCCGGCGGGCAGGCAAAGGCAGCGAAAGTCATGATAGCGGAGAACTTCCTGACTGAGGAGGAAGTGGCGATCTATAAAAAAGCGCGCAATCACCGCACGCTGTCCCGTCCTCAGCACGCCGACCCGAAGGAGTATAAAATAGCGACTGGCTTCGAAGCCCTGCTGGGCTTCCTCTACCTGGCTGATGACAGGGAGAGGCTACGCGAGATCGCGTCCGAAGCCGTCAGAATAGTTGATGCCGCGGGAAGATAAGATGCAAACACACAAGGAACGCTAAGGCGTTCCTTTTTCATTGAGGGCGTGGGTAGCTTATGATAAAATTAAGTGCTATGCAGTTGACGATTTCGGACGAAAACAAGGTATTCAACATACATACAGACGGGATACCGTATCTGTCTTTTGACATGCTCGATAAACTCGGCGTGCCACATCTTTATACGACCAGATACGTGAACTATGACAAGGCAACGTGCGTGGGTGAAAAGGGTCTCAGAGTATGTGTGATGAGAGACGATGATGAGAGCGAGGCAGCGCCGCATGTCCTGGAAGTGAGAAGCAGGCTGGCAAGGCAGCTCAGATCATCCATCGAGATGGAGTACATCACCGACCAGAAGCATACCAATTTCGTGAACGTGGTGAGAGAGGGAGAGCTCGGCCCTATATGGCCGAATAATAAGCCTCTCCACAGGCAATATGTTGACGGGATGGTGACAGATATCCCGGGAGCTCTGCTTACCGTATTCGGTGCGGACTGCCCATCTGTGTATATAGCCGACCCTGTGAAGAAATGCATAGGGCTGGTGCACGCAGGCTGGAAGGGCACCCTTGGAAAGATACCGGCTGTTGCAATAGCTCAGATGCTCCTGAACTATGGATGCGACCCCGCGGATATGTACGCCGCGATAGGGCCGGGCATATGCAGGGTTTGCTACGAGATGGGAGATGAAGTCTATGACAGCTTTGCTTCGGAGTGGAGCAAAGAGGATGCGGACAGGATATTCAGCAGGTATATTGTGGATGCAGATAATCCGGCAGCCAAGGATGACGGCGAAGCGGCGCGAGGCTGGAAATACCATCTGGATCTCAGAGAGGCGAACAAGATGACATTGATGCGCGCCGGCATCCCTGAGGATCACATAGCGGTGTCGAATGTATGCACCATGTGCAACTCCGATACATTTTACTCGTATAGAGCGCGAAGAATGGAGAACGAACAGTGCGCCATGATGGTGAACCGTTTTAGATAGGAGCCGCATGCGGCAATATTACTAAATATCCATACAAAGGGTGTATGGATCTCAATGAAAGGAATATAAATGGATCTTATTGTAGCGGCAGATAAAAGCTGGGGAATCGGGAAAGACAACGGTCTGCTTGCCTCGCTTCCGACAGACATGAAATATTTCAAAGAGCACACGATGGGCAAAGTGGTAGTGATGGGCAGGAAGACCCTGGAATCACTTCCGGGAAAGAAGGGCCTGCCTAAGAGGACGAACATCGTTTTGACAACGAATCCCGACTACGAGGCTGAGCGCTGCATCATCGTCAATTCAGAGGATGAGCTCTTCGAGAAGCTTTCGGAGTATGATCCTGAAGAGGTAATGCTGATCGGGGGCGGAGCAATGTATAACAAGTACTATAAGCTTTGCGATAAACTGTATGTGACAAAGATGGATGCCGAGCTCGGCGCTGATACGTTCATCGCAAATTTTGACGAAGATCCCGACTTTGAGATCGTCAGCGAAAGCGAGCCGGTCACAGAGAATGGAGTAACGTTCAGATTCACCGTATACGAGAAGAAAAAATGAGTAAAAGAGATAACAAAAGATTCAACGACCAGGGAAGAAAGTCAGCGCCAAAGAGGGGCGGAAAGAACCGCCGCGATTACGGCGATAATTACGAGCCGAAGAGAAGATCGGTGAAGCCGCGGACGGCGCACGAGATGTTCGGGGACGTCAGGCGTCAGGAGCAGAATGTCGGCGCCGACGGTCTTGAAGTGGTGGCAGGCCGTAACCCGGTTACCGAAGTGCTGTCCGGGGACCGCGATGTCGAGAGAGTGTTCATCGCGGACGGCGCCGAAGGCTCGGTGTCAAAGATCGTGGCCCTCGCGAGAGAGAAAGGCGTGATCATAGACTTTGTACCAAAAGAACGCATCGACGGCATGGCTCCTAATGTAAAGCATCAGGGCGTGGTCGCAAAGGTGAGCGAATACAAATATGCCGATATGGAGGACGTGTTCGCTCGTGCTGAAGAGTCGGGCGAAGATCCGTTCATAATAATACTGGATGAAGTTGAAGACCCTCACAACCTCGGAGCGATAATAAGGACGGCCGAATGCGCCGGCGCTCACGGGGTCGTGATCCCAAAGAGGCGCAGCGCCTCTTTGACGCAGACAGTTGCGCTGTCTGCCGCCGGCGCGATCGAGAACATGCCTGTCGTACAGGTGACGAATCTCGGACGCGCTATTGAAGAAATGAAAGAGAAGGGTGTATGGGTTGGAGCCGCGGATATGGACGGCGAAACCTACTATGAAGCCAATCTCACAGGCCCTATTGCTCTTGTGATAGGAAACGAAGGCCGCGGAGTGGGAAGGCTCGTAAAAGAGAAATGTGATTTTGTGCTGTCCATCCCTATGAAAGGGCGCATCAATTCGCTCAACGCTTCAAACGCAGCAGCGATACTGATGTATGGAATCAGACGCGCCCGAGAAAAAGATGCCGAATAGAAAATAGCCCGGAGCAAGAAAGGCGGTGGTCAGTTAATGAAAAAGAGTTATATAGGCCTGTTTGATGTGATAGGACCGGTCATGGTCGGTCCATCCAGCTCGCATACATCGGGCGCCAATTACATAGCGTGGATGGCGAGACAGATATTCACAGGCACACCTTCGAAAGTCAACTTCAGACTATATCGTTCGTTTGCGGATACTTACATGGGGCACGGTACAGACCGCGCTCTGATTGGAGGCATACTCGGATACAGGTCTGACGACAAACGTATCAGGAATGCTTATCAGCACGCAAAAGAGGCCGGGATCAAAGTCGAGTTCAGGGCTGATGCAGCGACGGAAGTGAACCATCCGAACACTGTGGATATAGTGATGCAGACTGAAGACGGCCATAAACTGCTAGTGAGAGGCGAATCCCTCGGCGGCGGAAGGGCGCGTATCACACGTCTTAACGACATAGACGTGGAATTCACCGGAGAACGCGGCACGATAATCATAGAACAAAAGGATGAGCCTGGAGTAATAGCGTTTATAACAAACACTTTTGCAAAACGCGGTATGAACATAGCTTTTATGAGGGTCTTTCGTAAGGAAGACGGCGACCTGGCCATTACCGTGATCGAATCTGACGATTTCCTGCCGGAAGAACTCAAGGACGAGCTGTTAGGATATCAGGCGATCCTCAGTGTTGAGATGATAGAACTGTAGGAGGTGGCATATGAACTACGATTTCAAAAGTGCGAAAGAACTGCTCACCATCTGCAAAATACATGAACTCAGCATCTCGGAAGTGATGCTGAGAAGGGAAGTCAGTCTCAGCGGATCGAGCAGGAATAAAATACTGGAACAAATCGACAGATGTCTGCGTGTCATGGACGCGTCGACGAACAGGTTCCATGATGAGGATACAGTAAAGTCCATGGGAGGGCTTATAGGCGGCGAATCGAGAAAGCTCCACAATCTCGAAAGTGACAAGGCCATCTGCGGATCCACTCTCCATAAGGCGATAATGGCTGCGCTCTCTGTAGCGGAAACAAACGCCAGCATGGGAGTCATCGTGGCTGCGCCTACAGCGGGCTCTGCCGGAGTGGTACCGGCAGCGATCCTGTCCGTATATGAGGACTGCGATGTTGAGCTTGATAAACTGCGTATGGCATTGATAAATGCAGGCGCCATAGGATATCTGTGTACAATGAATGGATCTGTCGCGGGAGCAGAGGCGGGCTGCCAGGCGGAAGTCGGATCGGCTTCGGCGATGGCCGCCAGCGCGCTGACGGAAATGCTCGGCGGGACGCCTGAGCAATGCTGCCATGCAGCATCCATCGCCGCTTCAAATCTCCTTGGCCTCGTCTGCGATCCTGTGCGCGGCCTTGTAGAGGTGCCTTGCCAGACTCGTAACACGATAGGAGTAGCAAACGCATTCACAGCTGCTGAGCTGGCGCTTGCGGGTATAGAATCACTGGTGCCTTTGGATGAGATGATAGAGATCATGACAGATGTAGGAAAGACACTGCCTGAGTCGCTGAGAGAGACAGGCAAGGGCGGATGCGCCTGCGCTCCGTCACTTTGCCCGGCACTCAGCGGATTATCGGAGAAGATGTAATGTACGGATTGATAGAAAGAGACCCGGCTCTCGCTCCTTTTGAGAGTGATATAGAGCTGCGAATGACAAGATATAACGATAAGAAAAAAGAGCTTCTCAAAAACGAGAAGTCTCTTAACGACTTTGCTAACGCGCACAAGTGGTATGGCTTCCATCGCGACAAAGACGGCTGGGTATACCGCGAATGGGCGCCTGCGGCCGATCAGCTCTACCTGGCCGGCGACTTCAATGACTGGCACTGGACCGACACTCCGCTTACAAAGCTGGATAACGGAAACTGGGAGATACATCTCCCGGGAGACGTGATCACACATGGCAGCCGCGTCATGACGATCACTGAGAAGGACGGAGAACTGACTCAGCACATCCCGGTCTATGCGAAAAGAGCGATCCAGGACTGGGTCAACAAGAGCTGGTGCTGCGAAGTCATGGATGAAGAGGAATTCGAATGGACGGATGAGGGCTTTAAAAGCGATGAGCCTCCTATCATATATGAAGCTCACGTTGGCATGTCATCCGAGAAACTCGGGATAGCCGATTACAGATGGTTTGCGGACAATATCCTTCCTCATATAAAAAAGACGGGTTACAACACCGTTCAGCTGATGGCTATAATGGAGCATCCTTATTACGGATCGTTCGGATATCAGGTGAGCAGCTTTTATGCGGCGTCGAGCCGCTTCGGTTACCCGGCGGATCTCAAATACCTTATCAATAAGGCGCACTCAATGGGGCTCAGGGTACTGCTAGACGTAGTACATTCTCACGCGGTGGGCAATACTCTTGAAGGGCTGAATATGTTCGACGGCACCGAGTATCAGTTCTTCCACGAAGGGCCTGAAGGCGATCACCCTGCATGGGGGACCAAGCTCTTCAATTACGACAAACCGGAAGTGATACACTTCCTTCTCAGCAACCTCAAATTCTGGATGGAGGAGTACCACTTCGACGGATTCCGCTTCGACGGGGTAACGTCAATGCTCTATCACGATCACGGACTCGGAGTCGCGTTCAGCAGCCTCGACATGTACTTCTCGATGAATACGGATGTGGAGGCGATCACATATCTCCAACTCGCCAATGAGCTCATACACGAACTGAATCCGAAAGCACTTACGGTAGCTGAGGACATGAGCGGCATGCCGGGAATGTGTGTGCCTGTCAAGGAAGGCGGAGTAGGATTTGATTACCGCCTTGGAATGGGTCTTCCGGATATGTGGATAAAGCTCATAAAAGAGAAGAAGGACGAGGACTGGAACCTCGGCGCCATCTGGCACGAGCTCACATTCCGCATGACTCCGACGATCGCGTATGCCGAAAGCCACGATCAGGCTCTTGTAGGAGACAAGACGATCATGTTCCGTCTCGCGGACGCCGCGATGTATGACGGCATGCAAAAGGATACCCACAGCGAGGTGATCGACCGTGCTATGGCGCTCCACAAAATGATACGACTTATCACCCTTGCGGGTGGCGGCGACGGCTATCTCGCATTCATGGGAAATGAATTCGGCCACCCTGAATGGATAGACTTTCCTCGCGAAGGCAACAATGACAGCTATCAGTATTGCAGGAGGCAGTGGAGCCTGCTGACCAATCAGGATCTCAAATACGGACAGCTGTACGATTTCGATTCCAAGATGATCCACATGGCCGAGGAATATCACTTGTTCGACGAGAGATATCCTCAGCAGAGATGGATCCATGAGGACGACAGAGTGCTCGCTTTCGAGAGAGCGGGTCTGCTCTTCGTGTTCAACTTCTCAGCAAACAAAAGCTATGAGGGGTACACTATTCCGGTCAGCTTCGGATGCGACTATGAGGTGGTGCTCAGCAGTGACGATATCAGCTGCGGAGGCTATGGCCGCGTAGAGCGTAAACCGATGAGCGCTTATCAGGAGGGGATGGAAGGAAATAATCTAAGACTCTATCTTCCGGCTCGCACCGCGATAGTGCTCAAACCATCAAAAGCAGCAAAAAATTCTTGACAAGACAAAGTCGCTCAAGTACACTAATTGAGCGACTTTATGAAAGAATCGAAGCGAAGGAGACCCACGCTTCGAGCTTTTGGTTGAAAAATCAAGTATTACAAGTATACGGAGGAAAGAGATGGCAGCAGGCGTAAGACAGAAAGTCATCCTGGCATGCACAGAGTGCAAGCAGAGAAATTACAATACAATGAAGAACAAGAGAAACAATCCTGACAGGATCGAGCTCATGAAGTATTGCAAATTCTGCAAGAAGGAGACTCTCCACAAAGAGACCAAGTAATAATAGCGGGGACTTATCATGGCTAATAATAAGGAAAACAAAACCGGTCTTATCGCGTATCTTAAAGGCGTAAGGCAGGAGTTCGGCAAGGTCGTATGGCCTACAAGAGAAGAACTCATTACAGACACTGTAGTTGTGTTTGGTTGCGTTCTGTTCTTTGCAGTCGGATTCTGGCTGATCGATACCGGCTTCCTGGCTGCCCTCAAGGGCATCCTCGGCATCACATTATCCTAATCCAAGGAGATACTGATGACAGACAAGGATAATATCAACATCGAAGAAACGACCGGAAGCCCTGAAGCAACTGAGGAAGTAGTTGTTAAGGAGCAGATCAAAGGCACTATCTCTCCGCTTGAAGGCGAGGGCCTTCGTGGTGACGGTACCGCAAAGTGGTATGTAGTGCACACTTATTCCGGTTATGAAAACAAGGTAAAGACGAGCATCGACAGGATGGTCGAATATCGCGGCATGCAAGATCTTATTCAGGAAGTCGTTATTCCGACTGAAGAAAGGATAGAGATCAAGGATGGAGTAAAAAAGGTCAAGACCAGAAAGCTCTTCCCGGGATATGTCGTCATCAAGATGGTCGTCAACAACGAAACATGGTACCTCGTTCGTAATACAGAGGGAGTTACCGGTTTCGTAGGTCACGGTTCCGATCCTATTCCTCTCACCAAGGAGGAGATAGTAAGGATGGGGATCGAGAAACTCAAGATCGATCTCGACATCGAAGTGGGCGATACCATCCGCATCATCGGCGGTGTCTTCGAGGGCCAGCTCGGCATCGTAGAAGACATCAATCCGGAGAAGCAGATCGTAAAGGTCCGCATTTCGATGTTCGGAAGAGATACACCTGCAGAGATACAGTTCTCACAGGTATCGAAACTCAGATAATATCTGAAGAAAGGAGAAACAATGGCAAAGAAGATCGACGGCTACATCAAGCTGCAGATCCCTGCCGGAGGAGCGACTCCTGCACCACCGGTTGGTCCGGCTCTCGGACAGAAGAGCGTCAACATCATGGACTTCTGTAAGCAGTTCAATGCAAGGACACAGGACCAGCAGGGAATGATCATTCCTGTAGTAATCACAGTTTACACAGACAGATCATTCGACTTCGTGTGCAAGACACCGCCGGCCGCAGTCCTTATCAAAAAGGCAGCTGGCATCGAGCATGCATCCGGTGTACCTAACAAAGAAAAGGTTGCATCGATAACACTCGCACAGGCAGAGGAAATCGCAAAGACAAAGATGCCGGATCTCAATGCAGCATCCCTCGAGGCAGCAACAGAGATGATCAAGGGAACAGCTCGCAGCATGGGAGTAACGGTAACTGAGTAATGAAGTGGGAGGCTTTGGCCGTTTGAACCACAAGGAGGAAATTGATGAAAAGATCAAAGAGATACGCAGAGCTTGCTAAGACTTATGACAAGCACGAGCTCGTAGACGTAGAAACTGCAGTAAAGCAGATCAAGAGCTTTGACAACGCAAAGTTCGACGAGACAGTTGAGATGCACTTCCGCCTCGGAGTAGACGGACGTCACGCAGATCAGCAGGTAAGAGGAGCTATGGTACTCCCTCACGGAACAGGTAAGACCAAGAAGGTTCTCGTTTTCGCTAAGGGACCAAAGGCTGAAGAAGCTAAGGCAGCAGGCGCGGATTTCGTAGGCGCTGAAGACATGGCTGAGAAGATCCAGAAAGAGAACTGGTTCGACTTCGACGCTGTAGTCGCTACACCTGACATGATGGGTGTTGTAGGACGTCTCGGTAAGATCCTCGGACCAAGAGGACTCATGCCAAACCCTAAGTCCGGCACAGTAACCATGGACCTTGAAAAAGCCCTTGAAGATATCAAGGCAGGTAAAGTTGAGTACAGACTTGACAAGGCTAACATCATTCACTGCATCATCGGCAAGAAGTCCTTTACAGAGGAGCAGCTGGTAGAGAACGCAAACGCACTCATCCAGGCTATCGCAAAGGCTAAGCCAGCAGCAGCAAAGGGTCAGTACTTCAAGAGCATCAGCATCGCAGCTACGATGAGCCCTGGAGTAAAGATCAACCCGGCAACAGTTACCCAGTAGTCTGTATCATACAGAAAAAACAGAATATCCAACCTAAGACAGCAGGTGCGAAGGACATAGTCCGGAACTTAATTTCCTGCCGAGGTACGAATCATAGATTATATGAAGAGACCTGCGCTTAGGTAATGGGCGCGGGTCTTATGTACCTACAAGACAAAAATTTTGACGGAGGGATACCGTCAGGAAAGGAGAAAAGATGTCTGTAGAAGCAAAACAAGCAAAACAGCTGGTGATCGACGAGATCAAGGAGAAGTTTGAAAAAGCTGGTTCCGTAGTAGCAGTCGATTATCTCGGACTGACTGTAGCCGAAGCCGATCAGCTGAGAGCAAATCTCAGAAAAGAAGGCGTTGACATGACAGTCTATAAAAATACCCTCATCAAGAGAGCGATCGCAGGAAGCGATTTCGAAGCACTCGGAGAGGGAGATGTGCTCAAGGGTTCAACAGCCCTCCTGTTCAGCGGTGAAGACGTAACCGCAGGCGCAAGAGTCCTCGCAAAGGCCAAAAAGGAATTCAACAAGATGGCATTCAAGGGCGGCGTTGTAGAAGGAGCTGTATACGACAAAGCACAGATCGAGGAGTTTGCAAGCATTCCGGGCAGAGATGTACTCATCGCACGTTTCATGGGAAGCATCCAGAGCCCAATGACAAAGCTGGCTCTCACACTTAAGGCTATCGCAGAGGCAGGCGGCGCTCCGGCGGAAGCACCTGCAGAGGCATAAGCCCAAATAAACACTTTAGTAATCAATCATCTTATGTTCTATCCCAAGCGGCCTGAGGTAAAACGACCGCAAAGGATCTAAATGAAAAAAGGAGAATAATAATGGATAAGGATAAAATCATCGAGGCTCTTAAGAGCATGAGCATTCTTGAGATCAACGAGCTCGTTAAAGCCCTTGAGGAAGAGTTCGGCGTAAGCGCAGTAGCAGTAGCAGCACCTGCAGCCGGTGGCGCAGGCGAGGCAGCAGCAGAAGAGAAGAGCGATTTCAACGTAATCCTCAAAGAGATCGGCCAGGAAAAGATCAAGGTCATCAAGGCTGTAAGAGAAGCTACAGGACTCGGACTGAAGGAAGCAAAGGAACTCGTAGACGCTGCTCCTTCCACAATCAAGGAAGCTGCACTGCCTGACGAAGCTAACGCTCTGAAGGAAGCTCTCGAAGCAGTAGGCGCTGTAGTAGAACTCCAGTAAGCATGCTTTGAACCGGTTCGGATGGCCTACCGCAAAATGCCGTCCGAATCGATACGGCTCTCGCCTCGCTGCGGCTTGACGCAGTGGTGCTAAACTCTGCCGTCATGGCACTCTGACGATGCCACTAGGCAATCGTTAAGCACCAGTTACCGCAGAGTCGATTCAGCCGGCAATTTGCTCGCGGCCATCCGCGACAAAACACAGAAATTGGACCGTGCGATATCGGTCCGTCCCACGCAATAAAATGAGCCCCGACTTTCGAGGCTCATTTCGCGCGTTTACGGGAGCCCGATTATGGGTAAAAAACGCGCAAATAAGTGTATTTTTGCAAAAACATTATTAAGGAGCAAAA
The DNA here is from genome assembly GCA_902798745.1 of uncultured Eubacteriales bacterium. GTDB lineage: Bacteria > Bacillota > Clostridia > Peptostreptococcales > Anaerovoracaceae > Crickella. The sequence goes on from CADBXM010000025.1 coordinate 10,485, forward strand.
GAACATGCCAACCCCAATCAAAGTTGGAAGAAAAGAGCGTATGACCTTCGCGAAGATCAATGAAGTTTGCGAAATGCCAAACCTCATCGACGTGCAGACCAAGTCATACAAGTGGTTCGTAGAAGAGGGCCTCGGCGAGGTCCTTGACGATGTATCTCCAATCAGGGATACCACCAACACTCTCGCTCTCGAGTTCGCAGACTATCACTTCTCCGATACGCCTAAGTACGATCAGGAAGAGTGCAAGGAAAGAGATGCCACATACGCGACATCCCTTACCGTCAAGGTAAGACTCATCAACCGCGAGACAGGTGAGATCAAGGAGCAGGACGTGTTCATGGGAGATTTCCCTCTCATGACCGAGAAAGGTACATTCGTCTATAACGGAGCCGAGAGAGCCATCGTTACACAGATGGTACGTTCCCCTGGCCCTTACTTCGAAGTAACTACAGATAAGTCAAACCAGAAGCTGTACAGCTCTCAGGTGATCCCGAACAGAGGAGCATGGCTCGAGTATGAGACAGACTCCCAGGGTGTGCTGTATGTAAGAGTCGACAGGACAAGAAAGCAGCCGCTTACTTCGTTCCTCCGCACACTCGGCATCATCGACCCTGAACTCCTCAAGCTCAGCAGCAACGAAGATATCATCGAACTCTTCGGAGCCGATGACAGACTTCTCCGCACACTCGAGAAGGACACTACAAGAGATTCCGCTGAGGGCCTCAGAGAGCTCTACAGAAGACTGAGACCGGGAGAGCCTCCTACAGTCGAGAACGCAAGATCCATGCTTATGGCTCTGCTCTTTGACGAGAGACGCTATGACCTGGCCAAGGTCGGAAGATTCAAATACAACCGCAAACTGGGTCTTAGCAACAGACTGGTAGACACAGTGGCGGCTGAGGACGTTATCGATCCTAATACCGGAGAGATCCTCGTGGAAGAGGGCGGAGCTATCTCGCGCTCACTCGCCATGGTGATCGAGGACGCCGGCGTAAAGTCCGTGCTCGTATACAGCAAGAGCGAGGATGAGGAAGGCGTTATCACAAAGGTCATCGGAAATAATTTCGTAGACCCGACAAAGTTCGTCGACTTCGATCTCACACCATACAAGCTGTCCGAGAAGGTGTTCTACCCTGTTCTCATGGAGATCATCGAGCAGGCAGAAGGCGACGAAGACAAGCTGAAAGCCGCGATCGCGAATCGCAGAAGAGAGCTTAGCCCTAAGCACATCATCCTTGAGGATATCGTTGCTTCCGTCAGCTATCTTATCAACCTCGCTCACGGCGTAGGCGATACTGACGACATCGACCACCTTTCGAACAGAAGGCTCAAGTCGGTAGGCGAGCTTCTGCAGAACCAGTGCAGGATCGGATTCGCCAGGATGGAAAAGACCATCAGAGAGAGAATGACCACAGAGAATTCCACACCGCAGCAGCTGATCAATATCAGACCTGTAACAGCGGCTATCAAGGAGTTCTTCGGATCATCCCAGCTCTCACAGTTCATGGACCAGAACAACCCGCTTGCCGAGCTCACTCATAAGAGAAGACTTTCGGCACTCGGCCCAGGCGGACTTTCGAGAGAAAGAGCCGGCATGGAAGTCCGTGACGTACACTATTCACACTATGGACGTATGTGCCCTATCGAGACACCTGAAGGTCCTAACATCGGACTTATCGGTTCTCTCACCACATACGGCATCATCAATGAATACGGCTTCATCGAGACCCCTTACCGCAAGGTAAACAAGGAAACAGGCGTAGTTACTACAGAGGTTGAATACCTTGCTGCGTCTGATGAGGATCTCATGATCGTCGCTCAGGCCAACGAACCTCTCGACGAGCAGGGCCATTTCATCAACAACAAGGTCGCAGTCAGAGGCATCAAGGGTGAGATCACCATGGTTCCTAAGACTGAGGTCGACTACATGGACGTATCGCCTAAGCAGGTAGTTTCCGTAGCTACGGCTATGATCCCGTTCCTCGAGAACGACGACGCTAACCGTGCGCTGATGGGATCCAACATGCAGAGGCAGGCAGTTCCGCTGCTCGTGACCGAGGCTCCATATATCGGAACAGGTATCGAGTATAAGGCTGCTTGCGACTCCGGCGCTGTAGTTCTTTGCAAGAACGCCGGTACAGTCACATACGTTGACGCCAACTACGTCAGAGTCACAAGAGACGACGACGGCACAGTTGACGAGTACAAGATGCTCAAGTTCAAGCGTTCCAACCAGGGAACCTGCATCAACCAGAGACCTATCGTCGCATTCGGCGAGCATCTGGAAGCAGGCGAGGTCGTAGCTGATGGTCCGTCGACATCTCTCGGCGAGATCTCACTCGGCAAGAACCTTCTCATCGGCTTCATGACATGGGAAGGCTACAACTACGAGGACGCTATCATACTGAACGAAAGACTCCTCATGGACGACGTTCTCACATCGCTCCATATCGAGAAGCATGAGTGCGAGGCCAGAGATACCAAGCTCGGACCTGAAGAGATCACAAGGGACATCCCTAATCTCCCTGCAGACATGCTGAAGGAACTCGACGAAGACGGTATCGTCAGGATCGGCGCAGAGGTCAAGTCAAACGACATCCTCGTCGGAAAGCTGACACCTAAGAGCGAGACAGACCTCACTCCTGAGGCTAGAATGCTCCGCGCTATCTTCGGTGAGAAGTCCAAGGAAGTCAGAGATTCGTCTCTCAAGCTCCCTCACGGTGAAGAAGGTATCGTCATCGATGTAAGAGTATTCGACAAGACGAACAGCACAGAGCTTCCTCCGGGAGTCAACAAGATCGTAAGAGTCTACGTTGCAACTAAGAGAAAGATCAACGTAGGAGACAAGATGGCCGGACGCCATGGTAACAAGGGTGTTATCTCGAGGATCCTTCCTCAGGAGGACATGCCGTTCAAGGAAGACGGTGAGCCGCTCCAGGTAATGCTCAACCCTCTCGGCGTACCTTCCCGAATGAACGTAGGACAGGTACTCGAGGTTCATCTCGGACTCGCCGCTAAATCCAAGGGCTGGTATGTATCCACTCCTGTATTCGACGGCGCCAGCGAGAAGGACGTTATCAATCTTCTTAAGGAAGAAGGCTATCCTGAGACAGGTAAGCTGAGACTCAGAGACGGACGTACGGGCGAGTACTTCGACAGCCCTGTAACTGTCGGTTACATGTACATGCTCAAGCTCCACCATCTGGTAGATGACAAGATCCACGCCAGATCCACGGGTCCGTACTCACTCGTCACACAGCAGCCACTCGGCGGTAAAGCCCAGTTCGGCGGACAGAGATTCGGAGAGATGGAAGTATGGGCGCTCGAAGCTTACGGCGCTGCTTACACACTCCAGGAGATCCTTACCGTCAAGTCCGATGATATCATCGGAAGGACAAAGACATACGAGTCGATCATCAACGGCATCAACATCCCTGAACCGGGTATCCCTGAATCATTCAAGGTACTCATCAAAGAGCTTCAGGCACTTGCTCTTGACATCAGGACCAAGGCAGGCGATGACAGCGAGATCAGGATCAGAGAGACTTCTGAGTATGATGGCGCACTGACATTCGACCGCATGATCAGCGAGACCGACAGAAGAGCGGAACGCGAAAGAAGAGAAATGGAACAGAACGCTGAAGCAGCTGAGGCAGCGGCCGAGATCAACGCGGCTGAGGCTGAGGGAAGCGCAGAGCTCGATGTGGACGCGATCTCATCCATGGTAGAGGCTATGGCTATGGCAAGCTCAGTTGAGGCTGAGCCTGACATGGACCTCACAGAAGCAGTTGAAATGGAAAGTCTTGAAGACCTGGCTGAGGCCGAGTCCGGAAAGACATTTGAGGATGAAGAGTAAGGAAGGGAGGAAATATCATGATCAATGACAACAACCAGGATTTAAGAAATATTGAGTCCCTGCAGATCAAGCTCGCATCCACAGAGGAAATGCTCAACTGGTCTCACGGTGAGGTCACCAAGCCTGAGACTATCAACTACAGATCACTGAAGCCGGAGTTCGACGGACTCTTCTGCGAAAGGATCTTCGGACCTACCAAGGACTGGGTCTGCGGCTGCGGCAAGTATAACAAGATCCGCTACAGAGGGCTTATCTGCCCATACTGCGGAGTAGAAGTAACGAAGGCCAAGGTAAGAAGAGAGAGAATGGGCCACATCCGTCTCTCATCTCCTGTATCGCACATCTGGTACTTCAAGGGCATCCCTTCAAGGATCGGTCTCGTGCTCGACATGACACCGAAGGAACTCGAGAAGGTGCTGTACTTTGCTTCCTATGTCGTAACTGACCCTGGTGACACACCGTTTGCTTACAAGCAGATCATCGAAGAGGAAGAGTACAACGAAGCCCGCGAGATATACGGAAAGAGCTTTGAAGCCGGCATGGGCGCAGAGGCTATCAAGAAGCTTCTCGAGGCTATCGACATCGATCAGATGGCAGACGACCTCAGAGCACAGCTCTCCAAGGCGTCAGGCCAGAAGAAGATCAGACTGGTCAAGATCCTCGAAGTCATCGAGGCATTCAAGCAGTCAGGCAACAGACCTGAATGGATGATCCTCGATGTGATCCCTGTGATCCCGCCTGATCTCAGACCTATGGTACAGCTCGACGGCGGCAGATTCGCGACATCCGATCTCAACGATCTGTACAGAAGAGTTATCAACAGAAATAACAGACTTAAAAAGCTCGGTGAGCTCGGCGCTCCTGACATCATCATCCGTAACGAGAAGAGGATGCTCCAGGAATCCGTAGACGCGCTCATCGATAAC
>CADBXM010000026.1 GCA_902798745.1 uncultured Eubacteriales bacterium
TGGCAGACCGCAGTCACAATTCTAAGGTTTGGAGGATTTCTGGTCAAACGCATAGCGTTCACAGAACCCCGCGTCTAACGCGGGGTTTTCTTCTAACAATAAAGGACTCCGGAGATGGCCTCTGGAGTCCGGTCTATGGAGCAGGTGAAGGGAATATCCCGCCGTCAAGGAGCTTGCCCGCTGCGCGGCGCCTGCGGCGTCCTTGACTGCGGTTTTCGGGGTGGCTTCCTATCCTCCACCCCGATTCGAACCCTCTTCTGCTTTTATTAAGCTTACGTCTCGGGTCGATTCTTTATTTGCTCCACGTGAAAAGGGGCATAAAGCCCCTTTTCAGTGGAGCAGGTGAAGGGAATCGAACCCTCGACGTAAGCTTGGGAAGCTCAAGTTTTGCCATTAAACTACACCTGCGTGTCACCTCCGTAAGTATAACGCATTACGGAGGCTTTGTCATTTGTTGTTATTTGTTTTTTTCAGTTTATTGTGGGCATTTGACAAGGAAGTCGCCCGGGTCGTTCAGGTAAATATCCGCTTCTGCTTTGAGTCCTTCCTGGTCAGGCTCACCGATAGCGTCATATACTCCTGCTGTGTTGTAACCTGCGGCTTTCGCGGTCTTCAAAGCGTAGAGCGAATCCTCGAATACCAGCGTCTCTCCCGGCTTTGTGCCCATGTATTCCGCCGCGAGGTCATATATCTCAGGGTCATGCTTGCTGGAGCCGACCTCGGTGTTCGTAAAGATCCTGTCGATATACCCAAGCAAGCCGTTTCTTTCTAGAGCATGCTCGATGTTATTTCTCAGGCTGGATGTAGCTGCGGTCATTTTGATTCCGGCTGCACTGAAGATTTCCATGAGCTCCTTAGCGCCCTTTTTAGCCTTCACCTCATTGTAGTAGAAGTCCTCTGTGAAGTCCTTCAGTTCCTGCATCAGCTCTTCGTATGACTGTTCCAAGCCATACTGCTCCTTGAAATACTTGATGCTCTGCTCTGTGCTCATTGAAAAGATCTTTTCGTTCAGATCTTCCCCTGCCTCGGGTCCGAGCTTCTTGGCGAATTGCTTGCTCAGCTTTATCCAGATCGACAGGGAGTCGAGTATGACTCCGTCCATGTCGAATATTACGCCTTTTATTTCTTTGCCGTTGATTTTCATCTTAGTTCTGCGTACTGCAATTCGAAGCGCCCGCTACATTCCCAGCGTTTCCATCGCCTCTTTGATCATAGCCGGCAGTCTGCGGCACTTGGCCTCGCTGCTCGATGCTACGGATACTCTGACTCCTGCTCCGAGTGGGATCAGGAACGCGTTCTTCTTTTTGAGTTCTTCGCAGAGCGCATCCGGGTCACTGCAAGGCACTGTCACGAAGAATCCGGCGCTGAACGGAACTATTTCAAGCCCGATCTTCTTTGCCTCTTCTTCAAAGCCTCTGCCTCTCGCAAGCAGCATTTCTCTTGCCGCGGTGCGTTCGTCTTCTACTGCCTTAAACAGTTCAGGGTCTGCGTAGATCTTCTCGATCACTTCCTGAGGAGCTCTCGACGAGTTGGACCATGTGTTTCTGCAGGAGAACGAATTTACCTTTACGAATTCCTCCGCTACTTCAGGATTATGCGCGAAGCATATCATTGCTGCGCATCTTGCGCCATACAGAGTGAAAGTCTTGGACGCGCTGTAGGCGATGATAGGAAGGATGTTGGCTCTCATGTTGTCGATCACGCTGTAAAAACTTCTCACCTCTCTCGGGTCGCCGGCATAATCGATATACGCTACGTCGAGAACGAGCGCGATCTTTTTCTCCAACGGAACTTCGTCCAGCACTCTCTTTACCTCGTACCAATCCTCCATTGTGAGCGCGTAGCCTGTAGGATTGTTGGCAGGAGTGTTGATTATTATCACCAGGTGCTCCTGATTTCTGGTGAGCTTCTTTACCTTGTATTCGAAATCCGCCACGTTGAACTTTCCGTTTTCGTCGAACATTTCATAACGCTCGATGCCGCGATAAAGCTCATTCGAAATACTTTTGTAAGGCGCCCAGTGCCAGCTTGCTGTCAGTACTTTGTCGCCCGGCTCGGAGTAATTGGCGATCGCGTTTCTGATCGCTCCCGTTCCTCCCGGTGTGCCAACTACAGCGGTATAGCTTTTTGGTTCGAAGCCATAAAGAGCAGCCTTGAGTATAGCATCCTTGAATCCCGGTGTGCCTGCAATAGGAGCATATGCCGCAAAGCTGGTCGCAGGAAGGCTCTTCATCACCTTTTCTACCGACTTCAGCACCAGCAGGTCGCCCTCGTCGTCATAGAGCGCGCCGACTGTAGCGTTGATAACATCAGCCTTGCCGTATTTCTCTACAGCGTCCAGTGCCGCTCCGCTTGCTGCAAATACCTTATCCTCTTTAGGTATCTCTCTTCCGTTGTAAGCTACCATACTCTTGATACTCATGATACTCTCCTTTTAATTATCATTCGTTTTATCGTTTGCCCGAGTTTCGAATACTTTGCTTCGTACTCAGTCTCTATATTATCTTTGCTTAGTTCCGGATCCGCGTGAAGGTCTCTGGTGAGCTCCTCTATCACAAGATCCGCCGCGACGGTTTCAAGAACAGACCAGTTGAACAAGTCTGTATTGTCGGTCTTGAAAACCAGCCTTCCGTCCTCACCCATCACCTCGAAGTACGACTTCAGTCTGTAGCGGTAAGTGAGGCGGCGTTTGTACCAGTAATTCTTTGGGAGCGGGTCGCTGAAGTTGAGATATATGCCCGTCACCTCGCCTTTCGCGAACCATTCGCTTAAGTCTCCGGCGAGTTCCGGAACAAACAGCACGTTCTTCAGTCCCTTTGCTCTGATCTTTTGCATCGCGCGTAGCATAACGCTCTTGTTGCCCTCGATCGCAACGAAGCAGTGGTCTTTCTCTTTCTCTGCAAGCTCCGAGATGAACTTGCCCTTGCCGCAGCCTATCTCCACATAAAGCGGAGGAATCTTCCCCTTGCAGCCCATTCTCTCGGCAGCGAGTTCTGCCCAGTGACCGCGCGTTTCATCTGGTTTATCTATTATAAGGTCTTCATAGGCCTCGTATTTCTGATCTAGGTTTCTTAGTTTTCTCTGTCGCATTATTAGAAAATCGTCGGTATATATCTGGAAGCGATTATGACCGCGAGGAACAGCACCATAAGCACCGCCGCAATTGCATCGCCCTTGTGGAAATGTATCTCGTTCATGCGGGTTCGGCCGCTCCCTCCGTGATAGCAACGCGCCTCCATGGCAAGAGCCAGTTCCTGAGCTATCCTGAATGAACTCACGAAAAGCGGTATCAGGATAGGAATGAGGCTTTTGGCTCTCTGTATTATATTGCCGGATTCGAAGTCGGAACCTCTCGCCTGCTGTGCCTTGATTATCTTATCAGTCTCCTCCATCAGTGTCGGTATAAATCGCAGCGCTATGGTCATCATCAGCGCAAGCTCATGACTCGGGAGTCCGATCTTGGAGAAAGGCTTGAGCAACTTTTCAAGACCGTCGGTCAACGCGATGGGCTTGGTCGTCAACGTCATCATGGACGAACCTATGATGAGAAGCACCAGCCTTACAGCCATGAAGAAGGCTCTTATCAGTCCTTCGTATGTTATATGAAGGAATTTCCACTGCCAAAGTATGCGTCCATCGACCATAAATATATTTAGGAAGAAAGTGAACGCGATGATCATCAGCACCGGAGTGAGTCCGCGGAATATGAATTTGACCGGCACCTTCGACACGGCGATTATGATCGCCAGCACTGCCCCCGCGATTATAAAGCCCCAGAAGTTGTTCACGACAAAGAGCTCCACTATATACAAAAGTGTTGCTATAATCTTCGTCCTGGCATCAAGTCTGTGTATGACGGAGTTGCCCGGAAAATATTGTCCGAGAGTAATGTCTCTTATCATGCGCGGGCAGCCTCCAGGTGATTTTTTATATCAGCCGCGGCTTCGTCTATAGTGAGAGCTTCACTCTCAAAGCCGACAGTTTTCGATTTTATCAGTTCTATTATTTCTCTCGCCGGAGGGACGGAAAGCCCCATACCGTAGAGCTCTTCTGCGCGTGAAAAAACCTCGCGAGGAGTGCCGTCGAGAACTATCTTTCCTTCGTTCATCACGATCACGCGATCAGACATCTCCACGATGTCCGACATATTATGCGATACGAATATGAGTATGATATTCATCTCGTCATGGATCCTGCGTATCATCGAAAGAATATCTCTGTGAGCGGCAGGATCAAGCCCCGCTGTAGGCTCGTCGAGTATCAGTATCTCGGGCTCCATGGCGATAACGCCTGCGATCGCGGCGCGCCTTTTCATGCCGCCGGAAAGTTCGAATGGCGACACATCTTTTATCTCATCATAATCAAGGCCCACCAGCTCTATCGCTTCTTTCACTCTCCTGTCGATCTCCTCTTCGGAAAGTCCGAGATTGTGAGGGCCAAAGGCCACGTCCTTGGCGACGGTCTCTTCAAACAGCTGATACTCAGGGTACTGGAACACCAGGCCCACGCGGCGCCTTATTTCTGTCATCTTGACGTCTTTTTCCGTGATACATACATCGCCTATATACACCTCGCCCGATGTCGGTCTGATGAGACCGTTCAGATGCTGGAGCAAAGTAGACTTACCCGAGCCGGTATGTCCTATGATGCCAAGCACCGTGCCGTCGGCGACATCAAAAGAGACTCCGTCCAGAGCCTTGGTCTCGCCCGGCATTCCGGGATTGTATATGTATGTAAGATCCTTGACGCTTATTGACATTTACTAAAAATCCCTAACAGTACGCTTTTAATTACATGAAATATAGTTTGCGATCTCTTCAGCTGTCCCGAGATCGTCAGGCAATCCTGCTTTTTTCCTTAGCTCGATCGCCGGAGGTAGTTCAAGACCTGCGCTTTCAACAAACGCAACGTCTGAGAACAATTCCTTTGGGGTACGGTCGGCAATAAGCTTGCCGCCTTTCATAACCAAAATGCGGTCAGCTTGCTCGGCTTCGCCCATGAAATGCGTAATGAGTACGCATGTTATGCCCTCTGCGTTGAGGTCTCTGATTATGCTCATCACGCTCGACCTTCCTTTTGGGTCAAGCATCGCTGTCGGCTCGTCAAATACTATACATGCAGGACGCATTGCCACCGCTCCCGCGATCGCTATGCGCTGTTTTTGCCCGCCCGAAAGCATATGAGCCCCTTTATCCTTGAGATCGTACATGCCGACACGCTTAAGAGCATCATCGACACGCCTCCTGATTTCATCCGGAGCTACGCCTAAATTCTCCGGACCGAACGCAACATCGTCTTCCACTATGGAGGAAACGATTTGGTTATCGGGGTTCTGGAATACCATACCGACTCTCGATCTGACATCCCAGATATGCTCCTCATCTCTGGTGTCGAAGCCATCGACAGTGACGCTGCCGGCTGTAGGAAGCAGAAGTCCGTTCAGGCTCTTTGCAAGTGTCGACTTACCGGAGCCATTCATTCCAACGACCGCTACAAAACTGCCCTTTTCGATGTCGAGACTGACACCGTCAACGGCTACCTTGCCGGGCACCTCTTTGCCCGTTTCATCTATTTTTGTAAACTCGATCACAAGGTCTTTGACTTCGATAAAGCTCATTTACTTTGCTTCGTATAGCGCTCCCGCGTATATGCTGTCCTTGTCGACCTTCTTGCCCATCTTCTCGTTCCACTCTGCAGGATCCACATCGATTATGGATACCGACAGATGGCTTCTCTCGCAGCCAAGCGAGTCCATCATGGCCTGCAGTATATCCTCAGCCACTTTCTTCTTCAACTCTTCAGGTCTGCCCTTCATCATACTGATCTCTACATGTGGCATAATGATCCTCCTTTTAAGTTATCACACATGACAGTTATTCTTCTCTGTTGCGGATACACATATCCAAACCAAGCAGACTAATGATCTCCATCATTTTGCCTGCCTGAATGGTCTCCTTGCCGTTTTCAAGTTCTGACAAAAAGCTTGCGCTGACATCGGCGTAGTCTGCAAGGTATGCCTGAGTATATCCGAGCTCCCTGCGTCTTTTACGTATGGTATCTCCCAGACTTTTCATATCCTTAACATTTGTCATGATCTTCCCTTTCAAAGCATAGTCGTTCGACTATATTGTCCGGTCAACAGCAATAAAAAAGCCGTTCGGCTATATCTAATGCTTTTACATTCTAATTTAGTCGAACGGCTATGTCAATCGAAGATAACTCTTCTGTCGACAGAATAATTACAGCAGTGCCTCAAGCTGAGCTTTCTGCATGAGTCCCGGCTGCTTGTATGTGATCTCGCCGTCCTTGACTACCATGATGGTAGGGATGCTGCTGATGCCAAGTTCCATGGCTATCGCTACTGCGTCATCGACGTTGAGCTTGCAGAACTTTACGTCCGTTCTCTCCTCAGAAAGCTGGTCAACGATAGGGCCCTGCATCTTGCATGGTCCGCACCAATCAGCATAGAAATCCACAAGAACAGTGCCCTCGGCCTTCATGACTTCCTGCTCATAATTATCCTTGTTAAGCATATGTACCATTTGTATTTCCTCCTTTGATTAAGGTGTTGTCCCTGCTATTGTAGCACACAAAAAGTGCGGATTGTGAAGATTACAAAAACATGAGTGTACAAGTATATTGCACACCCATGTTTCGCTAAAGAAATATTTACTGTAAAGGGGGTTTTACAGGACCTTCACTATTTCAGCTTATCCTCAAAGATCTCAACGATAGTCTTCTCAGTTCCTACCATACCCGGCGAAGCGATGAGACCCATGTTGCGCATGGTATCTTCCGGTGTTGCTCCGTTGATGCCGTGTACATTGTCGATATGTACGCCGCTCATGGCAAACTCGACAGACTTGAATGCCGCGTCGCAGGCAGCTACGCCCTTCATGGTGCAGCCCTGGTTACCGCCATCACAGATCATTCCCGTAATGGAAGAAGCCATATTGTTGAGCGTGTATTCCATCTCCTTGACGCCGCCACCCTTCAGGTAGACAACACCGCAGGCCATGCCGGATCCTGCTGCAATAGCGCAGCCGCAGAATGCCGACAGTCTGCCGGAGTACTCTTTGATGTAAGTGCAGACCAGATAGCTGAGCATGGTTGCACGGTAAAGCTGTTCTTCAGTAAGACCGTTGATTTTGTATACTCCGTAGAGAGGCATAGTGGCAATAATGCCGTGAGCGCCTGAGCCTGTGATACTCATAGCCGGCTTGTCAAGTCCGATTACGCGGGCTTCGATAGCCGCATTGCAGAGAAGCGAACCTGTCATCTTCTCATCTTTGGAAATGACCTCTCCGCCATTCATCGCAAGCAGCTGTCTCGCGAATGTAGTGCGCGGATTGTTCAGACCTTCCTCAAAGAGTTCCATATTGACCTTGTAGGCGTCCTTAACGAATTCTATCTCCTCAAGTGGAACAGTATTTACATAATCTACTATCTGCGCCAGAGTATAGCCGTGAACGGAATGGACTTCCGCTGCAGCGTCTGCTTCGGTCGTATCCTCTGCATGTTCTGCCTCTGTCTCAAGGATAGTCTCTCCGTTTACAACGATCTTAGTAATATTCGTATGTGAGTCGCGAATGGTTACGACCGCCTTATCTTCAGTCGTCTCCAGTGTGGCTTCGATGAAAATACGGCTCGTGATCCCGCTGAGTTCGACTGTGACCTTGCCCTCTTCGATCAGTTTCTGGGCTGTGTCATTGTCCTCAGGCTTTACATCCGCGAGGGACTCAAGACCCTTTTCAGGATCGCCCGCAACATAGCCGAGAGCCGCCGCGAATACATTACCAACCTCATTGGAGTTTGGGATTCCGCAGGTGAACGCGTTCTTATACATGCCACTGTTCATGGCTACATTGACATGAACAAGTTCACCCTTTGTGTAGGATCTGGCCTTTGCTACGCTGAACGCGATCGCGCCCGGCTCGGTAACTCCGAGTGCCGGAAGCATATCCTTTTTGATCAGCTGTGTAAGTTCATGCATTTAAATCCACCTCTTTTCACTTTTTTCGTTTAGGAAGGAGGCAGCGATGCCTCCTTCCTTATTTGAGTATTATTAGATAATTAGAGCTGAGGTCTTGTCTTGGACTTGATCTCTTCGCCGTTCTTTCCTTCGAATGTACGGCCGATACCTGTGATGCAGCATACGAGCATTACTACCCAGATAGCCCAGCTGTAGAATGCTGTGAACATCATATCGCTAGCTCCAAGCTGTGGCAGGAATGTGTAAGTATCCTGCATGGATGACAGTCCGCCGAGGAGCAGGAGTACACAGCCGCCGTAAGGCAGGAAGAATGGGAACGAGCAGATAGTTGTCGCAAGGATGTTTGCTCTTCTGTGTGGGTGCAGTCCGTTCTTCTTACCGATAGCATTGATGAATGGAGCAACGCAGATATTCGCGATGGTGTTGATCGCCGCGATCAGGATACCAAATACTGTGGACAGGCAGAAGAGTGAGAGCTCAGCTCCACGCTCTGTCTTGATAACGGAATTGTTGAGCCAGTCAACAACGCTCTCCATGCAGCCCGAAGCGATAAGCAGATTACCCATCGATACTACTACCATCAGCAGGATGCTGACATTGAACATGCCCGCAACACCGCCTGAAATAGCGCCACTAATTGATCCATCTTCAATGGCAACGATAGCCGAGAAATCAAACAGACCTGCAACAAGACCGATGATCGTCGCAAGAATGATACCGGTGCCGAGGCAAGCGAAGATGTTGATTCCGCGGATAGCCATGATGATAACTACGAGTGTTGGGATCAGAAGGAGAAGTCCGGCAGGCATCTGATATTCTGCCAGCAGGGACTGAGCTTCCGTTGTCTCGAGAGCGCTTCCGCTTCCTCCGAAGATCGCGAAGAGAACGATGGCGATAGCGCCCGCTACTACGACGTATTTGAAACGTGCCTTTACGGTTCCGCCGATCTCAGCAGCGCCGTCTTTATAAGTGTATTCCTGTGAAGTAGCCGCGATGATTGTTGTGTCGGATACCGGCGCGAAGTTGTCGCCGAAAGCCGCTCCGGAGAGGATCGCGCCTGCGAGTACTGCCGGGTTCGCGCCAAGCAGAATACCTGCAGGATACAGGATAAAGCTCATTGTGGAAATAGTTCCGAAACCGGATCCTGTTGCTACAGCGAACAGAGCCGCGAAGATGAAGGCAGCTACTGTGAAAATGGAGCCCGTAACGCCCAGCTTCACGGAGAGCCACACCAGACCTTCAACGATGTGTCCGCTCTTGAGGATGCTTCCGTAGATACCTACTACCAGCCACAGCATTACAGCAGTCATCGCTACCTTGGAGCCGAGGCCTGTCAGGATGACATCCCAGTAATCTCCTACGTTCTTGCAGAAGATCATACCGAGCAGAAGACCGACAACGCCTGCTCCGACCATCATATTGATATCCTGGAAGTTAGCAAACGAAAGCGCGATCGTAATGATGATAAAGAATATGAACGGGATGAGCGACATCGCGCTGCCACCCCTGAACTCAAGTTTTTTAGTTTCCATATCTTCTTCCTTTCTTGTTCTGAAAATATTTACTTAGCTATAACTTCTATTTCGACCTTTGCCCCTTTTGGAAGCGCAGCGACCTGGAATGCCGCCCTCGCAGGATAAGGTTCGGTGAAATACTGTGCGTAAATCTCATTCACCGCCGCGAAGTCTGCGATATCTGCCAGATACACGGTCGTTTTCAGCACTCTCTCCATGCCATAACCGGCTGCTTCCAGAACCAGTTTTATGTTTTCCATAGACTGTCTGGCCTGTTCCTGTGCGTCTTCGGAAGGGAAATCACCGGTTTTCGGATCGATTGGCAACTGACCCGAAACAAAGATCAAATCTCCATCCTTAACGGCCTGTGAATACGGACCGATCGCCGCAGGAGCGAGCGCTGTGGAAATAGCTTCTTTCATATAACAGCCCTCCTCTCTTACTGAATGAAATAGAAGAATTTTTCTCAAGATGATTATAAAACTTCCGGCACTCTCAAGCAATAAAATTTTATCATAATGAAAAAATTTTATCGCAAAGTTAAAGGCACATGTATGCTCTGCGAGGATGTTGCTAAAAAATTCTCATTTTTACGTCAAAAATGCATGGAAATGTCTTATAATGGATACAGAAACCAGAAAAGAAAAGGAGAATTTGACATGACGGATAATGATATCCTGAACATGTACCTTCCATTAGTAGATTTTCTTTCCAAAGCGCTCGGTTCCTCAACGGAGGTAGTACTCAATGACTGCTCCAAACCGGCTTGTTCCGTGGTCGCTATCTCCAATAGCCAGAGCGGCCGCAAGCCCGGGTCGCCTATCACCGACTATGGAATGAATGTCATCCGAAACGGAGAATATAAGAATAAGGATTACGACCTCCACTACAAAGGCAAGGCTTACGGTAAGGATTTTATTTCCAGCACCTTTTATATCAAGGATCCATCGGGACGTCTGATCGGCATGCTCTGCCTCAATACAGATATGACAGGGGCGGAAAATCTGATAAGCAGCGCAAAGAAGTTCTTTGAGGAAATGCATTTCGGTTCTCTTCTTTCCGGAATGTCAAAGAGTCAGCCTGCCATGGAGAACCTTGACACTTCTCTGACGACTCTCATAGATCCTCTCATCAGCAGGGCTATGGAAAAATACGATCAGGATCCGGCTCACATGACGCAGGAAGAGAAAGTGGCTATAGTACACGAGCTCTCCTCTCAGGGAGTATCTTCTATTAAGGGCGGCATATCCGCGATAGCATCTGCGCTGCAGATCTCGGAATCAACAGTTTACAGATATCTAAAGAGAAAGGAATAGTAGAAATGTACTTTTGTGCAGTCGCGGGATGGTTCATCTCCGAGGAGAAGTGCGATCATATCGCCGCAATCATGGATGGCAGGGTGGAAAGAAAAGAACTGCCGCTTGGAATAACTAAAACGATCTGGACTCAGAAGAGATGTCTTAATTGCAAAAGACGTTTCCGTCCATCGCCTGAAAGGAAGGAAACGTCTGAAAACGAATAAAAGCGAATTGTAGAAAGTTATAGATAATGTAGGGAGATCATTGCAGTATGCTGAGGATCTCCCTTTTGTATTCAAGAAATCTCTCAGTCAGCAGGAAGCTGTTGTCTCTCGGACGGGGCTCATCTATAATGATCTCCTTTTGTATCACGCCCGGCTTTCCACTCAGTATGTATATGCGGTCGGATAGCAGTATTGCCTCATCTATGTCATGAGTGACAAACAGTGTGGACAGTTTGATCTTTTCCATCACATCGAGATACCAGTCATGTATCTGAGACTTTGTGAATGTATCCAATGCTGAGAATGGTTCGTCCAGCAGAGCTACCTGTTGTGAAAACAAATATGTACGAAGTAAGGCCGCTCGCTGACGCATCCCGCCGGAGAGTTGCGAAGGATATTTCTTCTCTCTGCCTTCAAGCCCGAATTCGGCAAAATGGGACGCTGCCGTCTCCCTCGCCTCTTTTTTATTCATGCCCTTCATGATAAGAGGCAAGGCCACATTGTCTTCAATGGTCCTGAACGGCAGCAGCAAATCTTTTTGCAGCATATAGCTGACCTTGCCCGGCTTGTTCGTGATGTCTTCACCATTGAGAATGACACGACCATTATCCGCTTTCAGAAGGCCCGCGATCACATTAAAAAGCGTGGACTTGCCGCTTCCGCTCACGCCGAGCAGAGATACAAGTTCTCCCTCTTTCAATTCGATATTTACTTTGTCGAGGATGTGAGCATCCCCAAAAGAAACACTCACATCCTTTACTTCAAGTATAGTTTTTGACATATCCCGTTTACTGAGAATTCTTTTTATATCAGGCTTATTTCTATTTTGCGTCAGGCAGATAATCGTTGGTAAATCCGATATCCTTTGCCAGTGGCTCCTCAACAAGATCATTGTCATTGAGCCAGCCATAGAACGCATTCCAGCGGTCAGGGTCGATCACGCCCCACTTCTCCGCGTCATCGATATAGTATTTCGACAGGTATTTCTGGCTTTCCTTTACGAGCTCCTCGCTGTCTTTGAGTTCCGGATTCGCAGCGATCAGGATATCTGCTGCTTCATCAGGATTCTCGGCTGCAAAAGTGTATCCTTTGGAAAGAGCTTCCATGAATGCCTTCGCTGTATCAGGATCGTTTTCGAGGAATTGATTGTTTGCGATGATCACCGGTGTGTAGTAATCGAACACTTCGTCGATGTCTCTGAAATTCCAGTAGTTGGTATCAAGACCTGCCAGTCTGCAGGCAACACCTGCCCAACCATCGAATATCCAAATGCTGTCAACAGAGTCCTGCTTGAATGCCGTGACTTCATCTGTAACTGTCGATGGGATCATCTCGACTTTTGAGAAATCTCCGCCATCATCTTCTACCACCTGCTTGAGAGTAGCCTGTTCGACAGGGCTGTCCCATGTTGCGTAAGTGTGGCCTTCCATCTTTCCCGGTGAGTCGATGCCTTTTTCTTTGAGCGATATGACGCCGGAAGTATTGTGCTGGAGCACAGCTCCAACTGCAGTGATCGGAAGAGCCGCATCGCCTATGAGAGCAGGAGCAAGTGTATCCTGGAACTCAACAGCAAACTCAGCTTTACCTGCGCCAACAAGGCTCGCCGCTCCATCTTCAGGCGGCTGAACCACTTTTACGCTGATACCTGCTTCCTCAAAGTAGCCCTTATCGATAGCTGCATAGAGGCCTGTATGGTTTGTATTTGGTGTCCAGTCGAGGCAGAAAGTGATTTCCTTAAGTTCACCGCTGCCTTTGCTATCGGCATCCTGAGACGAACTGCCGCATGCCGCTGTCATTACAGCAAGAGCCAGAGCAAGCGCGCACACGAGCACTCTCTTGGCATTCAGACTGATTTTTCTTTTCATGTCGTTTCTCCTTTTTTAAAAATACTTTATTTCTCGATCGCGAGCACCGGATCTTGCTAGTGTTCCTCATCGAGATGCATATACGGCATGCTCTTGCGCTCTATCACCCTTACGGCAAATATGAGCAACAAAGACACGACGGATATAACAATTATGACCGCAAACAACTTATCGAACGCATACGCTTTTTTGACCTTTGTCATGTATATGCCAAGGCCCTGGAATCCTCCAAGCCACTCGCTTACCACAGCTGTGACTATCGAATATGACGCAGCGATCTTGAGTCCCGAGAAAAAATGCGGAAGTGCCGACGGAAACTTGATATACCTGAACAGCTTGACCTTTCCGGCTCCCATGGACCTCAGAAGATTAAGCGAATCCTCATCGACAGATCTGAATCCGTCAAGTAGCCCCACAGCTATAGGAAAGAAAGTCGCAAGCGCAACGAGTATGACCTTTGGTGTCATCTCATAGCCAAACCACAGCACCATAAGAGGTGCTATCGCTATGGTCGGTATCGTCTGCGTGATCACGAGGATAGGATAATTCGCCCTGTAAAGCAGATCGAACATATCCATCAATATCGCTATGATAAGTCCCGCCAACACTCCTATTGCCAAACCGCACACTGCTTCTACAAGTGTGACTCTGGAATGATGCAGCAGAAGTCCCGCATCACCGACCATCGCTTTAGCTACATCTACCGGTGACGGCAGCATAAAGTCCGGCACTATCCCTGCGCTGCAAACAAACTGCCAGACAGCCAGAAGTATGATTATGGCTGCGATGGCAGGCATATTATTCCTGATGGTGTTTAGTGACTTTCTTTTCAATGCTCAGTATCTCTCCGTCAGGTTCATACTCTACTTTGATATACGCTGAAACCTTTGGCGCGCCCGCACGAATGGCTACGTGCTGTGCTTCCTTTACGAGATCCATCAGCTGATCGTAATCGTCCCCTTCGACTACTGTTTCATAAGGGCCGACATACACGTTGAGACCGCTGCTCTTGAGATAAGCGATCACCTCATCGACTATACGGATCAGTTCTTCTTCTGTGTCAGTCTTTGGAAGTGACTGGATCGCAATACTTGCCTGCATATTCATACTCCTTTCGATTATGCTTTTTCAGCTTTGGCATTTGAAACTGTAAAAAACAGCCTCCCGCTGTCCGGAAAGGCTGTCTACGTTACGAATCGCTTTTTATGTTCGCTACGCCGGCATGATCCGGATCAGCTTATAAGGGTCGCGGACTTGCCGCCTCTCAGCCCCGAAGGACTCCCCTGTTGATCTTTTACATACCAAATAATATTCTTCGTCGCCGGCTTTGTCAATAAAAAGACAAAAAGCCGATAGTTGGGAATTTAGTGTTGTCAGGTTTTGGATATAGAAAAACTCCGGTGAGTGATTCCCACCGGAGCAAAAGTTTTCTTTTTGAATTGCGATGGATTTTCGTTCACAGCGAGGCGGCAAGCGTCTGAGGAACGGAGCGTACCTTGATCGTACGTGAGTACCGAAGA
>CADBXM010000027.1 GCA_902798745.1 uncultured Eubacteriales bacterium
TGCGATCGGTCTGATGACTGCAGTCGAAGAACTTACGCAGGCAAAAACATTCGAACTGTACACCTGCACTAAAAGCTATATCAATATAAACCTGTATGAAAAGCTCGGTTACCGAACATACAAGGAAGAGCGGGGAGACAGAGATTTGTCATTTGCATATATGAGAAAAACTATTGATTAGACGAATTCCGGTATATCTAGTGTTGATAGTAATTGGATAAGAGATTAGTGCCTGGTGGATGGTGTAGTCTTTCCTCCCTTCCCTACATAACGGTTAACAATTGATTATACTTTTGATTACACTTTGATATAGCGGCGTTGAACACCTGTGATTGCAAGACTTCCAGAGATTCTGAGAGCCTTGCTTTATATTCTTTCCGGCTTAATGAACAAACTTTAGCTAAACTCTGCTCAAAAATGATATTTAAACACCCAATTGCGGAACAACAGCTGTGTTAAAATACTATTATTAATTGAAATATGAAAAAGGGAAGAACGAATGGAATTCGGATGGATCAACGTATTCGGCGCGGTCATTGTGGTCCTTTTGCTGATACCGAATATTGTTTACGCTATAAAGAACAAGGGTGAAAAGAATCTTTGCGCGAACCGGTTCATGAACATCGTGGAACAGGTCGGGCGGTACGCCTGCATCGTGCTTATGTGGATGCCTCTCCTTGTGTGGAAATTCGGATTTGCAAGCGTTCTTGACATGATGCTTTACATGGCGTGCAACGGACTGCTTCTTGCCGCGTATTGGATCGCGTTTGCGTTCTATATGAAGCGCAGGACAGTGCGGCTCGCGATCGTCCTCGCGGTGCTTCCCTCATGCATTTTCCTGCTCAGCGGCATCCTGTTACAGCATTGGCTGCTTGTCGCTTTTGCCATACTGTTTGCGATTGGGCATATATACGTGACTTACAAGAACGCGATACTTATCAAGGACAGAAACTGACAAGCAACAAAAGCCAAGAAGACGCATAAAAATGGTATAATAATCAATTGAATATACTGTGTTCAAGGAGAAACACGAAAGATATATTTATCATAGCTGAGAAAAAGGATATTTATGACTATTTATAAGAGAGAAAAGGCAGTCATCGCAGGCTGCGCGATACTCATAAGCCTTATGCTGCTTGCCGGCATGCTATTTCCGGCGAGCGCCTTCGCTATTGACGATAATAGTGAAACAGTAAAGGTTGGCTATTATGAGAATGAAGTGTTTCAGGAGGGGGCCGAACAGGGTGCTGTCAAGACCGGCTATGCCTATGAGTACTATCAGAAGCTGTCCGAGTATACCGGCTGGCATTATGAGTATGTATACGGCGACTTCAGCGAATTGTATCAGAAGCTGCTGGATGGCGATATAGACGTACTTGCCGGTCTTGCGTATAAAAAAGAACGCGAAGAGCTTATAAGTTACCCGGATCTGCCTATGGGCAATGAGACCTACAACCTGATAAAGCACATATCCGATGATAGCATAACCGTCGATACCGCGACTTTGGAAGGAAAGCGCATCGGCGTACTGAACAGCGCCCTGGCAGACTCTCTAAAAGCGTTCCTGCAGGATCACAGCGTGCAGGCAGAAGTCGTGCTTTTCGATGATTATGATCCGCTCTTCAAGGCCTTCGACGACAATGAGGTGGATGTGCTGGCGGCAGAAGGGGACGGCGCCTACGGACGCGCTAACGCGGAACTGCTTTATTCTTTCGGCACCTCCGATTACTTCCTTTGCGTCAGCAAAAACCGGGCGGACCTGCTTGCGGATCTCAATATAGCTCAGACTGAGCTCTCAGTTGATGAACCAAATTATATCAACTTCCTTCGCAGCAAATACTATCCTGTGAGCATATCCAGCCGCGCGTTTTCGGAACCTGAGAAGCGGTGGCTTGCCGGGCACGACTCGCTGCGTATAGGCTATCTGAACAATTATCTCCCGTACAGCGGTACTGACTCCGCAGGCAATGTAAACGGACTTCTGAAGGATCTCATCCCGCGGATGATGAAGGACCTCGGACTTGATGACCTTGAAGTCTCATATACAGGTTACGACAGTTCCGACAAGATGATCGCGGGGCTGGAGGACGGAAGCGTCGATATGGTCTTCCCGGTAGGCGGCGGACTGTATTATGCTGAAGAGAGTGGAATATTCCAGTCGAACGCAGTCGTTTCAGCTGCGACTGAGCTGGTATATAAAGATGAGTATAACGAAGAGACGGTGCGGCATTTCGCTGTGAACGAGAACAACAGCATGCAGTACTACTTCGTGAAGACCTACTATCCGGACGCGGAGATCACCCTATATCCTTCGATCGACGAATGTCTCCATGCCGTGAATGACGGAAAGGCGGGGTGCACTACGCTGAACGGACTGAGAGCAAATGACATCCTGCGAAACAGCCGGTACAGCGGCTTATCGCTGCTTCAGACCGTATACAATGATGACAGGAGCTTCGGCGTGCAGATCGGAAATGAGGGTCTGCTTAAACTGGTCAACCGCGGCATCAACATTCTGGGCTCAGATTACGCCCAGAACCTTGCTTTCCGGTACACGGATCAGCTGCATACCTATTCATTCGGCGATGTGATCCGGAACAACATGGGCGCTGTCGGAAGCATAATGCTTGCGATCGCCGCGATTATAATCATGTTCCTGGTACGTGACTCGAAACGCTCTAAGCAGCTGCTCAGGCAGCAGGAGCGCCGCGAGCAGCAGGACAAGATGATAACCGCGCTCGCTTCGGACTACCGCTGCGTCTATCATGTCGACCTGGACAATGATGACGCTGTCTGCTACCGGGCTGACCCCGAAGCTACGGATCAGACACCTGAAGGCATACATTTCCCTTACCTTGAGCGTTTCACCTGGTACGCTAACAACTATGTTGCGGAAAGCTACAGGGAGGGTTTCCTGGAATTCATCGAACCGGACAACGTGCGTAAAGCGCTCGAGAATGACCCGATCATAGCCTACCGTTATCTGGTGGAGCGTAACGGAAAGGAATATTACGAAATGATCCGCATGGCAGGCGTGAGGCATGCCGAAAACCGTGAGGATCATATCGTCCACGCGGTCGGCCTTGGCCTGACAGTCATCGATACCGAAATGCGTGAGACGATGGCAAAGAATCAGGCTCTAGGCGAGGCTCTCGCGGCGGCAGAGGAGGCCAATAAGGCTAAGACAGCGTTCCTGTCAAGTGTGAGTCATGAGATCCGCACGCCTATGAACGCCATCATAGGACTGGACAGCCTGGCTCTGCGCAACGAGTCGCTCCCTGACGAAACACGTGATTATCTTGAGCAGATTGACGGAAGCGCAAGGCATCTGCTGGGTCTGATCAACGATATACTTGACATGAGCCGCATCGAATCCGGGCGGCTGGTCATTCGCAAGGAAGAGTTCTTCTTCCGCGATATGCTGGAACAGATCAATACCATGGTCATGTCCCAATGCGAAGAAAAGGGGCTGCATTATGAGTGCAAGGTTATCGGCGGTGTAAGTGATTACTACATCGGCGATGATATGAAGCTCAAGCAGGTCCTGATCAACATCCTGTCGAATGCGATCAAGTTTACGGACGCGCCGGGGAACGTCATGCTGACGGTGGAGCGCACGGCCGTATACGGGGATCATTCGACCCTCAAATTCATTATCAGTGATACCGGGATAGGTATGGATAAGGAATTCATCCCGAAAATATTTGACACGTTTACGCAGGAAGACAGCAACAGGAACAGCAAGTATGGCAGCACCGGTCTCGGTATGGCCATTACGAAAAATATTGTTGAGCTGATGAATGGTACAATCTCTGTCGAATCTGAAAAAGGTGTCGGGACAGAATTTACGGTCAGCATTACACTGAATAACAGCGACCACCAGGGGCTGTCCTCATACTCTCTGAACCCGAAGGACATACGGGTACTGGTGGTGGATGACGAAGAGATCGCGGCTGAACACGCACGGATCGTTCTGGATGAAGCGGGTATCAAAGCGGATACCTGCTACGATGGGCCGGCAGCCCTTCACATGCTCGAAGTACAGCATGCAAAGCACGAGCCTTATAACCTTGTGCTGCTTGACTGGAAGATGCCGGGAATGGACGGAGTTGAAGTGGCAAGGGAGATACGGAAGAGATATGACAAGGAAACAACTGTCATCATCCTTACATCTTTCAACTGGGATGAGATCATGGATGAGGCGATACACAGCGGTGTCGACAGTTTCCTGGCAAAACCTTTGTTTGCGTCCAATGTGCTTGATGAACTGGAGAGGATCGCCCGTAAAAACAATATGAGTCTTTTTAAGGAGAAAAAACGGGCTGAGCTCAAAGGCAGAAAGATCCTTATGGCTGAGGACGTCTTCATCAATGCAGAGATCATGAAACAGATCATTCTACTGCGTGAAGCGGAGATAGATCATGCTGAAAACGGCAGGATCGTAGTGGAAATGTTTGAGAACAGTCAGGAAGGTTATTATGACGCGATCCTGATGGATGTGCGCATGCCGGAGATGGACGGTCTGGAGGCAACAGCGGCTATACGGGCTCTGGACAGGCCGGATGCAAAAGCAATACCGATAATTGCCTTAACTGCCAATGCTTTTGATGAGGATGTTCAGCGCTCGCTGCAGGTGGGTATGGACGCTCACTTGTCTAAACCTGTGGATCCTGAGCATCTGTATCAGACACTGGAAGAGTTGATCTGGGAATATTATCAGACTCGCGGACTTTGATCACAAAAAAGCCTTGAACTTTTGGGTATTAACTCTCACTGCCTGCTTTTAATTGTAAAGCTTTTCAGTGAATGTTTAAAGAATGAACGCTTCCCATAAGGGTCAGGTCAAGGTGGAGACTTGAACTACCTTGACCGCGGGAGTCCCTGGATGTGATAGGCTATTGCATAAAGCAAAACGCCACAAACAAAAGATCCTGCTTGGCAGGGTCAACAGATTAGGTAAAGGTAATATGGGTAAACCTTGCATCAATAGGGTATACTCAATTGATACGGTACAATTGTGTGTCATATACATACTCGTATATGACACATTTTTGTGTTATAATAAAGCACAACCCTAATGAAACAAACGGAGGAATACTACATGGGTGAGATAATTGGTTATATTAGAGTCAGTTCAGAAGACCAGAATCCCGCAAGACAGGAGAAAAGTTTAAAGGAAAAGGGTTGCACTCGTTTATATATGGATAAGATGTCAGGCAAGGATCGTAATCGACCGCAGCTTCAGGAAATGATGGACTACATCAGAGAGGGCGATACAGTTATAGTTGAATCGATTAGCCGGCTGGCTAGATCGACTCGAGACTTGCTTGAAATAATAGAACGCTTTAATGACAAGAAGGTATCATTCATTTCGCTTAAGGAGTCGATTGATACAGATAGCCCGCAAGGGAAATTTATGCTGACGGTCTTTGCGGCTATGTCGGAACTGGAAAGAGGATACATCCGACAAAGGCAGGCAGAAGGAATCGCGATAGCAAAGTCCGAGGGCAAGTACAAAGGAAGAAAACCGAAGGATATAGATCAGACTGAACTCGAAGGGCTTATTGACAGGTGGGAGCGTGGTGAGATTAAGCAGGCGTACATTTGCAAGAAACTTGGAATTAGCCGAAGCACGCTCGCCAGAAAAATCAAAGATCAAACAAAGTAGAATCTTGGAAAAGATATTTACGTAATAGGCTTTTGCGCGATGGTCGAAGATGAAGTATAATAAAAGAGCACCAGGTGTTGCAGCACCTGATGCCAGAAGGCGGAGCAGGTCGGGCCCGCTACGCTTCCATAGCAATATTATAGCACAATTGATACGTACTAGGTCAATATAGGTCGAAATAGGTCTATAGAGTCCTTTCTTTGCTTACTACTCAGAGGTCCGACCCGCTTCCAGGCGGGTTTTTGTTATGCAGTTTTCTGCCACTCGCCTTGCGAAAAAGACTTAGGGAGGTAAAGAAATGTGTATGTGTGTAAATGAGAATCTGAGAAAAATAGATTTAGCGCCTGGATACGGCTATGCGATAATTCCGAAAGACTGGCCAGTCCTCAACTTAGCGGACGCAGCCAGATCAAAATACGTATACTGCGGGCGCGCTATGAACGCCATGAAGTATGGCGTTCCGCCCATGGTTGTCTATTTCTCGCCAATCTCGTACTGGGATATCCCGGCAAGGGATTCGGAGTGTGACAGGATGGATTCTTTCTACGTTGAATACAGCGATGCGTGCAAGGATGCTTTCCTGCATCACCAGGTTGCTGAGGAGTGGATCAGAGACGAGTCAGGTAGACATATCTGTCTTAACCGTGATGAGTGGGCTGAGTCCTTCCTTCTATTCCATGATGGGCTTCCAATTGATGGGGCAAAGCTTCCTTATCACGAGTCTTCATATAAGCTTTTGGACGAAGCTCATATAGTAAGACCAGCTGGGTACGGCTATGAGGATGAAGATCATGTAGCACAGGTATCGGAAGAGAATGGCTGGGAGGGAATTTACAAATAATGAAGGCGGTATTTCCTAAAGACCTCAAATAGCGTCTTTTCGTCCCGCAGAAGCGGCAGGCGGCAGCCTTATTTATATCATCCGGCAGGTGATATAATCGCTGTCCCGACATATCTGGCGGACAGCGAAAAGGGGGGGCAGAGGTATGCAGCAATGCATTCCGCGAGCGGGGGATTTCCCCCGCCGTGATGCTGCGCATCACGACAGGCCGGGCGCGTTTATACGGCGCTATGCGTCGGGTAAACGTGACGGGTGCAGGGGTCCAGGGGGCGGCGGAACGCTCCCGGCAAGGTCGGGCAGTTTCGCCGCGAAGCAAGAAACTGCCCTACCTTGTATATAGGGCAGTCTGAGATGAGCCCCTCATCGAAAGTCCGGATGTGCTGCGAAGAGAGCGATGCTGTGAGGAGGAGAGGAGAGTGGGAGGAGCTGTGATGATGACAAGGTCGTAAGGTTCGAGCATGACGGCGGCTGTCGCCCGAAGGGCGGCATAGGCGCCGTCAATGCGAGAAGCGAACGTCCGCAGTCAGCGTCACGGCGACGACCGCTCTCCTCGACGACGAGCAGCGAGCGAACGAAGCGGCACATCCGGACAGGACTAGACCTATATCGCGAAGGGGAGCACATGGCACCTTCGGTGAATGTGTCATGCGCGGCTGGGACGACCGCAACGTCCCAGTCATCTCAAGAAGAGATGATGGAGATTTACATTATGGCTTCAGTTGAGAAATATACGGCAAGTTCGGTGTCGTACGAGCTGCGTCACAACACCCGAGAGGATCCTCATCCTTCGTCTAACAAGGAGATCGATCCCGAGAGAACACACTTGAATTTCCATCTGGACGATCACGGTGAAACCGCAAGAGAGGCCAGGGATTACTACAATGCCCGGATGAAGGAACTGTCATGCTATGACAGGAAGGACATCAATACCATATGCCAGTGGGTCTGCACGGCTCCGAAGGACCTTCCACCTGAGCAGGAGGAAGCATTTTTCAAGGAAACTTATGAGTATCTGAATGATCTATATGGTGAGAGAAACTGTGTCCAGGCCATAGTCCACAAAGACGAAGGTGTAAAAGACAGAGAAGGTAATATAGTGGAGGGACAGGCACATCTTCATTATATTTTCATCCCTGTGGTCGAAAATCCTAAGTTTGATTCGGCTGAAAAGGCCGCTTATTTTGAAAAGGTTGAAAAGTTCGAAGAACTACGAGCCGAAGCAAGAAAACATCATGAACCTTTCAGCCGTAAGGAGCCGGTTCGGAAGGTCAGTACGTATGAGGAGAAGGTCTGTGCGGATCAGGTAATAAGACGCAGGACGCTGCAGGAGTTCCATCCAAGCTATCAGAAATGGCTGGATGAACACGGCATCAGCGCTAGGGTTTATACAGGTGTGACAGGCGGCGCGAACAAAACGGTAGATGAGCTCAAAGAGAAGACGAAAGGCGAGTTGCTTGAAAAGGAAAGAGCGCTAAACAAAGAGCTGGAATCGAAACTTGAGAAACAGGTGGCGCAGGGTAAAACAACGGATGCCTGGGGGAGAGACCGCGCTACCGATGCATGGGGTAGAGAGCGCGCTGCTGATGTCTGGGGCAGAGAGAAAGAGGATATGCCGTGGAACCGATAATCTATAAAATGCTAGCATATATAAGACATTACAAGTTGTGGCTGTCTATCGCTGCAGGAGTGATAGCGATTGTTGTCTATGCCAGATTTTGTAATAACATGGAGTACAATCCGCATCTCGAGATTATGCCGAGAGAGTTTTATACGCGCGGCGTGGCAACACTCCTAATTATTATCTGGGTAATCATTACATGTATTCCGATAATGCATGTCCATTATGCTGATAAGACTGGAGGGCGAAGTTTTCTAAAAGATCGGAATCATTATGATCGCAGCTATTGGGAACTGATCCGATATTACAGGGATGCGGACCCTTATAGAATGCAGGATAAGGATCTCCCAATCGAAAACTGGAAACATAGTGAAGGAATAATCTTTGGAAAAGTTGGGAGCCGATTAATAAAACGTTCTGCTTTTGAAAAAGGCGGAGACGGTGTCAATATAGCATTGTTCGGATTGCCTGGTGCAGGAAAAACTGCAGCTGGACTGATACCGACAGCATTGGTATATGGTGGCTCAATCCTGGCTATCGATATAAAGGGCGATATACTTAATGCAACAAGGAATCATAGGAGAATAAGAATATTTGCTCCTGATGACCCACGACACAGTTGTCATTATAACCCACTGGCTGGTGTGTCAGAACTCAACTCTCTAGAGAGACGGATATTCTTCGAACAAATTGCGTCGGTTCTGATTCCGGAAGAAAGAGAGAAGTACTGGTACAAAACAGGAAGGAGCCTTTTTACCGGAATTAGTTTGTATTTGATTAGCATGAACCATTATATAACACTACCTGATATTGCACACGCAATCCTGCAGGGCGATGCAGTTTACTGGATCACCAAGATAAAGAATAGTGATTGTCTGGATGCAAAAGACTATACCGACGGATTGTATGGCAGTAACGAAGTGAACTTGCAAGGTGCGTATGGATCTCTAGCAGAAGCGGTGAGACCATTCTCGTTCGGCAGTATGGCGGAATTGTTGAGGGATGCAGACGATGCGCTTTCTCCAGCAACGCTGGATGACGGCTATGACATATATGTAGAAATACCTCAGAATCTAATCAAGGTGTACTCGCCGATAACGACTATTTTGGTTCAAAACTTCATGACGGAGTTCATGAAGAGACCAGATAGATCATCTGGTGAAAGGCCGCAGCCTGTTCTGTTCATGTTGGATGAGTTCCCGCAGCTTCGCTTCGGGGATTTCGATACACTAAGTGCTGCTCTGTCCACATTGAGATCTCGTTCAGTATCGGTTATGCTTGCGCAACAGTCAGTAGCTCAAATTATAAATAGGTATTCGGAAGACTGCTGTCGCGAGATAATAGACACGTGTTCATACCTCAGCATCATGTCGGCGCAAGATCCACAGAGCAGGGAATTCTTTCAGAAATTGATAGGAACAAAAAAGGTGTTGAAAATGACCAGCAACTCCAGTGATTCCAATGGGGTGATGGGATCCTCAAATAGAGGTTCAAATGAAGACCGGGAGCCGATATTCCGCGAAGGAGACTTCTCCAATCTTGGAGATAAGACTATAATTTATGCTCTGGGCAAGTACATTTTGGCAGAAAAAATATATTGGTTTAAATAGACATTCGAGTAAATGGCAACATTTCTGGCAATTATTTATAGGTCGAAATGGGTCGAAACAGGTCTTTTTGCTATAAAAACCAGATAAAGCAAAAGCCCTTGAAACGTTGAAATTTCAAGGGCTTTTTTGGTGGATGATCAGGGGCTCGAACCCTGGACACCCTGCTCGCCTAACGCCTTATTATAAGGTGTTACAGGATGCCGTCAGGTGTTATCTCGTGATGCTGTACTGCAGTGATTGCAACGGGTACAAGGTTCTCGTAACAAGTTGTAGCACGGAGTAACAATTAATGCAAAAATATAAAAGGCAGAAACTTTTGTGGGCAAAATCAGCACTCTCGAAATACAATCCGGGAGTGCTGATTCTCTCTTCACGAAATGGCGGGTTATAAAGCGACCTTCTCTCGCGGTATGGCGGCTTCAACCAGGATCGTTATAACAGACCGGCCATATAAAGCGGCAGATGAATGACACCATCCTTTTCCAGGATATCTTTTCCATACAGGATATAGCGTTCGCCTAATCTTTTTCCGAATCGCGTGATAAACTTATCAAGTGATGAGTGCTTCCGGTAAGAGGCTGATTTCACTTCTATCGGAGATATTTTCCGCCCCTTTCTGATCAGAAAGTCTATTTCCATGCGGTTGGCGTGTCCATTGCTGTCATTTCTTGAATAAAAGAAAAGCTTATGCCCCGAGCACCGCAGCATCTGAGAAACAATGTTTTCCATAAGCATTCCTTCGTTGACATTCAATTTATCAAAGAGGATGTCCCGATACAGTTCATTGTCCATATAATCACTGTCTGCAAAGGCAAGAGTGACAAGAAGACCGGTATCACCCATGTAGATTTTCTGTGTCGTGTATTCTTCGGATAGCTTGAGCCCTACAGTCGGGTCAGTGGCGTTAAAACAAGGATTGACAACCATGGCTTCATCGAGCCAGACAAAAGCATCCTCATATTCACGCATACGAGCGGTTTTTTTTAACGAAGTAAGCCGGTATTTCTTTTCTTTTTTTGAAAGCTGACCCGGTATATCATCAAAGATGGCAATTACCTTGCTTTCATAACCCTTGGCAAACTTTGATATGTCCTCTCTGTAGAGCCGAAGTATTCTGCGCTTGATGCGGTCCGCCGCTTCAAAATCATGGTTTTTTACATACTCCGTGACGACTTGCGGCATACCGCCAACCAGCATATATTGCCTGAAGGCCTTCATTATGCTGCGGTGCATGGCCTGCCCCAATGGCTTTCGTGATTCAAAGTGCTCCCGGATAACGGGGTAGGTGGTTTCATCGCCCATAGCCCACAGGAATTCTTCAAAATCAAGAGGATACATGCATATGCATTCTTCCTCTGATGGGATAAGGATATCAGAGACATTTTGCCTGAGAGATATCAGAGAGCCGGTTTCGATATAATCATAGCGTCTGTCAGCAACAAGAGTTTTTATCATCTGCCTGGCTTTCGGACAGAACTGTACTTCATCAAAGATGATGCATGACTCCCGGGGAGTCAGTCTCACCTTGTAATGTGTTTGCAGAGCCTGGAAAAGCGTATCAAGATCTTCACCTTCCGTCTCAAAGAGGTTTAGAATATCCTTCGGTGCTTTGGAAAAATCTAAGAGCAGATAGCTTTTATATTCTTCCTTAGCAAACTTCTCAACAATGAAGCTTTTACCGACACGCCTTGCGCCTTCGATCAGCAGGGCGCTTTCACCCTTATCCGTGTTTTTCCATTTCAGGAGTTCATCATATATTTTTCTCTTGATTTCCATAACGTTGATTGTCTCCTCATCAGTAATAAAGACCTTTCATAGGTTATCACAAAATGGCGACTTTTAAAAGAGTAAATAATCACGAAATGGCGCATTTCACTATACCTGTACTTGCAAATCTAAAATCCCTCTCCGAACGCCTAAAAGCGGATGTTAGTCTTGCAAGGTAGTGGTGTGATGTTTTCTCTGCAAAGAAAAAGAGGGCGTGTGAGCTCTCCCTTAATCTATTCTTTATATAACTCCTCTATCTTCTTTATGTTTCTTTGTATAAGGATTCTTGTTAGCCAATCCGTTTCGCATGGTCGGGCCGGAACAGTTCTATTTTGCATAAGTGATTCCCCGTCATCCCTGGTCATGCACCATTCAACCTCATGCGCTTTTATGTCCCCATTAGCGTAGCTTATTCTGTTTTTTGAGTCATCAACCCACTCTCTTCTAATTGGAATCCTCCCAAAGCGGTCTTCATTCAAAACCCAGACTTCTCCTTCTCCGGTATAGGTTTTGTATATACAATCGTCAACATTTGAGTAGGCCGTCCAACTATCGATCATTACGACGTTTTTAGCAGGGACATTCCGGTATAAGACAACATCTCCGTCATAACCGCGATAGGCACTGCCGTAACTATAACAGGTTAGAATGTTGGCAGGCATAAACATGTCTTCGTCAGATTGCTTTGCAAGCACTTTTATTTCAAAGGTTTGAAGCCTTCTGTGTAGAGGAAGTTCTTCTACGGAGAGCCTCCTTTGAGTGTATTCGTAAAGAGCTTTTAACTGATTGCACGCTTCATCTATATCTCCGATGCCTATTTCCCTGTTTTCTACAAGCGCTTTACAGTGATAACTGCTATTTGAGAGGTATGTTTCGTAGCCGGGAAAGCGTCGAATATTAAAGATTTCTGAATAGCAATATTCAAGGAAGGCTCTTCCAATTTGCTCTGCACCGCTATCGTACAAAAATCCATGACACTTGCGAAGAGGAATCTTGTCGCAATAAGTGCCTCCTAGAATAGCTTGCTTTAGCAAAGGACTGTCTATTACAAATGGCGTTTTATTCATGCGATTATTGTATCTCAATTTCTTCGATATTGATACCTTTAAGTAACGGCACAAACTGCAGGGACGACTAGTATAACAGTGACTGCGGGGGCGCAAGCCAGACATTTTCTCTCACAGTGGAGCATGTCACGATAGAAGTCAGTGATTTCGAAAGCACAATGGATGTCGGCACCACACAGACAATAAGTGTGGCGCTCTATCCGAGCGGCGCGAGCGATAAGATATCTTACTCATCTTCCAACACATCTGTAGCGACTATAAGTCAGGGCGGTAAGATCGAAGCTAAGTCTGCGGGAAAGACAGATATAACGGTA
>CADBXM010000028.1 GCA_902798745.1 uncultured Eubacteriales bacterium
TACCATATTTAGATTGTGAGAACAAGCGTTTGCTTTTCGCCATGCAATTCATCCCGCCACCTGTAGAGGATGGGGGAATTCTTGCTAAGATAAGTTAAACTTCTTCGAACTGTGAATTATAAAGTTCCGTGTAAGCTCCGCCCCTCGCAAGCAGTTCCTCGTGAGTGCCCTGCTCCACTATATCTCCATGATCCATAACCAGTATGAGATCGGCGTTTCTGATGGTCGAAAGCCTATGAGCGATTATGAAGCTCGTCCTGTCTTCGGTCAGAGCGTCCATCGCTTTTTGTATCTCTTCTTCTGTACGCGTGTCTACGGATGAAGTCGCCTCATCGAGTATAAGAAGGCGTTTGTCCGCAAGCACTGCCCTTGCTATCGTAAGGAGCTGACGCTGTCCTTCGGATATATTGGTCGCATCCTCATTGAGCATCATATCATAACCGCCCGGCAGTGTCTTTATAAAATGGTCTGCCTTAGCGGCCTTTGCTGCCGCGATCACCTCTTCATCCGTCGCGTCCTCTCTTCCATATAGTATATTCTCTTTTATCGTTCCGTTGAAGAGCCA
The DNA here is from genome assembly GCA_902798745.1 of uncultured Eubacteriales bacterium. Lineage (GTDB taxonomy): Bacteria > Bacillota > Clostridia > Peptostreptococcales > Anaerovoracaceae > Crickella. Next base: position 566 of record CADBXM010000028.1, read on the forward strand.
TGTGTCCTGAAGCACCATAGCGAAGTTGTCTCTGAGCTCTTTTCTCGTGAACGATCTTATATCCTGCCCGTCTATCCTTATAGATCCGCTGTCAACATCGTAAAACCTCATGAGAAGTTTCACCATAGTAGTCTTGCCTGCTCCTGTAGGACCGACTATGGCTATCTTCTGGCCCGGCTCTACCTTTGCGCTGAAATTCTTTATTACAGGCTGGTCCTTGCTGTATCCGAATCTGACGTGGATGAATTCCACCTCACCTTTTATTTCACCCATCTCGGTGTCGGCGCCATGGGCATCCACCTCTTCCTCCTCATTGAGGAATTCAAACACCCTCTCAGCAGCAGCAGCCATCGACTGCACCTGATTCATTATCTGGGCGATGTCCTGTATAGGCTGCCCTATGTTCTTTACATACTGCACGAAGGCCTGGATATCTCCGACTCCTATGGCTCCTCTCACGCAGAACACACCTCCGGCCACGGCCACAGCCGCATATCCGAGATTGCTGACTATCCTCATAAGCGGTCTCATCAATCCCGATAAGAACTGCGACTTCCATGCCGATTCATAGAGCTTTTCATTGGAGCGGTCGAACTCCTCGATCATGGCTTCCTCTCTGTTGAACGCCTTGACTACCAGGTGTCCGGAGAAGGTCTCCTCAACCTGTCCGTCGATGATACCGAGGTATTTCTGCTGAGCGGCGAAGTGTTTCTGCGATACCTTTATTAGCAGCCCCATCACCAGAGCCGAGAAAGGTATCACAAGCAGCGCTATAAGAGTCATGGTGACGTTGATCGTGAGCATGACCACCACTATCCCTGTCATGCTGATGATAGCCCATATGAAGTTGGATATGCTTTGTGATAACGACTGGCCGAGAGTATCTACATCGTTTGTGATCCTAGAGAGTATCTCGCCGGTCTGTACTCTTTCGAAGTACCCTATAGGCATGCGGTTTATCTTTTCGGATATATCGCGTCTCATCTTATATACGATCTTTTGCGTGATGTTGGTCATGATGAGAGCCTGTATGTACTGCGCGAAAGCGCCGATGAAATAGAGCGCCAGCGTAAGCATGAGCACTTTTGCCACGGCGTCAAAGTCGATCCCGCCGGTGCCGTGGATCTTGTTCATCACTCCCTGAGCAAGCAAAGTAGTGGCACGCCCCATCACCTTAGGGCCTACCGTCTCAAATATGGTCGCCACAGCGGAAATCAATATGACAAAGATTATGGCTATCTTATAGCCACCCATGTAGCTGAGCGTATCCATGACAGCCTTGCGGAAGTTCTTTGGCTTTTCTCCGGGCGCCAGAATAGAGCTCGGCCCTCTGCCTCTTCTCCTCTGACGCGAACCATCGCCCTGGCCTGTCTGCTCTTTCTCCGCTTCTTTAGGCCGATCTTCGTATTCCTTTTTCCTTAGTTCTTCTTTGCTCATTTGACCAATGCGGCCTCCGACAGCTGTGATATCGCCGTTTCGCGATAGATTTCACAGCTCTCCATCAGTTCTTTATGTGTGCCCTTGCCGACTATGCGTCCTTCATCGAGCACTATTATCTGATCCGCGCGAAGGATGGTCCCGACCCTCTGCGCGACTATTATCTTGCTGCTTCCCTTCGTATGCTCCGCAAGCGCTTTACGTAAAGTCACGTCTGTCTTCATGTCCAACGCGGAGAACGAATCATCGAATATCATGATCTTAGGTTTCTTAACTACTGCCCTAGCGATGGCAAGCCTTTGCTTCTGTCCTCCCGACACATTGGAGCCGCCCTGAGAGACTTCTTTATCGTATCCGTCGGCTTTTTCGTTGATGAAACGATCCGCCTGGGCTATTTCCGCGGCAAGCTTTATCTCCTCATCGCTCGCATCCTGATCGCCCCAACGTATGTTTTCCGCTACGGAACCCGAGAACAGTATACCCTTTTGAGGAACATATCCTATCTCGTCTCTGAGGGATTCAAGCGTAAGGTCTTTGACATCCTTTCCGCCTACCAGCACTCTGCCCTCTGTCGCATCGAAGAATCTCGGTATGAGGTTGATGAGTGTGGTCTTGCCACAGCCCGTCGAGCCTATGATGGCAGTCGTCGTTCCAGCGCCTACTTCAAAATCTATATCGGTCAGCACGTTTTCCTCAGCATCGGGATATCTGAACGATACATGCTCAAAGCGTACCGTAGGTTCATCGTCTTTACTGATGGCAACAGCGTCTTCCTTGTTTTTTATCGAAGTCTCAGTCCCTAGCACCTCATATATCCTGTCCGCGGCTATGCCTGCTCTAGGCAGGAAAATGGCCATTCCCGCTATCATGAGGAAGCTGAAGACGATCTCCATCGCGTAGGCTATGAATGCAGTCATGGTGCCCACCTGAAGCTCGCCTGCGTCTATCCTGCTCGCCGAGACCCATGTGATCCAGATAGTGAGCCCGTACATGATGACCATCAGCACAGGAACGATAGTGATCATTGTACGGTTGACAAAGAGCTGGTTTCTGTACAGATCGTCATTCGCCTTATCGAATCTCTCCTCCTCGGTCTTTTCACGGCCGAATGCACGTATCACCTGTATGCCTGTCAGTATCTCTCTCGACACGGCGTTGAGCGCGTCGATAAGGGACTGCATCACCTTGAATTTAGGCATGGCAACGGAAAAAGCAACGAATGCGAGCAGCAGTATCGCGATGACTCCGGTAACTACGATGAAGTTCATATGCGCGTGCGTCTGGTAGACCCTTATTATGGACCATGTGCATATGCACGGCGCAAAGAGCATCATGCGAAGTATCATGGTGGAAGTCATCTGCACCTGCTGTATATCGTTGGTAGCGCGTGTGACGAGCGAGCTCGTTTTGAAGTCGTCCATCTCAGTGCTGGAAAAGCTCATTACATTCTTGAAAAGCCTTGACCTGAGGTCCTTTCCTATGGACGCGCCCACTCTCGCCGCAAGCAGAGACTCGAGAGTGGTGAACGCCATTACGATTATCGACATAAGGAGCATCAGCCCACCGCAACGGAACATGAAGGCGTTCTGTATTGTGAGAAGATCAAGGCCGGCCGCCGCGTCGCAGTCGCCTGCGTAAGCTATGCCCATAGCCATGAGATTTGTGTCATCCGCATCCACAGCTCCGGTGATCTCTTCTCCTCGAATATCCGCGTACCTGTTGGCCAAAGGACTCAACAGAGCCTCATCCATCTCTTCAAGGGTTTCCTCATCGAGAGCCTTGCGGTGGTATACTCCGTCGTCAGCGTTCTCAAACGCTCCCTCCCAAAGAGACTTCTCTTCATCAGTCATATATCTCTCCGCCTCGAGATACTCCTCCTGTGTGATCGCTTCAGGGACTATATGCTCTATGCCTCTGTTCTGTATGCCCGTATCGATAAGAGCCTGAGTGTACGCAGGCAAATTCATCTCACAAAAAGCCTGTCCTGCCATAAGAAGCAAGACAAGAAGTGCGGTGTATTTATAAGGCATCAATGTTTTGAATAGGTTTTTCATTTAACGTATAGCATATTTCTTGTGGGATCTTCGCCCCCGGCTTTTTCGAGCTCTCGCTCTATATCCTCGATGCATGTTACCTCGATCGCATTTTGTCGGTCTGCGGCGCGGCAAAAGCCCTCAGCTGCCATGTTATCAAGGAATTCAAAAAATTTATCGTAATAACCGTTTATGTTATATAGCATGACCGGTTTGTTGACATCTCCGAGCAGCCCCAGTCTTTTGAGGGATAGAACCTCTGAGATCTCATCGATCGTCCCCGTGCCTCCCGGCAGCGCAATATATGCATCACCATGCTCGATCATGATCTTCCTTCGATCCCACATGTGCTCGGAAACGATCAGTTCCGTGAGGTCATCTCTGACTTCCTCATTTTTAATAAAGAAGCGCGGAGACACTCCTGTCGATTTGCCTCCGCCCTCTAAAAGCGCATGGGAAACAGCGCCCATCATACCGGAGTTTCCTCCTCCATAGACAAGCCTGTGTCCGTGTTCGGCCATCCATCTTCCGAGTTCGGCCGCCTTCTTTATGAATTCCGGGTCATTGCCCGTGTTAGCTCCGCAGTAAACAGTGATATTCATCCTAATACTTACATCACGGAATGCTCTCTGAGATTTGTGATAACTGTCTCCTCTTCTATCTTCTTGTCCCATTCAGGGTCATAGAACAGATTGAGGCAAAGCTTGTTTGCGATCTCACGCAGCAGTTTGCATCCGGCTATGCTATTGCCCTGAGCGTCGAGCGCCGGACTGAAAACGCCGATGCCTGCTCGCTTGTCGGATACCGCAAGAAGCCCTCCGCCGACTCCCGACTTTGTAGGAATTCCTACTTTTATGGCAAATGTGCCGGACCCATCGTACATTCCGCATGTAAGAAGCAGTGTCTTTACGATACGCGCAGTTATGGATGACATATAGCGTTTGCCATCTACCGTGCTCACTCCGTCATTCGCCAGTTTATTCGCAAGATTGGCAAGTGAATCAGCAGTCACATTCATAGAGCACATCTTGGTGTACAGCTTCAGATTGTCCTCCACGTCTGTAGCAATGATGCCTTTGCTCTCAAGCAGATAAGAGATAGAACGGTTACGCGAACATGTCGCCATCTCCGAATCGTATACCGTGCGATTCAGGTCGATTTCAGGGTCTGAACATACTCTCCTGGTGTACCTGAGCATATCCTGGAATGAAACTTCAGGAAGCAGCAGGCTGCTAACAGCCAAAGCTCCCGAGTTGATCAGTGGGTTATAAGGCTTTGCGTCATTCTTGTCGAGCTCGACCAGCGAGTCAAAAGCTTCACCGGAAGGCTCAGCGCCAACCTTTCTGAACACATTGTCAAGTCCGCAGATCTCAAGCGCCACGATCAGCATTATCACCTTGGATACCGACTGCATCGTGAATCTTACATCGTAATCACCGATACAGATCTTGTCGCCCTTCAGAGGATAGAAGCAGACTCCGAGCTGATTCGGATCCACTTTACCGAGTTCAGGAATGTATGTCGCCACATGACCCTTTGGGATCTCCTTCATGGCTACCTCCATGGCCTTCTCCAGTATCTGTCTGGAATGCTCGGTATCCTCGATCTGGTATTGTTTATCAACTATTTTTTTATCGCTCATTATATAGTCTCCTTATCGACAACTTCCTGTATCCCCCCACGGGGCTTACTTTGAAAAAAATTGTCTGTTATTATCAGTTGATGTTATGTATTATTAGTTATTATCAATAACTATAAAGATTTATTACATTATAGCAAATCCGGAGGCAAATATGTCGGATAATCACGAGCATATCCACGATCATGAGCATACCCATGAACACATGCATGAACATGTCCACACAGATGAGCATGGCCACGAGTATTCGCATACCCACATCCACTCCGACGGCGGGCATCATCACGACCATGGTCATATCCATTCCGCGGAACATACAAAGTCCGTGCTCAACAGGATGGCCAGGATAATCGGGCATATGGAATCGACCAAGCGCATGGTAGAAGACGGCCGTGACTGCTCTGAAGTGCTGATCCAGCTTTCGGCAATAGAGTCGGCCATCAGTTCGGTAAGCCGTGTGATCCTCAAAGAGCATCTTTCGACTTGCGTCATCGACGCGGTAAAGAACGGCGATACTGAGACCATCGAAGAACTCAAAAACGCTCTGGATAAATTTATCCGCTAAATCTTTTTTCAGGATATCAAAGAGCGGCTCACTGTCGAGCCGCTCTTTTTGTGCGTTTGATCATTATGATTTATTTGTATGCCGCAGCGAGTTCTTCTGCAAGAGCATCGAGCTGAGCTCTGCTCTCGTCGTTGAGTGCGGATACGATCTTAACGTCGTTCTCACAATATGTCAGGTTCTTGCTGCCTTCGAGCATCGCCTTCATCGTCTTGGCCGCCACAGGAGCCCATGAACCGTTCTCGATGAACGCTACTCTCTTGTTCTGCCACAGTCTCTCTGTAAGTGACTCGATGAACTCTCTCATGAACGGGAAGATACCGTTGTTGAAGGTCGTGGTCGCGAGTACGACTGTATCATATCTGAACGCGTCCTCAACGGCCTCTGCGATATCTTCTCTGGCGAGATCTGTCACCTCTACCGCAGGAACGCCCTTGGCCTCGAGCTTCTCAGCGAGGAGTTCCACAGCCTTCTTGGTGTTGCCGTATACTGAAGTGTAAGCGATAAAAACGCCCTCTGATTCTGAGCCATATGAAGACCATGTGTCATAGAGGCCGAGATAGTATCCGAGATTTGAAGTCAGGACAGGTCCGTGAAGCGGACAAATGATCTGGATATCGAGTCCTGCCGCTTTCTTGAGCACAGCCTGTGTCTGAGCGCCATATTTGCCTACGATGCCGAAGTAGTAACGCCTTGCCTCGCAAGCCCAGTCGTCGTCATCATCGCCTGTCTCTCCGCATACGTCGAGGGCTCCGAACTTGCCGAAACCGTCAGCACTGAAGAGCACTTTGTCCTTCGCGTCATAAGTCATGATGACTTCCGGCCAGTGGACCATAGGAGCCGCTACGAAGTGAAGAGTGTGGCTTCCGAGTTCCATCACGACGCCTTCGCCTACAACGACTCTTCTGTCAGCGAAATCCTCGCCTTCATAGTAGTTGCCCATCATGGTGAAGGCCTTCTGCGAGGATACGATGCAAGCTGTCGGATAAGTGTCCATGAATGCTCTGATGCTTCCGGAGTGATCCGGCTCCATGTGCTGGACTATGAGATAGTCAGGAGCCTTGTCGCCGAGCAGTGCTTTGATGTTGGCAAGCCATTCATCCGCGAAGTGAGCGTCAACGGAATCCATGACCGCGATCTTCTCATCGCATATAACATACGAATTGTAGGCTACGCCTTCAGGAACGATATAGTGACCTTCGAAAAGATCGACTTCATGATCGTTAACGCCTACGTACTTGATGTCATTAGTGATTATCATTCTTTTTTCACCTGTTATCCTTATTCAGTCCGTTGAACTATTCTGCTTTCCAGAGTGAGTGGAGATTGCAGTACGCGTAGACTGCCTTTACCTTATCGCCGTCTGTGATAGCGAAGCTTACCTTAGGGGCATCGCCAGGCTTGAGAGTCTTTCTCTGTGCTCCCTGCTCTGTCTCGAGAGCGATCCACTCGATGAAGTGCTCCTCGAGCATTGGGTGCTCGACTGCGCCTACTGTTACGTCTACGATATTGCCGTTTACAGTAAATTCAGGAACATGCTTTTCAACAGCAGCATCAGTTGTGCCAGGAACGAGCTCTTCCATAGGCTGTCCGCAGCAGAATACGTCGCAAGCGGTTTCCTTGATGGCGCCTACCATCTGACCGCACTTTGAACATTTGTAAAACTTCATTTTTTTATTCCTCCGCTTATGTATTAAGTGATATCTTTAACAATATTAGTCCTTGAGATTTTACCATATAGTTGCCTTTAAGAGCAATGCAGAAGAGCACCGTTTTTGTTGACTGATTTGATGTCTCAATGCTAAAGTTTAACTGAAAGATGGACCGGTCGTTACCGGTCGACAAGGACCGTATGTGAGCGGCTATAAAGACAACGATATGACTTTGAAAGATTTTGAGAAAATGGAGGATACAGATATGATGCAGCTGCCTTTCAGCATGGAGCTTATCAACGGTAAGGGAGAGCCTCTCGTCTTCGATTTCAGAGCGGCAGTTCCTGAAGACGTCGACAAGGTATTGGAGCTTCAAGAGACCATAATGAATGCTCTTCCCGACAAGGATCTCTACTCGCCTTACAACAGAGAAGAGACTTTGCATGAGCTCGAGAACTACCATTGCTATGTCGCAGAGTGCGGCGGCGAACTCGCGGGATACTCGGTCCTGATACCTAACGATCCGGACGATCCTGAAAACTATGGACACCACTTCAACTATGACAAAGAACAGCTTGCAAAGACTGCTTCTCTGGATCTCACCATGGTGGTTCCGAAATACAGGGGCTACGGACTCCAGAGGGTATTCAACAAACTCAGGATCGGTAAAGCAGTCGAACTCGGAGCAAAAGAATTCCTTACGAGCATCTCACCTGACAATCCTTACAGCTACAGGAACTTCCTGGTGCTCAATTTTGAGATCGTGGATGAAAGAGATCTCTATGGCGGTAAGAGACGCTATCTGCTCAGAAAGGTGATCGACTGAGATAGTTTATGAAGAAACCGATTTACACATTTTTGCAATTAACATGGGGGCTACCGCAGACTTTGGTAGGGTCTGCGGTTTATCTCGTGCATCGAAAAGACGACCATGAGGATTTCGGGAATGCAAAAGTGACATATTGGGACAGACCGGAAGGGCTTTCTCTCGGCCGGTTCATATTTATCCCGATCAAGGGCAAGAGTCTGCTTGATCACGAATACGGGCACACTATACAGTCGCTCATTCTAGGACCGGCATACCTTCCCCTTGTGGGTCTGCCATCGCTTATATGGAACCGGCATCCGTATTTTAGGAACAAAAGAAAAACCACCGGCAGAGATTACTACTCGGTGATCTTTGAAAAAACTGCCAACAAGCTCGGCAGCCGTTTTACAAAAAAATAAGATAAAAGATAATACGATCAATAGATAGCGGCCATAAAGGCCGTTTTTCCTTCGCCGTTAAGAGCGCCTATCTCCATCTTCGCAGTATCTGAATCGCGTTTCATGAACGTGATCGTCTCGCCCTCATAGCACTGGAGCTGGAACTGCATGTCGATCTCTGATATATCCATTTTATCGATTTCTTCGCATGTGAAGCAGCCCAGCATGGCGCGTATATAGTTCACGTTATTCATGTGCCCGCCCCTATCGATGTCCACAGAACGTATCTTATAGCGGCCGATCTCTTCCGCGCCTTCGAAGTTTCTGTTCATACGAACGAATGGCTTATCATCGGGCGCGTCAAGCACCTCATCCGGGTACGGATAGAAATTCGCCATAGGCTCCGGCCTTCCGTTATCACGCCTTAGTGCCGCCCATATGCATCTGCAATACGCGAGCAACTCATCTCCGCTTCTAAGCGCACAATCTCTTTCGCAGCTTATCCTGTCTGACGGGAGTATCCAGGTCGATAGCTGTGTTTTCTCGCCGACGACGGGCCTTCTGTTCATTACCATGCGCATCTTCGATACCACCCAGAAAAGGCCCATGTCCTCGAGTTGCAAAACTCCGTGTTCGGCCGAAGCAGCATGAATACCGGCAATGTCCTGGAACGCGTCCAGTAGTGCCGGGATACTCATAAGAGATTTATCATCGCACATACTGGACATGACTATGGTATCTATCGTCATTCCTGCGTTTACTATCTTCATCTATATTAAAAGTCCTCCCGGACGCCTGCTTTGTTAAGGCGTTCCTCCAGTCGCTCCCTAAGATAGCATACTGCTCCTATCATACCGGCATCATTTCCGAGGGACGCCGCTTTTATCTCAAGGCCATCAGTGAAATCCGGTTTTATTATGTTAAACACCTTCTTACGAAGAGGCTTTATCAGTAGATCATCCTGCGCTGATACTCCGCCACCGATAAGCACGATCTCAGGGTTGAGCACATGCACAAATCCCGCAATGCCCCATGCGAGTTCATCGAGCCATCTGTCAAGAAGAGCGAGCGCTCGCTCATCACTTGCCGAAGCGGCCTCAAATACCTTGCGACCGTTGTTCCACTCGCTGTTTTCTTTCACGGCCATTCTTACCAGTGCAGCAGTCGAAGCCCGGTTTTCGAAGTAAATACCGTCGCCTCCCTCAGCAAGAGCCTTTCCACCGATATGTGTCGGGAAATGCCCTATCTCGCCTGCGAATCCCAGGCTGCCTTCTATGAGTTTTCCTCCGGTGATGATGCCACCGCCGATGCCGGTGCCGATGACTATGCACAGCACATCATCGCTGCCCGAAGCAGCGCCTGCGCATTGTTCTCCGAGCGCAACAGCGTTTCCGTCATTTACCAGAGTTGCAGTCACCCCGAATCTTTCACTGAGAGGCCCGGCCACTTCGGTATGCGACCAGTTCGGAACATTGCCGCCGTTCTTTGCGATAGCGCCTCTGTCTTTTTCCACACATCCCGCTGCAGATACGCCAATGCCCGCAAGAGCATGCGCCTCAAGTGAAGCCTCGTCGAGAAGCTCCTCTACGGCTCTGAACACAGTTTCCATCACGTGCTCTTCACCGTCCCTGTCAACAGGTGTCTCGCTGCGGTAAAGGACCTCAAAAGCATCATTTATGATGCCCAGTTTTATGGCTGTTCCGCCAATATCTATTCCTAAATATTTCTTTTCGTTCATTTCACTCTTTTCGTTCTCCATGTCATTTATTTTACGTCACGCGCCACATCAGTTCAAGCACGCAAGGTGCTAGACACCGGTCCTGCCCTATGTGCGGGAACCTTTTTCATCATTTAGTAAACGTGATTTAGAAAACAATAGAAAAACGTAAAATAAAACTTGAAGACGCAGTCTTCAGTGGCTATAATAAAGACTGCGTTTCGAATAAAGATGTGGGGCGTTAGCTCAGCTGGGAGAGCGCAAGGTTCGCAATCTTGAGGTCAGGGGTTCGATCCCCCTACGCTCCACCACCAGACCCGTTGAAAATCAACGGGTCTATTCTTTTGGCGGCGGTTAGATGTGATTGGATCGAAGTTTTCTTATGAATAATCGAATCATTTAATTACTGCGAATGACTGTGCTCCGGTACTTATTATCCCGTTTTTAACAGTTACGATGCAAAAGAGCGAACCTCTCCGGTAGATGAAAGGTTGACCTGCTCCGCTGCAAACTATCTGAAGCGGGGCATCTGCCTGCAGGTCCTGCTCCTGATGGCGAAGTGCGATAACTGCACGCACAGTATTCAGCAGTGAGTCAGGGTCGCTTTCCTGTGATTCTACCGTCGGTGCACTTTCAGAATTATCAACAGGAAGATAAAGATCTGCTTCATCTGCCTCAGAGAATCCCAGATTAACACTTCTATCCCACTGCATCGGCGTTCTCGATCCGGTACGGAAGTAACCGCCTTCCTTAGTTGGTATTTCGAGGTATTTCATGCCGATTTCGTCACCATAGTACAGGAATGGTACACCCGGCATTGTAAAAAGGAATGCGTAAGCCAGCTTTAGCTCTGTGCTGTCAAGGCTGAAGCTCGGACGGATAGTGTCGTGATTACATGTCAGTAATGAGATATATCCAAGATTCTTTGTATCCTCATAGCGCTCAAGATATTGCCCCAGAAAACGGTTGATGTTTCCACCGGCATCTCTCTTGAAATAACTATGATCTTCATTGTTTCGATCGCCTTTTATATCTCCTCCGTTATTGTAGTAATCACGCATCAGGGTAGAGTAGCCACCGCCGGGTTCATTAAGATAAAAGTCCATATCAAAGCCCGCACGCAGTGCGAGAGACGGGTCGTTCCACTCCGAGACCATTGCTGCATCCGGGAATTCCTGATCGAGCATACGGCGAATATCATGCCATATCTCGCTGGTCCCGCTCTTCTTTTCATCATCATTTTTTACCAAAGAGGCAGCCATATCCACGCGGAAGCCGTCGCATCCGTGAGAGAGCCAGAAACGCATCACATCTTTAATAGCCTCCCGGGTAGCAATAGCGGAAGCGTCACGAAAACTTTTTTGCCATGGTTCGGTGATCTTGTAGAAACCGTAATTGAGAGCAGGCTGACATTTAAAGAAGTTCAGAATATAGCAGCCGCTTCGCTCGCTTTCTCCTCCTATATATGGGAAACCGTCTGCTGCCTGAAAACAGAAATCCGTCCAGATAAAGCGGTCGCTATATTCATTTTTCTCAGCCTTCTGGCTTTCATGGAACCATGGGTGTTCCTCTGATGTGTGGCCGGGTACCAGATCCAGCAGGACACGGATACCTTTTCTGTGAGCTTCATCAAAAAGGTGATAAAGGTCCTCATTGGTACCATATCGCGATGCTACTTTTTTGTAATCGCGCACATCATAACCTGCATCCCTGAATGGAGAGTCATAACAAGGATTTATCCAGAGCGCATTGCACCCAAGACTTCTGATATAGTCCAGTTTCTGGATTATCCCATTTATATCGCCGATACCATCACCATTCGAATCTTTGAAAGACTGCGGGTAT
>CADBXM010000029.1 GCA_902798745.1 uncultured Eubacteriales bacterium
CCATCTTTACGAATTTGAAATGTTCATTGTCGATCGCAGGCGCGAGAGTTTCGAGATTGCCTGCGTATGTGAGAGCGTCGAGTCCCACTATGTCATAATTGGGATGCGCCTCCAGCATATGAAAGACAAAATTGCTTCCGATAAACCCGGCTGCGCCGGTCACCAGGATTTTCATATCGTTCACTCTCCTTGAAATTTACAAAATTTTATCAATATATTATACTTTAATTCAGCTATGTTAATCAAATCGTATGATGCATAGCAAGGCACGTGTCGGAGGGAAAACAGAGTGACAGGAAAAGCAATAGCAAGTAATCTTATAAAAATCATCAGCGTCGCCGCTGTGATCGCAACGGCTTATATCGGCGTCGCGTATTTCGGAACAAGCATTCCTCTGCTGCTGATAATGGCCGCATTTATGCTGTTCTATGTTCTGCTGCCGGGTTGTCTTACCATCCGGGCGATGGATCTCAAGGGCAGTCATATTTCGACCTATCTCGTAAGGGGCTTTTTCGTCGGTTTCGCGATCAACCTTTTACTGTATTTCATGACCGATCTTATAAGCAACAACGCGCTCCTTTATTTCGTCGGTCCTGTACTATCAGTCATATTCCTGCTTGACCTGTTCCGCAATCGTTCCGATCACAAGATCGACCTGCGCTCACTGATCAGGCACATCCCTTCCGGATTGTTCCTGTTCTTCGCGCTTGTATTCATTTATTCTTTCCTGACCACACAGTGTACATACATCCCGCCTTATAAGTCCGCGTATGAACAAATCAAGCTCGACTTCGGTTTTCACGCGGGCATAATCAACGGCCTGGCAGATGGCTTCCCGCCAAACGACACCTGGGTATCCGGGCTTTCGATCTACTACCATTTCTTTACCGAGATGCTGTACTCGATACCGGTAAGGCTGTTTGGCGTACACTCTGAAGAAGTCCTTCTGTCATGCACTCCGTATATACTCACGCCTGTTCTCAGCTGCGCGCTGTATAGTTTGTTCAGGGAGTTTACAAGCAGCAATGGAAAGCACGGCTTCTACTGTCTTTCCCTTATCCTTTCGAACATGTTCGTGCTGAAATTCTACCCTTCATCGTGGTTCCTGTATCATATTTTCAGCAATATCAACAATGCCGGCATGGGCGCGGCAGCCATGCTTACCGCTATGCCTGTACTCAAGGCCTGGGACCCGACTAATAAACTCGAGTCTGAACGCGGCAGAGCAAAGGATGTCGTACTGCTTGCGGTCATGGTCATGCTCATGACCGGGATAAAAGGCCCGATGGCCGTTGCTTTCGTAGGCGGCATGGTCGGCACTTTACTTCTCGGCCTCATACTCAGAAAGCTCGACTGGAGAGCTGCGGCGGCGACTGCCGTTTCCGTAGTATCCTTTATCTTCATATACGTATATATCGTAGGCGCGCGCGGAGTCGGCCAGACAAACGCCGGCGGGTCCACGTTGCTCAACCCATGGGAAGTGACCGATATCTTCTTCCTCAAGGGACGCATACTCGATCTCTTCTCGACCAGGATAGCTTCTCTTGCCGGGTTGCTGGTGGCGCTGCTCCTGATTTCTCTGACCGCCTTTACGCTTCCTTTCATCATCGGTTATCTCAGAGAACTCTGGCTCGTTCTTTCAGGCCGCAAGGATTTCAGCTTCAGCAAGGTAACGGTATACGCTTCTTTCATGGTCGGATACATAGCGCTCTTAGTGCTCAACTACAGCGGACACAGCCAGGTCTACTTCGGCTTCGCTTCGCTAATGCTGGTGCCGCTTATCTCATTCTGGTGCATCGAAGACCTCAAGGAAACAAAGCCTTCACTTGCAAAAGTGATAGCCGTTATATTCATCCTGTGCCTCTGCGTTACTACTGTATCGGTCGCCCAGGACTACGCAAGGCTCGGAAGCAACGCTGTGAAGCATTACAACAAGCGTGACAAGAACAATCACAAGTACAGGAATGTGAGCACCGAGGAATATGAAGGTCTGGCCTGGATCAGAGATAATACCGACGAGGATTCACTCATAGTGTCCGACCGTTATTACAGCGTATCCCCTGAAGATTACGATTATACGGTGCGCGGTCACAACACTCATTTCGCGTATGCGATCTATTCCGAAAGAGACCAGTATCTGGAGGGATCGGGGTTCAGTCTCACGTCCGATCAATACGACCTTAGGGAAGACATGATAAACAACGTCAACATGATGATGGACCCTAAGAATGAAAACCGCGGCGATCTGGCTCGCTCGCTCGATGTCGATTATGTGCTGGTATCAAAGCGCTTCAACGACACCGGCGACCTCAGCAATAAAGACTACGTCCTTGTATACAGCAACGACGACGTGGACATATACGAAGTTACGGAGGATGCCTCCTAAAAAATTGCAGCTCTTAAAATTGTCAACTAATAGCGTTTACTATGGTATAATTACCGTGTAAACGCTATTATTTTTTGAAAGGGGGATTATATGAAAGGCAAACAAGTTATTACCAATAAACGATTTGGCAAAAGGACCGCCATCGTTCTTGCATTGACGATGCTCCTGACATGCTTCGCGTACGCTATGCCTGTAAACGCAGCCAGCACGGCGAACATGAAGCAGGCTAATGTAAAATGGGATCTAAAGAATAATAAGAAAGTGAAATTCAAAACGAAATGGAGTGCCATTGGTACGAAGACACATACGGTAAAGTTGTCGGATTTCAAAGTCAAGAACGCAAAGAAAAAAGGCTATAAGCAATGCACATATACACTGACTTATTACAGAAATCTCGATCTGTCTAAGAAGCAGAGAAATAAAATCGTTCATTTTGCAATGGGCGATGGGGAATTTATTTCTCCGGGCGGTGACTTCTGGTGTGCGGTCGTAGACTATAAAACCGGAATGGTTCTGGAAAAGGAAACAAATATAACGTTAAAGTGACTTCTTCTAAATGGAAGTTTTCTGACTGGAAGGAAGTAAAGTCGACTGACGGGATGTCGTTCGAGTATGCAAAGAAAGCTACCATAAAGGTCAAGATCATATATCCTAAAAAGTATAAAAACCTTGCGATCGGCGCCGGAGGATTCACAGAGGCACCACATTGGGTAACAGAAATCAGCGGCGGCTCGGCTGCTGGCTGGGTAGAAACCCCTAATGCAGACAAATTCTTTAAAGGAAAACAGTCATTCTATGATACTAAGCTGCTCTGGAGCGCAAAAGATAAGAGATATGCTCACTTCAAACGTGTAAAGTAGTTGATGCTTAGTATAAATGATACTTAATACAAACCCCAGGCTCGAAAGCGCCTGGGGTTTATATTGTCATGAGACCATTGATCACAGATCTGCCGGCGGTTTGCATTCTTTGGAAATACTATTGCTGAAAGTATGATACAATCAAAGCGTAAACAACGTGCGCGCAAACAGACGACTCAAAGGAGATCACTGACATGAAAGGACCGCTCACGATAGTCACATCAAAGCAGTTGCTGCCGGTTTATGACAAGCCGATGATCTTTTATCCGCTGTCAACGCTTATGCTGGCAAAAATCAGAGAGATATTGATCATCAGCACCCCTGAAGACACTCCGAGGATAGAGCAGCTTTTGGGAGATGGTTCCAAATTCGGTATCGAGCTCTCATATGCTGTACAGGAGAAACCGGAGGGGCTCGCTCAGGCGTTCACTATTGGTCGCGATTTCATTGGAGATGACGCGTGCGCAATGGTGCTCGGCGACAACATTTTCTATGGTAACGGTCTCAATCACAAGTTGAGAGATGCGCGTGAAGACGCAGAAGCCGGCAAAGCTACTATATTCGGATACTACGTTGAAGATCCTAAGCGCTTTGGCATTATGGAATTTGAGAAAGACGATGAAAGCGGACGTTCCGTAAAGGTGCTTTCGGTTGAAGAAAAACCGAAACAGCCTAAGAGCAACTATGCCATAGTTGGTCTCTACTTTTATCCGAAGGGTGTCAGCAACATGGCAGACGCTGTCACTCCGTCTGCGCGCGGTGAGCTTGAGATCACGACTCTAAACGATATGTACTTGCAGGAAGGAAGACTCAATGCTCAGTTGCTTGGACGCGGCTACACATGGATGGATGCAGGCACATTTGACAGCCTGCAAAAGGCAACTGACTTCGTCAGCATGATTGAGCAGTATCAGGGCATGACCATCTCTTCGCCTGAAGAGATCGCCTACCACATGGGATGGATCGACGATGAGATGCTTGCCAAGAGCGTCAAGCGCTACGGCAAGAGTCCTTATGGCGAGCACCTCAAGGCTGTGCTTGAAGGCAAGGTTGTGCTATAGAGAAAAACAAAACTGCCGTGTTTTATACAAACACGACAGTCGATCAATAGTCTTTCTGCACATTTACCGAGCAGGGGATCATCATATGGAATTGTCCGCCATTATCTTCTCTACCTGGTCCCTCTTTTCATACAGGACGCATCCGCCGATGTGCTCGCCGGAAAGGATATCACCGTTCCGAAGCTCAGTGAAGAGGTTCGACTTAAGCGCCTCCTTGAGCGATGTGTCTTTCACGTTGATGTCCGAATACGGTGAGAACGGGCATGGTTCTGCTCCGCCGTGCGAATTGATATGGAAGAAACCTCTGCCGGCAGCCAGGCATCCGCCCGAGCTTTTCTCATCGCCCGGGAAGGAGATATAGACCATGTCATCCTTCGAAGCTCTGAGCTCTGCTATCCTGTCCGTCATGAAGTCGCGGTCATCATCGCCTGGCGCAAGTTCGGCGCCTTCTTCACTCACCGGTACGAACTCTATGTAGAACACGGCCTTGCAGCCTCTGCTCCTCATGGTCTCCAGGAAATCATCCGAGAACACTTCTTTCAGGTTGTCCTTTGTGACCGTAACGGAGACGCCATATATGAGGCCTCTGCTCTTCAGTTCATCCATCACCGAAATCACTTTATCATAGACGCCCTCGCCGCGCCTCGAGTCCGTCTCATCTGCCCCGCCCTCGATGCTTATGACCGGGATCAGGTTGCGGCAGCTGTCCAGCAGTTCCATGTACTTGCCGCCCATGTATGTTCCATTGGTGAAGATAGGGAATAGGATGTTCTGCATCTTTCCGGCCTGCTCGATGACATCCCACCTCAGCATAGGCTCTCCGCCTGCCAGCAGGATAAAGCTTATCCCCAGATCCTCAGCTTCCTTGAATATCTTCAGCCACTCTTCATCGCTGAGCTGCATCGAAGGCTCGCAGTCCTCTGTCGCGTTGTTGGCGCGTGAATAGCATCCTGCGCAGTGCAGATTACAGCTCGATGTGATGCTGGCTATAAGATATGAAGGCACATGAAGCCCGTCCTGCTCTTCTTTCTCTCTTTTGGCCGAAGCTTTTTTGCTCGCGATAGCGAACTTGGAGAGGAACAGGCTCTCTTTCGGGTCTTTCAGCGTAGCGCGAAGCGCGTCCTTCACCACCTGCTCAACGCCTTCAGCAAGGTATTTCTGAATATCGAATTTCTCGTCCATTGTTACAGTTTATAGTGCTATTTATTAGAGAGCTGTTTCCACTGCCGCTCTTACTGCGCCCATATCTACGGTTGGCTCAAAACGCTCGACAACATTACCTTCGCGGTCGACCAGGAACTTAGTGAAATTCCACTTGATATATGCCTTGTCGCCAAACGCCTTGTTGTTCATGTCTGAGAACTTCTTCAGAGCCGCGTTCTTCACGCCCTTGCCGAATCCTTCGAACGGCTTCTCTGTAGCGAGGAACGCGAAAAGCGGATCTGCTGTCTCGCCGTTTACGTCGATCTTTGCGAACTGAGGGAAGTCAGCTCCGAACTTGAGTGTGCAGAATTCGTGGATCTCGTCGGCATCGCCCGGTGTCTGATTCGCGAACTGGTTGCATGGGAAGTCGAGGATCTCAAGACCTTCTTCCTTCAGATCTTTATACATAGCCTCGAGAGGCTCATAGTGTGGAGTAAATCCGCATCCTGTAGCTGTATTCACGATCAGCAGGACTTTGCCTCTGTAATCTGCGAGGCTTACTTCATTACCAAGGCGATCTGTTACTGTAAAATCATAAACTGTACTCATTTCTATTCTCCTTCTTTATGCAGGCATTTATATATTGATTTTTTAAAAGTCTCCGTTGTTCAGAAGCTCATATAACAATTCGTAAAGCTGCCCGGCCTTCTCGGGTGGCAGGTCGATGCAGGCTCCCACATTTCTTGGGATCTCTCTTGCTTTTTCCTGCAGCTTCCTTCCCTCTTCCGTAAGAGTGATCTCAACTACTCGGTCATCTTCACGGCTGCGGCTGCGCCCGATGAGCCCTGCGCTTTCCATTTTCTTAAGAAGCGGCGAGAGTGTGCCGTTGTCGAGCATCAGCTTTTCACCGATCTCAGAGACAGACACTCCGTCCTTCTCCCATAAAACCAGCATGACGATATACTGGGTATAAGTCAGCCCCAGTTCTTTCAGAAACGGAGTATAAAGCCCCGTCACTTTGCGCGCGGCTGCGTAGAGAGGGAAACACAGCTGGTTGGCAAGCTTCATCTCGTCAATATGGTTTTCATTGCTATCTGTATATTTGTCTTTTTTCTGTCCCATGCTCATTTTCGGTTTTGTTGAATTGTTGATTTGATGATTCGTGATTCGTCATTATATTTATATTTGATACAAATGTATTTTACACAACATAAATCTTTCCGTCAAGTATTTTGTGCAAAAAGAAAAAGCCGCTGTTACGCGGCTTGTGTACATATTTGCTGATACTGCTATTGTTTCTTTTTTTCCTTTTGCCTGCTTGCCTGTTTGGTGTATTTCCTTGAGAAATATGCACCCAGCGCTCCGAACATTATGTTCATAGCTCCCACCATTAAGGAGCCCCATCTCATTTTCAAGATAAAGCCCAGCAGGAAGAGGAATCCCATTACCAGTACTGCAATGGACAGCGGGAAAAGGATCCTGAAGTACTTTAGGAAGAGCTCCATGTTTTCCTGCTGCTGTCTCTCTTCAGCCACCACTGCTTCCAGAGCTTCATCGTCGAGCCCGTCTTTTTCATCCTCGACCGAGAACTTCAGCATCGCCTGATAGACCTTCTCTTCCTTGAGCCCATTCATCAGGTCGTTGTATGCCTTGTTGACTGCCTTATCGTCGAAGTCAGGGTCTTCCTCTTTCCAGAACTTCTTGTCTTTGTAGCGATCGATTATTTTCTCGTATTCATCGATGTCGTAACCGTTCACGCAGAATGACAGTTTGCTGCTCGAAGCTCTCGCGATAAGCGCGGAGACTTCATCAACATCATCTCCCTTGATGCTTCCTATTTCTGTATCGTCTGCAAAAACAGCAAGGGCTTTTTCTCCCTGATCGTCGTATTCCTCGAATCTGAATACGTGTTCCCTGCCGTAACTGCCGGATTCAAGATCGTCTTCAAAGAAGTTCTTAAGCGTCTCCTGAAGATCCGACCCGTCCCTTGCAGTGCCTTTTTCATCCTTTAATACAAAATCATATTGTTTCATTCCGGACCTCCATGTCCTCTACAGTTTCCAATTCCAATCTTCCATATTGAGATAGATTATAGCAAACTCCTTTGCCCCTGAACAGAGCCTGAATGTCTGCTCCCCCTGTCACTAGCTATCTTTCGCAGCAGCAGCCGCAGCAGCTTCCGTTGCTTCCTCAATGCTGTCGGCCCTCTCGTCGATCGCATCTGCGACATCTTCAGGAACTACCGCATCAGGGTCTCCTTGCGGATTGTTCAGTGTCGATGGATCGATAGGTTCAGGTCTAGGCCTGTCGGTCTTATATAATACTGTGTATTTCCCTTTATGAATATTTCCGTCGCTGTCGATTATGAGATCGTCCATCCACT
This sequence comes from uncultured Eubacteriales bacterium, assembly GCA_902798745.1. Lineage (GTDB taxonomy): Bacteria > Bacillota > Clostridia > Peptostreptococcales > Anaerovoracaceae > Crickella. The sequence continues at coordinate 7,834 of CADBXM010000029.1, forward strand.
CAGTCTTGAGAACTCCGTGCCTGTAGTCCCACTTCACGATGTGATCTGTATATACCGAATCCTGCTCGGCATCATATCCATACCTTTCCGCATAATTTCTGTCATAGTGGCTGTATGACCAGTACGTGAAGGTGACCTCATCGCCCTCGATCACCATATCCATGTATGAACTCTCAAGAGCGTACCTGCCCTGTACGGCAGCCTTCATCTCCTCTTCAGATTTGTAGGTGGTTCTCCCGATACGATTGGAAAAATACTCCACTGCCGCGATCGCCGCAATAAGCAACACCGCCACCGCAATGATGGTTATGATCCTTTGGGTCCTCCTGCGCAGTCTCCATTCCCGCGCCCATGCTTCTGCGTGTCTTCTGCTTTCGTCCATCAATGAATCTCCTTTTTCTATTCTTCCGGCATTTCCCGATCCCGGTTTGAGTCAACGTTCAAAGCCCTGTTGTGTTCTTCCTCAGCCTGCTTCAGTCTTTCGCTTAGCCCCGTGAGCGCGTCAAACGGCGCGAACTGTTTGGCCCGCTGCGAGAGTGGCATTTTCGGTCTGTTTGAATTTGGTCGTTCTTTCACTTTTATTTGTCTTTATTATTCCTTATGTCCGCCTACCTGGTGGTTTCTCTCTCTGGTGGTCGCCGCTTCTTCGAGGTCCATGCCCCTGAACATCGCGTCCTTGCCATACTTGCTCCTGATAGAATTCACGGCCTCCTGAAGCGCCGCGTCCCTCTTGAGCACCGCCTGAGTCTCTCTGACAGGGTCAGCCATTGACTCGCGCCTCATCTGCCCCTTTGTCATTCCTTCCTCCTCGGCCTCCGCGTCCGCGAGGTCGAAGAGCGTCATCTGTCTATCCTCATCAGCTCTTTTGATGTCGTTGAAGTTTATGAAGACCCGCCTGACGGGGTACTCATGTTCGGTGATCCTGTCATAAAGGTCTGCGACCGCAGGCATCACGATGGAAGCGGCATTGGTCAGCATACCGAACGAGACAGACCCCCGGCTCATCGGCACCTTCAGCGCGTTGCTGTACCCGACGGCGATCGAAACGTTTGCCGTCACCTTGCCCAGACCGGTCATCTCATGGCATAGAAGTTCGGTCATCTCCTTAACTATAAGCCTGCCCTCTTCATTTGTATAGTCTCTCATCAGCACCTGGCCACGTGAAAGCGAATGGCTCTTGTTCTTGTAGCCCTTTATGTCGCTCATCCTCGTCGGCTCGATGCCGTACGCGTGGTCGATGAGAAGCTCGGCGTCTATGCCGAACATCCTATAAAGCAGATCCTCGTCTCTTTCAGCAAGCTCTGCAATATCTCGCATGGTGGTTATACCGATCTTCGCGAGTCTGGCCGCCGTGCCTCGCCCTATGCGCCAGAAATCCGTCAACGGGCGGTGGTCCCAAAGAAGATCCTGATACGCCTCTTCATCAAGCACCCCGATGAAGTCGTCCGCGTGTTTGGCGATGATGTCCATCGCGATCTTGCTGAGATACATGTTGGGGCCGACGCCGGCTGTTGCTCTCACGCCTATCCTCTCGTAGACCTCGCTCATCAGGAACTCTGCCATCTGCTTCGGATCGAGGCCGTATCTTTTAAGGTATGCCGTGACATCCAAGAATACCTCGTCTATCGAGTAGACATGCATGTCCTCAGGCGCGATGTAATCGAGATAGACCTTGTATATCTCGGCCGCGTACTCCATATATAGGTGCATGCGGGGAGGCGCCATTATGTATTCAAAACTTTTGGGTATCTCGAAGACTCTTGCTCGTCCGCTGACTCCCTTTGCTTTAAGGGAAGGCGAGACCGCGAGGCATATCGTCCTGTCCGATCTGGTGGGATCCGCCACTACAAGGTCTGTGGTCATGGGATCCAGCCCTCGTTCGACGCATTCTACCGAGGCGTAGAAAGATTTCAGGTCGATGCACACGTATGCTCGTTCCCAGTTTTCGTAATTGAATTTTCTATTCCTGATGCCTTCTATATTCAAGCGGAGTCATTCCTTCCGTTTCGGTGAATCTCTTTGTGAAATAGCTCTGGGAGCAGAATGCCAGCCTGCTGCTGATCTCCGCGACAGGAAGATCTGTCTCTCTGAGCATCCTCTTGGCTTCATACATGCGTTCACGCAGAATGAACTCGCTTATGGTGATCCCGAGTTCCTCCTTGAAGATCGCAGATGCGTAAGTTCTGCTGACGTTCACATGCTCTGCGATCTCAGCGAGCTCGATTTTTTCGCCTAGATGTTCCTTTATATAAGTCATCATCCTTACAAGGCGAGGGGAATACTTCTTTTCTCTTATTACATAGCTCATCCTGAGCGCATATTCGCTCGCCAGGTCGTGAACAAGATCGTAGTACTCTTCGAGTGATCTCATTTCCGTGCCGGCATCATCCAATCTTTCGATCATCTCGTCTCTAAGGTCGTATGCGACCATATCAAGAAGACCCGACTGTATCGCTACCAGGCACAATTCGTTTGCTGCCCCTACAGATCCGTAGCGCATCTTTTCGATGGCTTCCTCCTGTGAGGCGCACTTGTCTGCAAGCGAGTCAGTATAGCCGCGGTTCTTTTCAGCGAGCCTGCTCACGGCTTCTGGATCACCGTGGGCTATAGCTTCAAAGTAAGGTTTCTTTTTCGCGTACGGCAGATAGATCTGGTTTCTCCGCGTGCGGCTCAGTATCATATTTGCAGCTTGTCTGTTACTCATATCACTCCATTCTTTCAATTATCGTAATATTATTATAACATCCGAGCGATATGTACGAGTGCCCGCCGGGCGTTTTTCTCACAAAACAAGGGGCTGTCGCACAATAAAAGTGTAGCAGCCCCATTTATCCGGCGTTATCCGGCGCATTCCCGGTAGCCAGAGCGTTCTGTATTATCAGCTCCGCTGACCCTCTCTTGAGCTGGCATATCCTGT
>CADBXM010000030.1 GCA_902798745.1 uncultured Eubacteriales bacterium
TTCTAGCAAAATGAACTTTTCCCGGTTTGGAGCAAGTTGCAAGCAAAAACGACTGTGTATTTCAACAGTCGTCTATGGCGGAGGACATGGGACTCGAATCCACGTCGCCTGCTATTCTTCTATCTCCCTATTATCTCGAATATATAGTAGAATATATCTATCAGAACGTACGTGAAATATCACGCGCGTAAAGTTGCATTGATCATAAGGAGGTCTTTATGAAAACTCTATTCAAGTGGATTTTGGGACTGGTGGTTTTGACCTTGATATGCCATGTATGCGAATGGTTTATCATCGGCAGGAAAGTCGCTGCTGCTGCAAATATTCCTGTCGCGAAAGCCCTTCCGCAGTGCCTGATGCGCGGTTTCCTGTGGTGGAAGCCAATCAAGAAGAGCATGGAAAAGTAATCAGTATCGATTCTACGCATAACAAAAGGCCTCCAGCAGCTAGATTACAATCTAACTGTTGGAGGTCATTCCATTTTCTTGCTAATTCAATTTTATATACTTTTATACTTTCATTATTACAGGCTTGCTGCCAGATCGCGTACCTCGGCAAGCTTACCTTCTGCACCGTTTTCGAGCCCTGCAGCAGTTATGATGCCCATATCCTTAAGGCCGACATAGCTTGTCATCGCCTTGTATGTTGCAATCGCGCCGTCATATACTCCAGGTGATCCCGAGCTGAGAAGGAGCGCTGCCTTTGTTGCCTTTACCGGCTTGCCAATGCAGTACATTCTCTGCATCGCAGCCATCGTCTGAGCGTTCATTCCGAAGTAGTAGATCGGAGACGCGTATACGATCATATCGCTTTCAAGGTATGCAGGCATCAGCTTCGCCATGTCATCCTTCTGAATACACTGGCCGCCGCCTTCGGTGTGACAAAACTCGCATCCAAGACATCCCGCTATATTCATCTTACCGACATGGAGTATCTCCACTTCGTGCCCGGCTGATCTCGCGCCATCCGCGAAGGCTTCTGCCATAGCAGCTGTATTTACAATTCTCGGGCTTCCGTTAAAGATCGTGATCTTCATAATGCTTTCTCCCATCTTTTCTATGTGTAGCTTGACTGTAATATTATTCTATTTGCGCTATGTTCACAATTGCTTTTTCTCTACGATCCGTGGTCCTCTTTGCGTAATCCACCCTATCAGCATAAACAGTACTATCACAGTGATGTAGTCCAGAACGAACAACACAGCCGGCTCTCCGAAATCATAAAAAGCGAATTTTTGGGTCATCAGCATATAACCCGCAAAGCCTCGGTTGATGAAGACATAGACGCCATACAAAGATATCGCAGCCACCATAGTCGCTACCACTCTTGCCCGGACTTTATCCGCTTTGATCTTAACCACGAGCGATCCCATATGCATCCCCGCGTGCAAACTCATCAGCGTAAACCCCCAGTAAGCCAGACACAGATGTATCTGCCGTGCTTTGGCGGCTCCCGCTATGTGCAGGAATGTGTATAAGTGCTTCGGCATCATTATCCCCGTCAGCGGCTGAAGTATCATGAATACGAAAAGCAAAACGTTCACTGCTTCCCGCAGCACGCGTTTAGGCGTGTACTTTCCCCTTCCGACAGCCTTTAAAGACGCTCTGTTTATTACATGATGGACAATGAACAGCACAAGCATTGCGGTGCCGGCGACCTCATGGAAAGTCTCCCCAATCAGAGAATATGCCATCAGAAGCGGCATCAGGACTATCATTGAAATGTCTACGATCGTCCGCCTGCTCATTTTATGCTGTCGCGCACCTCGGTCTCAGAGTTTGACACATCTCCTCCGCGTATCGAGAGGCCTTCTCTTACATCTGCTCCCGGTTCAAGTTCTGCGATCGTGCTGACAGTATCTGAATAACCGCTTCCCTCGTGTGTGACGTAAACGATCACTTCTTTGCCCGAAAGGTCATATTCATCAAAGAACGAGTATACAGGCATTGGAAGATCTCCCCACCAGTTAGGGAAGCTCATCACAACAGTCTTATACTGATTTATATTATCTACATGCGTTTTCAGTGCTGGCCTTGCTTTGTCGCTCTGATCGGTGCTTGCTTTTTCGACCGTTGCGTCATAATCCGCAGGATAAAGATCTTCGGATTCTATAGCGAAGATGTCCCCGTGTGTCTCGTCCGCGACCCACTCAGCTATCATCTGCGCATTTCCTTTTAAGCCTTCATCTGTTTGCTGAAGGCTTGCGCTCGTTGTTGCGTCGACCCCTTCCGGAAAACCTTCACCGGTGTTTCCGATCCTTGTAAAATATACGACCAGGGTCTTCCCGTCAGCAGCGCTCCCGCTTTCTTCTTCCTGCTCTGTTACCTCTGTATCGGTCTGCTCATCGGTGGCTGTTTGCTCTGCAGAATTGCCGCAGGCTGTGAAAATGGATAACGAAAGCAATGCCATCATCAATATGAAAAGTAGCTTTTTCATATCCACTTGAGTGTCCTCCTACCCTTTTTGTAAAACCACAGCATGATCTTCTTATAAAGAAGCTGCTGCCTTTCCGCTGTGATTATGTAACTAATCAGTATACTTTTCTATTATCGTTTCATTCACGAACTCATCCTTGAGCCCGACGAGTCTCTTGAAATGAGCCTGCTCGTTATGGATCGCGATAGCGTCGGCATCGCGCCACTTCTCTACCAGCATCATTTCATTTTCATTGTCCGCAGACATGTAATAATCATATTTGATATTACCTTCCTCCGCTCTGGATGCGGCATCGAGCCCCTCGGCCTTTATCGCCTCAAGGCATTTCTCTCTCATGCCGTCCTTGCACTTATACGTTACGATCAGAACTATCATAATGACCCTCCTTTTCCGATCCTTTATCCTTCATTGCTTTTCCCTTCGTTCTTATTGTATTCCATTCGTTCCTTGTCAGTCTCATAATAATATGATCTGAGCGCGTTTCATCCATCTGCTCCAGATACACCTCCTGCTCGGTGTGATGATAGACAAAGCCACACTTCTCCTGCACTCGGCGGGATTTATAATTGCCTTTGTAATGTCCGCACCATAATACTTCAAGTTCCAAGTCTTCAAAAGCGTGGCGAATGATCTCACGCGTCGCTTCGGGGATAAGTCCCTGCCCCCAGAAAGGCACCCCTATCCAAAATCCTATCTCACCTTCTGTGTCGGGAATGCCGATATTGCTCGCATCGCCGATCATTATAGCTATGCTTCCGATAGCCTTGCTGTCTTCCTTAAGGCAGACAGCATAAGATTCCGGTCCGGACAGAATATCTCTGATGATATCACGGCTGTTTTCCACGCTGGTGTGCACCGGCCATCCTGCGATCGGCCCGACACGGTCATCTTTCGCGTATTCGTATAAGCTCTCCGCATCCGTATCTTCCCAAGGGCGAAGGATCAGTCTCTCTGTCTGTAACATATCGTATTATCCTCGATCTCCGCTTGCAACCTGCCCTGCTCCATAAGCCAGGTGACATACGAGCGGACGGTGCTTCCGACGAGCGCGTGCTGTTCAAAGGTCATCGTCAAACCGGAACGCTCAAACACCTTCTGAAGTATCTTTTCAAATGGCTGTGGCTGTCCGCAGATCTCCTCGATAGCTTCCGCGACCTCGTGGACCTTTTGTATATTGTACTGCGCTAAAGGTGCGATATCGTCTGTAGGGTCGGCATGCGACGGGATAAAGACCTTCGCCTTCATACTCTGGATCGCTTCCAGCGTGTCCAGATATGCCCCGACATCAACCAGAAAACTGACTTGATACTTTTCCAGAGTCTCCTTGCTCGAAAGGCAATCTGCCAGATAGACTACATCATCCTGCGAGCGGAATCCCACCATGTCCCATGAATGGCCCGGGAGCGGAAACATCTGCAAGTTGGATGGAAGATGTTCCTCTTTCAAAGAGATAACTTCGCTGCCCTTTGCCAGCAGGAATTTATGACGTAACTCTTTAGGCGGATTCGCACCATATAGATATGACGGTTCGAGCAGAGGATGCTCAGTGAAGTCGCGCTCGATACCGACAGCGTAGATAGGGCAGCCCGTTTGATTCTGCAGATATTGATTTCCACCGATGTGATCAGCGTGGGAGTGCGTATTAAAGATGGCCTTGAGCGTCCATCCGTTCGCATCCAGGATCTTTTTGATCTTTTTTCCGGCATCCTTGTCATTCCCGCTGTCGATAAGACACGCCTGATCACCCTCAGTGAGAACGATACCTATCTTCGCCGGGCTCTGGATATAGAAGCAAGTATCCGAGACCTGCACAAGTTCATACATAGCAGCTGCGCTCCTCCGAAAAGTCTTTACTTTATCTCCCAAGAGGACTTTTTTGATTTACTATACATTTCAAGAAATTTTTGCCCGAAAATGTATAGTAATTTTACCATTTGACTCTGTCAGCCTCAACAGCAAGAAAAAATACTTGACAATAATCCTCATTAAAGGGGTTATCGTCAAGTATTTTGGACTGTTGTTGATTGATGGCAACTGCTTGCAACAGATTCATTATACATTTTTTGCAAAAATTTTTTTCAAATGTATATTTTTTGGAGAAACTCCTTTTTGGCTGTGCGTTTCCTCCATCTGGTCCTTGTGGAGGTTCACTATTCACCTGGCTTCTGTGGAGGATCTCCACTCGGTTTTTCAGGTGGCTCTCCGCTCGGTAGATTCCCGTCTGGGCCGCCCTGACCGCCGTCAGGAGGTGCTTGTCCATCGCCCGGCTTTCCTCCCAGCATTCCGCCCTCACCCGAGCCGCCCGAGCTCTCGGTCTTTATCTCAAAGGCTGTCCCTTTTGACGCAGCCCCCGCTTCATACTCTTTGCCATCCACATAGAGTTTGTGCCCGTTCAGGTCGATCGCAGAGCCCTCATTTACTGTTAGGCCTGAAACATACGCGTCCGATGTCAGAGTCCATGTGCTGCCGTCCTCGATCTCAACGTATACATCGCCCTTCTGTCCGTCTGAGTTTATTGCTCCGCTGAAGGATGAGCTGTCTTTCAGGTAGAGGTTGAGCGCCGAAACATCATCCACAAGAATGTCGCCTTCGATAGTCTGCTTCGAGGCTGTCAATTCCACCTTGCCTCCGTTCGATCCTTCGTTGCCCCAACCTGCGGCCTCAGCTCTCAGGAACACTCCGTCGGTATCCTCGTTGGTGATAGTCGTTTCGCTAAGCGCTATCTTAGTGGCTGTATTGTTGACAAAGAACACATCGCCGTTCTTGTTGGTGATTGTGCTTCCATTTGCACTGAAGGACGAAGTTCCCTCATCGGCATCGCCGGACATCGACTGGTAGATCATGACCGCCTGATAGTACTCCGATTTGTCGCTGTTCTTTGTGTTGTTGTCCGCGACCAAAGTAGCGTTATTGAGCGTCACGGAGTTCTTTCCTTCGACCACTACGCCTTGGGAAGCCGTAGATTCCATGTATGCATCATTCACCGTAATATCCGCGGTCGAGTAGATGACCGGGGAGCCGGTCCCTGCTGTCGTGTAACGGCCTTTTGTGACAGTCACTGTGCCGCCGCCTCTGTCGGATCTGATCGCAGCAGATGAATTACCGGATGTATCGATCGTAAGATTCTCAGCGTTCATTGTTCCTCCGCCGGTCGTCATAAGGCCGCCGGAGCAGTTGCCCTGAGTCTCGATAACAGAGTCTGAAATGTTGACTGTGGTCCCTTCTCCGTACGAGAACACAGCGTTGGCGTGAGTGCCGTTTGTCTCAATAAGTGAATCCTTTATAGTAAGCGTGCCCTTCTCAGTCGCGAATACCGCGGAGTTCTCGCCGTAGAAGTCCGCCTCATCGCCCGAAGCCTCGCCGGTTTTGGTCACTCCGACATTTGAATATTCCTTTTCTTCGCCGCTGACCTCTATAGCATGTTCTCCGTCCTGATCGTTCGTGATCTCCTCGTTGACAGTTATATCCGCTTTTGTCAGATAGTCCTGTGCGACAGACGTTGTATCTGTTGTGTCTGTTGTATCCGTAGCATTCTGCGCACTGCATCCGCACATAGCTATCAGCATTGCGGAAGCAACCGCCGCGGCGATGATTTTTCTGATCGTTTTCCCTTTCGTTTTTTCTTTTTTCATTCCGGTCTCCTCCCCTTTGTGATTCTATTTTACTCCACCTGCATGCACGCAGGTTTGCTTTTCGTGACCAATTTACTCTTTCAACCTTAAACCAACATAAAAAATCCTGAGATTTTCATCTCAGGACCATTTTTACGTCTTTGCAAAAGTCGAGGTCCTCGGCCAGATCATGAGAGATACTGCAGGCTCAGGGCTATGAGGATCTGCCCTGCGTAGTAAAGGCCGATATAGAAATTCTTGACCTTCTGACTGTACTGCGCTCCAAAAGTATTGAACACTAGAAGAATATCGCTCGCCATAAACAGCAATGCTCCCGCGGAAAAGACTCCGGTAAAGGCTGATGGAGCATCGATGAGATTGTTTATCGCGGCGCAATTAAGGAGCATGACAGCGCCTATGTACACTATGCCGACAGCCTTAAGCAAAGTATTTGCAGTGATGTGTTTGTATATCTCCAGCATAAGCGGCGGAGTCACGATTACAGCAATGGCAACACATAATGCCTTGTGTGTCGACATCGGGAATACTGCCAAAATGTACATGATGTGCCCGGCAAAGAAGAATAGACATCCTAGCAGGAAGAACGTTTGGCCTTTTTTGGCGAACACCTTCCGAAGATCGATGACGATATCCGCGATGCATCCTGCAAGCAATCCGGTCACAATGAGATTTGCAGTATTCGTTCCCGGATTGAGGATAAGTCCCATTATAACGAAACAAGCAGACGCAAGTCCCTTGAAAGCTACCGCATGTACATACTTCTCTTTGCTCCCGTAATAAAGAAAAGCTGCTGCGAAAGCAGCGCACAGAATAATCAAAACAATAGTCACTGTTTCCTCCCGAATACTGTCATTTTTTTGTAATAATAACACATCAGTCATATCCATATTAACGTAAAAAAACCATCCCCGCGTAAAACTGAACTAGTCAACAGAAAGTAGACAGTTTAAAAAAGCTATACAAAGCCCATTTCAGTCTTGTACTGGACTGGGCT
>CADBXM010000031.1 GCA_902798745.1 uncultured Eubacteriales bacterium
AACAGACTTAAAAAGCTCGGTGAGCTCGGCGCTCCTGACATCATCATCCGTAACGAGAAGAGGATGCTCCAGGAATCCGTAGACGCGCTCATCGATAACGGCAGAAGAGGCAGAGCCGTTCAGGGAGCGGGCGGACGCAAGCTCAAATCCCTGTCCGACATGCTCAAGGGTAAGCAGGGAAGATTCCGTCAGAACCTTCTCGGTAAGCGTGTAGACTTCTCGGGACGTTCCGTAATCGTAGTAGGACCTGACCTCAAGTTCTACCAGTGCGGACTTCCTAAGACCATGGCTCTCGAACTCTTCAAGCCATTCATCATGAGAGAGCTTGCTAACAGAGAGCTCGCTCAGAACACCAAGCAGGCAAGGATCATGGTAGAGAGAGCAGACCCTGAAGTTTGGGATGTGCTCGACTACATCATCAAGGATCACCCGGTGCTCCTTAACCGTGCTCCTACTCTGCATAGACTCGGTATCCAGGCATTTGAGCCGGTACTCGTAGAAGGAAAAGCTATCAAGCTGCATCCGCTCGTATGTACAGCGTTCAACGCCGACTTCGACGGAGACCAGATGGCTGTCCACGTTCCTCTGTCAGTAGAGGCACAGGCTGAGGCGAGATTCCTCATGCTTTCGGTCAACAATATCCTGGCTCCAAAGGACGGATCTCCTATCACTGTTCCGACTCAGGACATGATCCTCGGATCATACTACCTGACACATCCGGGCAGCGAAGAAAGAGGCCGCGATGCCGAAAAGGGCGACGGCAAGTGCTTCGCAGACTATGACGAGATGATCATGGCTTACAACGCGGGAGCTGTCGGAATCCACGCCAAAGTCAAGGTAAGACGCTTCGCTTACGAAGGCGACCCGGGCAAGCTGGTCGAGTCCACAGTAGGAAGATTCATCTTCAACGAAGGACTTCCTCAGGATCTCGGTTTCGTTGACAGAGAGAAGGATCCGTATTCACTCGAGGTCGACTTCCTCTGCGACAAGAAAGCTCTCGGAAAGATCATCGCCGCTTGCTTCAAGGCTCACGGCAACACAGAGACAGCCCTGATGCTCGACTACATCAAGGACACCGGATATCACTATTCGACTCTGTCCGCAGTCACCATCAGTATCTCCGACATGGAGATCCCTGCAGCAAAGGCTGAGATCGTAAGCGCTGCTGAAGAAAAGGTAGACCAGTATGAGGCTCTTTTCAGAAGAGGTCTCATGTCCGACAAGGAGAGATACGACAGCATCATCAGCACATGGCGTAAGGCTACTGAAGATACTGCTGACGCTCTGATGGACAACCTCGGCACAATGAACAACCTTTACATCATGGCCAGCTCCGGAGCTAGAGGTAATAAATCCCAGATCAGCCAGATCGGCGGAATGAGAGGACTGATGGCAAACGCCACAGGTCACACGGTAGAGATCCCTATCAAGGCAAACTTCCGTGAGGGACTTTCCATTCTGGAATACTTCATTTCATCGAACGGTGCCCGTAAGGGACTTACTGATACAGCTCTCCGTACTGCTGACTCAGGATATCTGACAAGACGTCTCGTAGATATCTCGCACAGCATCATCGTAAATGAAGAGGATTGCGGAACGACTGAAGGCATCGAAGTAAGAGCATTCAGAGACGGTAAAGAGGAGATCGAAAAGCTGTGGCAGAGGATCGCCGGAAGATACACCATCGAGGACGTTATCGATCCGCAGACAGGCGAAGTCCTTATAGCAGCCGATGAGTACATCACAGATGACAAGGCTCAGGAGATCGAAAATGCCGGCATCGAGATGGTCAAGATCAGATCTGCCATGACATGCAGAGCCGCGAGCGGCATCTGCGCTAAGTGCTATGGTAAGAACATGGCTACAGGCCGCAAGGTGCTTCCGGGCGAGGCAGTCGGAATCATCGCTGCTCAGTCCATCGGTGAGCCGGGTACTCAGCTGACAATGAGAACATTCCATACAGGCGGTGTAGCCGGAAGCGATATCACTCAGGGTCTTCCTAGAGTAGAGGAGCTCTTCGAGGCACGTAAGCCAAAGGGACTTGCTGAGATCTGCGAAGGTGATGGTATCGTTACAGCGATCGAGCCACGCGAAGACAACAAGACTGATGTCATCGTAGAAGAAAAGGGCGGAGAGAGAAACTACGTGATCCCATTCGGTGCAAGGATCAATGTCGAGGTCGGACAGAACGTCAAGGCCGGAGACCAGATCACAAAGGGACCTCTCGATCCTCACGACATCATGAGACTCAATGGTGTGCAGGGTGTTTATGAATACCTCCTGAGAGAAGTTCAGAGAGTGTACAAGAATCAGGGTGTAGACATCAACGATAAGCACATCGAGATCATCGTTAGCCAGATGCTCTCCAAGTACAAGGTCGAGAAGCCGGGAGACACAAGACTCCTGCCTGGCGGCCAGTACTCAAGAAGAGAGATCGAGGCGGCAAACGAGGCTGTAGAGGCAGAAGGCGGAGAGCCATGCACGGCCAACAGGCAGCTTCTTGGTATCACCAAGGCTGCTCTGGCGACCAGCTCATTCCTCTCAGCGGCTTCGTTCCAGGAGACAACAAGAGTGCTCACTGACGCGTCCATCAAGGGCAAGACCGACAGACTCGAAGGTCTCAAGGAGAACGTAATGATCGGTAAACTGATCCCTGCCGGAACAGGTATGAAGAGATACGGCGAAGTCGAAGTCGATTACGGCGAATACGAAGACTTCATCAACGGCAAGGCTGAGGTAGAGGAAGAAGAGGAAGAACTGCATATTGCAGGCCTTGAAACCGAAACTATCTCCGCTGAAGGCGAAGAACCGATCGAGGTTTACGGCGAGACAGCGATCGTTGAATAACATGTATTACTGAAAAGATTGGCGTAAATTGTCACACATTGGCATATTTACGCCAATTTTCAGGAAATGCCTCATAATTATTGACATTCTAAGGATTTGTCTGTAAAATCTTAGGGTTCGAGCACCATGTTTTTATATTTTGGTGCAAAGAATAAAAAAATGAAGAAAGGAGAAAAGAATGCCTACAATCAACCAGTTAGTACGTCAGGGCAGACAGAGCTCGGTAAAGAAGTCGACAGCGCCTGCACTCGGTAAGAACATGAACACACTTCGCAAGACTCTTACCGACGTAAACTCCCCTCAGAAGAGAGGCGTATGCGTAGCAGTTAAGACTGTCACACCTAAGAAGCCGAATTCAGCTCTTCGTAAAGTCGCAAGAGTTCGTCTGACAAACGGAATGGAAGTTACAGCTTACATTCCTGGTATTGGTCACAATCTGCAGGAGCACAGCGTTGTTCTCGTAAGAGGCGGCAGGGTCAAGGACCTTCCTGGTGTTAGATATCACATCATCAGAGGTACACTCGATACTTCCGGCGTTGCAGATCGTGGACAGGGCCGTTCCAAGTACGGAGCCAAGAGGCCTAAAAAGAAATAATTCTTCCTTTTTGAACATACGGCATTGCCGTAAGGAAGAGAGCAAAATCAATTAAAACTAATAGTACGTAGGCAATCTTTTTACATAAAAGAGCGCCGCGGGAGCAGACTCAGCGAGTAAGCAGTCGTTCAGGCTGACCGAAGAAATTCGCAGGGTTGCTAACGAGTACCGACCTGAATTTACAAGGAGGGAAGAGAAGTGCCAAGAAAAGGTAACACACCTAAGAGAGAGGTTCTTCCTGATCCTGTCTATGGCAGCGTAGTAGTTGCCAAGCTGATCAACAGCATCATGCTCGACGGCAAGAAGGGCGTAGCCCAGACTATCGTCTATGACGCATTTGACCAGATCAAGGAAAAGACGGGCGAGGAGCCTCTGGAAGTATTCGAGAAGGCAATGAACAACATCATGCCAGTACTCGAAGTAAAGGCAAGAAGAATCGGTGGTGCCAACTATCAGGTACCTATCGAAGTAAGACCTGAAAGAAGGCAGACTCTGGGCATCAGATGGCTGACAGGCTATACAAGATCAAGAGGCGAGAGAACTATGGCAGAAAGACTCGCAGCTGAGATCATGGACGCAGCCAACAACACAGGATCTTCCGTAAAGAAGAAGGAAGATACACACAAGATGGCAGAGGCCAACAAGGCATTCGCACATTTCAGATTTTAACGTTTATGTTATGCTGAGCGTAGCGAATATGTTAAACAATCAGTTATTTCAACAAACAAGCAGGAAAGGAGGAAGCAATGGGGAGAGCATTTTCTCTTGAAAGGACCCGCAACATAGGGATCATGGCTCATATCGACGCCGGTAAGACGACGACTACCGAAAGGATCCTTTTCTATACCGGAAGGACGCATAAACTCGGAGAGACTCACGAAGGCGCGGCCACGATGGACTGGATGGAGCAGGAGCAGGAGCGAGGCATCACCATTACTTCTGCCGCTACTACTGCACAATGGCATGACACCAGGATCAATATCATCGACACTCCGGGACACGTCGACTTCACAGTTGAGGTAGAGCGTTCCCTCAGAGTTCTCGACGGAGCAGTGATGGTGCTCTGCGCCAAGGGCGGCGTTGAGCCTCAGAGCGAGACCGTGTGGAGACAGGCTGAAAAATACGGAGTTCCTCGTATGATATTCGTCAACAAGATGGACATCATGGGAGCCAATTATTTCCATGTGCTCGACATGATCCGCGACAGGCTGAGAGCCAACGCGGTGGCTGTACAGCTGCCTATCGGTTCGGAGGCTGAGTTCATCGGTATCATCGACCTCATCAAGATGAAGGCCGAGATCTATCATGATAACGACCTCGGGCAGACCTTCGACGAGAAGGAGATCCCTGAAAACATGCTCGATGAGGCCAAAGCATGGAGAGATAAGATGATCGAGTCCGTCGCCGAATGTGACGAAGATCTCATGATGATGTATCTCGAAGGCGAAGAGATCCCTGAAGAGGATATCAAGAAGGTCATCCGCAGAGAGACGATCAAGGGCAATATGTACCCTGTATTCTGCGGCTCGGCTTATAAGAACAAGGGCGTACAGCTCATGCTCGACGGAGTAGTCGATTATATGCCTTCACCTTTGGATATCCCGGCTATCAAGGGTGTCAATCCATATACCAAAAAAGAAGAAGACAGGCCTGCTTCCGATAAGGAGCCATTCAGCGCTCTTGCGTTCAAGATCATGGCAGACCCTTATGTAGGCAAGCTCGCGTTCTTCAGAGTTTATTCAGGAACCCTCCAGGCAGGTTCTCACGTGTATAACGCGACAAAGGACCGCAAGGAGAGGATCGGGCGCATCCTTCAGATGCATGCAAATCACAGGGACGAGATCGAAATGGTCTACTCCGGAGACATCGCCGCTGCTGTAGGACTCAAATTCACTACAACAGGCGACACACTCTGCGACCAGAAAGCACCTATAGTGCTTGAGTCCATGGAGTTCCCTGACCCTGTTATCGAGATCGCTATTGAGCCTAAGACTAAGATCGGTCAGGAAAAGATGGGTATGGCCCTCGCTAAACTTGCTGAGGAAGACCCAACTTTCAGGACCTACACGAATCCGGAGACCGGTCAGACTATCATCGCGGGAATGGGAGAGCTCCATCTCGAGATCATCGTCGACAGACTGCTCCGTGAGTTCAAAGTCGAGGCTAATGTAGGCAGACCGCAGGTATCCTACAAGGAGACCGTTACGACTACTGCCGATGTCGATTGCAAGCATGCTAAGCAGACCGGAGGAAGCGGTCAGTACGCACATGTCAAGATCAAGCTCTATCCGAGAGAGCCGGGCGAAGGCTTCGAGTTCAAGAACTCCATTGTCGGCGGTGCTATTCCTAAGGAATATATACCGAGCGTACAGGCGGGTATCGAGGAAGCCATGCAGGCCGGTCCGCTCGCGGGCTACAATGTTGTTGACGTAGGCGTAGAGCTCTATGACGGAAGTTACCACGAAGTCGACTCATCCGAGATGGCATTCAAGGTTGTCGGCTCCAAGGCTTTCAAGGAAGCAGTCATGAAGGCGAAGCCGGTACTGCTCGAGCCTGTATTCAAGGTGGAAGTCACAGTTCCTGATAACTACATGGGTGATGTGATCGGCGACATCAGTTCGAGAAGAGGACGCATCGAAGGTTCCGACATCGAAAACGGCGCAGCCGTGATCAGAGGAATGGTTCCTCTTTCAGAGATGTTCGGATATGCAACAGATCTGAGATCCAAGACTCAGGGAAGAGGCGTATACACGATGCAGTTCGACCACTTCGAGAAGTTGCCGGAATCACTTGCAGAAAAGATCGTCAAGTAAATATAACTATAATTTTTTAACACTTTTCTTTAATAAAAGGGGAGAAAACAATGGCAAAGCAGAAATACGAAAGAACCAAACCGCATATCAACATCGGTACAATCGGCCACGTTGACCACGGTAAGACAACTCTTACAGCAGCTATCACATCAGTACTCAACAGAAAGTACGGACTCGGCGGTGACGTAGCATTCGATCAGATCGACAAGGCACCGGAAGAGAGAGAAAGAGGAATCACAATCTCGACAGCACACGTTGAGTATGAGACACCAAACAGACACTACGCACACGTAGACTGCCCGGGACACGCTGACTATGTAAAGAACATGATCACAGGAGCAGCTCAGATG
>CADBXM010000032.1 GCA_902798745.1 uncultured Eubacteriales bacterium
GCTATACGTGATTATATCTGTGACAACGTAGAATATGAGACGGATTCAGGCAGAAATGATATCGCGAGGACAGCGTACGGCGCACTTATCGAAGGACGGGCACTATGTCAGGGCTATTCGGTAAGCCTCTACCGGCTGCTTCTTGAGGCAGGTATAGACAACAGGATCATTTTTGGTGAGGGGATCGCTCCGGACGGAACCACCGGCTCACACACGTGGAACATAGTGGAACTTTACGGGAAGTATTACTATATGGACATAACGTGGGATGACGCAGCCAGAGGCCGTGATTATTTCCTTGTTCCTGCGGGTTCCGGATTTGAAGACGAGCACAAAGCCGGAGATCAGTATAAAGAAGAATCATTTACTGAACGCTACCCTATGGCGGACGAGGTTTTTGATACTAAAATTGAGGGATTGCTCTCAAGCCTCGAAGGTATTGCGTCATCGATTACCGATTCCATGAAACAATTATTCAAAGGTAAGTAATAAGAACAGTTTTTCCAATACTTTCAGTTGCAAACAGTTACCCGATGTGTTAACATAATCGGGCTGAATAACAATGCATAAAAGAATTAGCCGTGGAGGATTGACCGAGTGGCTAAGGAGCCTGATTGGAAATCAGGTAAGGCGTAACAGCCCCGTGGGTTCGAGTCCCATGTCCTCCGCCATAGAAAGCCCGAGATTTTCAATGATTTCGGGCTTTTTTCGTGGAATTTTCTGTTACAGATGGGATCTGAACTGTTACATTTTTAAGATGGGCATTCGAGAATAGAACTAAGAAGACAGTGCATTCTGGATCATATTCTTTCTCTCTGCATCGGTATTTCTGTCAAAGCAGTAGCAGCTGAGAGTAGTCCTTTCATCGTTGTGACCGACCATTTCTCTGACGGTATTGATATTGACACCTCCGTCTATCAGTGAGGATACGAATGTTTTTCTGGACTTATGAGAGCTCCTGTTGGTGATATCAAGCTTACTGCAGTAGCTCGGATAAAGATCCTTGAGAGCATCATATGAAGCAGGCTGGTCCTTGAGCGAGAAGATATATTCATTATCGATTCCAAGCTCTTGTTTCCTGTCGTTGACAGCCTCGATTATCTCCATTGCCTTGTCGGTAAGAACCACACTTCTCTCGCCAAAGGTGCCTTTGGTATCATCAATGACTTCTTTTGTAGCTGCCCTGTACATTCTCCTGACGAGAAATTTATCTCCTTCAATATCTTCATACTTTAAAGCACAGACTTCACCGATACGCAGTCCTGTCTGAAACTGGAACAGCATAGCGAGAGGAATAAGCTGATTGACAGGGTGCTTGATTTTCTCAAAATCTTCCCAGGCAAGAGCCTCCATAGCAGCCTGTTCATCGCGACTGAACACCTGAGTTTCACTTGACTGCTTCTTTTCTTTCCTGAATACTCTGCTATCGACTTTGAACTGCGAGAACGGATTGAAAGGAATGAGATTGAGCTCAACTGCATAATCAAGGACCTGTCTTGCTATTATAGTGTGGTTGTAATACTGTTTTTTGGTATATTCATTATCCTTGATAAGCTTGTGTGCCCAGGTATCGAGGGTCAGTTTATCAAGTTTGGAAATAGGTATTCTGATGATCTCATCATTAAGATAATGATTGTTCCACACGCTGTCTATCCTGATGATATATGTCTTAGCGTTAGTATGAAGTGCTTTGTATTCCTTCCATCTAGGATACAGAGATTCAATTGTATGTTCCCTGAATACGTCCTCCTTTGAAATACCTGTGTAGAAACAATAGACTTCAAGCTTCAAATCATCAAGGGACTTCTTGGCTATCAGGCGGCGCTTTTTTCCTTCGTATACTGAAGTGCGCCATCTGCCGTCCGGTCCCTGAGTGATCGGACTTGTATGAGTAGTCTCAATGAGCTTATCAATTTGAGTTTTTATCATTTCGTTTCTCACTCTACTCAAGTCAATAGTACCATTGGCAGAGAGGAACGACAACATTTCCTGCGGACTGAAAGATGCCGAAGAAGGCATCATATGCTGCAAAACACTTATTTCCGCCATGCTCCGGCATCCTCCTTTCTGAAAATTTTTTTAGTGCTGCTTGATGCAGGGCTGTGTAGCAGCGCACTTTAATAATGCCTTTTAAGCGCAAAATCACCGGTCAACACCACGGCTTTTGCTATCTCTTTTTTGTGATCGATGAATATTACCCTGACAATAACTTAGTTCTATTTTGATGTCGTTGCGGACTTTTTCACTGCGGTCAAGCGTGAATTCAGCAGTCCTGATGCTCTTGCGAATCTCAGAGATCTCACCTGTGAGACGAGTTCTTTCCGCTTTCAGCTCACTTATCCTTTCAGGATTTTTCTCGCGCCTGAGGCGGTTTATCACCTTGTTTCGGCACCCAATCAGCTCACTTTTCTTATGGTCAGAAGTCTCGATATATCTCTGAATGTCTTCCGTCGAGCGGATGTGCTCGCGTGCCATGAGCCTTACGGATTCAGAATATTTATCGCACCATCTGCAGGCCTCGCGCATTTCAGGCGAAAGCGGTCGGTGCTTTTTCTCCGGGCGATAACCGAGAAGATACAGGTAGTGAAGATACAGACCATATATGCCGCTGATCTTCTTCATTGAGCTTCTAGTTCCTTTGACACGTACACTATGTTTCTTAGGAAATCTATATAGTGTCTGGAACTCTGCGCGATTCCGCAGCACCACATCGGTATCATTTTCCCAGATTCTTTCGGCGATTCTGTCGAGCTCATATTCACTTCCTAGGTGGTACATCCTGACAGCTTTTTTCGAATCGAACGAGCGGATCGTAGGATATTTTCTGCTCGAACTGTAATCTATAATGTAGCCTTGCTGCTTCATAATGCGTAGAAAAGACCTAGTATCTATGCTGAGCGAGATGGCTTTATCTATCGCTTCGCGCATCAGATTGTACTTAGTGGGCTCACCATTCTTCTCGGCAAAATGCAGCTGGCGGGGCGTTTTACCCTTCGGTTTTTCAATAACTGACAGTCCATTCTCGATGCAGATCTCATCAGATAATCTGTTTACCATCGATGAATGAGACGGAGCAGCAAACCAGATGATTATGTAGGTGATCCCGGTCGAGATGAGTAGCGACAAGCACCTGATACTTATCGCCCCACATCCTGCGTGCGAGTTCGACCCCGAGCCTGTGACATTGCTCGGGCGTCACTTCTCCCGGTTTGAATGACTGATAGCAATGGTATGCAACATTTCCTCCAGTTTTACCGAAGTGATTTTGCACACTTAGCATCTCTTCGAGAGCAGTTTCTGCGATGCAATTCACACCTGTGACGTAGCATGCTTTTTCATTTACACCTGCAGTTTTGTCACCATTCATCGCATACTTTATGACTGCAGCAAGGTCATCATCTGTTGTTTTATCTGGGTTGGATGCATAGTCTACGAGTCGTTTGAGACTGTCTTTAACGGGCCAAATCTTAGTTGTTGCCATCGTATTTGACCTCCGATTCTGCTACAGAGCGAGTTATCATCTGCAGAGTTTCCACCATTATCTGACGGATATGGTCAGCATATTTTCTGTAATAATTGCGACCATTATCGGTCGATGCATTCTCGGCCGCCTTCTCAAAAGCAGATATAACTGTCCTCAGACGCATAAGACTTTGGACCACTTCTTCCGGTGGAAGCGCCTTCGGTTCTTTATTCATGGCGAGCTGACGGAGGTATTCAGATACGGTCAGTCTGCATTTTTTCGCATTTCTCTCGATCTTTTTCTTCTCCTGCGGGGTCACTCTGATGTTGATCCCGAGGTTTCTCTGCCTGTTTGACATGTGATAATTGCTCCTTTCCGTGACAGTAACTAATGAACTGTCACTATTACTTTTATAGATCGATAAGGGACGGGGTTGCAGGGGCAGAGCCCCTCCCGGTATTGCCACGTGTGGCAGTGCCGCGGCTATGGTCGTATTGCCATATAGTGGCTGGCGATACATAGCCTATGCTCGCTATTCATACGGACAGGCTTTCAGACTGCCCGTATGGCAACACCTGTGGCTACACATGGGTGTTGCCATCATCTTTCCTGATCAGTGACGGTAGTGACGCTTGTGACGATACAGTGCGAGGGGGTATCACACAGAGCCGTCATTACCGTCACTATCGTCATTACTGCGGCTATCTTGTATAACCTTGTCCTTTGCAGGATCGTATCTGAGCGTGATGCGACGAAGCTTGGCTTCTTTCTTTTGCTCATAGCTAATACCTGCAGGGTACAGTACATCGTAGTAGTGGCGGGTTATATGCTGCATGAGTTTGTTAGGTGCGATAGTGCTATCACCGACAAGCTCGAGTAACTCTGTCGCACTACCTGACCATGTGCCGTGCTCTCTGATGAAGTCCGCTATGCGAAAGAGTGCATCCGGCACCGACTCTTTTACCAGATCGGCTGCATTGAGTTCCTGCACAACTGACCACCTCGGGAATATGTACTCGAGTATGAGCTTATGTTCCTCGACATCGCGCCCACGTATATACAGCTCAGCTGTGGAAGACCCTGCTTGCTTCTTTAACACCATGTTGGTATCGCTGGCTCCGCATATAGCGACCGAGCCGGAGATCTCATTGAACGGATCCCGTTTATCCGGTTGCTTACGCAGGTGATGGAGTACAAGGATGGATCTGTCGTTCACATCCGCGATCTTCTTGATCTTTGCGATCTCTTCATAGTCCTTGCTGTATGTGCCATTGCCCGAGCTGTCATCTGACTGCCTGACTTTCTGGAGTGTATCTATGATGATCAGTTCTATATCGGGATGCTTACGCAACATTTCAACGACATCTCTAGTGAAGCCACAGCCGAGCCTGTCACTCGTAGTACTGAAGTACAGATTGGGCGGCGCTTCATCACATAGCTGGTACATCCTATCCTGGACGCGCTTCTCGGTATCCTCGAGACAGAGATAAAGTACTCCGGCTTGTCTGACGTGCCTGCCGAGGAATTCACCACCTGACGCTACTGCTATAGCAAGATCCAGAGCCATCCAGCTCTTTCCGATCTTGGATGACCCGGCGAGTACCGTCATACCTTTCGGTATAATCCCGTCAACCAGAGAGGGAAGAGTTTTGAATGGTTTGAAGTATAGCTGTTCTGCAGATATTGGATTAATCGGCATTATTTCCTCCTTTCCCGGCATCACTGCCGCTTTTTCTTTCGGTTCTTTCTCTCGTAAGGGCAATCGATGATGATCGCTCGGAAGCTTTGCTTACACTCCTTGTCGCATTTCTTGCATAGCTCGTTGTACTTCATACGGTTTCGGTCATCCAGAAAGAACTGCCATTCCTGTTTATATTTCTTACTCAATCTAGGGCATGCTGTTTCCTCCAATCTCCCGGGCAGCTCATAAAAGTATGGTCCTCGGGGTGCGTTTCTGTTTTTTTCCTGCTTAAGGCCTTATCTTTTGAACATGAACAATGTCTGCTATAATCAGGATCTTTTATTCAGTTGTCATACAATGGCCTTCACCTATAGCCAGGAGAGAGGGCTAAACATGAGGTTTTTTGTTGTTCAAAACGATAAACATCCATTAGCTCTTCACCTTTAGGTCATGGAAAGGGCAAAAAAATGGCATTCTTCAAGCTGTTTTTCAAAACGAACAATTATGTCCTCTACTATAAGGCCACGAGAGAGCCCAATAATTAAGTTTTTCTTTGCTAAATCTGAAATAATTATCACAGACTAAAAGTTTGAAAACTGGACATGGCAAGGCCTGTTTTTGATGCAAAACGTTGAAATTTGGCATAAGATTTTTATAAGGATCCAGTATTTGCAACGGTTTGATGGGGGGACATTGAATGTCCCCCCCCCATCTGAAAATTTTCCTGATATATTGTTGCATTTTAAGATTCAAAAATGGTGACATACAATGTCACACCTGCTTCGTTGAAATTTCAACGCTTTTGAAAATGAGGAACTCTAAACCCCTTGATTTTTCGTTCCAAAAAGTACATTCCCATGTCACAAATTCAAAAAACAAGTTTTTTCGTAGTGAGTAGAGAAGAGCATTTAGAAAGACTAATAATAAGCATTAATTGTTAATATTTGACTGCTATGATCCATTTGTAAGATCACAGCAGTTTTTTCAAGAAAGGAAAACCAAAGGAAAGAAATAGCGACTAGTATCTATGCTGAGCGAGATGGCTTTATCTATCGCTTCGCGCATCAGATTGTACTTAGTGGGCTCGCCATTCTTCTCGGCAAAATGCAGCTGGCGGGGCGTTTTACCCTTCGGTTTTTCAATAACTGACAGTCCATTCTCGATGCAGATCTCATCAGATAATCTG
>CADBXM010000033.1 GCA_902798745.1 uncultured Eubacteriales bacterium
CAACGGTAAAGTCGTAATAGAAAACCACCCTCAGGGTAAGATGAAAGAAGCCTATAAAGGCCGCAATGCCGGAAAGTACACAAAAGCCATCACCATGCTACCTGACAAGGTAACCAAGCTGGGCGTTGCGCGTACATTCCAGAACATCAGGCTCTTCAAAGGCATGACCGTTCTTGAAAATGTCATGGTAGCGATGCACATGAACCAGACAGAGTCTGTATTCGGAGCTACTTTCAGGAGCAAGAAGGCCCGCGTTGAGGAAGCTGCTATGAGAGCTGAAGCTGAAGAGCTTCTACGCAAGGTCGATCTGTATGAAAACAGAGATGATCTGGCGACCTCACTGCCTTACGGAAAGCAGAGACATCTCGAGATCGCGCGAGCGTTGGCTACACACCCTTCGATCCTGCTGCTCGATGAGCCGGCTGCGGGCATGAACCCGCAGGAATCCGATGATCTCATGAAGTTCATCGGCAGGATCCGCGATGAGTTTGATCTGTCCATACTTATGATCGAGCACCATATGCAGGTCATCATGGGCATCTGCGAACACATCTACGTGCTCAACTACGGCGGCCAGATCGCAGACGGCACAGCCGCGGAGATCCAGGCTAACCCTGCTGTTATAGAAGCTTATCTGGGAGGTGACGAATAATGCTGGCAATCAGAAATCTGAATGTACATTACGGCGGTATCCACGCTCTCAGAGGCATTGATATCGATGTGCCTGACGGCAAGATAATCTCGCTTATCGGAGCCAACGGCGCCGGAAAATCCACGACACTCAAGTCGGTTATGGGTCTGGTGCCAAAGAGTGACGGTCACGTATACTGGGATAATACTGAGATCACTTCACTCAAAACGAAGGATATCGTAGGCGAAGGAATAATCCTCTGCCCTGAAGGGCGCAGGATATTCCCTGACCTTACTGTAGACGAGAACATCGCTGCAGGCGCATATCTGCGCAAGGACAAGGCAGAGATCGCAAGGGACAGAGACTGGGTATACGAGCTCTTCCCTAGAATAGCAGGCAGAACATGGCAGCTCGGAGCTACCCTTTCGGGTGGTGAGCAGCAGATGCTCGCTGTAGCGCGCGCGCTGATGTCGAAGCCTAAACTGCTGATGCTCGACGAGCCGTCTCTGGGTCTCGCTCCGCTTGTCATCAAGGACATTTTCGCAGTCATCCAGAAGATCAAGGAAGACGGTGTCAACATCCTGCTGATCGAGCAGAACGCTAAAGCCGCTCTCGAGATCTCAGACTACGCGTATGTAATGGAGACCGGCGTCATAACGATGACCGGTCCCGGAAAAGCCCTGCTCAACGATCCCCGTGTACAGCAGGCATACCTCGGAGAATAAACTCTGTAATACATGCAATAAAAAAGGAGCTCCGGCTCAATGTCATTTAGTTAAGATGACGAACAGATACTCCTTCACCAGAAATGGTGAGGGGGTATTTTTTTAATTACACCGCATGCCTTTTATCCCGCCCCCTCCGGGTGCGCGAAAGATTTCTAGAATATACTTGACACTACGGTCGTTTTGTGCGGCCGCTTTTATTGGCCATATATCAAAGTCAATAAAAGCGGCCAATTAAGCAGAAGTAAGACACACGCTCAAACTGAAAGGAGGTAACAAGATGGATGCGGCATGTGTAAAACAATCTCTGCTTAATCAAATCCAAGATCTCTCAGAACACCCCGAACTTTACTGTCGGAATCCAGGACGGGATTTTACAAGAAAAAGGAAGCTGCCTTTTTGCACATTGATTCACTTCATTCTCAATATGCACGGGGGATCGCTCACGAACGAGGTATTAGATTACTTCTGTTGTGAAGGTTCTAATGTATCTCCATCTGCTGTTGTTCAGATGCGAGACAAGTTAAAAGCAGGTGTATTCAAAGATTTACTTATTGGATTCAATAGCCGAATGGAAGAAATTACACCGACAAGAACCGAGAACGGCTTGCGTATACTGGCAGTTGATGGAACGGAGATCCAGACACCAACTGATCCTGATGATGCGGATTCATACTATCCTGGTACAAATGGTCAAAAGCCATATAACATGATCCATTTGACTGCTCTTTACGATTTGCTTCAGAGAACCTATCTCGATGTGGTGGTGCAGAAGAGCAAGAACCAGCATGAACGTAAAGCTTTGATCCAAATGATCGAAGCGTCTCCTATTCAAAAGTCTCTTCTCATAGCAGACCGAGGATATGAATCATATAACACACTGGCGCATATTCATGAGAGGGGCTGGTTCTATTTGATGCGAATCAAAGATGGGAAAAACGGAATAGTAAGCGCTCTGGATGTGCCTGATGCAGATGAATTCGATCTTGACATATCTATGAATCTGACTCGCAGTTATACAGTTGCGACAAAAGAACTGTTCAAAGATAGGAATCATTACAGATTTGTCCCCAATAACGTGAACTTCGACTATCTTCCCAGATTGAATGGCTGCTATGGAGCGGAACCAGCTTTCTACAATCTTCAGTATAGAATCGTAAGAGTTCGGATATCTGAAGATCTGTTAGAAACACTTGTTACTAATCTTCCTGCAGACCAGTATCCGCCGGATAAATTGAAAGAACTGTATGCTCTTCGCTGGGGAATTGAAACTTCTTTCAGAAGCTTGAAATATACTGTTGGGTTGCTGAGCTTTCACTCAAAAAAAGCAGAATGCATTCTCCAGGAAGTGTTTGCATCGCTTGTCATCTACAACTTCACTGAATGGATCACTGCCCAGGTGATCATTCGGAAGCCCGTTAGCAAGCATGTATACAAAGTAAATTTCACTGTCGCTGTCCATATGTGCAGGAAATTACTTGCTGGAAAAATGCATCCGCCGGATGTTGAAACTATGATTGCCAAATACACCGTTCCGGTACGTCCGAACCGGAAATATGAAAGACGCCTGTCCAAGCGTAAAAATGGTGCAGCAATCAATTTCACCTATAGAATAGCATAATTCGCATACCAATAGAACAATATGGAAAACACGGCGCACATACTGGGGCGGGTCCAGGATGGGGCGGGCTTGAAGTGCGTCGGAACATCTGGCAATCCCATTTACATCAAACTTCTCGCCCCTACTTTAGTTTCAAAACAGATATTCTCACAAAGAAAAACTGGGATCCGCATATTCTGCAGTTCCCAGTTCGATTATTCTGTCATTAACTAAATGACATTGGGCTTATGCTCTCTCTTCAAAAGCATATCAACCACTTTATAGTAAAACGGAGCGCGGCTGTTCTTTCCGGAGAGTTTATGGGCCTCGTCAATAAACAGGTGGTCTATCTGTATATCTGGCTCACTGATTA
>CADBXM010000034.1 GCA_902798745.1 uncultured Eubacteriales bacterium
ATGATAAAGAATCAGGGCTATGATGCGGAGCAGACCGAGAACTTCGGCGACATAAAAGTGATCAGGAGGGAGACCGCAGATGTACAGCAATAAAACGATGAAATCCGCTCTCGAGACCATGATGTTCATGTGGGGAGAGCCGCTCGAAGTGAAGGATGCGGCTGAGGTGCTCGAGGCAGATAAAAATGTAATAAGAGGACTGTTCAGAGAGCTTCAGGCAGAATACGAACAGGAAGGACGCGGCATAAGGATACGTGAGGTCGATGACGCGTTCGGATTTGTCACGCTGGCTGAGAATGATATATTCCTCAAAAAGCTGTGTACTCCGGTAAGAGTCAGGAGGCTGTCACAGGCCGCGCTAGAAGTGCTCGCCATAATCGCTTACCGACAGCCGGTAACAAGGTCGGAGATCGACTCAATAAGAGGTATAAAGAGCGAGAGAGTCATTGACGGACTCATCGATAAAGACCTGGTAGAGATATCAGGCAGGTCGGAAGGTGTAGGCAGACCGCTGCTCTACAGGACGACAAAAGAATTTCTTAAAAAGTTCGGATTCTCATCACTCAAGGACCTCCCTGAGGTGCCGGAGTATGAAGAGATGAGACGTGAACGCGAAGATGAAGGCTACGGACAGATAGCGATCGATTTTGAGGAAAAGGAATGAGGATAAACCAGTATATAGCATCGGCGGGCATAACGAGCCGCCGCAAGGCAGATGAATTGATAGAAGACGGACGTGTGAAGGTCAATGGCGCAGTCCTGACGTCACCGGGATATCACGTGGAAGAAGGTGATATAGTTGAGGTTGACGGCAGGCGCATAGCTCCGGCTGACCGCAAGGTATATTACCTGCTCAATAAGCCGGCGGGCTATGTGACATCGACAGCGGACAAGGAGGGCAGACCTCTCGTTACAGAGCTTGTTCCTGATGAAGTGAGGGTGTTCCCTGTGGGAAGGCTCGATCTCAACACCACAGGTCTTCTGATACTGACAAATGACGGAGAGCTGTCGAATAAGCTGATGCATCCGTCGCATGAATTCAGCAAGAGATACATGGTGAGAGTTCAGGGTATAGTGACCAGAGCTGAAGCAGCAAGACTCGAAAAAGGCATAGACATAGGCGGCTTCGTTACTTCTCCGGCTGACGTACATCTGCTGAAGCACGACCGCAACTCGACGCTGGCGGAGATAGTCATTCATGAGGGCAAAAACCGTCAGGTGCGCCGCATGTTCAAAGCGATCGGTCATCCGGTGCTGGAGCTTTGCCGTACAGGACTCGGAAATCTTGAGATAGGAAGGCTGGCTGTCGGGCAGTGCCGCAAGCTGAGCCCGGCTGAGGTGGAGCAGCTCAGGCGCATGTCTTAAAAGCATTCAAAAAAGGAGCCGGAGCTCAATGTCATTAAGTTAATGACAAAAAGAATCAACTGGGAACTGCAGAATATGTGGATCCCAGTTTTTCATTGCGTGAATATCGATTTTGAATCTGCGGTAGGGTAAGATGTTTACTGCAATGGGAATGGCAAGTTATTTCGGCGCACTTCAAGCACGCCCATCCTGGACTCGTCCCGGTATGTGCTCATTGCTTTCCGTTTTGTACTATTGGTGTGCGAATTATGCTATTCTATAAGTGAAATTGATTGCTGCACCATTTTTACGCTTGGACAGGCGTCTTTCATATTTCCGGTTTGGACGAACCGGAACAGTGTATTTAGCGATCATAATTTCAACATCCGGCGGATGCATTTTTCCAGCAAGCAATTTCCTGCACATATGGACAGCGACAGTGAAATTGATCTTGTATGCATGCTTGCTAACAGGCTTCTGAATGATCACCTGGGCAGTGATCCATTCAGTGAAGTTGTAAAGGACAAGTGATGCAAACACTTCCTGGAGAATGCATTCTGCTTTTTTTGAGTGAAAACTCAGCAATCCAACAGTATATTTCAAACTTCTGAATGAAGTTTCTATTCCCCAGCGAAGAGCATACAGTTCTTTCAACTTATTCGGTGGATATTGATCAGCCGGAAGATTGGTAACAAGTGTTTCCAACAGATCATCAGATATCCGCACTCTTACGATCCTATACTTCAGGTTGTAAAATGCCGGCACAGAATCACGGCTCCGATCAAGTCTAGGAAGATAGTCAAAGTTCACATTCTTAGGGACAAATCTGTAATGGTTCCTATCTTTGAACAGTTCTTTGGTCGCAATTGTACAACTGCGAGTCAGATTCATAGAGATATCCAGATCGAATTCATCTGTATCCGGTACATTCAGAGCGCTTACTATCCCGTTTTTCCCGTCTTTGATTCGCATCAAATAGAACCAGCCCCTCTCATGGATATGCGCTAATGTGTTATATGATTCATATCCTCGGTCTGCTATGAGAAGCGCCTTTTGAACAGGCGATGTTTCGATCATTTGGATCAAAGCTTTTCGTTCATGCTGCTTCTTGCTTTTCTGCACCACCATGTCGAGATAGGTTCGCTGAAGCAAGTCGTAAAGAGCGGTCAAATGGATCATATTATATGGCTTTTGACCATTTGTGCCGGGATAGTATGAATCTGCATCATCAGGATCGGTTGGTGTCTGGATCTCCGTTCCATCAACTGCCAGAATACGTAGATCATTCTCAGTTCTTGCCGGAGAGATTTCCTCCATCCGGGTGTTAAAGCCAATAAGCAAATCTTTGAAAACATCTGCCTTCAACTTGCTCCGCATCTGTACAACCGCAGATGAAGATACATGAGAACCTTCACAACAGAAGTAATCTATAACCTCGTTCGTAAGCGATCCTCCATGCATATTCAGAATGAAATGGATCAACGTACAAAATGTCAGCTTTCTTTTTCTGGTAAAATCCCGTCCTGGGTTATGACAATAAAGTTCAGGGTGTGCTGCGAGTTCAAGTACTTGTTCGACCAGAGATCGTTTCACACATGCTGCATCCATTTGAAAACCTCCTTTCAAGTGTGTGTCTTACCTCTGATCAAAGGGCCGCTTTTATTGGGTTTGATATATGACCAATAAAAGCGGCCGCACAAACCGACCATTGTGTCAAGTATATTTAGAAAGAAAAAATACCCCCTCATCATTTCTGATGAGAGAGTATCTCTTCGTCACATT
>CADBXM010000035.1 GCA_902798745.1 uncultured Eubacteriales bacterium
ATCATCTCAAGGACCTGCTTGATCAGTTCCGGCGGAGTGGTCTGGTTGATGTGCAGATCTGCATCCCCGACGCGTATGATCATCTGGGATGTGAAGTCAGCTGAACCAGGCTTGGTAGCGAATCTTACGGCAGGCAGTTCAACGAATCCTGCCTGATGCAGCGCAGCTTCCTTGACTTTACGCAACCAGTAGTAGTAAGCATCTCGCGATAGATTGTGCTGACTGCAGTATTGATCGACCTTAAGCCCACTGGCTTTACAGTCTTTGATAATACCAGCCCATTCATTCAGCCGGATCTGTTTCGTGGCAAGTTTAGATAATATGAAGTGACCTCACAGTTGTAACAACGTGGATTTACCTGTATACTTGATTTGTCCAAGATCATGGTAACAGGGATTACCGCATACAAAAGGAGGTCACCTATGAATAGAATAATCAAAATCGGTATGGATGTCCATAGTAAAAATTTCTCTTTATGTGCAATTGAACCAGTTATTGGTGCTGATGACAGAGTTTTTGCCAATATCCAGGTAACTGCAGATTATAAAAACATCCTCATGTTTATCGAGAATCTAAAATTTAAGCTTGGTGCTTCTGATGATTATTCTATTGAATGTGGTTATGAGGCAGGATGCCTCGGGTACTCTTTATACAATCAGCTTACGGCAGCCGGAGTAAAATGTGTCATTCTCGCACCAACTACTATGTTAACTCAACAAGGAAAGCGTGTAAAAACAGATGCCAGAGACGCACTTATGATCGCTCAGTGTCTTGCCTATGGCGGATATCATTCTGTTTATATTCCTACTGAGGAAGATGATTCTGTTAAGGAATACTTAAGAATGAGGGATGATCATAAGATTGCTCTTAAGAGACTGAAACAGCAGATCGGTGCCATTTGCTTACGTCATGGCAAAACATACGATGGAACCAATTGGACCGGCAAACACCTTGCATGGCTCCGAAAGCTTGATCTTCCTGGTATCTATAGAGAAACGCTTGATGAATATCTTGCAACCTATGATGAGTTGGTTGCGAAAATCGAACGCTTTGACAAGCGCATAGATGAAATTTCAAGCCAGCAGAGATACCAGGAAAAAGTAAAGAAGCTCGGCTGCTTCCTCGGAATAAAAAAACATACTGCGCTTTCTTTGATCGTAGAAACGGGAGATTTCAAACGATTCGCAAAAGGGAATATCTATGCTTCATTCCTTGGATTGGCTCCAGGCGAAAATTCAAGTGGTGATAAGACCAAAAGATTAGGATTGTCAAAAGCCGGAAATTCTCATCTTCGTATGCTTCTGATCGAAGGATCACGTGGAATCTGCAGGGGAGCAGTAGGCCATAAATCTAAAGAACTGAAATCACGTCAGCAGGGAAATACTGCTGCAGTAATAGCTTACGCCGATAAAGCCAATACCAGGCTTAGGAGCAAATATTATCGCATGATCCGACATGGTAAGAAGCAAAATGTAGCAGTTGCAGCTATTGCACGAGAACTTGCCTGCTTTGTGTGGGGCATGATGACCGATAATACTGAGCTTAGCTTAGATTGAGCATTAAAACTGGGTTATTTGCTCCGTCCGTCGCCCTTGACAGAACCTGGGAAGGATGCTGTCGGATGATCGGCCGACGGCGAGGAACTCAGGAACAGACACCACTTACCTGAGCCGTCGGATCCAGGTAGTGTAGCATCCTCCCCAGAACCCGTCAAGGGTACCCTTCGGCGACTACTTATATAGCCTCTGGCTCCGAAGCTTGGAACAGAAAAGCCGCTGCCCACTACTTAAAGACAATCTAATACTCTGACTGCATCTGGAAGGAGCTTTGATCACTTCAAGGTTCGAGTTATCTACGCAGATACTATGTGCGCACGGGAAACCATGATCCACGATTTTAGATAGCAGAACTCACGGCGAACCATTAGCCTGTTGGTAACCAATCCACGAATAACAGAGTGGCCAATGCCGGGAACTGTTAAATCAGGGCTCTTTCCAGATACAGTCAGGGCTATACAACTGTGGCTGTTGAAAGATAAAAAAGTTTGCTTGTCGCTAAATTTACATCTTGACAAAAGTCACTTCATAACAGTATCCAAGCAGACCGTTGATGCAAGGATTTGAACAGAAGATGGTGTCCGATACAGTGGTATATTCTATGCTCTCATCAATAAATTTCAGCAGGTTTCCCGTTGTTTCTTCCCTGGCCAGAACCGATATATTGCGCAGAAGCTGCCGGGTATCATGCAGCGCCCGTTTCTGCTGCCGGATATTCTCTTCGATATGATTGTAGTTCTGCCGCATCAGGGCGAGCTCCACCGTCTGCTCCGCGTGCTCCTCCTCGAACTCGGCGGGGGTGGCGGAGACCATGACGGCCTGATTGAGCTTCGCCTCGAACTCCTCGAAGAACAGGGGCCGGTTGTCG
>CADBXM010000036.1 GCA_902798745.1 uncultured Eubacteriales bacterium
AGTTGCCATTATATACGGCCTTTCCTCGTCGATTACAGGCAGTGGTTCACCGGCATCGAGTATCCTTACAGTCAGGCTGTCTTTTATCTCGTCCCTGAAGAAATCGAAGCATCTTCCCCGTTCTTCTTCATTGAGCTGCCACGGCTCAAGTCTTACGACGCCTTCATCGGCAAGCTTTCTTTCAACAAGTACGTAGGCCATGTCCTTTTTCATCAGAAGACCCGGCACCAGATCGTGTATGCGTCTGAGCTGGTCAGCGGCTGTCATTCCTGATTTTTCATCAATGATGTCCCAGCCTTCATCGTCTTCGCCGAGCAGGCTGCCTACCCTTACCTTAAAGAATTCCTCAAGATTTGATACAAAGATCGAAATAAAACGCAGGCGTTCAAAAAGAGGCACTGTATCATCCAGTGCCTCTTCGAGCACACGCTCATTGTATCTCAGCCATGAGATCTCTCTATTCTGCGTGAAGCCTTCTTCGTAAAGCATTATCTCCTCTTAGAGTCAGAACGTTTAACGTCCGGGCGCTCAAGGTTGATGCGGTTCTGGCTGTCGATCTCAGTTACCTTTACAGTAACGACATCACCGATGTTCATAACATCCTCAACCTTGGCGACTCTGTGATCTGCCATCTTGGAGATGTGCAGCAGACCTTCTTTGCCCGGCAGGATCTCAAGGAATGCGCCGAAGTTCATGATCCTTGTTACCTTGCCCTCATAAGTCTCGCCCACTTCCACATCCTTGGTGATGAGTTCGATCTCTCTGCGCGCTGCCTCAGCGCTTTCCTGATCGACAGCGTAGATAGCGATGAATCCGACATCGTCATCTGAGATATCGATCTTGGCGCCTGTCTCATCAACGATCCTGTTGACTGTCTTTCCTCCCGGTCCGATGACCAGTCTGATCTTGTCAGGGTCAACTCTCATGCTGATGAATCTAGGAGCGTATTTGCTGAGCTCTGCTCTTGGCTCAGGGATCTCTTCGAGCATATTCTCGAGGATCTTTGCTCTTCCGATCTTGGCCTGTTCAAGCGCCTGCTCAAGGATCTCCCTGTTGAGGCCGTGAACCTTGATATCCATCTGAAGGGCCGTTACGCCGTCAGGAGTACCTGTGACCTTGAAGTCCATGTCGCCAAGGAAGTCTTCCATTCCCTGGATGTCTGAGAGGATGGCGAACTTGCTCGATCCGTCCTCGTTGAATCCTTCGATGAGTCCCATCGCGATTCCTGAAACAGGCTTTTTGATAGGAACACCGGCATCCATGAGAGCGAGTGTTGATCCGCATGTCGAAGCCATCGATGAAGAACCGTTCGAGGACATTACCTCGGAGACGACTCTGATCGCATAAGGGAATTCCTCTTCGCTCGGGAGCACCGGCAGAAGAGCTCTCTCAGCGAGCGCTCCGTGGCCGATCTCTCTTCTTCCCGGGGATCTGCTCGGCTTAGCCTCGCCTGTGCAGTAACCAGGGAAGTTGTACTGATGCATGTATCTCTTGCGTGTCACGTCATCATCGATGCCGTCAAGATACTGTGCCTCGGAAAGCGGCGCGAGTGTCGCGATCGAAAGGACCTGTGTCTGTCCTCTCTTGAAGAGTCCGGATCCGTGTGTTCTCGGAAGATAACCTGTCTCGCTCCAGAGCGGTCTGATCTCATCAGGTTTTCTGTTGTCAGGACGTACTCCCTCTTCGAGGATGCGGCGTCTGACTTCTTCTTTCTTGATGTTGTAGAGTACTTCGTCTACTTCGGCCATTCTCTCTTCGTATTCCTCAGCGAAGTGCTCCTTTGTATCGACAGCGACCGCGTCCATGTTGGCGAGTCTTTCCTGCTTGTCGAATGTATAGATGGCATCTACCATCTTCTGAGTAGCGTACTCTCTGACAGCGGCGTCAACATCTTCGCCGGCCTTGAATACGACATAGTCCTGCTTTTCCTTACCGACTTCCGCAACGATCTCCTTAATGAATCTGCAGATGTTCTTGATCTCTTCGTGACCTGTAAGGATGGCTTCGAGCATCTGCTCTTCAGGAAGCTCGTTTGCTCCTGCTTCTACCATCATGATGGCTTCTTCAGTACCGCAGACCGTGAGATTGAGGTCTGACACCTGTCTCTGCTCAAATGTAGGGTTGATGACGAACTCTCCGTCAACTCTGCCTACAACTACGCCGGCTGTAGGGCCGTCCCATGGAATGTCAGAGATAGCGATCGCTGTCGAAGTGCCGATGAGCGATGCTACTTCAGGTGAGCAGTCATGATCTACAGACAGAGCTGTAGCAGCAACTACTACGTCATTTCTGTAGCCCTTCGGGAAGAGCGGTCTGAGAGGTCTGTCGATGAGTCTCGAGATAAGTGTTGCCTTTTCACTCGGACGTCCTTCTCTCTTGATGTATCCGCCCGGGATCTTGCCGACAGCATAAAGCTTTT
>CADBXM010000037.1 GCA_902798745.1 uncultured Eubacteriales bacterium
GTGAACGACTACCGACAGGAAACACATTATTATGTTGAGTGCATGGCCTATAAGTACGACCACTACACCGAGGATTATCAGAGGGCCGTGCATACCTGCAGCGATCCCGTTAAAGCTCTGCGAGATCGCAACGCCGGCCATACCGACTGCAAACAGTCTTATGTAACTCATGACATTTCCGAAACAGCTTATCGTATCCAGGAAGTCTGTAAACGCATTTGCCAGACCTGCTTTAAGTCCCTGTCCGAATGTCAGGTCAGGCGACATGCCGCCAAACAGCAGTACAAGGACGAAAGCGACACCGATCAGCGCAAACACCGGCACAAGGCTGATGTTCTCGTGGATGACCAGATTGAGAGCCAGGAGGTACATCGCTACTACAGCGATTGCCCAGCCTAAATTGGATACCCACGACAGATCCTTCTTAGGAAGCTTATCCTTTATAGCAAGGATGGATCCGAGCACCATCTGGATAGCGCCTATTGAGAACGAGAACTTCATTATAGCGTTCTGTGTCACAGTAGACGTAAGTCCGAAGTACTCAGGATACGTTGCCAGGCTCGGTATCACGAGACCCTTAAGCAACGGTACCTTCATGGCACTTTCCATTCCGAACCACGTGCCTGTCACAGCACCCCATATGATGGTAGCTATCGACAGTACGAAGAGAAGGAATGTAACAGTGCTTCCCTCCTTCTGCTTTACTCTGAGTGCGATCGTTCCGAGCAGTATGAGTACACCATAGCCTCCGTCTCCGATTATCATCGCGAAGAACAGTGTGAAGAACAGGAGGAACCAGAGCGATACATCCTGTTCCCTGTAGCCAGGCAGAACGCCAAGGATGTTGAACACCGGCTCGATGAGCTTTGAGACCTTATTGAAGCGAAGCTTCGTAGGTATCTTGTCATCATCTTCGGCTACATCTTCGGCCGCCCATGCGAACTTCTTCTCGGCTGCCATGGCTTTGACCTTATCGAGCTCGACTTCAGGAACATAACCGGATATCCAAACGAAGTCATCATCGCCCTGAGCAGTCGCGTTTGCAGATGAGTAGTTCACATCATTCTGCACCTTGAGCAACTGATTCTTGAAGCTTGCGTCATAAATGGATGCAGCTTTGAGAATATCATCGCATTCATCTATGCCCTTTCTGGAATCTTCGATCTTCTGCTTAAGTTCGCTTATGCTGTTATCACCAGGTATAAACTCGCTTGCCTGAATGGATGGCGGAAGTGTACCGAATACAGCTACCGCATCCTGCTTGTCGACAGGCGCAAGGCGGATATACCGCACATCTTCTTCAGCCTGCAGGGCCTGGAACTCTTTGCTGCCCATGCGGTAGAAGTGGAAGTCGTAACCTTCTTCCTTCAGAGCTTTCAGCTCCTCAGGTGCGAAATCGCCCCAGGCTGCGATCCTGTCTATCTCCGTGTTGGCAGCACTTATCTCCTGCCCCAGGGCTGTCTTGCGGTCTATTGCCTCAAGTACCCCGTCGTACATTTTGTTGAATTCATCGTCCGTGAGGATCTCGCTTGCCGGCACCTGCTTTTTCTCCGCATAGTCCTTAAGGGCCATCTGAGTTTTTGACAGTGTCGAGAAGCGGTCAGTTACCTCACGATCCGCGCTTTGTTTTTCCGCGAGATGCATTACGCCTATGTCTCTCAGGCTTTTTATCATCTCGTCTTTAGCAGAGGCAGATGTGACGATGTGTACCATTTTCATTTTTTCTACCATCGCTATACCTCCACTAATTTCTTCTTTGAGATCTTGCCGCGGACTACCGCCGCCGTCTGCTGGTCACCAAGGTATACCTGGATGACGCGGATATTCTCCTTGGCTTCAGGGATCTTGACCTTTTCAAACAGGTTTACTCTCTGTGAAGTCGTACGGAGTTCTTTTTCCAGAAGCTCTGTCTGCTTCCGGAGTGTTGAGACTAAAGCGTCCAGTCTGGCGATCTCACGAAGTTTGAAGACTGCAGTGTCTACCCAGAGCGGATAGTCGTCCACATCGTAATTGATGTCTTTGAACGTGAGCTCTTCGAAGGCAGGTATCGTAACACCCGCGATGTTGTCATCCTTTACGATGACCCTGTCAGGCTGTACAAGCTGATCAAGCCTTTTCTTTTCTTCAAAGAGTTCGTTTTCTGCGAATACAGCTACCCAATCGTCCAAATCACCGATCATCTGAATGCGTTCGGCTTCCTTGCGCTCGAGCTCCGCGCGTATGCCCATTATTACCGTCTGCAGCTGCTGCTTTTTGAGCTGCAGTGTCGGAAGATAGCGCTGGAACTGCTTAAGGTTGTCCTTCTGCTTCTTCAGTTCATTCTTTGTAAGTTTGATAGCCATGACCCGCTCCTTTTGTTAGTTCAACGCATCCTT
>CADBXM010000038.1 GCA_902798745.1 uncultured Eubacteriales bacterium
GTCTACTCCGGCAATTCTTGCCATGTTTTTCCTCCTTTCCCATCTTCCGTCACCTTTTCCGGGGGTGATATAGACGGGTGTTCCAAGTTTTTTAAAGCGTTTTCATCCGGAATCCCGGTTTTTCCGGCGCTTAATATCAATTGATTTGCTTACGTGTGAATACCCAAGGCATAATACTCCCTTGGGTTACACGCGAACGATTAATAGTAACATTTTTGAAATGTTTTTTATTGTTCTTTTTTCAGTGCTTAGCCCTGGCGCTGCTTATGCTTTGGGTTTTCGCAAATAACCATTACGCGACCGTGTCTCTTAATGATTTTGCACTTATCGCACATAGGCTTTACAGATGCTCTTACTTTCATTTCAATATCCTCCAAATTGGCTTTTCATCATTTCTCACGCCACGTGATTCTTCCGCGAGTCAGATCATAAGGCGACAGTTCGACCTTAACTCTGTCACCCGGCAGAATACGAATGTAGTTCATTCTGATCTTGCCGGAGATATGAGCGAGTATTTCGAAGTCGTTATCCAGCCTCACCTTGAACATTGCGTTCGGCTGCGCATCGATAACGGTGCCCATTGCCTCTATAGTGTTGCTTTTTGCCATTACGTCCCTCCTATTGCAGAGTTAAGATCTCAGGTTCTCCGTCGGTGACCAGGATAGTGTTTTCATAGTGCGCAGCTTTTCTTCCGTCCACCATCACCACTGTCCAGTCATTTCCCAGCACCCTTACTTCATAGCTGCCGAGGGCTATCATAGGCTCGATGGCAAGAGTCATTCCTCTTTCGATCCTTGCGCCCTTTCCCGGCTTTCCGTAGTTAGGGATGTATGGGTCTTCGTGAAGCTTGGTACCGGTTCCGTGACCGGTATAGTCCCTTATTACTCCCATTCCGAAGCTTTCGGCATACTTCTGAACAGCATGCCCGATGTCTCCTATCCTGTAGCCTTCCATGGCATACTTGATGCCTTCGAAGAAGCTCTGTCTGGTGACATCTATAAGTTTCTGATCTTCAGCGCTTATCGTACCAACGGGATATGTGCGCGCCGCGTCGCTGTTGTAGCCTCTGTATGTGGCGCCCACATCCACGCTTACGATATCGCCTTCCTTTAATATCCTTGCTGCGTTCGGTATGCCGTGTATCACCTCTTCGTTGACAGACACGCAGGCTGCGGCGGGAAATCCGCCATAGCCTTTAAATGTCGGTGTCATGCCGTGTCCGGTGATCCTTTTCTCAACGAAGTCATTCACATCCTTCGTTGAGATGCCCGGTCTGACGAATTCCGCAAGATCATTGAGCATCTCTGCCGTGACCTTGCATGGTTCTCTCATGAGTTCGATCTCGCGTTTAGACTTGATTATTATCATGTCCTGATTACTCTCCGATCTCCGCGACTATTTCCGCGAATACTTCTGCAGGATCCTTCTCTGCGTTGAAGTTTCTGAGAGTTCCCGCATTTTTGTAGTAGTCGATCAGAGGAGCTGTTGACTCTTCATAAACTTCGATCCTCTTCTCAGCAGTCTCTCTTGTATCATCCTTGCGCTGTTCGAGCTCGCCGCCGCACTTGTCACAAACGCCCTCGACCTTTGGAGGGAAGTTCTTGATGTGATAGCTTGCGCCGCATGCCTTGCACAGCCTTCTGCCGGTAAGTCTCTCCATGAGAGTTTCATAACCGACTTCGAAATTGATGACAGCATCGAGTTTCTGTCCGTTCTTCTCGAGCATCTTGTCAAAAGCCTCAGCCTGAGCGATCGTTCTCGGGAATCCGTCAAGCAGATATCCGTTCGCGCAGTCGTCCTGCAGCAGCCTGTCGGCTACGAGGTCGACTACCAGCTCGTCAGGTACGAGCCTTCCGGAGTTAGTATACTCCTGAGCTTTCTTTCCGAGCTCGGTTCCTTCCTTGATGTTCTTGCGGAAGATGTCTCCCGTAGAAATCTGAGGAATACCGTACTTCTCTACTAATCTTACTGCCTGAGTGCCTTTGCCTGCACCCGGAGGTCCCAGTAATACTGCTCTCATATCTTCCTCCTCTGATTACTTAATTACTTAAGGAATCCCTGATAATTTCTCATCAGCATCTGATTTTCGAGCTGCTGTACTATGTCGAGCGCAACTCCTACCA
>CADBXM010000039.1 GCA_902798745.1 uncultured Eubacteriales bacterium
CACAGTAAGGAATAAGAGCGCGCTGGAAGAGATACTCAACTGATGGCTGAATACATAGAAAAAAAGAAAGCCTTGGGAATCTATGTTCTCAAGGCTTTTAGTGGTGGATGATCAACGGCACGGCGGCATCTGCTCCATCTGCGCTTCGTTTGATGATCGCAGGCCGCCTGCGTATCGGACTTTCCATCGCTCTGGCTTCGTCTCCGACTCGCCAGTCGCGAGGATAAGTCTCGAACGGGCTCGAATACGACAATAACAAAAATGGTGAATCGCTCAATGAGTTGAAATGAAAGGAGTACACGCCGTCCACAGGGTGTCCCTTGTTTCAAGTGTAACACTAAGTGTAACCAAGGTGCAGTCCTTAATCTGCAGAATATATCGATGTTCGCGTTCGGTCTCGGGACATGTCGGTTAATAATCATTTTTGGAATGTTCGGGAAAATCATTCCGAAGAGGTATAATAAGTACATCACGAGAGCCAGCACGGTGCTGATAGTCACACTGGGACTCCTGCTTATGACAAAAGGACTTAAGTTGCTGTGAAAATACATATACTGAATTGCGGATACATAAGAATACATGAGGATCTGCTGTATGGCGGCGGAAATATAATGACTGATTTTCGCAAAGCCGTTATGGCTTCGGATCGAAGACGCGTGACACTGCCGGTTTTTACATATCTTATAGAACACTCTGAGGGCCTTTTCCTTGTGGATACAGGCTGGAGCAGGGACATTAGCCCGGATGGAGTCTATGATCCAAAAGCGGTCAGAAGTGAACTGTCTTCGTATCTTGCGTCGCTGTACCGCCCTTTCGTTCCGGAGGGCATGGCGGTGGATGAACAGCTGAGATCGATGGGTATAAGGCAGGAAGATATAGATGCAGTACTTATAACACATCTCGATCCGGATCATGTTTCCGGACTTAAATCGGTGAACCGGGCAAAAAGGATAGTAATACCTGAGGATGAAGCATACTGGTCGGTAAGGATGAAATACCGCATAAGACAGCCGGAAAAGCTGTGGGATGTAGAGCGTGCGGAGAGGGTGTTCTTTCGAGGCCATCTGCTGGGACCAATGAACAAAGCCATAGATGTTACAGGTGATGGAAGCATCATGATGGTGAATTTGCCGGGACATACAGACGGTCTTTGTGGAGTCGTTGCCGGCAACGGAGAGCAATACGTGCTCCTGGCCTCGGATGCAGCCATATCCCCACGCAGCTGGGAAAAGATTGAGCCTCCGGGATTCGCTGCTGATTCAGCACTGCAATTCAAGTCATTACACTGGATCGCAGAAAAAGCAAACGACACAGCATGTGCAGCCATCCTTTGCAGTCACGATAAAGGATCGGAGGTTGCTACAATAGTAATATAGAGCAAGTATAAATTGCAGGCAACTGATATTCACTGCGGAAGAAAGTGTTATTATCAGAGCATAAGCTGAGCGCGAATAGCAAACAGGAGAAGTTCGTGATGAAAGATTTAGATAAACATACATGCCGCATTGCATTGGTCCAGGCTGAACCGGTTTTGTTCAATAAGCAGGAAAGCTTGAAAAAGGCTTTGGGCTATATTGAAGAGGCGGCAAAAAACAAAGCAGAACTGATTGTATTCCCTGAACT
Organism: uncultured Eubacteriales bacterium; assembly: GCA_902798745.1. Taxonomy (GTDB): domain Bacteria; phylum Bacillota; class Clostridia; order Peptostreptococcales; family Anaerovoracaceae; genus Crickella. Next base: position 1,624 of record CADBXM010000039.1, read on the forward strand.
GTTCATTCCGGGGTATCCCGTTGGGATGAACTTCGGGTTCAGTGTCGGTAAAAGGACCGAGCCGGGAAGGAAGGATTGGAAGAGGTACTATGATGCTTCTGTTGTGGCCGGCGGAGAGGAGTTCATGCAGCTCGCGGATGAAGCGAAAAAGTGTGGTGCATACATAAGCATTGGCTTTTCGGAGAGAGATGCAGTCGGAGGGACTTTGTACAACAGCAATGCCATATTCGAGCCGGACGGAACATATAAAGTGCATCGCAAACTAAAACCTACAGGGTCAGAAAGACTTGTATGGGGAGATGCTGATAAATACTATTTTCCAGTCACTGAAACACCGTGGGGCCCTATAGGCAGCCTTATTTGCTGGGAAAGCTATATGCCGCTTGCCAGA
>CADBXM010000040.1:0-1605 GCA_902798745.1 uncultured Eubacteriales bacterium
ACTGGGCGACAGAGTGGACGTCGTAAAGGCGACTACAAAGCTCAAGACCCACCCGGTATGCCTCTCAAGCGGCGAAGGTATCACCTTCGAGATGGAGAAGTACTTCACGGCTGTCAATCCTGATCTGGGCATGAAGGCAAAGCGCATACTGGAGCTCAACGTCGATCACGACGCGTTCCTGGCTCTCGACAGAGCAAGGATCGATGATCCGGAAAGAGCTAAGAAGATGTGCGAAGTGCTGCTCAATCAGGCTCTGCTGATTGCGGGTCTGCCTATTCAGGATCCTAGTGCCTATACAGACATAATTTGCTCGCTGTTCTGACAAAAGGGTTAAACAAAATGGAAGAAACCAGAGATACTAAAATTTTAACAGTTGCCGGTAAAGGCGGCGTCGGCAAGACTTCGATATCCTCGGCGATGGTCAGGATCCTCACTGAGGAATATCCTGACGCGAGGATCCTCGCGATCGATGCTGACCCTGCCATCGGTCTTACGACTGCTCTTGGTGTTGAGCCGACTGACACTCTTGACGGAATCCGTAAAAAGATCGTCGGAAGCGTTGAGGAAGGCCGCCCTAAGGAAGCTATTGAGATGCTCAACGAAGCAAGGTTCCGTATTTTCGACACCATGCTCGAAGAGCAGAAGTTCAGCTTTCTGGCTATCGGAAGACCTGAGGCTGCCGGCTGCTACTGCAAGGTGAATGCCTACCTCAAAGAGGTCATCAGCCTGCTGGCCAATGACTTCGACTATGTAGTAATTGACGGCGAAGCGGGTATCGAGCAGATCAACAGAAGAGTTATGGAAAAAGTCACGCACCTCTTCCTGATCACCGACCCGAGCCGCAAGGGCTGCAAGGTGGTGGACACCATCAAGGATGTTGCCGATGAGCTCGTCATGTACGACAAATGCGGAGTCATCGTCAACAGAGTCAAAGAGGAATCTATTCCTCATATACAGATCGAATCGGCTGAGGTGCTTGCCTACATCCCTGATGACAGGACACATGCCGAAAACGATATATTGGGCGTCAGCGTATTTGACCTTCCGGAGGATTCTCCGGTCATGGTGGGAACACGCGAAGCGCTCCGCAAGATGGGATTAATTTGAGAGGGAGGTTTTAACATTGAAAGACTTGAAGCATTTGATCTACTTCGAGAGCCTTCTGGACAACGCTGACAACGAACTGGTAGAACAGGCGAAAAAGGACGGCAAGCTCATCATGGGCTATACATGCTATCACATTCCTGAAGTTCTGCTGAACGTTGACAACTGCGTATCGGTCAGACTCCGTGCACCGAGAACGGGTTCAATCGACATTTCCACCTATTATATGTCGAACTACGTATGCGAATACGCCCGTGCTCTGCTTGAGAGAGCTATCGAAGGCGGATTCCAGTTCCTGGACGGACTCGCAGGCGTGGATGCATGCTCGATGATGAACAGATTCTACGAGCACTTCAGCATCCTTAAGTGCAACACCAAGGAAAACTTCTTCGTTACACACCTGGATGTTCCGTACAAGACAGAGGAATTCTCATTCAATCACATGCAGAGACAGCTCGAAGTAAGGCTTCTTGATGTTATGCATGACAAGCTGGGCGTAGA
>CADBXM010000040.1:1715-2451 GCA_902798745.1 uncultured Eubacteriales bacterium
TGCCCGAAGTATCTGATCCTGCCTTATCTCAAGGAGACACTGGCAGAGCTCAAGAAGAGAAAACCGGACGAAAAGCTGCCTAGGTGCAGAGTCGGTATCGTAGGATCCGAGATCGACGACCCTGAGTTCACAAAGATGATCGAAGATGCCGGCGCAAGAGTCGTATTCGACAGACACTGCTTCGGAGCGATCCCTGGCAGAGAAGTCATCGAACTCACAGACGACGAGGATGCACTTCCGCAGATCGTACGCCACTACATGAACACATCAGAGTGCGCACGTTACATCGCGGACAACAAGGTCCAGCAGAGAAGAGACACTGCTGACAGACTCGCAAAGGAGTTCAGGGCAGACGGTATCATCTACGAGCAGATGAAATACTGCGACTTCTGGGGATTCGAAAGAGCTCTCGTAAGCCACATCATGTCAGAGGAATACGGCTGGCCGATCCTTTCGATCGACAGACTGTACAACGCTAAGGGATCCGGACAGCTCAGAACAAGATTCCAGGCTTTCGTGGAGTCGCTTGAAATCAAGAAGATTCATAAAGCGAAAGGAGGCAAGTAGTAATGGTACTGACAACTGAAATTCTCGGCATCAAGAACGCTCTTGCCGAAAAGAGAGAAAAGAAAGTCAAGGCAGACAATGCCAAAGGCAAATTCCACTATCCGAATCCTGTATTCTGGCGCACTAAAGACAACATGGACTTCAAGGCGCAGGGAAAGAACCTGATGGA
>CADBXM010000041.1 GCA_902798745.1 uncultured Eubacteriales bacterium
AGAAAAGCCATTGCTGATGCCGCTGCCTGCTACCCGATTCGAACTGGCTACCTGGAAACAGGCTACAGTCCAGTTCAATTATCACATCTCAGTAGACAGAATGTTCTACTCAGTGCCCTTTCAGTATATCAGAGAAAGGGTCGATGTGCGGCTAACAGACACTACTGTTGAAATATTTTATAAAAACGAACGCATCGCTTCACACAGGCGTCTCACCGGCCGTCCCGGTCAATACGCTACGGTTCAGGCACATATGCCTAAAGAACACCAGCAGTATCTTGAATGGGATGGCGACCGCTTCAGGCGCTGGGCAAAGGAGGTCGGACCTAATACATACCAGGTGATCAACTCAATACTTACCTCAGGAAGGATCGAACAGCAGACATATCGCTCCTGTATGGGTGTCATGCGTTTAGCAGACAAACACTCAAAAGCGAAACTTGAAGCTGTATGCACTAAAGCTGCCGCTCCGAGCTACAAAGGCATCAAAAACCTTTTCGCTACGATGAAGCAGGAAGACTTCGCTTCAGCTGAAGACTCAAAGCAAGAGTCTCCAAAGAAGAATCCTTACAGTCTCACCAGAGGAGCTAAGTACTACGGAGGTAAGAACAATGTTGACTAACGCGACCATAGATAAACTCATCGAGATGAAACTCACCGCAATGGCTGATGCCCTCAGGATCCAGCTGGATGATCCTAAGATGAACGAAGTGAACTTCGAGGATCGTTTCAGCATGCTTGTGGACATCGAATACTCGAAGCGCAAGGACAACAGACTGAAGCGACTGATCAAGAAAGCTGAATTCGAGCAGCCGGATGCTACAATAGCTGGCATCAACTATGGGGCCGGCCGTAAGCTCAACCGTGATCTGATCGATCGGCTTTCCACCTGCGAGTACATCTCGGAATATCGCAATATTTTCATTATCGGTGCTGCCGGAAGCGGCAAGACTTATCTGGCCTGTGCTTTTGGTCTGGCAGCATGTATGCATTATTACAAGGTCAGATTCGTCAGACTTCCTGATCTGCTCATAGAACTGATGCCGCTTGTAGGCACCGATGCATTTGCTAAGGCGCTCAAGAAGTACACGAATCCAAGGCTCCTGATCATAGATGAATGGCTGCTTACACCTCTTGATGACGATGAAGCCAAGGTCGTCTTCGAGGTCATTCATAAGCGGAGGAAGAAATCCTCGACAATATTCTGCTCACAGTTCCTTGATGAGGGCTGGTATGAGCGTATTGGCGGTGATGACAACCCTCTTGCTGACTCTATCATGGATCGCATCAAATACGATGCCTACAAGATAAAGATCCAGGCCATTGATCCTTTTCCATTTCATCGGACAGGCGCTTTCAGCGCCCCGGAATAATCAACTTGTGTAAAAACGCATCACGCAAACTGATAGAGTATATACATGAGCTAATGTTGATCCCATAAAAACGAAAAAATGCTTGAGTGGAATGTATTTGTAAGTGACATATATAGCAGCAAAATCACAGTATTCAACCTTTTTGATCACTATGGATTTGTTTATGGATGTGAAGACATTTTGAAAAATACGAATATTTCAAAGGAAGAATTTGCTTTGGATGTCCAGAAAGAATTGCTATATTTCTTCAGAGGAAAATCTGAGTGGGAGATAATCTTAAAACCAGTTTTCTCGCTTGGAGAATTATTTGAAAACAGAATTGATGTTTATAGCCAAGTATGGCTCAACTACGAATCTTTTATTAATTATGTTTGGAACAACAAAAATGAATTATTGAATGGGTAATAATAGAGAATACATCCATATATGTGAAGTGTGCGGTCGCAGGGAGATCCTTACTCCGGAAGAAGGTTATGAAAAGGGCTGGGACTACCCGCCCTCAACATGCTCATTTGGATCGATTGCGCCGAGGAAGTGTGGAAACTGTTCTATTACTGAGACATTATGGTGGGCTATGGTAAACTCAGTACTTGAGAAGAATGGAACAGGGGAGGATAAGCCGTGTTTCTATGATCTTAAGATATCGGAAGATGCTGTAGAGCAGGTATGCGCTTATA